>JACJXK010000015.1 GCA_020636675.1 Prevotellaceae bacterium
ACGTGCATCAGTTTCTAATGATAGAATAATATCAGAGAATCATAATCATTTGTTGTTCTTAGCAAAGAATATTGATGTTGTATTTGCTAATCATAAACAAATAGGTGAAGACCCTATTCTTAATGGATTTAATAAGGAGGATTCGAGAGGATTTTATAAATTAGCTCCAGTTGATGGCCCTGGTGGTGCAAAGAAGGGCAATCCTCATTATGAATTTATGGGGGTAACAGGTTATTGGAGATATTCCAAAGAAACGATGCAAAAGAAATACAATGAAGGGCTAATTGAAGTAACTACAAATAACCTTCAGCAAAAATATTATTTAGAAGATGCCAAGGAAACGAGACAAACCGTCACAACTTGGTGGGATAGCGATTTCTTAACTTCGAATGGCACTCGTGAATTAATTAGTCTTATGGAGAGTAAAACTTTTGATAATCCCAAAAATATTAGACTTGTACTACGCACACTAAAGATGATGACACATTTTGACAAGAATGCTCTTGTCCTTGACTTCTTCTCAGGTTCAGCCACAACAGCGCATGCCGTAATGCAACTCAATGCAGAGGACAATGGCAACCGAAAATTCATCATGGTTCAACTCCCCGAAGAAACCGCAGAAGATAGCGAAGCCTACAAAGCGGGTTACAAAAACATCTGCGAAATCGGTAAAGAGCGCATCCGCCGTGCCGGCAAGAAGATTCTTGATAATGTAGAATGTAAAATGCAGAATGTAGAATTAAAAAAACAGCAAAAAACATTGTTTGACGAGTCCAAAACAAATAATTCTAAATTCTACATTCAACATTCTAAATTAGATACAGGTTTCCGTGTACTCCGCCTTGACGAAAGCAACATGAATGAAGTATATTTCACACCTAAAAGCTATCGTCAAGACCAACTTGACTTGTTCCTCGACAATGTGAAGAACGACCGCACAGACCTTGACCTGCTCTTTGGCTGTATGCTCGACTGGGGCGTGCAGCTCTCTCTGCCTATGGCGAAAGAGACTATTGACGGTTGCGACATTTGGACGGTGAACGATGGTGACATGGTAGCATGTTTCTCTGAAAAGATTTCGCAAAAGGTGATTGAGACGATAGCCGACAAAGCCCCACTTCGTGTCATCTTCCGCGACAGCAGTTTCTCTGCCGACGATGCTAAAATCAATATCTACGAAACATTCAAGCAAAAGCTCGACTGGACAGATGATGAAGTATTCAAAAATATAAAAGTGATTTAATGTTGTTATGGCTAAGAAAAATATAAAAAAAGTATCTATACGTTCCAGTGCTGCAGAGTATCTTAATTATATAGCATGCACAGGTGATTCTGAAAATAGTATAGAGATTCGCTATGAAGATGAGAATATTTGGTTAACCCAGAAATTAATGGCAACGCTTTATGATGTAGATGTTCGCACCATCAATTACCATATCAACAAAATATTTAAAGACAGCGAACTTGAGCGAAATTTAGTTATCCGAAAATATTGGATAACTGCCCTTGATGGTAAAAACTACAACACAAATCATTATTCGCTTGAAATGATTATAGCGGTAGGCTTTAAAGTGAATTCCGAGAAAGCTGTTCAGTTTAGAAAATGGATTAATCAAATAGCAAAAGATTATACCATCAAAGGGTGGGCAATGGATACAGAGCGTATAAAACGTGGTACATTCCTTACCGATAAATATTTTGACGAACAGTTAGAGCGGATTAGAGAAATTCGTTCAAGCGAACGGCTATTTTATCAAAAAATAACAGACCTTTATGCTACCGCTGTTGATTATGATAGAGATTCTGCGGCAACAAAGCGATTCTATGCTACAGTACAGAATAAAATGCATTATGCCGTTCATGGACATACCGCTGCCGAATTAATTGTGGAGCGTGCTGATGCAGAAAAGGAACATATGGGGCTTACTACATGGGCTGATGGACCAAATGGAAAAATTAAGAAAAGTGATGTTTCTATTGCAAAAAACTATCTTGACCAAACAGAGATAGGACAACTGGAAAGGATGGTAACGGCTTATTTGGATTTTGCAGAATCGATGATGCTCCGCCACATCCCTCTGTCAATGTCTGACTGGGAAAATCGGCTTAATGGCTTTATAAAACTATTTGAATATGGATTGCTTAATAATGCAGGTTCTGTATCTGCAGAAATAGCCAAACTTCATGCAGAAACCGAATTTGAGAAATATCGCATAGTTCAGGATAGAATTTTCATGTCCGACTTTGACAGATATATGCTTGAATTAAAACAATTATCTGAAGAAAAGAAAGACACAGATACAAATAATCCGCAAGAGCAATGAAACTACAATATAAACATCAGCGATTCCAAACAGATGCTGCACGTGCAGTAGCTGACGCCTTTATTGGTCAACCCAAAAGCGATGGAACATCAAAATATACCATAGACCAAGGTAAAAAGCGAGGCATGTTTACTGTGGCCGGATTCGACAATGAGCGTATAGTAATCGAGCGTTCGGCTATCACAGAGAATGTGCGTGCGGTGCAGATGGTACAGGGCATTAAGCCTATAGAATATCTCGAAGGTGATGACTTGACCTTCACCATCGAGATGGAAACAGGTACGGGTAAAACCTATACCTACATTAAAACCATGTATGAGCTGAATGCAAAATATGGCTGGTGCAAGTTTATCATCGTCGTGCCAAGCATTGCTATTCGTGAAGGTGTGTATAAGAGTTTTGAAAGCATGGAGGAACACTTTGCCGGGGAATATGGCAAACGAATGCAATACTTCATCTACAACTCTAAGCAACTGTCAAAGATTGATGCCTTCGCCGGTGATGCAGGACTTCATGTGATGATAGTCAACACGCAAGCATTCAACTCGTCTATCAACGAAGACAAGAATAAAGAAGGTCGAGCCGGAGATAGTGCTGCACGTATCATCTTTTCAAAGCGAGATGAGTTTGGTAGTCGTCGCCCTATAGATATTTTGGCACAGACCAATCCTATCATGATAATAGATGAACCTCAGAGCGTGCTTGGTGTGAACAAAGACAACTCCACACGCAAGGGTATCAGTAAGTTCAATCCCCTATTCACTCTTCTTTATAGTGCCACACACCGCAAGGGCGACATTTACAACATGGTGTATCGTCTTGATGCTATCGACGCCTACAACAAGAAGTTGGTAAAGAAGATTGAGGTAAAAGGCATCAAGCAGGTGGGAAGTACTGCAACCAACGGTTTCATCTATCTTGATGAGATAGTTATCGGCAAGGGTAATCCACAAGCCAGAATCAGCTTTGATGTAAAGACAAGTACTGCTACCAAACAAACTTCAAGATTGGTGGGCGAAGGCTTTAACATAAAAGAAAATAGTGGAGGATTGGCAGAATATGACAATAACTTCATTGTAGAACGCATTGACGGACTGGAAGGGAAAGTAAGATTCCTCAATGGATTGGAACTGTATGAAGGTGATGCTGTGGGAAGTGTAAACGAAGACCTGTTGCGCCGCATTCAGATAAGAGAAACCATCCGTACACATATAGAACGTGAACGAAACTTGTTTGGTCGTGGAATAAAGGTATTGTCACTATTCTTCATAGACCATGTAGATAGTTATCGCCATTATGATACCGATGAACCAAGAGGTAAGTTTGCAATTATGTTTGAGGAAGAATACCAGCGTGTAATTCAAGAAATGATGCCGACTTTTGGTGATGCCGAATACACACGCTACCTAAGTAATCCGAAAAATGCGCCGGGACTTATTCACCAAGGATATTTTTCGAAAGACAAGAAAGGATATTTCAAAGATTCGAAAGAAGGGAAAGAGAGTGCTGATGATGAAAGTGCGTTCGATTTAATAATGAAAGACAAAGTTCGCTTGTTGAGTATTGACGAACCTGTGCGTTTCATCTTCTCTCACTCTGCGCTAAAAGAAGGTTGGGATAATCCAAATGTGTTTCAGATATGTACACTCAAGAACTCTGACAACGTGACAAAGAAACGTCAAGAGGTAGGTCGTGGTATGCGTCTATGCGTCAACTCAAAGGGTGAACGACAAGATGCTGATGTTCTTGGAGAACGAGTATTCGACACAAACATCCTGACCGTGATAGCAAGCGAAAGTTATGAAAACTTCTCAAAGGCATTGCAGACCGAAATGGCTGAAGCTTGTGATGACCGTCCTGTTGTAGTAACTGCAACATTGTTTGCCGGAACGAAAGCAGAGACAAAAGATGGACGTCAATATGAAATCACTGTTGAAAAGGCTGTAGAGGTGCATGAAGCTCTCATCGAGTATGGCTATGTGAAGAAAGGAAAACTCACGCAGAAATATTTCGATGATAAACAACAAGGTACGCTCGACTTTGGCGAAGAGGTGAATGAAATAAAAGAGACTGTTATTCATAAACTGGATACAGTATTCAATCCTTCATCAGTAAAGCCGGAGAATGCCCGCAAACCAAAGGAAGCTATCTTCAATGAGAACAATTATAAGAAAGCTGAGTTTCAAGAGCTTTGGAAACGTATTAATGCACGTACCTATTACAACGTTAGTTTTGAGACCTCAGAATTGATTAAGAAAGCCACAAAAGCAATAGACGACAATCTAAAAGTTACTGAGATACGCATCGTTGTAGAAAATGGCTCGCTTGAAAATATCAAGGACAAGGAATCACTCGAAGCTGGTGAAGCAATGAATGCCGGCACTTCACGTACTATTCGAGTGACGGAAGCTATTGGTGAAGGTGTTGCATACGACCTTATCGGTGATTTGGTTGGTAATACAGGTCTTACACGACGTACAGTCATTGAAATACTGAAAGGTATATTGCCCGCTACATTCCACCAATTCAAGATGAACCCCGAAGAGTTTATCCTGAAGGTTAGTCGTATAATCAATGATTGCAAGGCATTGTCGGTAATACAGTGTATCAAATATGAAAAGATGAGCAAGACTTACGAGAAGGACATCTTCACAGAGTCAACTCTAAGGGGCAAACTTGGAGTGAATGCTATCGAGTCAACCAAATCACTCTATGACTTGGTGGTAGTAGATAGTCAAGGCATTGAGAAACAATTTGCCGAAGAACTTGAAAAGCAAGAAGATGTGGTGGTTTATACCAAATTACCAAACAGATTTTATATCAACACCCCAATGGGACACTACAATCCAGACTGGGCTGTAGCATTCCGTGAAGGAACAGTGAAACACATCTATTTCGTAGCCGAGACAAAAGGCAACAGCCTGGAAAAATCTCAATTACGCGGATCGGAAGATTCAAAGATAGAATGTGCTCGCCGTCACTTCGCAGCCATCAGCTCGAGTGACATAAAGTATGATGTGGTTAAGTCATATAAGGAATTATATAATGTTGTGACAAAATAAAAGGAAAACTTAAAGTAGCAATAATTCAACTATCAGATATTCTCATAAAGGTTGAAAGATGAAATCATCTTTCAACCTTTACCATGTTATTGATTAAACCAACCAGATTATAGGCCACACCAGATGAATTGGACGTCTGAAAGTCATTTTTTATGATTTCTTCGCATCGCCCATAAGAGAAGAAAAAATCATTTTTCATCTTCCCTTTGGAAAGATTTTTTTAGAAGGATTACGGGTTCTTATGCCTCTTTTTCCTTGACCTTTATATCCCATTTGTTATCTTTGTAGTACGAAAAGACACAATGAACAGAAAAACACAAGAATGAACAAGATATACTATTTATTACTGATACCAATAACATTCGTCTTATATGGCTGCAACTCCGTCAACAAGACCGACGACAATAAAGAATTGGAACAGGAAGAAACGATAAAGGAGCAGGACTCCATCTACGGCATCGGCACGGAGGGGATGGAAGTGATACAAGACAAAATACCAAACAACAAAACGCTGAGCGACATTCTCTCCGGCTACGGAGTAAACAGGGCCACCATCCACTATCTGGCCGAGAAATCGAAAGAGACATTCGACGTCCGCAAAATAAGGAACGGCAACAACTACTGCATCATCAGAGATTCGCAGGACTCGGCAAAAACGGTGAAATATTTCGTTTACGAGATAGACCAAATCAACTACATCACCTACCAGATAGGCGACAGCATCCAAATACAGACAGGCAAAAAAGACTATGTGATAAAAGAACGCATCGTGGAGGGAGAAATCACCACCTCGCTTTGGAATGCCGTCACGGAGAAAAACATCCCGTTCATGCTAGCCTATGAGCTGTCCAACATCTACGCTTGGAACATCGACTTCTTCGGGCTACAGAAAGGCGACAAATTTAAGGTAGACTATACGGAGGTATGGGTAGACTCCACCTTCATCAAAATAGACACCATAAAGTGCGCCATCTTCAACCACTGCGGGAATGACTTCCACGCCATTCCTTTCGCGCAAGGTGAGAGGACAGACTATTTCGACTACGAGGGCAACAGTTTACGAAAGGCCTTTCTGAAAGCTCCTCTACAATATTCACGCATCAGCTCCTCCTTTTCCAACAGCCGCATGCACCCCGTACTGAAGATACGCAGACCCCACCATGGCGTAGACTATGCGGCTCCAGCCGGGACTCCGGTAGTAAGCATCGGCGACGGACGAATCATAGAGAAGCGCTACCACACGGGTGGCGGCAACACCGTAAAGGTGCAGCACAACGGCATGTACACCACCGTATATATGCACCTCTCCCGATTTGCGAAAGGCATCAGCGTAGGCTCTTTCGTCAGACAAGGAGAAACAATAGGCTTTGTGGGAAGTACCGGACTCTCTACCGGCCCGCACCTCGACTTCCGTGTATATAAGGACAAGACGCCCATCAATCCGCTGAAGATGGAATCGCCATCCGTAGAACCTGTCAAGAAGGAAGAGTTGTCCGCATTCTTTGCCGTTCGCGACAGTCTGATAGAGCGGCTGGGCAAAACGGTGCTATAATCACAAAACATAAAGCGGGGGCGGTCCATTAAGAATGGACCGCCCCCGCTTTTATCCTATATCATTCCTTTCCTATTTCAGTAAAGAACCAACCATATCCCATCTGACATTTTTTGCCACGACATTACCGTCTTTGTCTATCAGATAGTTGGCCGGCAACGATGTCACGTTGTACGTACTTGCCGATGTGCCCAACAAGTCGCTGACACAAGTCCACGAAAAATCTGCCACCATCTTTTTCCAGTAGTCCAAATCCTGATCGAAAGACACTTGGTAGATTTCCAACCCTTTCGCCCTATTTTTCGCATAAAGGTCCTTCAAAATCAGAATATCATCGGGGGTCATCTGCGAATAAGAGCAGAAGTCCAGCAGAATATATTTTCCCTTCATGGAAGACAAACGCACGCGATCTCCTTTCCTATTCGGAAGATTGAGATCCACAAAACCAGACCGATTCTCATTAGAGAACCGTTCAAGGGCAGCCTGCGTCATGTCCATTCTGGCTTGCTGAATCATATTGAGCATCTGCTTTGTCCGCACAGACTCCTTGTAATGGGAATCCCACGCAGTGGCTACCGCCGAATAGACCTTCAAATCAGACTTATCCAAAACAGAGAAAGGAGTAATACCATAGTTCAACTTCTGAAAGATGGCGAAATAAGCAACCGGAGATTTCGTGTCGGCCAAGACAATCCGGCGAACCGTATCCTTATAAACCTTCACACTCTCAAATATCTTCGCTTCCAACGTATCACGGCTATCGTATTCTTTTCTTGCGAAAGCGTCGACCTCCGCCGCAATCTTCGCATTCGTGGCACTTACCAAAGCCACAATCCGCTGAATCTGTCCATTCACGTCAGACCCCTCCACCGTATAGGCAGGAAAAGAATCCACACGGATAGAAAATGAGCTTTCGCCCTCCGGTATCACCGAGAAGGGGATGATTTTGGAACCGAACCGCAACCGATAGAACTCAGGAAGCTGCGGTTTTTCTCCTTTCAACGAAAACCCACCTTTCGCATCCAACCGGACAGAGTCCAAAACAGACAAGCCATCCAATCCGTTCCTTTCCAGATAAAGCATTGTGCTATCCGCACCGGAAACAGTTCCTTTCACCACAAAACGGCTTCCGTCCGTACAAGACAGAACCGATACCGCCAACAATAGGGCTAAAAAAATCTTTCGCATATTCATAACTTTTTACTCGGCAAAGATATTAAATGCTTTCTATTCAACGAAGATAAAAACGGCAGAATCAACGCTC
This sequence comes from Prevotellaceae bacterium, assembly GCA_020636675.1. Taxonomy (GTDB): domain Bacteria; phylum Bacteroidota; class Bacteroidia; order Bacteroidales; family Paludibacteraceae; genus RGIG10190. The sequence continues at coordinate 8,203 of JACJXK010000015.1, forward strand.
CTTTTCCCTAAGAATTTATAAAAAAAGGAGGAGATTAATGATGCTCTCGGAAAAACAGCGTATATTTGCGCCATCAAAATGTGGATAGATTTGGCTGATTGCAACCACAGAAAAAAAATGCTAAAAATTACATAATTTTTTCTGCACATAAAAAACTGCCAAATCCCATTTTTAAGGTTTTACCGTTCAACAGGTAGAGAAAGCTATTTTTCTCTGTCACGAGAACATCGCAACCTTAAACTTTATGTATAACTGGGACGCACAAAAAAAAGGAAGGCGTCCATAAACTTATCTATAAATATGGGATATTTATTTTCTTCGGAATCCGTTTCTGAAGGTCATCCAGACAAAGTGGCCGACCAGATATCGGATGCCATTCTCGACAATTTTCTTGCATTGGAACCAAACGCAAAAGTAGCCTGCGAGACATTGGTGACCACCGGACAAGTAGTATTGGCCGGCGAGGTAAAAAGCAATACGTATGTAGACGTCCAGGAGATAGCAAGAAGAGTAATAAACCGCATCGGATACACAAAAGCCGAATATATGTTTGACGGCAATTCATGCGGAATATTCTCCTCCATCCACGGACAGTCGCCCGACATAAACCGAGGCGTGGAACGTGAAGATCCGTACAACCAAGGAGCCGGCGACCAAGGCATGATGTTTGGCTACGCCTGCGACGAGACAAGCAACCTGATGCCCATCTCGCTAGACTTGGCCCACGCACTGCTTATCGAACTGGCAGCCATCCGCAGGGAAGGTAAGGTGATGACCTATCTCCGTCCTGACTCAAAATCGCAAGTCACCATAGAATACGGCGACGACAACAAACCGAAAAGAGTAGACACCATCGTCATCTCTACCCAGCATGACGAGTTCATCGCAGCCGGAAACGGGAAAAGCCAGCTGCAGGCCGACGAAGAGATGGTGAAAAAGATAAAGGAAGATGTAAGGAACATCCTTCTTCCCCGTGTCATTGCCAAAGACAACCAATACGCAGCACTTCTCAAAGGCGACTTCAAGCTACTGGTCAACCCTACGGGCAAGTTCGTCATCGGAGGTCCCCACGGCGACACAGGTCTTACGGGACGCAAGATTATAGTGGACACATACGGAGGAAAGGGTGCGCACGGAGGCGGCGCATTCTCAGGAAAAGACCCTTCAAAGGTTGACCGTTCTGCAGCCTATGCAGCCAGACATCTAGCAAAAAACATCGTGGCTTCAGGCCTAGCCAGCGAGGTGTTGGTACAGGTAGCCTATGCCATCGGAGTGGCAGAGCCTATGAACCTATACATCAACACTTACGGCACTGCAAAAGTAAATATGACAGACGGAGAAATAGCAAAGAAAATCAACGACAGTAAGATTTTCGACATGCGCCCGAAAGCCATCGAAGACAGATTAAAACTACGCAACCCGATATACGAGGAGTCGGCATCTTACGGGCATATGGGCCGCACTCCGGAGAAAAAGGTAAAAACCTTTATCGACGGAAACGGCAAGACTTTCACCAAAGAGGTGGAACTTTTCACTTGGGAAAAGACAGACAAGAAAGATGATTTGAAAAAGTTGTTCAGTCTATAACAAGTACCTCCATTAAAAAGGAGATGCCCGATTTTTAATCGGGCATCTCCTTTTTAATGTATGAATCGTCAAAAAACATATTTCCACACACGATGCATGGAACTTTACCAAGCCATTTTTTGACGATTACTTGACCAATACGCATCAATCTATATACGTTTCCAAAATCTTCGTATCTTCCGACAACGGTCTAACCTCCAGTTTTTTCACACAAGCAGGAATCAACACACTCTCTCCCTGCCGTAGCGGGACATCGACGCCACCATCGGCAGACAACACACAAGAACCCTTCGTACACATATACACAACGAAGGAGTCCAACGCAGAATAATCCACATTTCTAGTTGATTTTACATTCAAAAGATTCACTTTGAAGAAAGGACTGTCTATCAAAACCACGGAGTCAGCATCAGCTCCATCCGTAGACTTGTACATCTTTTCAACCGGGACATACGAAAAATCCAGCACCTCCATCGCCTCCTCTACATGCAAATCCCGCGAACAACCTTGCGCATCCTTCCTGCCATAATCGTAGACACGATAGGTAAGGTCAGAGCTCTGCTGTATTTCGGACAATAACAGTCCGCCACCAACAGCATGGATTCGTCCGGCAGGTATATAAAACACATCGCCGGCCTTCACCTTATGTCGCATCAACACTTCATCCAACGTTCCATTCTCGATGTGCCTTCGACATTCGGCCTCGTCCATCTGTTTGGAGAATCCCGAAACAAGTTCGGCTCCCGGCTGTGCATCAATGACATACCACATCTCCGTCTTCCCTTTGCAATGATGCTTCCGCATCGCCTGCTCATCGTTCGGATGCACCTGAACACTGCATTTATCGTCCGTATTCATAAACTTGAATAGCAACGGCAAAGAATCTGGATTCTGTGCATAAATTTTTTCACCTAAAAGATTGGACTTCTCCCTTTCTATCACTTCAACAAGAGACATGCCCGCATACTCTCCATTTGAAACGACAGATCCAAAACCTGGAACGGTAGACACCTCCCAACTCTCTCCTATTGAGTGCCTTCTTGGTTGGATATCCTTATAGATACAAAGATCAGACCCACCCCAGATGACCTCTTTTAATATCGGTTCAAATTTCAATAGATACATAACAAAGTCCTTTAGTTTATTTCTACAAGTATAATCAAACTACGCAAAACAGAAGCACAGATATCTCCTAAAAAGCTTTATAAAAAAAACGGCAAATACAAATAATTCTCAAAAAAGAAGAGGTTCCGTAACATTGAAAACATCACGAAACCTCTTTTTATCTGAAAATGATGTGATTACTTCAACAAATCCAAACACTTTATCAGAGAATCTCTCCAATAAGGCACCCTCACACCTGCCTGTTTAATCTTTTTCTTGTTCAATACGCTATACGCCGGACGTTCAGCCTTCGATGGATACTCGGAACTTTCCAAAGCATTCAACTTCATGTTTATACCGGAAAGGTCGAAAACCGTCTTAGCGAAGTCATACCAACTGATGACACCCTCGTTGGAGAAATGATAGAGCGTAAATCCAGAAAATCCCTTCGTCAAAAGATCCATGATTGCATACGCCAAATCGGTGGCGAAAGTAGGCGTTCCTATCTGATCGTAGACGACACCCATCTCCGTTTTCTCCTTCCCTAGGCGAAGCATCGTCTTCACGAAATTGCCACCAAACTCGCTATAAAGCCATGCCGTACGGATAATGATAGCATCACCACCGACCTCTTCTACAGCCACCTCTCCCGCACGTTTGGTTCTGCCATAAACGCCGATAGGAGCAGTATTATCGGTCTCCTTCAATGGCAGATTACACTTGCCGTCGAACACATAGTCTGTAGAAATATGCACCAATTTAGCATTGGCATTTTTTGCCGCAATGGCCAGATTACGAGGGCCATCCACATTAATCTTCGCTGCCAGAGCCGCATCATCCTCAGCACGATCAACGGCCGTATAAGCTGCACAGTTAATGATTGCCCCAATCTTCTTCTCTTTCATCAGACCTTCCAACAAAGCAAGATTTGTGATATCCACTTCGGGCATGTCCGTGAAAAAGTAAATGTTAGAAGAATACTCTTCCGATATCTTTCTTATGGAGTTACCCAACTGTCCGTTGGCTCCCGTTACCAATACATTCATTTCCTTATTATTTTATTCAAAGACAAGGGCATCCTTCAACAAAGGAGAGACCTTATCCTTATCTGACAAAAGCATATCTTTTTCGGGCACACCCCACTCTATGGCAATCTGCGGATCATTGAATACGATGCCGGCTTCAGCCTGGGGGGCATAAACATTATCCACCTTATAAGTAAACACAGCCTCCTTACTAAGGACCACAAAACCATGGGCGAATCCACGAGGAATGAAAAGCTGCCTTTTGTTATCCTCGCTCAGCCTCACGGCCACATGTTTTCCGAAAGTCGGAGAGCTCTTCCTGATGTCAATAGCCACGTCCAATACCTCACCACGAAGTACGCGGACCAACTTGGCTTGAGAAAATTCACCCTTCTGATAATGCAAGCCACGAAGTACACCATAAGACGACTTCGACTCGTTATCCTGAATAAAGTTCACCTTACCTACATGTTGCTCAAACTCATTCTGTTTGAAAGCCTCCATAAAGTATCCACGACTATCGAGGAACACCTTCGGCTCAATAACCCATACTCCGGGTATGCTCTGTTCTATGAAATTCATTTTTCTAACAATGATAATATATATTGTCCATATTGTGTTTTCTTCAACAATTCGCCGGCCTGACGAAGCTGAATATCATTGATCCAGCCATTTCTCCATGCTATCTCCTCTATGCAGGCGATGTCATAACCTTGTCGCTTCTGTATGGTAGCCACAAAATTGCCGGCCTCCAGCAACGAATCGCAATTGCCTGTATCCAGCCAAGCGAATCCACGGCCGAAAAGCTCTACCTTCAGCGTGCCCTCTTCCAAATATATCTTATTCAAGTCGGTTATCTCATACTCCCCACGGGCCGATGGCTTCAAGGCCTTTGCCTTCTCCGTCACCGTTTTGTCATAAAAATAAAGACCGGGCACCGCATAGTTGGATTTCGGGCATTCCGGCTTCTCTTCCAACGACACCACCTTATTATTCTCGTCAAACTCCACCACGCCATAGGCGGTAGGGTCCTTCACATAATAACCGAATATATATGCACCCTTCTCTACCGAAGCGGCATGCTTTAACATGGAAGAGAAGTTCTGTCCATGGAAAAGGTTATCTCCTAAAATCAGGCAACCCGGTTCTCCGTTCAGGAACTCAGCTCCCAGCACAAAAGCCTGAGCCAATCCGTTCGGATTTTCCTGAACCTTATAGCTGAACTTCATTCCCAAGTTCTCACCTGTCCCCAAAAGAGCCTCAAACATAGGCAAGTCTCTCGGCGTACTGATAATAAGCACCTCTTTCATCCCCGCCAACATCAAGGTGGACAATGGATAATAGATCATCGGCTTGTCATAAACAGGCATAATCTGTTTCGAGATTGCCTTTGATAACGGATAGAGTCTGGTTGCACTTCCTCCAGCTAAAATAATACCCTTCATTAGTTATTTCAATTTTAATATGAGAAGATTATGTTTCCCAAAAATAGGTTTATATATAAAAAAAACTTCAAAGTCGGATTCCAAGAATCCAGACTTCGAAGTATGCTAATTAACAACGATTTCATTTCTTTTTCAGAAGAACGGTATTTATAGCGTTCTCCAAGTCATCCTTCGGCAGATAGCCACGATTAGCCTGCGGCTGTCCATTCATCGGGACAAAGATAATCAAAGGAATACTACTAGCTCCAAACGCAGCGGCCAGATCACGCTCCTTATCCACGTTGATTTTATAAACGTAAATTTTCCCCTTGTACTCTTTCGCCAACGCATCCAGATGGGGAGACAACATACGGCAAGGAACACACCAAGTGGCATAAAAGTCAAGGATACAAGGCTTGTCGCCCTGGTATTTCCACTCCTTCTGCGTCTCGTAATTATATACTTTTTTCAAGAACTCCGCTTTGGTCAACTCCATCACATTCGCATTTTTAGTTTGCTTCGCATCCGTGCTTGTCGCCGATTTCTCCGCCGACTGCTGTGCATACACGTTCAATGAAACAAGACCCAGCAACAGAGCCACAGCCGCAATAACATATTTACGCAATGATTTCATATCTTTTCTCTTTTAGTATTTTTCAAATCTTATTTTGCTCAAAGTTAACGTTAAAAAACGAATTATCAACGTCTGACCGTTCAAAATCTTCTCTATTATTAGTTAACGAACTTATAATCATAAAGATTCCAGCCATCCAGACCAGCAGCAGAATCCAAAACAGAGAACGGCCCTCAGTGTCCCGCTCTTCATTCGTTTTTCGGAGACGAACCAGATACCATATCGGCATAACAAAAACAATCAAGGCACCTATTACTAATTGAGGGATGTCAGGAGTATATTGAACATTAAAAGTGATAGCATCAAAAGCGCCATCATCAAGATCGGAAATAATATGGATGAAATCAGACAAATAGATAGAGGGAACCACCAACAGCAGAGCAAAAATCAAGATGACAAACGCGACCGTACCTCCCACGCACAGACAACCCAACTTCAGACCTTTAGACAAGGGACTGCCACCGATGCCTGCCAACGGAGCTTCATCTTGACCGACCATCTCTTCCGAAACAACCGGTTCACGCTTCTGCGGCATGAGTAGCCATGCCAATAGATAAACACCCATCAGAATGACAAATGCGCCACCGAACATGAAAAGGAAAACAAATACCAAACGCAGCACCACCGAATTGACGTGGGTATAGTCTGCCACACCAGCCAGCACACCACCCAGCACGCCATGCTGCGGGTCTCGCATCAGCCTTCCGCCTTCCGTTTTCACGGACTCTTGCGACATTTCATCTTTCTGTTCACATTCCTTATCCATTTCCTTGGGGTATTAAAATAGCTTCGGTCACAAAAATAAGCAAAATTACTCAGCTTATCAGCTTATCAGCCTATCCTATTCTTCAGAAGCCGTTTTTCATTAATATAATTGATACACGCCATATACATATCATCTTCGCCTATTTTTCAAGTAACGGTTCAAAGCTCCATGTATCCCTTCGCCTCATAAAACATGGAAATGCATCACAAATAATCTAACGATAAAATTCAAATAGCTTCTAAATAATTTACTATTTTTGCGAATCAAATTTATCATACTATAAAATAACATGACAAAAGAAAGTTTGTTTTCAACACTGCCCTATAAAGTGGCAGATATCTCACTGGCCGATTTCGGGCGAAAGGAGATTGAATTGGCAGAACAAGAGATGCCCGGCCTTATGGCTCTTCGCGAAAAATACGGGAAACAAAAACCACTGAAGGGAGCTAGAATCTCAGGTTCTCTCCACATGACAATACAGACAGCCGTGTTGATTGAAACATTAGTAGCCCTTGGCGCAGAAGTGCGTTGGGCAAGCTGCAACATATACTCCACGCAAGACCATGCCGCAGCCGCCATCGCACAAGCCGGCGTCCCTGTTTTTGCATGGAAAGGCGAGAATCTCACCGAATATTGGTGGTGTACACTCCAGGCTCTCAACTTTGGCAACGGCAAAGGTCCGAACATGATTGTTGACGACGGAGGTGACGCCACATTGATGATCCACACCGGAGCCGACGCGGAGAAGGATCCTTCCATATTGGACGTCAACGCCGAAAGCGAGGACGAGATATGCCTGATGAAAGCTTTGAAAGAGGTCATCAGCGTCAACCCGAATTTCTGGAGCAATATGCTTCCTGAAATCAAGGGAGTTTCGGAAGAGACAACCACAGGAGTTCACCGCCTGTATCAAATGAAGAACGAGGGCAAACTGAAATTCCCGGCATTCAACGTCAACGACTCCGTGACCAAATCAAAGTTTGACAACCTTTACGGATGCCGCGAGTCATTGGCAGACGGAATAAAACGCGCCACAGACATCATGATAGCAGGCAAGGTAGTGGTGGTTTGCGGATACGGAGATGTAGGTAAGGGCTGCGCACACTCCATGCGCTCTTACGGAGCCCGTGTGCTCATAACCGAGATTGACCCTATCTGCGCGCTACAAGCTGCCATGGAAGGGTTTGAAGTGACTACGGTCGAAGACGCGCTTCCTTTGGGCGACATCTACGTCACCACCACAGGAAACATTGACATCATCCGCATCGAACACATGTCTAAGATGAAGAACAACGCCATCGTCTGCAACATAGGGCACTTCGACAATGAGATTCAAGTGGAGAAACTGAAGAAATATCAGGGCATCCGATGCCGCAACATAAAGCCTCAGGTAGACCAATACTTCTTTCCGGAAGGACATTCGATAATTTTATTGGCCGACGGAAGACTGGTCAACCTTGGCTGCGCCACCGGACATCCTTCATTCGTAATGAGCAACTCGTTCACCAACCAGACATTGGCACAAATGGAGCTGTTCTCCAAAGACTATCCGGTAGACGTTTATTGCCTACCTAAGCACTTGGACGAAGAGGTAGCTCGCTTACACCTAAGCAAAATCGGAGCGAAACTGACGACACTCTCTCCTGCCCAAGCCGCTTACATCGGAGTAACGGTCGATGGTCCTTACAAATCAGAGTTGTACAGATATTAATTTTTCTAACATAGATTATTAGAACATTCCAAAAAACGGAGACCAGACACAATCGTCCGGTCTCCATTTTTTTTATAATCATACCATCCATTATGTGATAATCCGCAATATGCCACACTGGAGATTTGCATTAACCCGGAAAAAACGCTAACTTTGAGCATATATAAAATCAGCATTGGAATGAAACCGTTGGAATTCGCACAAAAATATCCGGACGAGGAGTCTTGCATCACAAAATTGAGGGAGTTAAGGGAGAGAGAGATTCGTGTCTGTCCCAGATGCGGGCACAAGGAATGGTACTGGAAAAGTGACAAGCTTAGCTACGAATGCAAGAAGTGCCGTCACAGGGAGAGCATCCGCAAGGGCACGGTAATGGAGAATTCGAAATTGCCGTTTCTGTATTGGTTCATGACCATGCACCTGCTGACGACTACCAAGAAAACGTTTTCTGCAATCGAACTCCAACGGCAGTTGGGGCACAAGCGTTACCAGCCCGTCTGGGAGATGCTCCACAAGCTGAACGGGCTTTGTGACAAGCTCAATAGTCAGGGCTCCGGCGAACGGAAATTCGACCGTCTTCTGTTGGCATCAGTTGGTCATGTGACTGATTTTAAGCACCGAGTATACAACAAGAGATTAGGACTGGCTTAGTCTTCTTTGTGGATTATCATTTCATTTTTTCTAACATAGATATATTAGAACATTCCAAAAAACGTTCGGCAACAGAAATGGAATTGTACGGATTTGGAATTGTCGAAAAAAGAGTGACCACATGCCGATGGTGAGGCGTTTTGAAAAAATCCCGTCCATTCTGTAGAATCCTATCCGAAAATCGACGAAATCAGAAACAAACGAGAGCAAAAGCATTGGCGTATCCGTCTCCTCTTTATTTTCTACCGATAGATTATCCCTACGGGATATACTGTGGCGATACCACATCTAGGAAACGCTCTAACCTTCCGACTATTACAAGGACATCATGTACGAACAATTTACTTTTCTTTAATCACATCCATATATTCATGATAGCGTATCATTATCTCGCTCACAAAATTACAAACCTCCTCCCCTCGCAGATAGCCGTGTTTCACCACCGGATCGTTAAAATATTCCGGATTACTCTTTAACAAGATATATTCGTCCACATTTCCATCCCATTTTTTCGAATTCTTTCCAAACTTCTCCGCCAACGCCATCGCATCCCGCACATGACCTACTCCCGCATTATAACTGGCAAGAATGAACTTATAACGCTCCTGTCTGTCTGATATGTCAGAAAATTGCCTTTCCACCGCTTTGAGGTAGGCTGTCGCCGCCTTGACGCTCTCTTCCGGATTCATCATTTTAGAGGTATCCATGCCATAGGCCATTGCTGTCTGAGGCATCAACTGCATCAGGCCCTTCGCTCCCATCCACGACTCTACCGTCGGGTCAAACTTAGACTCCTGATAAGCGACAGACGCCAACAGTTTCCAGTTCCAATCCAAAGCTGGGGCATATTTCTTGAACAGGCCATCAAACACCGATATTTTGTGTTTATTAATGTACTTTCTGCTTCCACCACGTCCATTCAATTTAATCTGCTGGAAATATTTATAATAAAGATATTGGTAGATGTAGCTGTTTTTCGACTCACGGAACCAATGGTTCACCACCGTATACAGGCTATCGGCATCCAAAGAAACCGCCCAAGCCGAGCGTTGGTCAAAGCTCACCTTCAGATGAGAATCTATGTTTGGATAATAGGTCTTGTTGACATCCGCAATGTTATTGTCGGCCACCGTATATTCGATATCTCCCTCCGCAACCCGCTTTATAAGCTTCTCCTCATCCTCCTCATTGGAGACCGTGCGGATCTGAATGCCACCACCAATCTCCTCATTCAGGTTTTTCAGCCGTTCATGGTACTTGGAATTTTCCACCACATAAACCTCTTTGCCTATCAGCTCCGTCACATCCTTCAACAAAGGCCGCTTCTTGTTTTTGCGCTGTACCAGCACCTGATTGGTGACATATTCATGATCGGTATACCGGACACGCTCCTTGTAGTCATTGGTGATAGACAATGGGTAGGCTATCAGATCAACTTCGTTTTTTGAGAGCAAAGCGACCAGACCATCCATATCTTTCGCTGTAACGACATCCAGCCTCAAACCCATTGATTTAGCAAACTTGGAAGCCATTTCATATTCATAGCCCATATCCTCGCCCTTATAGTTGAAATAGGAGGTAGACCGTGACAATGTGCCCACCTTCAGCACCCCCGAATCAAGCGTGAGCTCCATCGTTTCGGAAAACGGGAAAACGGCATGGCGCTTGCCACACGAACCGACCATCACCGTTAACAGCAGGAACAATAGACATAGTTTATTCATGGCAATATGGATTTAAGATGATTCTATCCTAAAGATAGAAAGATTTCATCAAACAACAAATGGTCAGAACATTATTCCACCTTCCATCCGGTTATGGAGGAGAGAAACGGAATAAGCTCGAAAGACATCTTCTGCTGCTGGCCGGCGGAAGGATGCCAATCGGCCCCATAACCCAAAGAGCCATCATGTGGCGTGAAATCAAAACGAAAGATATTTTCATCGCCCGCCTTTTTGAAGTCGCCCGCTATCCTGTCCAAGATAGTCCGCAGCTCCTCCAATCCTTCGCCAGGACGCACCATGCAACCCGACAGAAGAACAATCTTCGTAGCAGGATAGTTGGCCCTTATGCGGGAAATGAAATTACGATACGCATTCTCAAGAAGATCCAAACGACAGCCCGTCGTGCTCAGATCATTGGTACCTAGGTTCACGCACAGCACATCGGGCGTGAAACGGGAGAAATCCCATTGTGTCCGCTCTCCCGAAATAAGTATGTTTTCATAAACCACCGGCATAGGTCGGAGTGAGCCTTCCGGTTTATCATCAAAATTCCGATAAGCCCCGATTCCAGAACGAGCCACCACCATCATCTCCGCATCGAAAGCCTTCGCCGTAAGTGCGGCATACGACTTGACGAAGTTGGAGGTCGAATCGTTAAACTTTTCATCCTCGTTGGCTGCCTCCACTCCATATCCGCAAGTGATGGAGTTGCCGATAAACTCCATTCTATGTTTTTTTGCAGGCAATGTAAGAAGTTCGGCATCGCCATCCAATAAAAATCCGAAGAACTCAGGTTGGTCAAACAATCCTTCCGAAACAAGGGTTACCTCCACGGTATGCTTTCCCCTCTCCAATCCGGAAGTAAGACGGAACAAACCGTCCTCGCCACAACTGGCCGAGTTAAACTTGAAGGGATCTCCACCATCCACACTAACTGAGAAATATCCGGCCGAGGGTTTCAATTTTATGAAAGCATCGGTCCCATCATAAGACAAACGGATACGGGTACCCGGATAATCCAGCCTCAACCGAGTGCTGTCCGGAGAAAAGAAACGTCCTTCATACTGTATGTGCACATCGTCTACCGGGACAAACAGATCCTTATGACCGAAACAACCGAAAAAAGACCATGAGAACAACAACAAGAAGATACCAATTATTCGTTTTACATCCATAACTCATTCATTTTTTCCAAATAAACAAAAATCAAAGCTGACCAGCCTCCACCAAAATAATGACACGCTCCACTATTTTATCCTCATCATCCTTATCATACGAGGCTTTCAGGTCGGCGCCAAACAATTTGGCGAAACCTTGCCAGAAGAAGGCCCTGAAGCCACCACGATACTGCTTTATCAATTCGTACGAAGTCTGTTCACATTCACGGTCCACCAACCTAATCAGCATTTTTCCTTGGGAAAGCGTCAGTTTCTTCAACTCTGGCTCATACTTACCAAACAGATCGTCTTCCTTCGATTTCATATAAGCCTTCTTATCTTTCTCGTCCGGGATTTTAGCCAACTCCGCATTGATGTCCTTCAACGTCCGTCCAATAGCCTTTGCATATGGCAAGGTACGTTTCACATCGCGCACCGTCCGCCAATAAAACTTCTCCGCCTTCTTCGATTTGAAATGCAGAACGGGAAATACATAAACGGGAGGCAACAAAAGCTGCGGTATCGTATCGCCATCTTCAATATAGGCAGACACCACATTATCCACCTGCACCATCACATCCTGAGCCTTCATCGATAATGTTGCGGCAGCAAAAATCATTGCCGGAAATATATATTTTATTATCTTTGCCATTGACGAATAATATGAGTTATATTCGGCAAATATAATTATTTAATACGGCAAAATATTATTCTTTAAGCTTTTATAATTTCTACCCGGTTATTTTTATGCGATTTTTATCTTTTTTATCCGTTTTGTTTTTTTCATTCAACTGCTCTGCCTACTATCAGAACAAGCCATCGACGCCAGACCCAAGATGTCTTTCGTTGGGAAAAACCACATCCAATTCTGAACAGTTTTTCAATCCTGCCTCCTCCGTTTTGTGCCGAAGTCCGAACCTATACGTCAGTTATTCTGACCTATACCTACAAAAAGAGTTGGGAGAATGGAGGTGCAGCCTCGTCTATCCCACCCGATTCTTCCACACCAACATCTCCGTCGGAAAATTCGGATATGAGCATTACGAGGAACTAACCTTCTCTTGCGGAATGGCCAAAAGACTATCTTCCAAGTTTGCATTAGGCTACCTCCTTCATCTCTACGACCTTCACTACTCAGGTTGCGAAGAAAACAGATTCTCATTATCCGCAGATATCGGAATTTCATATATTCCATCCCGAAAATTCTCTTTTTTCTTCTGTATTCAAAACCTTATAAAAGCAGGAGTAAATGAGAGTTCAGAAGAAATAACAGGGCAAATGCCAAACGTCGGATTCCTCAGTTCAGAAATCGCCATCACCGACAATTCAAAATGGACGATAGAGGTAGCCAACAGCGAACTAAAGGATTGGGACATCAGAAACGGGATGGAATACAAACTGGAGAAATTCCGCATTCGATGCGGATTCTTCTCGCAACCGTTTTCCCCCACATTGGGCGTAGGCTTCAAGACTCACGCATTCTCGATTGACGTTTCAAGCCTGTTCCATAAGCAGTTGGGATATTCATTTGCAGTGGGGATAGGCAAGACTTTTTAGAAACGCCATCCATTTTTGTTTTTCAATATCTAATCTATATCTATTTACATGAGAAGAAGCCTATTGACCATAGCATGGGTAACGTTGTCCTGCTGCATGGCTGCACAAGGAAATGAGTTCGACATTCTGATAGAAATGGGAGAATCGCTCTCCGAAAACGAAGAGAACCGCATCGACATGGAAGAGCTGGAGGAGGAATTTTCCGAACTTTCCCGACAAAAAACAGACATAAACAAGGCTACGGTTACTGACTTGCTACGTCTGCCCTGCCTCAACGATGCGGATGCCGAAAACATTGTGAATCACAGAAATAAATTCGGTTTCTTCCTCAGCCTTTATGAACTGAAATATGTTCCGGGCCTCAACCGGGAGAAGATAGAGGCGGCGCTTCCTTTTCTCCTCATTTCCAACTCCGACGAACGAAAAATCACACAAAGGTTAAGCCCTTCAAGGAATGAGGTACAGATACGCCACGACCGCACCTTGGAGACAAAGGAGGGATATCGGGATCCGGAACCAGAATCCACCGCATCCAAATACACAGGCGACCCGAACCACTACTATCTCAAATATAAACTACAATGTTCAGACCTCCTTCAATTGGGATTTGCAGGAGAAAAGGACCCGGGAGAATGTGCTTGGAGCAACGGAAACAGAGTCTTCGACTTCACCTCGGCACATCTACAGATAAACGGCATAGGCCCCGTCAAGAGAATCTGTGTCGGCGACTTCAAAGCAAATTTCGGGCAAGGACTCGTCATCGGCACAAGCTCCATCATCGGGAAATCCAACAACGTACTCAACACCATGGAGAGGAACCGTGGCATCATAAAATACACCTCCATTGGGGAAAGCGGTTTTTTGAGGGGTGGAGGCATCACCATCAAAGGGTATGGTATAGAGACTTCCCTGTTCGCATCCCACAGAAAGACAGACTCCAACTTGTCGGAAAACAGACACATCACCTCGTTCAAGACCGACGGATTGCACCGCACAGACAAAGAGATGGAGAAGGAGAGAAACACGACGGAGACGATATACGGAGGCAATGTCACCTATCAACAAACCACCAGGCACATCGGGTTAACCTTTCTGCATTACCGTTACGGAGACACGCTACAACCCGCCGACTACGCCTACAACCGCCACAAAACACAGCAGACGGACAAACACTGGAACGCAAGTCTGGACTACGCCTTCCGCAAATACAAGATGAGATTCTTTGGCGAACTGGCTACTGACAACAGCCGAGAATGGGCTTTCATGAACGGATGCAAGCTCTACCCTAATTCCAGAATGGGAATCCTACTCTTATATCGGAACTATTCGCCCTGCTATCAAGCCAACTACGCCAACGGATTCGGAGAAAACTCCCGCATCGAGAACGAAGAGGGACTGTATCTAGGGTGCGAAATGAAACCCGTCAAACGCTTCTTTTTCTCCTTCTATATCGACGCATTCCGTTTTCCTTGGCTAAGATTCGGCGTGGACAAAAGCTACTCGACAGGACACGACTACCTTTTTTACAGCTCTTTCCTCTTATCCCAAAAGATGAACCTCTATCTGAAACTAAAGGGAAAAACGGTAGAGAAGAACGACATCTGCGGAACCGTATCCGACAATATCCGTAGGTCATTACGCTGCGGGCTTAAGCACAAGTCCTTCTTTTCCATGGAGACACATAGCTTATTTGAGATGAATTTTCACGATGCCAAAGGGCAACCGGAAACCTTCGGATGGGCAGCCGCACAAGATTTTTCATTCAGGATAAGAAACCCCCATCTCAAGATCTCGTTCAGATATGCCTACTTCCACACGCCGGAATACGACAACAGAATATACATCTACGAGAAAGACATACTGCACGTCTTTTCCATCCCTGCCTACTATGGCAAAGGTCACAGATTCTGCCTCAACGCGCAATACAATCTACGCCACAACATATCGCTCTACCTTAAATATGCCATTTCCATCTATACGGACGGAAGGGAGACCATAGGGTCAGGACTGGAACAAATAGAAGGCAATCACATCTCCGTTGTCAAGGCTTTATTAAAAATCAGTTTCTGAATCAGAGGCAAAAAATACTAACATCAAGGCAAAAAAAAATCCCCTTTCGGGGATTTTATCACTTAACGATTGTCGCGAATTGTTCCAGATGATCATCTACATAATGCGCTACGGCATCGGTAGACTCCTCCTCTATCTCGAAAAACTCCTCTTCCATCTCATCAAAGATTTCGAAATCGACATACATGGAGTAAAACTCCTCATCCGTCGTCTCCTTCTCCAACTCTTTCTTATTGCCATCATAAACCTCCTTGGCCTTATAGACCAGCTTCGACAGCTTGCCTGCTCCAAAGATACGCAACGACTTGGCAAACGGATTGTCGAAGATGTAACCTCCATACCCGTTCTGGATTAGCTGGACAAATCCGCCTTCGGTTATCTGGCTGCGGAAAAGGTCAAACGCCAACAGCGAATTCTGGTATCCATTCAGCATCGACATCGTTTCTGCCGTCACCTCGCCGTCTTTAAGCGCCGTCTTGTACTTGTCAGTAAAAACGGCCAAAAACTCGTCAATACCAGCTTTCGAAGCCTCAATCAGTTCGCTCTCATTTATCGTTATTTCCATCTGCTTTTATTTCAAAAGTCCTAATATATACGAATTGACAAAAAAAGAATCGGATGCTGCAAGCAGTTCACTCTTCAAATCGGCAGCCTCATCCAACGTAGCCTTCGGGGTACAGGACACCAAATACCTGCCGCCTTTATAAAAGACACCCAACTGCGCAACGCTATCAGAACGCAAAGCCGACAAGGAATCCAGACAGCTGACAGCCTCCGCCTCCGAAGTGAATCCCGCAACAACAAGATAATAATGGTTGGGCTCCGTCTCCACATTCAAAACAGTTGAGGATATTGGGTTAAAAGTGGCCATGTCTGAAGAGACCCCATTATTGACAGGCTGGCAAAACAGCATCAGTGCAATGGCGGCAGCTACTCCTCCCATTATCTTGGGGAATGACTTCATGAACCCGCCAGGACTAGCCTTCTTCTCCTTCTTCTCCTCTTTGTTTTCTATCTCAGGAAAATAGAATTCATGCAATCCGAACGAATCTACATCCTCTATTTCCATTTTCTTGAAATTGAAGAATGTCCCTGCCCTTCCTTCCGTAAAGTAGCCATAATTGCCCACCTCACAAACACCTTTCTCCGCAAGGACAGCCTTCAACCCGGCCACCTTCTCCGCTATGATACGGTCGGCTTCATCAAACGAGACGCCTCGGCTCTGCATCAGCGCATGGGCCAACAGCCCGTCATTGTGCGACAGTTTGGCATTGAACACCAACTCTTTGCTTGGCGGCAAGAAATAATCGGAATGATGGTCTGCCACCGCCTCCTTTGCATTGATGACAAATCCTCCCAATCCAGGGACAATCACGCATGAATGCCTCTTCATCAAATCTACTATTATACCGAATATCTCTTGCATATCTTCCTTTTCTGAAAAAACCGATACAAAAATAGCATTTTTAAACATCTGCCCACCGAATGGGCTCTTCCTATTTTAAACATACTTATCAACATTCCGCAGAGAAGCTGTTGATAACTTTCTTTTGGGGAAAATCAGCATTCCGTCACCACATCCAACCGCGCCACTGCTCTTCCACAAAAACAAACTCCATCCGGACAACTAAAAATCGCCATTTGCCGGACCCCCGAAAAAAAAGAGACATGGATACAAACCCATGTCTCTTCCTTGCTGTCTATGCGTAATTTATTTCGCACTCTTCTTCATCTGATAGTTCTCGTATTCCGACTTCAGATTATTGAAGATATCCTTAACCGTCTCTATTCCCTTCGCACGGAAAGCATTGGATCCGGCAAATGCATATCCCCTATCCAAATTGCCCCTAAAGGCATTGTATAGTGCCATGATGATACAATACGGACTTTTCTCGCTATCGCACGTCTTGATGCAGTGGCACACGCAGGCTTTCGGATGCGTATTTCCATCCTTCATCCTCTGTATGAAGCTGTTCCAGATTGCCCTACCCGGCATTCCAACCGGACTCTTGATTATCTCGATATCCTTCTCCGAGGCATCGATATAGGTCTGTTTGAACGCATCGGAAGCATCGCACTCCTTGGTGGTCACAAAACGGGTTCCCATCTGCACACCGGCGGCGCCCAGCTCCATAATACGCGACATATCCTCTCCTGTATAGATGCCACCTGCGGCAAAAACAGGGATGGACTTCTCCGACTTATATTCGTCTGCCACCATCACCACCTCTGGGATGGTCTTCTCCAGCGAGAAATTGACGTCATTAATCTGGTTTTCCTTATAACCGAGATGGCCTCCGGCCTTAGGGCCTTCCACCACGATGGCATCCGGAAGATAATTATAAAGACTCTTCCACTTCTCGCAGATAATTTTGGCAGCCCTGGCTGACGAAACGATGGGCACCAGCTTCGTGGTACTATCCTTCTTCAGGAACGACGGCATGTTAAGCGGCAATCCGGCACCGGAGAATATGATATCAGCCTTCTCCTGAATGGCAGTGCGCACCATATCGGCAAAGTTGGACATGGCCACCATCACATTCACACCTATGACTCCATTGCTATTCTCTCTGGCCTTACGGATTTCCTCCTTCAGACCAAATATGCTTGCCTTCAAATAGTCCGTTGAAAAATTTTTATACAGAAGGCCCAACCCCGCGCTAGAAATCACACCCACGCCACCCTCATTGGCTACTGCGGATGCCAGACCCGACAAAGAAATTCCGACTCCCATACCTCCCTGTATAACAGGCATGCTCAACGTCAGATTCCCAATACTTATACTTTTCATATATTTAACAATGAATAAAACGAAAATTTTCGCCGCAAATATAGTTACAACATAAACATTTAGAAAATTAATACGGACAATTTTTCATAAATGGCTTCACATTTTTTTGGGGAGGAAAGGGGAAAGAAGGTAGGGAGATGTCATAAAAAATAACTTGCAATCATTTTGTCAAAATACCATAGGTAGCGTTTATGCCGGGTTATTGCAAATCTTCTGTGGGACACATTACGGATTATCATTTTTTTCAACTTATCCATTTCACTGCAAGCATCTCTTTATCACACTTATATTCACCGCGAAATTAAGATTTGCGCCAGAATCATCTAATCCTGCACTCGTTATGCCAATCGCTTCACCATACGAATTAATTAAAGCTCCGCCACTACTACCATGGTCGATGGGTACACTTATTTGGATTAATTGATTATCATCGCCTCTGAATTGCGAAATTTCGCCAGACGAAAATGTATTCTCTAATCCTCGCGGACTACCTATGGCATAAGCCTTCTCTCCTACTTTCGGCACTCGTTCCGAGATTGGAATATAATTAAACCGACTACCATTCGTCTCTATCTCAAAAATAAAGAAATCATCATCTTCACTTTTTGCAATCACACGTTTCAATTTACAGAGACTCCCATCAGATAACTTTATTTGCTCATATCCTATTCCTGTTCCTTGAAAAACATGATAATTACTGACCGCCAAGCCTTTTTCACTGATAAAAAAGCCTGAACCTTGATAATTATTCAAGCCATCGGACGTGTAAACCATAAAAACCGCCGAATTATATTTCTCAAAAATTTGAGACCCTGACATCGTGGTCTCTATTTCAGAAACAGGAGCTGCATCATCTTTCTTAGAAGAAGGACGTCCATCTCTATTTTGTTGCCGTTGTATAGCACTTGATGTTATTCGAGATTGTTCGACTTTCTTCCTGCCAGATTTTCGACTACAAGAAGACACACCAAACAAAAGAACTAAAAAATAAATGAAAATTGCTTGTTTCATTTTTTACTTGCTTCTATTACACCTGGTTTAGGAATTATATGAATCAAAAATCGTTGGTTCAAACTCTCGTTTTTCTCTCGCATTGTGCCTCCAATTCCACTACCCGAAATCAAAACCTCACAATTTTTGCCAAAATCAATTCCATTACTTTGCCAAAATCGTTGCAAAGCTAATGCACGATCATAACTTAGTTCGTAATTTTTATTATAGCCATCTCTTGATGCTTGGCCTTCTATAACCAACAGATATTTAACCACAGGATATTTGTTGGTTATATCAGCAATAAACCTACTTATTATGTTTCCTGCTTGTAACAAACCTTGCAAAGTATTAACATCCACATTATCAATATTTGAACTTCCAACAGGGAACCTTACCTTTATTTTAAGAATATGCTTTTTATATTTTGGACTATATTCAAAATAAGTAGGATCAATCTTATTAGTTGCCTCCTCTATTTCTTTTACTTTTTCCAACTGCTCTTCCGTAGCTTTCCGTTCTTTCTCAATATCCACCATCTTTTTATGCAACAAGGCAATAGTCAGCACAAAAAGCATCAACATCACAAAAAACAAGCTCGTCATCAAATCGGAATAGCTTGTCCAAAAGAAAGACTCTTTTTTACCTTTTGCCATTATATTCTAAATAAAGATATGACTTTGACAACAACAAAGAATAGACAAGAAGCCACAATAAACCCACTTCCTGCAGCAACTGATATCTTAATCCAAGAGGGCATCATCAACAAAGGTGCCGTACCACCGTTTGCTTTTACTTGTGCCAAATCTTTTATAGATTTTGCCAAATCATCAATTTTTTTGTTCTGTTCTTTAGTCGCAGTTTCAAATTTCAAAACGGCATCTTTTACTGCAGACAACTTCCTCAATTCATCAACAATCACCGTTGTTTCTGCCAATCTTTCTTGCAAAGCGTCTTGTTGCTTTGTGTTTGCCTTTTTCAGTTCATCCATCTGTTTTTCGGCATGTTCCTTCAATGCATTAAAGGCTTCTTGTAAACTATCATCAACACGACCAACTGCCTGTGACATAATAGATTTACGTTGTTCTATCTCTCCTACCTCTCTTTCAAAAAAAGAACCCATTCTCTCTATTGCTTTAGTTCGTTCCTCATTTACGTCGAGCTTATCATTCAATGCACGCACATTCTGTAAATACCCATTTACATTTTGTAAATATTCACCAAGTTGTCCAATTTCTTCTGTACAGTCTCGCAACTTATCATAAACATCAATGTTTGCGGTAGCAATACTTTTCAGCTTCAATTTATTGATTGCATCCAACAAATCCGCTTGGTTCTTACTTGTATCGTTCACTACAGACAAAGTTTCACGCAGTTCCTTCGTGTTCTTAGTAAATGTACGATTAAACTCAGCTAAGTTTTCTGTCATCTTGCTCAAAACGGCAGACGTATCGTTAGACAACGCTGGCAAAAGATTAGCCTGCATCCAACTCAAAAAAATGTGTTTGCCATTCTCCTCCTTGGTTTTCACATCTTTCATTTGACTTGAGCCATAGGTGGTCAGCGAAATGCCAACAATACTTGCTATCATTGCCAATGCCACACCAAAAAGCAGTGCTTCAATTCCATCAGCACCATTCCCGTTTGCAGTTGTTAGCAAATCATTTAAACCACCCGAAAGTACCAAATAACCAACACCGACCAAAATACCAGCCATTGTTCCTGCCAAACCCAAATATAACGGCATTGGGATTTGAGCATCTATCTCCTCTTCTGCGGCATCGCAGTTTCTATCCACAATGTCTTTGAGCAGATGGAAATCGCTTACGCTATTGTTGTTATTCTCGAGATACGAGTTGATGGAATTGATAATTCTTTTCCTAATAGGATTATCATTAATATCTTTTCCTTCTATCGCAATAAACGTTTCACGTAAATTATCATCTTCACATTCTTCATCTTCATTGTCATCTGTATCATCAGAAATAGATTCATTTTCATCTCCATCATAATTATCTATTTCTTTGTAATACGATTGCAATTTCAGCTTCAATTTATCAGAAAAAATATTTTTGAAAACATCTAGCTTGTTCTTTGTCCTTTGATATATACGCAACTGTACATATACGATACATACAATAATCGCAATTATAATAATATTGTGCATGATTTACTATTCAAATTTAATTTTTGCTTTTTTTGTTACTTGCCATTTACCATTTTGCAGTTTCAATTCTCCCGCTTCCTCTGTCTTAATATTTTTAGCATTCCTTGACGTACCACTTGTCTCACAAGTATTATCAAATACGGCATCTTTGTTGGCAATAGCTTTTTCCACATCACCAACAAATTCAAATTTTGCGGAATCGTCTTTTATATCAAACATTTTAAAATAACAATTTTGCGGGGCGTCAAAAATCTGATTAAAAATCCCATTTGGCCCTACGTCTTTAAGATACTTGACAACAGGCTCTTGATTATGCTCTTGTTCATTTTTCTTAGTAAAATCACTTGCATCATTATGATGCTCTGCGACCTTACATTCTTCTAGCTTTCTAATTCTTTCTTCTAGTTTTCCGACTTCTCTTTTTAATTCTTCAATCGATTCTTTGTCATCATTTACTTTTTGGCAGTTCGGAGATTGGAATTTATTTTCTTCACTCTTCAATCCAAATTTATCCTCCAATCGTTTGCTTTCAAAAGCAGTCTTCTTTATCAGTTCAGGCAAATGCGATCTTAGATGAGCACAAAATCCTATTAAAGCAAAAACAAGCAAACCTTCTATGCCAATAACAATCCAAAGCAACCTATTTCCTGAAAAATAGGTGTTGCCACTATCTTCACTTTGATAATGTTCTGTTATTTCTTTCTTCAGCTCATCCTTGCGGTTTTCTAATTTTTTAGAAAAACCATCTAAGTTTCCTATTTCTATTAACTTTTCTATTGTTTTTTCTTCAATGTTTTTTCTCTCTTCGATTTTCCGAACCAGATTATTCACAGTACTTTTCCACCCATTTTTTTTCAACAAACAAGAAAGTGAATCAAAATCAATAGAATTACCAATTTTACAATTTTCTAACACTGGCTTAATTTTATCATTATAAGACTTTGTGTCTTCTTCACTAAAGGAAGAGTCTTCGCTTCCACAATAAGCCATCACATATTGGCAATTGACGTAATCAACCAATTTTCCCCAATCTTCCTTTAATTTATCATTATTATTTTGCGCCATACCAAACGTATAGCACAAAACCATCATTGTTATTACATTTATTATTCGTTTCATTCCTTATATTTTTTGAGATAATTTACTTTCACAAATAGCAGAAGATAAAGCATTCAACATTCCATTTAATGGATAAAAGAACAACGATTCTTCAATCACATCATCTTCCGTCACCTCTTTCATCTTTTGTTTCAGACCATTTTTTGTATATGTTTCCAAATCTTTAAAACACTCTTTTTCTGCTATATTAAAAGAATCCGAATCAAGTCCAAAATTATTTTTAAAAGAGAACTTTTTATTTAATCCAAGTGTAAATTCAATAAATGCTTTTACTTGAGATGTTGTTTGTTTTATGTACTCATCACTACAAATGGACTTATATATATCCTCCTCAGTAACAAATGATTTATTGTCGGTACTCTTTAAAACGACCTTCGTTTTTTCAATTTGCGAATAATCGGAAGCCTCTGGATTAATGATTCCTCCCTTACATGTCGCCTCTTTAGGATTTTTGGCATTATAGACTATAGATAGCCCATCAGCAGAATAACTATTGCCATAAATTTCTTCAAAAATCAATTTTGTAAAATCCTGCAATAGAATTTTATCAGTCGTGAGAATCGCAATAACCTTCGACCCATTACCACTGAAAGTTATATGACGAGGCATTTTCATTCCTTTTGCCTTCATGATATGAGCCAAATGATAAATAATTGCGGTATAGAAAAATATAAATACAATTTTCTGACTATCATCGGCTTGTAACAATTTATTAAAATCGACATTGTTGGCAATTTCTTTTTCTGTTATCTTCTTATTGTCTTTCAGCGAAAAAAAGAAAGAAGCTATGTTACTTGAAACATTCTTATTGTCTAATGTCGAATAAACACAAAGCAAGTCACTCATATCAGAAGCCTCTAGAGATGTTTTTATACCATCTTTGAACTGTCTAATAATTCCATTTTGAATTGCAGCGTTATCGACATAAGCATCGCCAAATATGGAATTTGCAGCAAAACGAAACGATGAAATATGCTTAATTTTGCCACTTTCAGCTATTACAATATCAGACGTTCCTCCCCCTATATCAACAGTTACCATATTCGAAGCTGCAGGAATCGTACCTCTGAAAAACTCATAAGGTGCAACAGATTCGGTCATAGGAATAATATTATTTGCATCCCCACCAAAATATTTCTGATAAGCCTCGTCCCACGAATTTTTGAACAAATTGAAACGGCTGCGAGTCATACTTATTGGATAGAACCAAACAATTTTGGTTGCTGTCAGATTTCCATTATTTAAGATTACTTTATTTCGAAGTATCAAAAACAAAGATTCAATATAACATTTAACCTTTCTAATATTATCTTTATCAATAGACCATTTTAGATTCGTAATGGCTCGGTTATAATCGTATTCTTTCCTTTTTTCATATGTAAATGGAACATTTGCATGAGCCAAAGGAAGCACCGTTGCTTCCCATTTTACATTTTTCGATTCAGACAATACAGTTCGCATAGGAAATTTAAACTCTTCTTTATCACCTATCTGCCTTGGCAGAAAATCAGAATCCAATACCGACTGCATTATTTGTCCATATTTTTCAGACAAAGCACAAACTTGTTGCTCCTCTTTTTTAGTAATATCAAGAGGATTAGAGGGTGTGTCATTAACTTTATATTCCACATGCGTATTCGAAGTGCCAAAATCGACAGCAAACGTGAATTGATCTGTACCATTCTGTATTTTTTGCTTTGGGACAACTATACCCTTGCTATTGTCACTGCTAATCTGTATGTAATCAAAATTATTTCCTTCTAGTACAATCGTTTGACATTTATTATAGTTGCTATTACCTTCATTTCTTACAAATTCCGTTGATTTTAAGGATTGCATTTTCACAAAACAGGTTACCTCATATTTGTTTCTGTCGTCAAATTCCGTAACTAATCCCATTCGATAAAAAGCATCTTTGTCATTTTCAAAACGAATATTCGGGAATAGAACAAATGCAAAATCATTCTCCTCCATTCCGCCATCATTATTCTTGTCATCCACATTGGCCACATTGTCTGCAAAGTAAAGTCGGCTATACTCAATAAAACTTTTCTTTATCGGAATGCGGAGAGTTACCTTTACACTTCCTCCTGCCATATTCTTCATCTCTATCATTTTTTTGCCCATTTTTTTGCCAGCAGGCGAAGGCGGAGTTTCCACCAAAGTTCCCATCAAATCACTTACCGTAAAATATTCAAAGAATCGATTCGTCAGAGGCAGCAAATAACTACTATCCTTAGAATCGGAATTACCATCGAAAAAAGCAGATTTGTTCATTTCGTAAGGCATCCGGATTATTGTGTCTTCGAGAAAATCGCTAATAGTGAGATATGGATACTGCGTACCGTCCCCAGGCAACAATCGCTTGTCCAACGGCAAATTGTCAAGAAATGGCACTTTCGTGTTTCTATCCCAATTAGAGGTTATGTAATATGTAGATTTCGTATAAGGATCGACAGGCAAAACCAACGGAGCATTCCCAGCAACTGGCAATGTTGATTTTATACAAAATTCACTGTTTTGAATGTTCTGAGGATTTGCAATTTTTTGCTTCAAAGGAAAGTTACAAACCTCAACCAAACAACCATCTCCGCCAACAGAAACATCGCCATAATTCACCATGTCGGTAGCACTAAGACGTTTTATTGTTGCTTGTTTGTCGGGACTTAGTAATTTGAAACTTTCGGTCAAATACGCATCAACTTCGGGGAACAGATTTGCAAATTCTTGATTTGCTTTTTGTAACAGATACCAATATTTTTGATATTCAAAATCGCGTTCATACAATGGAGCATATACCCCATCAAATGGTCTATCTGTACCAAACTGTATTTGTCTTGACACATAGCTTAAATCATTTGCCGAAGTAAAAAACAATGTAGCTGGCGATGTAGCACCTATAATATTAGTCATCGCCGGACCATTTATCAGATTCAGCAAGTAGATGCAATTCATTCTATCAAAATTATATGTAGCAGCATCTTGCTTTAGATAAATATCGAGAGTGTTGCCCAATAATTTATGAGCAGGATTTGCAGAATTTTGTAAAGCCTGCAAATCATTTTGCTTGTCCCATACAATGATTTCTATTTTAGATTTCAGCTTGTCATATTCAAAAAATATCTGTCCAACATCTAAACTATCCGACACCAATTTATGATAAATCGTATCACCGGCCAAGTTAATCTTCCCTGTTACATCGGGTTCCATTACCTTTTTAAATGCAGTTTTCACCAATTCGATGCGTGCAAACGGAGAAGGAATAGAAGTAATCTCCTTTGCAGCTGAAGATCCATTGGGATCCACTATCTGGTTTATTGCATTTGTGCTATATTTTTGAGAATCGCCCCACCCAGTAATTGTCTGAGATCCTTGCGATTGTAGTCTAAATATCTTTGACATGAGGATTATAGTTTAATCTTATTTTCAATTATTTTTTCGGTTGCCTTGTAAAACATTTCCATAAAAAGATGTTCGTGATTTGTACCTTTGTTTAACGATTTTTGAACGCTGTTTAAATAACCATCAAATAAAGCATAGTTAGAGTCGAAACTCATAACTTTTGCGGGTTTCACACCTTTTACCAAACTAAAAAGATTATTTTTCTTCTCATCCAACTCAAAAGGACAAAATGCACAATTGTTACTGCCCATTTCTTGCAACCACAGCATATAATCATTCACAAAATCAGACAAATAAGTATTGAAAAATGTTTGATTATAGAAATTGTCATCGAACTTATTATCTATAGACCATGCTTGTTTTCTCGAATCGGATATTTGCTCTTTCAAATATTTGCAAAACAGAGTGAACCGAACCAAAGGCTTTTGAATAATGTTGTTGGTGTTTGCACACAAATCAGAGAAAATAATCTGTTGTGAATCATTTTTTATTCCAAATTCTTTAAAATATTGATTTTGTGGTTTCTGATTAAGTGTTTGCAAACACGAATTATCGTTTTGCAAATTGGCAAAGTCGACAATTGCCAATGCCGCTATCAATTCAATGAAATGAGCATCGTTTTTCTGCTCCGTTCCACCATCAGAATTGTTGTATTGTTTTTTCACATTGTCGGCAACATAATATAAAATATTGGTTTCTGTCATATTACGGTCGTAGTACGACAACGCAGCCTTTGCTTTTGAGACAAAAGTAGATGAATCTATTTCACTCTTTTGGTTAGGATCCGGAGCAACATCGAAGTATGGCAACACAGAAATAGCACCAATTGGAGCATTCGCAACAACTCCAGAACCAGATACTGTATTAGCTATGGCCCTCAAATTTTTCAACAACAAAGGGAATCCACTTGCACCCGTTCCTCCAAAAATGGAACTGATAATAAATATGCGGTCACCTTGTGTGAACGACGCAGCAAAATTTTGAAAATCAACAGAGTTAGCAAACTGATTTAAAACGACACTCCCTATGTTCGGATTCCCTTTAAAACCGACCTCCATTCCACTTTTCAAATTGTGTTCAGAAAACAACATAGAAGCAAGAGCATAATTGCTATCGTAATTACCATTGCCATCTTTCATTGTAGCGATATCGATATATTGCCCAAAAGTTTGGTTCTGTGTATTGTTCAATGGCATTATTACGTTAGGAATAATGTCCATATTAATATCAGAGTCAAAGAACGTATTTTCGCTATTTGTAGTGAATTGCATTTTGTTGCGGATATTTTTATAATCACGCATCGACTTTATGTTCCTTGTCAAATCGGCATTTGCAGCATCAGGGTCAATAACTATTGGCACAACATTGAAACCATTCAATTTAACACCAGAAGCCATCAACATTGTTAGCGATCGCAACACACGTGAACCTGTACCTCCTATTCCGAATATGTATAAATTACTCATTTTTAGTTAGTTTTAGTGATTAAAGAAAAGGTGTATGCTTGCAATTTGTACTCTTCCATTTTATAACAAAGGACAAGACAAAGAAAAATATCATAGACACAATCATATTGGCAACACCAAACATCCAGCAATCTGATTCATTTATTAGTTGAGAAATAATCTCACTATTTTCATCTCTTGTGTACATAAGGCAATCTCCTATATTTCCATCTAAAAAATCGGCAAGCACACTCTGTACTCCAACATAAAAATTTACTATTCCGCAAACAAACATTACAATAAGCCAATGCCACCAACGATTCCATTTCGCAGAATTGAGTACATAATAGTAAACAAAAGACAACACTAATGAAATCAAAAGTACTAATAATCCGATTTTATTGAACACATTAGGATTTGTATAATCTTGTGTTCCACAATTATATCCCCATAAATATTCAGCGATATTCGCACCAAACAAACTCTCGAACCAGCAATATATACTACCAAAGAAATTTTCCATATCTATTTTTTTATTATTTGTTTATATTGATTTTTATACTTGTGTAATAGACATTATTATTCGCTGTGAAGGCCTCATAAACACCTTCAACCTGATATTTGATGCCAAAAGTTTTCCGCATTGCTCCATTCGAACGAATATCGACACCCTCTTCGTCATTCTGGTCATAAACCCACTGAGGAACGCTCATTTTTAGCTTGGCAGAAAGAGTCGTTGGTTTTACAATATTCGAAGCGAATTTCAATATATGCGAATATCCATTTAACGAGGACTTATGAACCGACTCAAGTTTAAAATCCTTGTCGTTTAATTCCCAATTCTGCACATCGCATATATAACTATCATCTAAAAGAAACTCCGACAAATCAACATTTACCGAAACGGTCAATTTACCGTCCCCCTTGCCTCGTGATTCTTTTTTTGCATCTATAATATTTGTCTTCGGATTTTTTCTGTCCAACCTGAAATTTCCCGAACCATTGACCACGGCATAATTAACAGACTTATTTCCTTGGCTAATCGTAAACACATTTTGCACACCACTTCCTTTTATTTTATTGTCGGGTATTCGGTTTCGCAGCTCTGCTACATATTCCGTTTTTCCAACTATCCACATATAAAAAGGTCTTTGTTCTTTAATTTTAGTTGGTCTATCTTCTCGGTTGTAATAAAAGCCATCAAACTGAGAATTTAATTGGTAAAACATTATGGAGCAATCGTTGCTTTTTAAAAAATCAGCCATGGAATTTTTTATGCCTATTTGCTGATTAACTAGATATTGTTCAGCATCCTTACCTCTTCCTGGAGAAAATATACAATCAGAAACCAATAAAGCGACTGTTCTTCCATCTATTGTCTTCAAAATTGTTTTTATCACATCAGAAATATCTGATGTTCCTCGATTACCTCCCTTCTTTTTAAAAGTAGTAGGTTCTAACTTTTTAATAAAATCCTCAATATCGCTACCTTGTTGAATAACTTGACTATTGATATAAAACAGATTAAGAGTATCTGTAATTCCAGATATTTTAATATCACTCAAATAACTGTAAACCGATTGTTCAAATTGAGTAACTCCTTTCACATAACCGTCCATGCTACCCGAATTTTCAATATAAACACAAAATGTTGGTTTTGAAATATTAATTGTCGTGTCATCAACGCAAACAGAGACAGAATCCCCTTTCTTTTTATCACTATGAATACGACCTTCAGGTTCAGTACAGCCACACAAAAGAATAACCATAATATACAGAAATGCTCTTTTCTTCATACCTACTTTATAATTGATCTATACTTGTTAATTTTTTCCTTTAATCCACAACCAAATTGTTTGACATTTAATATATGCCTGAGAAATGATAGGCTGTCCTGAAAATTTCTACTTATCTTAGTGCTGTATCACATGAAAAAAGTGCCATACTCCTCCGTTTTGCGTCCGAGGTATTATCATACACACACAACAACAAGATACCCACACCATTAGCGTGAGCATTCACTCTCTTACTCTGTTATAGTTTCGTCTAAAAATGATAATTTACGGACTCTACAAGTAAAACATGACACTTCTTTATATGCTTCATTCTAATTCATTTCATTCTTTATCTAAATATATGCAAAATTATGTAAACATTGCGGATATGCAATTTTTTAGCCTCAAAAAAAAATCAACAGAAAAAAGACACATCTCACTAAAAGGATGTAGGCTTGTTGTCATTCATATATTTTATCTCTTCATTTAGTCTGCCACTTCACTAGTTCGGGGTTTAAAACGATACGTTTCGGTTGTGCTCTACTTCCTGTTATGTAATAATTACAAGCCACATTATCATCAAATTCTCGGATATATTTTGCTCCTTCTCTATATAAATGATTTGCCTTATGTTCGGGACAAAGGGGATATTTCTACAGAAATATATTTCGTTTGATTGCCTGTTTTTCATGAGATAACTTCTTTTCTATTACACAAGGCAAAGCTATGTAAAAAAAGGCAAAACAACAAAATTTTTGCAAGACTTGCAGAAATTTGCAAAATCAATCACTTTTTGTCAGAAAAGTTTAATCTTGCTTGCCTGTTCCGAGCTGAGCACAGAACCATAACAATTTTTCTGTTCTTATCGGCTAAAACACTATCTTTGCATCATATAAGAAATACATTACGGCTATGGCAGAAGAAAAAAGACTGGAGATTCCCTATGCGGTGTCCAACTTCGCGGAAATAAGAGGTGAAGGATTCTACTATGTGGACAAAACCATGTATATAGAACAACTGGAACGGTTCAAAGCTCCCGTGTTCCTGCGTCCGCGCAGGTTCGGCAAGAGCCTGTTCATCTCCGTCCTTGAGCACTACTACGACAGGAGCAAAAGGGAAAAGTTCGACTCCCTGTTTGCCGGGACATACATCGGAGAACATCCCACGGACAGGCACAGCCGGTTCATCATCGTCAGATACAACTTCTCCACCATGCAGGTGGTTGACGACATGACGCAGCTCAAGAAGAACTTCGACGACGCATACATCGCTCCCGTAGAGATTGCCGTCGCCCACAATAGCGACATTCTGAACGGATTCGTGCCTTCCGATCCGAAAGACGCATCAAAAATGCTGGCAGATTTATTAAACCACATTTCAAAAAACAACCTGCCTCAGGCCTACATCCTGATCGACGAATACGACAACTTCACCAACCAGATGCTCACGGCAAACAACGACCACCTCTACGAGGACGTGACCACCGGCGACAGCTTCCTGCGGACTTTCTTCAAGGTCATCAAGGCAGGGCTGGAGACCGGCGCCGTAAACACCTGTTTCTGCACCGGAGTGCTGCCCGTCACCATCGACGACATGACCAGCGGGTACAACGTGGCGCAGGTAATCACATTAGAGCCAGAGTTCAGGAATATGCTCGGTTTCACCCACGGGGAGGCTCGCACCTATCTCCAATACGTCCTGGACAGGTACATCGGAAGCCGGGAAAGGTTTGACGAGATATGGCAGCTGCTACTCAGCAACTACGACTCCTACCGTTTCAGTTCAGACGCCGAACCGCTGTTCAACTCCACCATCATCAGCTACTTCCTTCAGAAGTTTGCGAACCAGAAAGAGGTGCCGAACGAGTTGATCGACTACAACCTGCGCACCGACGTCAACTGGATACGCAGGCTCACGCTGACGCTCGACAACGCAAAGGAGATGCTCGACAAGCTGCTCATCGACGGAAATCTAGGATTTCTATCGAAAGACCTGTCCGTCAGATTCAACCGTCAGAAATTCTTCGACAAGGACTACTACCCAGCCAGCCTGTTCTATCTGGGCATGGTCTCCATCAGGGACGAGTACTCTCTGTGCCTTCCCAACTTGACCATGAAAAGCATCTACATGGATTACTACAACGACTTATACCAGATAGCACAGAACAGGTCCATCTTTGTTCCGGCATTCAGGCTATTCTCCAAAGACAGGAAACTGGAGACCCTGGTACAGATGTATTTCGAGAAATATCTGGGCCAATTCCCTGCGCAGGCGTTCGACAAGGTGAACGAGAACTTCATACGGTGCTCCTTCTTCGGAATGGTGTCGCAGGGCATGTACAACCAGTACACCTTCTCCATGGAGAACAACCTGCCATCCGGACGGACGGACTTCGAGATGATCGGGGTTCCGGGCACATCCTACCACAACGACGTGAGGCTCATCGAATTCAAATACTTCCATGCCAAGGACGAACGGAGGATAAAGGGGAAGAGGGAACCCTATGCCGAAGACAAGAAACAGGTACTCGCATACAAGGCCGACATACAAGCCCAATGGCCGCAATACAAGATTACGGCATACGTGGTATACATCTGCGCCAACAGGTGCTACAAATGCTTCAATCTGGGACTGTAAAAAGCAGGACGGCCACATCAAAACACTATCTTTGTATCATATAAGAAACACATCAAGGCTATGGCAGAAGAAAAAAGACTGGAGATTCCCTATGCGGTGTCCAACTTCGCTAGACTAAGGGAGGAGAATTACTATTACGTGGACAAAACCATGTACATAGAGCAGTTGGAAAAATATTCGGCTCCCGTGTTCCTGCGTCCGCGAAGGTTCGGGAAGAGCCTACTCGTCTCCGTTCTGGAACACTACTACGACAGGAGCAAGAGGGAGAGGTTCGACTCCCTGTTTGCCGGGACTTACATAGGAGGACACCCTACGGACAGGCACAGCAAATTCATCATCATCAGATACAACTTCTCCACCATGCAGGTGGTGGACGACATGACGCAGCTCAAGAAGAACTTCGACGACGCATACATTGCTCCCGTCAAGACGGCCGTCGCCTTTAACAAGGACTTATTAAGCGGATTTCAACCATCCGACCCACGAGACGCATCCAAGATGTTGGCCGACCTCCTGAGCTATATACAGGACAACAACCTGCCTCAGGCATACATCCTGATCGACGAATACGACAACTTCACCAACCAGATGCTCACGGCAAACAACGACCATCTCTACGAGGACGTGACCACCGGCGACAGCTTCCTGCGCACCTTCTTCAAGGTCATCAAGGCAGGTCTGGAGACCGGCGCCGTAAACACCTGCTTCTGTACCGGCGTGCTGCCCGTCACCATCGACGACATGACCAGCGGGTACAACGTAGCGCAGGTCATCACCCTAGAGCCAGAATTCAGGTACATGCTCGGATTCACGCACGAGGAGGCTCGCACCTATCTGCGGTATGTTCTGGAAAGATACATCGGCAGCCAGGAACGATTTGACGAGATATGGCAGCTGCTCCTCAGCAACTACGACTCCTACCGTTTCAGTTCGGACGCCGAACCGCTGTTCAACGCCACCATCATCAGC
The DNA here is from genome assembly GCA_020636675.1 of Prevotellaceae bacterium. GTDB lineage: Bacteria > Bacteroidota > Bacteroidia > Bacteroidales > Paludibacteraceae > RGIG10190. The sequence continues at coordinate 40,908 of JACJXK010000015.1, forward strand.
TACTTCCTTCAGAAGTTTGCGAACCAGAAAGAGGTGCCGAACGAACTGATAGACTACAACCTTCGCACCGACGTCAACTGGATACGCAGGCTCACACTGACACTCGACAACGCGAAGGAGATGCTCGACAAACTGCTCATCGACGGAAATCTGGAATTTCTATCGAAAGACCTGTCCGTCAGATTCAACCGTCAGAAATTCTTCGACAAGGACTACTACCCAGCCAGCCTGTTCTATCTGGGCATGGTCTCCATCAGGGACGAGTACTCTCTGTGCCTTCCTAACTTGACCATGAAAAGCATCTACATGGATTACTACAACGACTTATACCAGATAGCACAGAACAGGTCCATCTTTGTTCCGGCATTCAGGCTATTCTCCAAAGACAGGAGACTGGAGACCCTGGTACAGATGTATTTCGAGAAATACCTGGGCCAATTCCCAGCGCAGGCGTTCGACAAGGTGAACGAGAACTTCATACGGTGCTCCTTCTTCGGAATGGTATCGCAGGGTATGTACAACCAGTACACCTTCTCCATGGAGAACAACCTGCCATCCGGACGGACGGACTTCGAGATGATCGGAGTTCCGGGCACATCCTACCACAACGACGTGAGGCTCATCGAATTCAAATACTTCCATGCCAAGGACGAACGGAGGATAAAGGGGAAGAGGGAACCCTATGCCGAAGACAAGAAACAGGTACTCGCCTACAAGGCCGACATACAAGCCCAATGGCCGCAATACAAGATTACGGCATACGTGGTATACATCTGCGCCAACAGGTGCTACAAATGCTTCAATCTGGGACTGTAAAAAGCAGGACGGCCACATCAAAACACTATCTTTGTATCATATAAGAAACACATCAAGGCTATGGCAGAAGAAAAAAGACTGGAGATTCCCTATGCGGTGTCCAACTTCGCTAGACTAAGGGAGGAGAATTACTATTACGTGGACAAAACCATGTACATAGAGCAGTTGGAAAAATATTCGGCTCCCGTGTTCCTGCGTCCGCGAAGGTTCGGGAAGAGCCTGCTCGTCTCCGTTCTGGAACACTACTACGACAGGAGCAAGAGGGAGAGGTTCGACTCCCTGTTTGCCGGGACTTACATAGGAGGACACCCTACGGACAGGCACAGCAAATTCATCATCATCAGATACAACTTCTCCACCATGCAGGTGGTGGACGACATGACGCAGCTCAAGAAGAACTTCGACGACGCATACATTGCTCCCGTGGAGATTGCCGTCGCCCACAACAGCGACATTCTGAACGGCTTCGTACCTTCAGACCCGAGAGACGCATCCAAGATGCTGGCCGATTTGTTAAACTACATTTCAAAAAACAACCTGCCTCAGGCATACATCCTGATCGACGAATACGACAACTTCACCAACCAGATGCTCACGGCAAACAACGACCACCTCTACGAGGACGTGACCACCGGCGACAGCTTCCTGCGCACCTTCTTCAAGGTCATCAAGGCAGGCCTGGAGACCGGTGCCGTAAACACCTGCTTCTGCACCGGCGTGCTGCCCGTCACCATCGACGACATGACCAGCGGGTACAACGTGGCGCAGGTCATCACCCTAGAACCAGAGTTCAGGTACATGCTCGGATTCACGCACGAGGAGGCTCGCACCTACCTGCGGTATGTTCTGGAAAGATACATCGGCAGCCAGGAACGATTTGACGAGATATGGCAGCTGCTCCTCAGCAACTACGACTCCTACCGTTTCAGTTCGGACGCCGAACCGCTGTTCAACTCGACCATCATCAGCTACTTCCTTCAGAAGTTTGCGAACCAGAAAGAGGTGCCGAACGAACTGATCGACTACAACCTTCGCACCGACGTCAACTGGATACGCAGGCTCACATTGACCCTCGACAATGCGAAGGAGATGCTCGACAAGCTACTCATAGACGGAGAACTGAGCTTTCTAAGCAAGAGCCTCGCCTCCAAGTTCAACAAAAGAAAGTTCTTCAACAAGGACTACTACCCGGCCAGCCTGTTCTATCTGGGCATGGTCTCCATCAAGGACGCATACAACATGGCCCTTCCAAACCTGACCATGAAGAACATATACATGGACTACTATAACGAGCTGCACGACGTGGGACAGAACGACGCCATCTTCGCTCCCTACTTCGAGACATTCGCCAAAGACAGGAGACTGGAGACCCTGGTACAGATGTATTTCGAGAAATACCTGGGTCAATTTCCAGCGCAGGCGTTCGACAAGGTGAACGAGAACTTCATACGGTGCTCCTTCTTCGGAATGGTATCGCAGGGTATGTACAACCAGTACACCTTCTCCATGGAGAACAACCTGCCATCCGGACGGACGGACTTCGAGATGATCGGGGTTCCGGGCACATCCTACCACAACGACGTGAGGCTCATCGAATTCAAATACTTCCATGCCAAGGACGAACGGAGGATAAAGGGGAAGAGGGAACCCTATGCCGAAGACAAGAAACAGGTACTCGCATACAAGGCCGACATACAAGCCCAATGGCCGCAATACAAGATTACGGCATACGTGGTCTACATCTGCGCCAACAGGTGCTACAAATGCTTCAATCTGGGACTGTAAAGAGAAGCAAAAATTCATCTATAAAAAAATCCGGGTTCTTTTGAACCCGGATTTTTTATGACGACAAAAAACATTTTAAAACAGGATGGTCCTCCTTATCTAATTTATTCCACACCCCTTTTCTCACAATTTCCCGTTGAAACGCATACGAAGAAACAAAAGGATGAATTCTACAGTTTGCTCCTCTCCTAAAGCCGACACATCGACAGAAAGCGTATAAGTTGATGACTCTCCCCATGTTTTGTTCGAATAGAAGTTATAGTAACCGGCCCGACGTTTGTCCGCCATACGCATTCTCTCCACTATCTTCTCATCACTTTCAGAAGCAGCATCGGACATCCTTTTCCTAATACGGAGAATACGATCCTCATCTGTCGAATGAAGAAAAATGCTGATGCAATTCGGATTATCACGCAACACATAATCAGAGCACCGACCTACGATAACACACGATTTCTCCTCCGCCAAACGACGAATCACATCCGATTGCATCTGAAACAACTGGTCGTTAGACAAGCAGCTATTTGTCCAACACCCTCCGCCAGAGAAATACGCCTCCACCCGTTGAAAGAAAAGGCTTTTGTCCGACTTTTCGTCCGACTTTCTAAAAAACTCGGGGTCCAAGCCATACTCCTTTGCAGCAAGCGTAATCAGCTCATTATCATAATAATCAAAACCGAGTGCTTTTGCCAACGCCATTCCGACCACACGACCTCCGCTACCGAACTGACGTCCTATGCTGATGATTATTTTATTACCGTTCATTTTTTTCTTCTAAATTCGTTATATAACAAGATTATAGCAATCACTGTAGCCAACGCATCGGAGATGGGCATACTGAGCCACACACCATTCGTACCAAAAAATCGTGGTAGGACAAACAACAACGGCATCAGGAAGATGAGCTGCCTCGTTGCAGACAAGAAAACAGACTTCGAGGCCTTACCTATAGATTGGAAGAAATTAGCCACCACCATCTGTATCCCTACAATAGGAAACACAGCCACCACGATACGCATTCCATTGGTCGATATTCTTATAAGATTCTCATCAGACGTAAACATCATAGCTATCTGTCTAGGAATCAATTCGCCTATCAAGAAAGCAATAGACATCACCACCGTAGCGTAAACAATAGTCAATTTGAGAACTTCGTTCACCCTGGCATTTTGTTGGGCTCCAAAATTATACCCGGCAATAGGCTGCATACCCTGATTCAGACCCATCACCAACATAACAAACAGCATCACAATGCCATTAATAATTCCATATGCACCGATTGCGAAATCGCCGCCATGTTCCAGCAACGCCTTGTTTATTAATATAATGACCAGACATGAACAAGAATGCATAACAAACGGAGCCATACCTATGGACAAAATGCCCGATACGATACGTCTCTCCATCCGATAAATGCCTGACTTAAAATGAATGAAATTACGCTTGTCAAAAAAATGCCAGACAACAAAAGCCAATGCAACCGTCTGCGCTAAAATCGTGGCAGTTGCCGCGCCCCGTATGCCCCAACCAAAATAAAATATGAAAATAGGAGCCAAAATAAGATTCACCAATACGGTGAGAAGCGTAATATACATCGCCTTCCGAGGATAACCGGACGAACGCATGACGCTATTCAATCCCAAATAAAGATGAGTCACCACATTGCCCAACAATATAATCTGCATGAAATCGCGGGCATAAGGCAACGTATTTTCACTCGCGCCGAAAACATAAAGTATCTGATCTATAAAAACCAGTCCCAACGCCATAAAGACGACTCCCAAAATAACATTCAACATCAACACATTACCCAGCACCTTAGACGCACTTTCAAAGTCCTTCTGCCCCATTTTGATGGAGACCAACGTGGCACCACCCGCTCCTATCATAGCTCCGAACGCAGCTGCCAGATTCATCAATGGGAAAGTGATTGCCAAGCCAGAAATGGCCAAAGGGCCACCCCATTGACCTATAAATACCCTATCGATGATATTATAGAGAGAAGAAGCCATCATAGCCACAATGGCCGGACCAGAATATTCAATCAACAATTTTTTTATATTTCCCGTTCCCAATTCCATGGGAGATTTTTGTCCGGTCATCCTAATCTTTTTTATCATTTGTAATCCACAAAAAGAATCTCGAATACGGCAACCTATCGGATTCGTCTTAATATAAATATGGTATTCGAGGTATAATGGTCATTATCATGCGAGTCTACAGAAAATCCATTTTTAGCAGCCACCTCATTTATCCGCTCAAAAGAGGTAAAGAAAAGCGTTCCTTCCGTCTTATTGAACTTAAATATCTTAGTAGAAAAAATCTCCGTCATCTTCGTCACCTCATGCTTCTCCATCTTACTGCTATCACCGTCCCGAATGACAATCATACCGTCGTCAGCCAACCTGCGCATACAGTTTTCGATTAACAGACACTGCTTCTCATATGGCAGATAATGAAGCATATCGTTCAAAACAAACACATCACTCTCCGGCAAATCATAGGTGATAGCATTCGTCGCCACGAAACTCAAATTTTCCGTCTTCGAGAAACAATGGTCGGCCACGGCAATCTTCTCCTCATCATAATCAATGCCCACAACACGGCGATTTCTTCCTACGAAAGCCAACATATAAGGGAGAAAACCATATCCGCATCCAATGTCCGTAATTCTGGCATTTCTAGGTATCATCTCGTCAAAAGTTCTATAATTCTTCTCCATTGCCACCTTCACCCTCATATACCACTCGACAACAGGACCTTTGTATATGAAATTTCTCGTCAGTTGATAAAAGTAAAACGGATTGTCCACATTTTCATTACAAGAAACACGTTTTGCATATTGACCTTTGAAGAAACGAGAAACCGAAGTTCTCCTTTGCTGATAGGTCTCTCCCCACGAATAATCATCTGCCTTTATACGAGGCAGAATATCCAACGTGATATGCGCACGTCTCAGCATCAAATCCGAACGAACCAACGCCTGCGCATTACCCGTCATGACTATAGGAAGAATATCCAGATGCAACTTCTCGGCCAAAAAGAAAGCCCCTTTATGAAAACGCCTCAGTTCTCCATCCGAAGAACGTGTTCCCTCAGGAAACACTGCTATGGAATAACCCTCGGCAACCCTCTTACGCAAGACATCGACACTCACCTCATAACCATCACTGATATTGTGAAAATCCACCATGCGCACAAGACAACCCAACAGAGGAGAACGCCATACCCAGTTTTTCGTTATCATGATCACTTTCGGAGAAAGTGCCAGAATTTGAAGAATATCTATCACCGACTGGTGATTGGCTATAATCATAGCTGGTTTCGAGAAAGACTCCTTCCCCTCATTTCTCGTCTCCTTCTTAAGAACAAAGGCGATTTTCATAATAAAGGAAACGGAGTGACAGACAACGGAATGGAGATGCCTACGAATTGCGAGACGACCAAACGGAATGCAATTCAGCAGAGAAGCATAGACAGTGACCAACAGCGTCAAAAGAACAAACGTTCCGAAAACGAAGACCGTAACGCCCATGCTAAACAATGACCAAGGGAAAAGGCCTCTCCGCACGCGGCGGACAACAAACAAATCGAAGATCAACGGTTGTAGCGTATAGGCAATCAGAACCACCGCAAACATTCCGATGATAGAGGTGAACGAGACCGACTGCATAGCCGGATGTTTTGCAAATGCCAAAGCTCCCATTCCGACAATAGTCGTAAAGGCAGAGAAAAAGATAGCCGTCTTATGCGCAGTAAACATCTTCTTACCCGTACGATATTCAGAGAGTAGCCCGTCCGAAACAAAAATGCTGAAATCGTCGCCAATACCGAAAATGAAAGTAGAGATAATAATGTTCACGATATTGAACTCTATTCCGAAAATAGCCATCAATCCAAGAATAATGAACCAGCTTAACGCCATCGGGGTGAACGAAAGCAACGCCAATTCCAGCCTGCCATAGGAAATCAACAATGCCAAAAAGACAAGGAAAGAAGAGACGAACAACACGAAATAGAAATCATCCTTAATGGAAGAGACGAACGACGAAGCAAAATATGGCTTATCCAATATAACCACTCCTCTTTGTCCCTTAAACTGAGAATAGACATCGGCCTTGCTCTCCTCCTTCAGACGTACTTGCGACAATGCCATCGAAACATCCGCCTCGTTCGTTATCCAATCAGAAAAGACCTTTGATGCAGACTCCTCCTTTTTATACTCCAACGGAGTATATTCCTTGTCCAGCACCTTCCAAAAAGGAGCAAATGATGTCTCTGTAAAATTAAACGGTTCGCCCCGACTCCGCATATCAGAGCGGAGCTGAGCCTTACGTTCCTTCGTCCAAAAGCGGTTCCATCTATCCAAACGGCGATTCTGCTCTTCGGCAGAAATCAAAAGTCCCTCACCATTGGCATACTCCGCTATCTGTCCGACCAACTTCAATGAATCAAGTTTGCGGTTCATTTCCACATAATTGAGCAAAGCCTCGTCCTCCGTACCGCCTACCGAAATGAAATAAATATTCTTGTATTCTTTTTGGAACATGGCATCCAACCTTTTCTCCGTTTTCCTCAATTTGGTCGGTTGATAACTGAGAGAGTTCATGTCTGAGTTAAACTTCACATCATTGGCAAAGTAAAAACCTACGCAAGACAAAATCAATATAATGGAAATCAATATCTTACTTCGTTCATAATGGACTGCATTTATTTTTTCGATGAAACATAGGAATCTATTCGATCTTTCTTTATTACTAGAACCTTCCAAAAAATGGGGCAGAAAGACAAGGCAAAACACCGTAGTACCGATGATGGTCAATGAAGCGAACCAACCAAAATCACGAAGCACCTCCGAACTGGTAAACACCAAACTGAAGAATGCACCTATCGTCGTGAAACTGCCGATAGTAAGAGGCTCTGCCATCTCCCGAATGACAGACTCCGCATCGTGCGTATGTTCGCGGTGAGCCACAACATGAATAGAATAACTCATTACTACACCAAAGATGGCGGAGCCGGCCCCTACTGCGATCAGAGAAATATTCCCCTTCAGAAAATAGAGGATGGACAATGCGAACAATGCGCCAAATACAACGGGGACAAAAATCAACAGAATGGAGAACTTGTTCCGAAAAGAAAGCAGAATAACCACAGCAATGACGAGGAAGGCTATCCCCAATGTAACGGTCGCATCGTTACGTATCTGCCTCGAATTGCAAACAGCTACAGCAGGCCCTCCAAAATACTCTATCTCCACATCAGGATGGGAGATGGACAAACTGCCGATCAATGATTCGATACTGTCTACCAAAATAGCGTTTTTATTCGTGTTGCCGGCAGGAAATCGTGGTTCTACATAAACCAGCATCGTCTTTCCATCTTCCGAGAAAATATGTTCATCCTGCATCCGGTAGTTACCACTAAGCTGCATGGTGCGCAACCTTTCCAAAGCCTTATTGCCCATGCCTATCGGATCCCTAAATATGAAATTCTTAGAGAACAGGCCTACCGGCGACAGCAGATTGTCATAATCAGACCGCAACCTACACGACAAAGAATCAGGCTGCAAAGCACTCTCTATCCGCACATAATCAGCAGAATCCAAGAAGACAGGCAAGTTGTCATAAATAAGGTCAGACACAGACAAAATCCTTTCCGCATCCACTTTCGACACAATCTGGTCTATCGAAGACGATCCGACCATAGAATCCAACCTCAAAGAAAACTCATCGCCTACAGTAATGGACGAAGAAGCATCTCCATTGCGGGAGGTAAATAGGACAACAAGGTTGTCCTTCACCTTCAGATTTTGGAACACAGCATTGATGTTCTTCGAATCGGCGGTATTCGGAATAAATTTGGTGATATCCTCTTCATAATTAACCTTTAACGCAAAGAATCCCATGACGACAAAAAGCAACGTCATGATTGCGTACATTATGAATCTGTTTCTTCGGAAAAATCTATATATCCAAATAAAGAGCGATGACATTAATTCGAAACTTTTTATTTATGATGTCTTGATACACGAAGATAGAGACGCCGACCGGACGTCTCTATCGTTTGTTGATTCGAAGACGGAACACATTTTCCTTGAATTAAAAAGGAAAAAAGCAAGGATCCACCCTCCATACGTTTATTTCTTACTCCCCTTCCATAAGATCAGAGTCGTCTATCTCATCAAACTCATCGCTCATAATAGGAGCCTGACGTTTGAATCCTTCACAAAGAGATATAATGGTCTCCGTACTCGAAATTCCATTTATAGGTTGAAGTTTTTCCTGAATAACACGAAGGAAATCCATATTATTCTTCGCATAAATCTTTATGAACATGGCATATTGACCTGTCGTATAATGGCACTCCACCACCTCCGGTATACGATAAAGCTCTTCCGCCACACTTTTGAAAAGATTCGCATCTTTAAGAAAAATACCCATATATGCGCAGGTGTTATAGCCAATCTTCGTCGCATCCAATATAAACTCGGATCCCTTAATGACTCCAAGATTTTGCAGTTTCTGTATTCGCTGATGAATCGCCGCTCCCGACACATTACACTCTCTCGCAACCTCCAAGAATGGAATTCTGGCATTGTTGGATATGAGCTTCAATATTTTTTCGTCTAACTTATCTATCTGATGATGTCCCATAAATTCTTCATTTTTTAGCATACAAAGTTACTAAAAAATAAGGTTACATCACTTGTATTTATGTAACCTTATTATTTTGTTTCAAGAACGACAGTTTCCAAAAAATCATCTTGAGGCCAAGAATGTTTCGTCATGCCTTATTTTCTCCTTCATGTATTTAAGATGCTCCATCAGTTCATCTATGTCATGATGGAGAATCACCTTGTTTATCTCCACATGTTTCGAATACTCAAACGGATAAAGCTGCTTATATTTGGAGCGATCCTCTTCTACTCCATTCAAATCTGTCTTCAAATTCTCGACTTTCTTAGTTAATTCATCCATACAGAAGGTTACCTTCTCTTTCTTCGCCAATATGTTTTCCATGATTATATAATTAAAGTTGATAAAATAGAAATCGAGAGACATTACTATCAAAAAGGAATCCATTCTTCCCACAAGCTGTCAATCTCTTGTTTTTTCCGGTCATAAACTTATGATTTCTTTTTGTCATATGCAAACATTTTCATCGCAAACAGAAACTACTTTTTTCAACACCTGCCATCTTTCTCCAATCCGACTGACTATCAAGCCACAAAAACAGGATATAAATGATTATACATCCACATCCTCCTTGCCATCTATATTACATCTCCCTTATGGCCTTCTCCGCCTCCTGTAAGGAATAGATTTTGCCAACATCCACCATCCTCAAATCAGAAACGGGATGGGCTTTTATCATTAAATTAGCAGCTTGTGCCAAATAAAAATCCATAATAGGAAACTTCTCCGGATATTCCTCCATATATCTGAAAATATCGGGAGACATGACATGAATTCCGGAAAATGCGAAACGCCGATAATCTTCCGGACGGAAATCAGGATGGGGAGACTTCGTTTCTCCCGTCTGTACATTCATCCAACCCTGTAACCGGTTGTCATCGCCAAACAGCAGATAACGGCTGGTCTTTCGCTCGCTGACCAACAGTGTGGCCACAGCTCCCTGCCTGACGTGGCAGTCATATAGATCCTTCAAATAGGCATTAGAGATGATGTCCACGTTATGGATAAGGAAAGGCTCACCATCGTCCAACAACGCAGCCGCCTTACGGATACCGCCACCAGTATCCAACAAAAAGTCCGTTTCATCAGAAATGGATATCTTCAAACCAAAATTATCTTTCTGTTTCAAAAAATCAACAATCTGGTTTGAGAAATGATGAACATTCACCACAATGTCACGGAAACCGGCATTCGCCAATTTCTCTATCACATGTTGCAAAAGAGGTTTTCCCGCAATCGGCACCATAGCTTTCGGCATCGTATCCGTTATCGGTTTCAGACGGGTTCCTAAGCCCGCCGCAAATATCATCGCCTTCACAATCTACGCCTCCCTACTTTTTCGATGTTTGTGCTGCATTCTCCTTTTCCTTTGGGGTTAACATAGAGTCATATCTTTGCTTATCCTTCAAAAGTTCCAGGGCTTGTGTATAAACCTTGTCCTTCTTCAGCATTTCGGCCGTCTCTCCCCTCTGATAATAATATCGTTTTACGATCTCCAGACTTATCAGTTCAGTTATCTCATCTCTGAAAAGATCCAGATCCTTATCCAAGTCATGAGACAATTTTTTCTCCAACGCGGCAAATTCATCTTTAGACAAATCCAAATAACCCTCTTCTTTTGCCACATCTTTCAAGCTATTCAGAATCTCCTCCGTCTTCAACTTATAGGTGAAGTTTCTCCCCTTCACAAAGTTTTTGAACCCTTCATAATCCGTAAACTTAAAATCAGAGACAGGTGCTATCGTTGCATGCTCCTTCTGGAATTCGTTCACATAATCAAAAATCAGACTATTCGTGTAGAGGTAATAGCTGACCGTGGCGTTTTTCTCCGGTTCGACAAAAAGATCCGGATTTATGCCTCCGCCATCGCGCACCACACGACCTTTCGCCGTTTTAAACTCAGTGGTCAGACTATCAGGAATACGCCGCACAAAGCCATCCTCACTCCGATGTGTATAGTCAATTGCTTGGATGCAACGACCACTCGGAATATAATACTTGGCAATGGTAACCTTCAAATTTCCTCCATAAGGGAGGTCTCTCGTTGTCTGAACCAAACCTTTTCCATATGTGCGTTCGCCCACAATCACAGCTCTGTCCAGATCTTGCAACGCGCCGGCCAAAATCTCTGCCGCCGACGCCGAGTTCCTATTGACCAGAACAACGATAGGAATCGTTCTGTCTATCGGGTCTCTCGTTGCCTTATAAGTCTCATCCCACTGTTTTACCTTTCCTTTCGTATAGACAATCGTCGATTTCTTCTCCACAAAGAGATTGGTAATCTTTACAGCTTCGGAGAGAATGCCTCCCGGATTGTTTCTCAAGTCAATGACTAACGACTCTATGCCTTTAGCCTTCAAGTCAAGAAAATTCTCCTTAAATATGTCGGCAGACTTATCCGTGAATCCCGTTAGGTTGACATAGCCCACCTTATTGTCCATCACAGCCGCATAAGGCACCGGCGATATGCTGATTTTATCCCTTATAATTTCCTTCTTTATCGGTTTTTCCACTCCCGGCCTACTAACCAAAACCGTAACCGTTGTTTTTGCATCACCACGAAGCAATTCGCTTGCCTGAGATGTTGTCTTTCCCTCCAATGATTTTCCGTCTATCTCCAGAAAAACATCGCCGACCTTCAGTCCGCTCTTGTAGGCAGGCATACCTTCATAAATCTCCGTCACATAAATCTTACCCTTTCTCTCTCCGATGACAGCTCCGACTCCGGCATACTCGCCAGTAGTCATAAACTTGAGATTATCCATCTCCGACTCCGGTATGTAGGTTGTATAAGGATCCAAGTTGTCCAGCATCGCATCAATCCCGTTCTTTATCTCTTTCTCCGGACGGATAGAATCGACATAAAACATATCCAACTCCTTATATAAGGAATTGAAGATATCCAGATTTTTTGAAGTTTCAAACTCCTTGCTGTTTTTCTCCTTTGTATTTGTCTCCGCGGCAGTGCAGAGCGAAGAGAATGCCATCAACGCAACGAGCGTTATTATGCTTTTTGTCATGACGATCTGTGTTTCTAAATTTCCGTAAAGGTATCTAATTGTTAATATACGACAAGCAAAAAAGGTATTAAAGTTTATAAAGATGCGAGACCTTCCTCTTTTTTTGCAAAAGGCCGAAATGCTATTCAAAACGGATGGATTTCGCAGGACTTATCTTCGTAATGATATAGGATGGACCCACTATCATCAACATCAGTACTACAAAGGTCAATATATTCGTAAACAACCAATTAACCAGAGTCAGATGCATAGGAACCATATCCACGTAATAGACATCAGGATCGAGATGAAGGAGGCCAAACGTACTTTGTACAGCACATATCGTAATTCCAATCAGATTTCCTATCAGCATACCCTTTCCTACCAAAAACAAGGATTGATAGAGAAATATCTTCCGGATGCTCCAATTGCTCGCGCCCAACGCCTTCAGCACACCAATCATATTGGTACGCTCCAAAATAAGGATAAGCAGCCCGGAAATCATAGTAAAGCCCGCCACCAAGGACATCAGTATCAATATAATGACCACATTAATATCCAGCAAATCCAACCAACTGAAAATTTGAGGATTAATCTGCCTTATAGTTCGGAGCACATAAGAGGAACCTGCCTCGTCAAACCGATTGCCAACAATACGGAACACCCGTTCGTAGGCTGCATCCAGATTGTCGTAATCATCAATCAACACCTCCACCCCACTACATTGCCCCTCCTCCCAAGAGTTGAGCCTTTGTATCATCTTAATGTCACAAAGCACAAACAGCTTGTCATAATCTCCGAACCCGGTAGAATAGACACCCTGCACCACCAACGGACGCACCCTAACCTTCCCGTCTATAATAAAATAAGAAAGAAACTTATCTCCAACCTTCAGTTTCAACAAATCTGACAGTTTCTGGGAGATAATCACGTTCTTGTTGACAGTAGAGTCGGTGACAGAAAGAACCTCGCCGTCTCGCAGATTAGATTTGAAGAAGTTCCAATCAAAGTCGCCGTCCACACCCTTCAAAACAACACCTTGAAAATTGCCGTTCGTATTGATGATTCCCGGTTGCGTGGCAAACCTCTGCACATGTTTGATGCCCTCAGCCGCACTTATTACATTCAACATGGAAGCATCGACCATTATCGGCATCGTCTCATAAGTCTGGTTATTGAACGTAGCCCCTATCTGAATATGAGAGCCAAAGCCTATCAGCTTATTCCGAACCTCCTGTTTAAACCCTATCACAATGGCAACAGCCAATATCATAACAGCCAAACCTAGCGCAATGCCACCTATGGCTATGCGAACGGCCGGACGGGATACTTTCTTTCCGTCAACCTTACTGAAATGAATCCTCTTTGCTATGAAAAGTTCGTATTTCAACTGTCAAACAAATAAAATAAAACAAACAAAAGATGAGACTTTTCCTATCTGCCAATGATGAAAATCAGCGATACAGAAAAGAAAAGTCCCATCTTTCCATCTCATTCCCACAAGAAACGACCATCTCCACGCTTTCGGGAGACTATTATTCAAATCGTTCTTCCCGGATATACTTCCAATGCTTTTCTTAGTACGAATAGAGCCTTCGACAAGTCTTCCTTTTCTATCACATAAGCCACACGCACCTCATCCTTTCCTAATCCTTTGGCCGTATAGAAACCTGAAGCGGGTGCCATCATGATCGTCTGTCCTTCATATTGAAAGTCACTAAGAAGCCATGCACAAAACTTATCCGCATCATCGATGGGCAACTTAGCAACCGTATAGAACGCACCCATAGGGATAGGAGAATAGACTCCCGGAATACGGTTCAGTCCGTCTATCAGGAACTTTCTACGCTCCACATACTCATTGTACATCTCCAACATATAGTCTTTCGGCGTATCAATGGATGCCTCTGCGATAATCTGACTAATCAACGGCGGACTAAGACGAGCCTGACAGAATTTCATCACGCTCTTCCTTAATGCCTCATTTTTAGTAACAAGAGCTCCTATCCTAAGTCCGCACTCATTATATCTTTTTGAAACAGAATCGAACAAAACCACATTTTCCTCAATGCCCTTCAGATGAAATGCCGAGATGTAAGGGGCTCCCGTATAACAGAACTCACGATAAACCTCATCGGAAAAAAGATAAAGATCATACTTCTTCACCAGATCCCTTATCTTATTCATCTCATTTCGGGTATAAAGATAACCCGTAGGATTGTTCGGATTACAGATAAGAATACCTTTCGTCCTAGGAGTAATCAGCTCCTCAAACTTCTCGATTGGAGGCAATGCGAAGCCATCCTCTATCGTAGACACTACAGGTTTCACTATCGCACCAGCACCAATGGCGAAAGCCGTATAGTTGGCATACGCAGGTTCAGGAACAATAATCTCATCTCCCGGATCCAGGCAAGACATGAACGCAAAGTTCACAGCCTCAGATCCTCCCGTCGTAATTATGATATCATTTTCTGTGACATCAATATTGAACTCATGATAATATTTTGCCAATTTTACCCGAAGACTTTTCAACCCATCACTTGGACCATATTCTATCACAGTTCTGGTCGTGTCTATCTTCTTCAATGCGTCAAAAGCTACCGTAGGAGTTTTAACATCCGGTTGTCCAATATTAAGATGAAATACCTTAATACCCCTTTCCTTTGCTTTATCAGCCAAAGGGACTAGCTTGCGTATTGGGGATTCCGGCATTATTTTTCCCCGATTGGATGTCTGTGGCATTATTATGAACATTTTTATAAGCGAACCGATCCTCGATCCGCTTAATTTTTTATAAAGAAGGTCTGATTTGACCTATATATTTTAAATTACAAAGTTATCATAAAGATTGGGAAAAGCCAAAGAGAAAATACAGAAAAGTTTGCAAACGACGAAATGTCCCAAGTATTTATGTAATCGTCAAAAATTGGTTGGTTGGACTGGTTGGATTGAAAACCGCCCAAAGAAGACGGTCTGGAATTCAGCAGGACATCTTCACAACCGGCTAGTCGACTCATATCCAGCCACATATCGGGCACAATCGAAAAAGACGTGTTTTCCGGGGGGAGGATCCTCCGCACGGGCCGCCGGCGCTCGGCGGCTGCAAACGAAAAAAGGGGGGACGCACAGACTGTGCGTCCCCCCGAAGATGGCGGCCTCCTACTCTCCCGCTTTCGCAGTACCATCGGCGCAGGCGGGCTTAACTTCTCTGTTCGGAATGGGAAGAGGTGGATCCCCGCCGCCATAACCACCTGTATGGCTTGTATAGATCCCCGGCCTCCGACGCACACGCGGCGGAAGGTCGACATTAACGGAGGAAGACTGGAACAGCACGGCTGTCGGAAAAAGACTATCGGGCAATTAGTACCGCTCGGCTTTGCCGTCGCCGGCTTTACACCTGCGGCCTATCTACGTCGTGATCTTCGACGACCCTCAAGGGAGATCTAATCTTGTGGACGGCTTCGCGCTTAGATGCTTTCAGCGCTTATCCTGAACCCGGCTTAGCTACCCGGCGGTGCTCCTGGCGGAACAACCGGTACACCAGCGGCCGGTCCAGCACGGTCCTCTCGTACTAGTGCCAGACCCACTCAAATCTCCTACGCCCGCAACAGATAGAGACCGAACTGTCTCACGACGTTCTGAACCCAGCTCGCGTGCCACTTTAATCGGCGAACAGCCGAACCCTTGGGACCTTCTCCAGCCCCAGGATGTGACGAGCCGACATCGAGGTGCCAAACCACTCCGTCGATATGAGCTCTTGGGAGGGATCAGCCTGTTATCCCCGGAGTACCTTTTATCCTTTGAGCGACGGCCCTTCCATGCGGAACCGCCGGATCACTATGCCCTGGTTTCCCACCTGATCGGCTTGTGTGCCTCCCAGTCAAGCGCCCTTTCGCCATTACACTCACAGGACGGTTACCAATCGTCCCGAGGGCACCTTTGGAAGCCTCCGTTACGCTTTTGGAGGCGACCACCCCAGTCAAACTACCCACCAAGCGGTGTCCCCCCTCTGGGGGTTAGGGCCCAGACAACCGAAGGGCCGTATTTCAACGTCGGCTCCCCGCACGCTGGCGCGCGCGGATCTCTGCCTCCGGCCTATCCTACACATCGGTTGCCCAGACTCAACGCTAAGCTGCAGTAAAGGTTCACGGGGTCTTTTCGTCCCGTTGCGGGTAATCGGCATCTTCACCGATACTACAATTTCACCGGGCTCGCGGTTGAGACAGTGCTCAGATCGTTACACCATTCGTGCAGGTCGGAACTTACCCGACAAGGAATTTCGCTACCTTAGGACCGTTATAGTTACGGCCGCCGTTTACCGGGGCTTCAATTCGGGGCTTCCTTGCGTGACCCCTCCTCTTAACCTTCCGGCACCGGGCAGGTGTCAGGCCATATACGTCATCTTCCGATTTAGCATAGCCCTGTGTTTTTGTTAAACAGTCGCCTGAGCCATTTCTCTGCGGCTCCCCTTGCAGGGAGCGCCCCTTCTCCCGAAGTTACGGGGCTGTTTTGCCTAGTTCCTTAACCGCGAATCTCCCGAGCGCCTTGGTATGTTCTACCCGACCACCTGTGTCGGTTTCGGTACGGGTGCCGCGCGCATGTTCTTAGCGGTTTTTCTTGGGAGTGTGCTTGGGCCCGCTGTCGCCTCCCCCCGGGGGGGTCGGCGTACTATCGGCTCTCGGCTCGGCGCCCGTGCTTGACTGGACGCCTCAACGCCTACCGCCTTCAACCGGCTATTCCGTCAGCCGGCGGGGCTTGCGCTCCTCCTTCCCCGCGTCGATCCGCGCGGCAGTTCCGGAATCTTGACCGGATCTGCCATCGGCCTCGCCTTTCGGCTTATCCTTAGGTCCCGACTTACCCTGATCCGTCTAGCGTTGATCAGGAAACCTTGGTCTTACGGCGGGGGGGCATCCCACCCCCCTTATCGTTACTCATTCCTACATTTGCCTTTCCGTGCGCTCCAGCGCGGCTCGCGCCGCGCATTCGCCGCGCACGGAATGCTCCCCTACCATTAAATCCACGGCTTCGGCGGGCGGCTTATGCCCGATTATTATCCATGCCCGGCCGCTCGACTGGTGAGCTGTTACGCACTCTTTGAATGAATGGCTGCTTCCAAGCCAACATCCCAGCTGTCGCTGCGGCCAGACTTCGTTAGACCAACTTAGCCTCCACTTCGGGGCCTTAGCCGGTGGTCTGGATTCTTCTCCTCTCGGGCGCGGACCTTAGCACCCGCGCCCTCACTGCCGGGAAACATCTGCGCGCATTCGGAGTTCGTCAGGACTTGATAGGCGGTGAAGCCCTCTCATCCAATCGGTCGCTCTACCTCGCGCAGACTGTCCCGACGCTGCCCCTAAAGGCATTTCGGGGAGTACGAGCTATCTCCAAGTTTGATTGGTCTTTCGCTCCTACCCTCAGCTCATCCGAAAGCTTTTCAACGCTCACCGGTTCGGCCCTCCAGTCCGCGTTACCGGACCTTCAGCCTGGCCAAGGGTAGATCACTTGGTTTCGCGTCCATCCCCGCCGACTAGCCGCCCTATTGGGACTCGCTTTCGCTTCGGCTCCGCCCCTTATGGGGCTTAACCTCGCCGGCGACGATGACTCGTAGGATCATTATGCAAAAGGCACGCCGTCACCCCCGTAGGGGCTCCGACCGCTTGTAGGCGGACGGTTTCAAGTTCTGTTTCACCCCCCTGTTCGGGGTACTTTTCACCTTTCCCTCACGGTACTTGTCCACTATCGGTCTCGAGGGAGTATTTAGCCTTGGCGGATGGTCCCGCCTGTTTCACGCCGGGTTTCTCGTGCCCCGCGCTACTCAGGGTGCCGGCCTGCTCGGGCGGGGGTTCCGCGTACGGGGCTCTCACCCTCTACGGCCGCGCGTTCCTTCGCGTTCCGCTACCCCTCCCTCGCGTTCTGCCGGCCCTACAACCCCGGATGCGCCTGGACGCACCCGGTTTGGGCTCCTCCCCGTTCGCTCGCCACTACTTGGGGAATCACAATTGTTTTCTCCTCCTATGGGTACTTAGATGTTTCAGTTCCCCACGTTCGCCCCCGCACTAGGTGCGGGTGGCGGGCCTTCAGCCCGCCGGGTTGCCCCATTCGGAAATCCGCGGATAGATGGCCATTTGCGCCTCCCCGCGGCTTATCGCAGCTTATCACGTCCTTCTTCGCCTCCTCGAGCCTAGGTATCCACCGTCCGCCCTTATCTACTTTTTCCTTACTCCGCGCTGGCCGTATGGCCGGCGCGGCGCTCGTGTTATTCTCGTCTTCCTTCCATCATGTCAAAGATCTTGTCCGTCCGTCTCCGGACGTCTCGTGGAGAATAAGGGGCTCGAACCCTTGACCCCCTGCGTGCAAGGCAGGTGCTCTAAGCCAACTGAGCTAATCCCCCGGCTCGGGCGGTCAGCCCTCTCCTTCCGAAGTAGTCCCAGGCGGAGTTGAACCGCCGACCTCCACATTATCAGTGTGGCGCTCTAACCAACTGAGCTATGGGACTCTCTCGCCCCACGCCCCTACGGCCGGGCCTTTTCTTCTTCCTCTTCTTTAAATTGTACGACAGCGAAAAGGGAAGCGGTGGGCAACCTGCCTGCTTCCGTCTCGGAGACAGCTCCGTCCTCCAGAAAGGAGGTGTTCCAGCCGCACCTTCCGGTACGGCTACCTTGTTACGACTTAGCCCCAGTCACCTGTTTTACCCTAGGCCGCTCCTCTCGGTCACGGACTTCAGGTACCCCAGGCTCCCATGGCTTGACGGGCGGTGTGTACAAGGCCCGGGAACGTATTCACCGCGCCATGGCTGATGCGCGATTACTAGCGAATCCAGCTTCACGGAGTCGAGTTGCAGACTCCGATCCGAACTGAGAGCGGCTTTTGGGGGATCGGCTCGGCGTCGCCGCCTCGCTTCCCTCTGTACCGCCCATTGTAACACGTGTGTCGCCCCGGACGTAAGGGCCGTGCTGATTTGACGTCATCCCCGCCTTCCTCGCACCTTGCGGTGGCAGTCCCCGCAGAGTCCCCAACTGAATGCTGGCAACTGCGGGCAGGGGTTGCGCTCGTTATGGCACTTAAGCCGACACCTCACGGCACGAGCTGACGACAACCATGCAGCACCTACATGGAGGCCATTGCTGGCCGGCGGGTTTCCCCGCCGTTCCTCCACATTTCAAGCCCGGGTAAGGTTCCTCGCGTATCATCGAATTAAACCACATGTTCCTCCGCTTGTGCGGGCCCCCGTCAATTCCTTTGAGTTTCACCGTTGCCGGCGTACTCCCCAGGTGGGATGCTTATCGCTTTCGCTTGGCCACCCGCTGTGTATCGCGGACGGCGAGCATCCATCGTTTACTGCGCGGACTACCAGGGTATCTAATCCTGTTCGATCCCCGCGCCTTCGTGCCTCAGCGTCAGTTGCGGCGTAGTGCGCTGCCTACGCGATCGGTGTTCTGTGTGATATCTATGCATTTCACCGCTACACCACACATTCCGCGCACTCCCAACGTACTCTAGCCCGCCAGTTTCGACGGCAGTCCCCGGGTTGAGCCCGGGGGTTTCACCGCCGACTTGACAGGCCGCCTACGCACCCTTTAAACCCAATAAATCCGGATAACGCTCGGATCCTCCGTATTACCGCGGCTGCTGGCACGGAGTTAGCCGATCCTTATTCATGCGGTACCTGCAATCGGCCACTCGTGGCCGACTTTATCCCCGCATAAAAGCAGTTTAAGACCCGTAGGGCCGTAGTCCTGCACGCGACATGGCTGGTTCAGGCTTCCGCCCATTGACCAATATTCCTCACTGCTGCCTCCCGTAGGAGTCTGGTCCGTGTCTCAGTACCAGTGTGGGGGACCTCCCTCTCAGGACCCCTATCCATCGCAGGCTAGGTGGGCCGTTGCCCCGCCTACTACCTAATGGAACGCATGCCCATCCGCCGTCCCCTCGTTTGGCCGGCCCGCCATGCGGCGGGCCGGCTCCATCCGGTCTTAATCTCCCTTTCGGGAGGCTATCCCGGGACTGCGGGCAGGTTGCATACGCGTTACTCACCCGTGCGCCGGTCGTCAGCGGAGCAAGCTCCCTGCTACCCCTCGACTTGCATGTGTTAGGCCTGTCGCTAGCGTTCATCCTGAGCCAGGATCAAACTCTCCGTTGTATGAATTGTTCTTTTCTTGTTCTCATGGACTTCCGTTGTCTCTTCTTCTTGACGGTCGCCTTGCTTGTTGCTTTCCTGTCTTTCCTTTTCGTCTATCGCCAATACCTCAAAGATCTCTCCTTCTGCGTCCTCGGAGCCCTCCGGCACCCTCGGCTTAACCCCTCTCGTTTGCGGTTGCAAAGGTAGAACCTTTTTTTTAACCGCCAAACTTTTTCCGAAGTTTTTTTAAGTCTCCCGAAGCCTTCCGGCCGCGGCGCTTACCTCTCGAAAGCGGGTGCAAAAGTAGCCCTTTCCTTCTCCCCCTCCAAACTTTCCGGCATGTTTTTTTCGGTTATTTTCGACTTTTTTTGATTCCGGCTGGTTATGAGGCGGTTGCGGCGGGAGGCCGGTGGCCTTCTCCCGCCCGCCCCCCGTAAAGTCTCCTAGTTCGTCAGTGGAAGGATGATACTCGGAGCCCAAGAAATCATTTTAACGTCTCAAGTAATCTTCTTATTTCATATTCTTGTTTTTCTATTTGACCATATATTTGCTCTATTCTTGGATTCCATTTTTCATGATTTTCGCCATAAGGAAGATAGGCTTCATCAAATTCTCGAAAAAAGCTCAACATGTTTTGTAGCGTATAATCCATGTCTCTCTCCAAACTCCAGCCTGGAGAAATTCCTCTACATTTATATCTGCGACTATAACTCTGCGCCACTTTAAGATAGCATTCTACACGCTCCTTTTTTAGAGTTGGCGCCTTTTTTCTCATTTCTTCAATATTAGCGATAACATACTCCACTGCATCGCTGAGTTCCTGAAAAAGGACTCCCAAATTCTTTAACATCTGAATGTATTCTTCCTCTTTTGTCATTTTAAAGGGGGGTTCTATTAATTCGAAATGCGGAAATTTCAAAAAAACAGGCATCATATAAACTGCCGAAATTCATGAGAACTCCGACAATCTGCCCGCTGGTTCCCAAAACTTGCCTTAAGTTATAGGAAAACGCACTGACGACACATGCCTTTCGCTTATGTTTTCTCCATCATTGCTTGCTTTTTTGACTCTTCAACACGACACGACCCACTCATCCGATGAAATGTGGCTGACGCCTTAAAATCTGTTCGTATCTAGAGATGTTATAGATAAGACAGGTGAGAGCGACGTTGGCCTTAGCCCTCGCAATCCCTATCGTCCTGACAACCAGTCCTTTCATGCTCTGTTCCATGAAGCCGAAGACATGTTCCACTCGGCATCTGACCTTTGACTTCCGACGGTTGTTCGCCTTCTGTTCCTGTGTCAACGGTCTGTTCCTATACCCTTTCTCGCATATCACGGCCTCGACTCCGTACTTCTTGAAGACGGCCTCCGTCCCCACGTACCCCGCATCGACAAAACAGGTCTGTCCTCGGTCCGTTTCGTCAAGAAGGGGTTCGAACCCCTTTGAGTCGTGCACGTTCGCCGCCGTCGTCTCATATTTGGTCACGAACTTGTGCCTCTCGTCGACCTTGGTGTGGCTCTTGTAGCCGTAGAAGGTCTCCCCCCTTTTTTTCGTCCAACGTGCGTCTATGTCCTTGTGGCTCTTCTTGTGGGGGGTGTCGTTCCATAGTTCGTCCCCATTCCCTTCCTTTATCTTCTGGTTCTCTTCCCGCGTGTTGCGTTGCCGGGGTGCCACGACAAAACTCGCGTCGATCATCTGGCCTTTGTTGAGTTCGTAACCCTTCTGGCGGAGCATTTCCGTGAACTCGTCGAAGAGCTTGTCGTAGGCATTGGCCTTAGTCAGCTCCTCTCTGTATTTCCATATGGTGCGGGCGTCTGGCACGTCGTCCACATTCTCGATGCCGACGAATCTGCGGAAACTTCCTCTGTCTACTATCTGATATTCAGTCTGTTCGTCACTGAGGCCGTAGTAGCGTTGTAAGAAAAGGACTTTGAACATCATTACGCAATCTATGGGACGACGTCCGGCGTTGCTCTTCCTCTCCTTTGTAAACAGGAGCCCTTCCAATGTCGCCCTGAAGGTCTCAAAGTCAAATATGCGGGTGATGTTCTCCATCGGATTCCCCATCTTGACCAGTCTGTCCTTGCTGTTGTCCTGTTCGAACAGCCCCGTACTCTTTGCCGTACGGAATGCAGTGAGTTTATTCATCGCTTTCTTCTTTTATGTACCACATATACAGCAAAAAACGTACCAAAACTCAATTAATTATCTGATTTTTAAATATTTAATTTATAGAAGTCCCCTAAAATATATCTGCCATATACTTCGTCATTTTCTATATAGATGTATTTGAAATCAAAGAGTTTTGCCTTAATTGAATCCGAATAGACAAACAAGCTGTCGCCACTAATATCTCCCGAAAAAAAAATCAAATTTTCAGGAAAGACAAATTTATGAAATTGCATGTCTGTGTAAAAAGACAACACGGAATCAATCGTTTCTGGAACGGTAAATATAGAATCTTTCACACTGACAGGAAATACAAGGACATTTTTGCTCTTGTTTAGTAGAGAACCGTCTTCTATTGTGAAATAAGGATTTTTTTCATTCAAAATCCATTCTTTGATTTTAAGATCAACCCTATCATCCCACCGAAAACATTTCAGCGTAGACGGCAGTTTTATCCTATTTATGGCAAATGAAAAATCGAGGACCAACAAATGCACTTCGGAAACGCCTTCGTCTATATCTATTTCCCGAATATCCTTAAACACAGAGTTCCAAGGTATAGCCTCAATGTATTTCGAAGAAAAGTCAGAGACATTGACATCACGACAGATGTGCAATATACTATCCTTTTCTATACGAAAATATGGTTCGTCTTTTGCCCATACTGAACAACAAAATAAACCTAGCATTATAAAAGAACTGATATATTTCATCAATATTTTTTTTATTTTACGCTTAAAAACAGATAGTTAAACCTCAACACTAGTAAATTTACATTTGCGACAAATGTGATGTCGACATCTATCTGTCATTCTGCTTATAAATTTTAAATGTACCAATTTTTTTTTCTACTCAGATGAAACCCTTTATCAATTAAAGATAAATCTCGAACAAAAAAACATTTTCTGTTCGAAAAAATCGCTATAGCGGGCTATGATGTGAATCTCCTTTTGACCGATGCTACTAAGTTGTCGTTCTTTTGGTCAAAATTGGAATTCCGTTTTGTTGAATTTCAACAGACCTTGAACCAATAAATATTCTTTGTCACTTGTAAATGAAAGAAAAAAGTACACAACGAATGCCAAAAATGTAAAAGACAGTTCTTTTATGG
>JACJXK010000016.1 GCA_020636675.1 Prevotellaceae bacterium
ACCATCGTTGGGCGGACACTCGCCTTTGGCCGCAGAGCAGGGGATGTGTCTTGTTCTAATAGCCCCGTACTCTTTGCCGTACGGAATGCAGTGATTTTATTCATCGCTTTCTTCTTTTAGATGCCACATATACAGCAAAAAAACGCACCATAGTTAAATTAAATATCTGATTCTTAAATATTTAATTCATAGAAATTCCCTGAAATCTAAAGTTTGAAGTGCTTTTCAACCATGCTTTTAAGCAATTCATCCGAGATATTGGTCAAACCTGTCTTCTCAATAAGAGGATATTCTTCCTTGTTCTTACCAACGACAAACTTTCGTTCATTACCATCAATACTAGCATAAAGATGGTAATTCCCTTTATACGTCTGATCTATACGCATGTTCGCAATGATGTGGCCATTGATTTCTATTTCAGCAGATTTGATGTCATCATCCAACTCACCCCATGCTTTAAGATGGTCAGAGAGTGTATTTTCTACTCTGCCAATCCATTCTTCCGCAACACCATGTTTTGAAGCCACAGAACGGAATTGTTTCAATGAACTGACCACGTCACGAATTATGGCATCCGGTCTGCGAATACCATTATCACGTGCGAATTCTATTATATCATCACGAGTAATATTACGAAGTTTGGCTCGGATAAACATACAATGGTTCTCATTAGGGAGATATCCACCTCTGTTTATAATATAGGTTATATCGTATGCCGGAGACAAACGCCATGAACCATCTTTTCTCATGATAAACGAGAAGTTCTTGTTGTGATCGTCCGTATTGTTCGACAGGATATTGAAAACCATTCTTCGGAATACCTCTTGGCAATCAGCTTCCGGCAGATGAAGTTTTCTACAAACAGTTATTAGCAGTTCATAGCTGTCCGCATCAGGATAAATAGCAGCCAACGTTTGTGTATGTACTTTCTTCTGACCATCACGGTCAAAACGTTTGGTTATGAAATGATTATTGCCTTCAACCGCATAAAGGGCAGAAGGCATCATGCTGATTCCTGCTGCCATAGCCAACTCATAATATGTCATTTCCAATTCCGCAGAGCAGAATTCCGAATTGCCGAACTTCAATAGATAATAGTCAAAGCCTTCCATGCCGATTATCTGACCACTTCTGATTTCGCCCGTCTTACTATTGATTGCAATAATAGCTTTTGGCTGACGACCACCTGCAGAAGTTCCAACCGTCAGCAAAGACTGCATGGTAATGGACTCATCCGATTTTATCCGTGCATTTTCTCTTTCCGTAAAGATACGCTCGGCCAAGTCTGCCAACGACTTCATATCAATCTTCTCTGCTTTTCTTTCACGCGATGATTCAGGTGAAAATTCCAAAGCACCCATTCCTCGTTTCCCGATGAATGAAAGTTTATCAAGCGGTGTGATATCAGCTCCCGAAAGATGGTTTTGCAATCGCCATAGATCAAACAGCTGATTACCCCAAGCGTCAGGTAGTGAATCTGCAACAAATGCAGGAAGTTTCTGATAAATCTTGGCATCATCACCCCACACAGGAGCAAGAGCTCTTACTCCGTCAACGGGTGCCACAAGAGGAGAAACATTCAGTCCCTTCTTTATAAACTCAGGATTATAAGTAAAGTACGATAATCTGCGTCGGTCATCCCAAGACAGTCTCCCAATTTCTTCATCCCAAAGGATTACTCTTAATGACTTAATCATATCGGTATGTTATTTAGAGTGACGAATACGTTGAGCTTTCTTCTCATCACCACGCATGAGGTAAGGTGACTCGGGTAACTCAGGCAACAAGTCATCCAATGCATTGACCTGACCAACAACCTTCAGTAAAAGAATAAACGTTGACAAAGAAAGATTGCCGGCAGTTCCATTCTCAAACTTATGAATTGTGGTAAGTCCAATACCGGATTGATCAGCAACATCTTTCTGCGTTAGGTTGCAGCGCATCCTGTATTCCTTGAAGCGTGAGCCTAGCAAACGAACAAGTTCAGGTGTAGAATACTCATATAAGTCTGCCATAATACTATATTTATATATCAGTATATTGATAGTTAATGATGTATTCAATACATTATCTTCAATATAGTGAATGTTATAAGTGCAAAATTACTATACTTTTTTGAAACAAAAGAGATTTTCGAAGGAATATGCGATTCTGTAGCAGTTATTTAACATTAAGGCATCATTTTTGACCTGTAGGTCTTGATTTATAGTTTGGTGATTGTAAAAAGCGACTTGGAAAAGTTCGATATCTTGTGAGGTTGCTTTCATCGGACTGCCGTCATCAGAATATCCCGTAGGGATAACCTCTTTGTATAAAAAGGATGAGAAGTGGGACGGCATTCCATCGGAATGCACCAAGGTATTGCGTTGCCATAGTTTCTCGGACTGGATTTACAGGATAAAACAGGATTTTTCCAAACGCCTCACCATCGTTGGGCGGACACTCGCCTCTGACCGCGGAGCAGGGCAGCAATATGGTACATTCTTCCGGAATGTGGTTGTCGATGCCTATTTTTCACTACAAAGAGACAATGCCTACGGCATCTCTTTTTTCGCAGGCGTTCGGATATGATGAACCGGATTGAGAGAGTCCTGAGTCCTATTGAGAGAAGAAAACATAGTGCTTAGGTGAATTGTCACATACGAAGGCGAAGGCCTTGTTCTGCTGGTGTTCAAAAAAAGCATAAATATATTGGCATACATTGTCCGATTGTGTAACTTTGCGGCCATAATAAGATTTATGGGGTGCCTTACTAATTCAGGCTGAGATTATACCCTTTGAACCTGTTCGGATAATGCCGGCGTAGGAAACAATGAGAACGACGTTGAATGGTTTCAATTGTTCGTTTTTTTTTGATGATGGCTCGTTGATTTGATGAACATTTTTCAGAGGACTGTGATTTCGGTAGCACAACAGGATCGAAGTTAAAATCATCAATAAAATGAATAGTAGAAAGTTACAGTTGGTTGTCCTCGCTTTAGTAGGATGTGTTACCGGTTATTCACAAGAAAAAAATCAGAGAGAGAACGACTCTGTTGCCGGCAAGTATGATTTGCAGGAGATAGAGGTGAGGGCTACCCGGGTGTCCGGCAAGATGCCTATTGCCCATACGGACGTGTCGCAGGAGGAGTTGAAGAAGAAAAATTTCGGACAGGACATTCCATATCTGTTACAGAACACACCGTCGGTGGTGATCACTTCCGATGCGGGGAATGGCGTTGGCTATACAGACATACGGTTGAGAGGAGTTGATGCTTCCCGTATCAATGTCACGACAAACGGGGTGCCGATGAACGATGCCGAGTCGCACAAGATGTATTGGGTGGATGCCCCAGATTTGGCTTCTGCCATTGGCTCTGTGCAGATACAGCGTGGAGCCGGCTCTTCGACCAATGGTGCGGGAGCCTTTGGTGGTTCCATCAACATGAATACGGCTTCGTTGAGTTCCCGTTTCGAGGGAGAGGCCTCTTTCTCTTATGGTATGTTCAATACCAACAAGCAGTCGTTGAACCTGAACTCCGGTTTGCTGGATAAACATTGGGTGGTGAACGGTCGCTTCTCCCATATCTATTCAGATGGATATATAGACAGGGCATCTACCGACTTGAACTCGTTCTTGGCACAGGCTGCCTATTATAATGGGGCAACGGTGATAAAATATCTCACCTTCGGAGGAAAGGAACGCACCTATAACGCTTGGGACGGAATGACCAAGGAGCAGATGGACAAGGGCCGAAGGCATAACTCTTGCGGCGAGATTCAGGATGCGGAGGGAAAGGTGGTTGGCTATTACGATGACCAGATAGACAACTATCTGCAATGGAATAACCAGTTGATGTTTTATCATAAGTTCGCCAACCGATGGTCGCTTAGCTTGGTGGGCCATTATACTTATGGTGACGGTTTTTACGAGCAGTATAAGAACAACGCCAAGTTGGCCTATTATATGCTTCCGGTCACGGAAGATCTGAAACGCAGCAATCTGGTGCGACGCAAGGCGATGAATAACGATTTTTATGGTTTTGTGGGTTCTGCCAACTACCTCTCTTCGAGATTTTCTCTTGCCTTGGGCGTTGCCGGCAACCGGTATGTGGGCGACCATTGGGGTCGGGTGCAGGAGCTGGCAAAGGAGAATAGTTTCGATTTCCCTCATGAGTACTATCGTAACAAGACCGACAAGAAGGACGCCAATGCCTTTGCGAAGGCCACGTATGAGCTCTTCCGAAACTTCTGCCTTTACGGAGATATTCAATATCGCTACATCCGCCATGAGATATGGGGCTCCAGCTCGTCTTATGACTATACGAACGAACAGATGCAGGCAATCGATGTAGACAAAACTTATGATTTTGTCAATCCGAAGGCAGGTGTCAACTATACGTTTGCAAAGTATAATAAGGTCTATTTCTCGTTTGCCGTTGCCCAAAGGGAACCTACCAGAGATGATTTCACCAATGCCTCTTTGGACGAAAACGGAAACCGAAAATATCCGAAGTCGGAGAAGATGTTTGACTATGAGTTTGGCTACCAATTTGATAACAAAACATGGAATGTGGGTGTTAATCTCTATTATATGGATTATGACAATCAGCTGGTTCTGACCGGGCAGGAGAACATGGATACCTACGACGCTTTGTATGAAAATGTAAAGGACAGCTATCGCCGTGGTGTGGAGTTGAGTCTGGGTGTCAATCCTCTCTCTTGGTTGTCGCTGGGAGGTAACGTGACGCTGAGCCAGAACCGCATAGAAGACTATACGGAGTATGTCTATAACGACGATACGTATGCTATGGATCCCGAATATCTGGGCACCACCACCATCTCCTATTCTCCGGATGTCATTGCCGGACTATTGGTCAATTTCCATTTCAAAGGTTTTGAGGCTGCTATCAACTCCCGTTATGTTTCGGACCAGTACATCACCAATGCGGAGCGTGACGACATGAAACTTGATTCGTATATGGTCTCCAGCCTGCAACTTGGTTATACGCTCAAGGTGGACAATGCGCGGAACATACGTTTTGGACTGATGGTCAACAACCTCTTCAACGAGAAGTATTGCAGCCATGCTTATGGCTATTCCGGCATCTATGGCGGACAACGTGTGGATGAGGTGTTCTATTTTCCGCAGGCTACTACCAATGTGTTGGCCAACGTGACGTATACTTTTTAATAATCAGAAACGGGAATCGGCAGGTAGAGGCCTGCGTGGCCCTTCTTCCGGTTCCCGAACAAGTGTGTTATGGATATCGATTTGAAACTTATCCTACAGGTTGTAGGTGTTGTTCTGGGGTTGCTCTATCTCTATCTGGAGTATAGGGTTAACATCTATTTGTGGATAGTGGGCATGGTGATGCCGATAGTGCATGGATGTCTCTATTTCAACTCCGGACTTTATGCGGACGCTGGTATGCAGCTCTATTATGTCTCTGCCGGTATATACGGATGGCTGGTTTGGAAAAACGTTCCGAAGAAATCGGCGAAGTTGGAGATAACCCATGTGCCGGTAAGAATGTGGGGGCGGCTGTTTATTCTATATGCGGGTCTACATGCGGTCATTTATCTTGTGCTGGTCGGTTTGACCAATAGTACGGTGCCGGTTCTGGACAGTCTGACCACGGCTTTGTGCATCGTTGCCTATTGGATGCTTTCGCGAAAGTATGTGGAGCAGTGGCTTGTCTGGCTTGTTGTGGATGCGGTTACCGTGGGGTTGTATGTCTATAAAGGCATCCCGATTACGGCCATGCTTTATTCCGTGTATACGGTACTTGCGTTGGTGGGCTATTTCCGTTGGCTGGGGCAGATGCCGTCAAAGAAGGAATCTTTAATCGAATAAGATGGGTTTCTGCATATGAAACAGGCGGGGCGTCTTCTTGGAAAAGGAGACGCCCCGCTTGTTTCATGGATGAAACGGATTCTAATTCTTCTCAATCTTTGACGCGCCGGAATAGGTGTCCACCTCAGAATCTGTCATCTCCGAACCGTAGGTGCTTTGGATGGCCTCCTCCTTCTCGATGAGGCTATAGAATTCGTTCTGAGACACCTCCACGGGCCCGAGTAGGAACTCCGTGGCATTGTAGCTTTTGATCAGATTCATGTTATAGTCGGCTTCCGTATGGGGAATGACAAATGGTTTGTGGGTCTTTCCGTTCTTGTCGAAATAGGAGAAGTATGGGCGTCCGTAATTGCCGTCTTCCCTCCGGAGGAATACGAACCAACGACCGGAAGATGCCCAAGCGTGGTAGCATTCGCTTACGTTGCTGTTGATGGCATCGAGGGCCGACACCTCTTTTGTTTCTAGGTTCATCAAATAGAGGTCGGCCTCCTTCTGCGTGTATGCGTTCGGTCCGAAGGGTGCGATGGTGAAGATCATGTACTTTCCGTCGGGCGAGATTCTGGGGTGGGAGGCGCTTATCCCCTTGGCGGAGGCATGGTAGATGTCTTCCACTTCGCCCCATGTCTTGTCCGTTTCGTTGAAAGGAATCCTTTTGAGGTCGTATTTCATCTTTTTGAATTCATTAATCTCGTTTATAGTGGAGTCCGAACTGCAGAAGTAGAGGTATTTTCCGTCTGGCGACCAACTCGGAAATGTTTCCTGTTTGTCTTTTGTCTTCAGGACATGGGTAATTTCGTTCTTGTTTATGTCATATAGCACCAAATCCGAACGGAAGTCGTAGACGAATATTTTGCCAGTCTCTTTAGAAAGGAAACTTTGCCTAATCTCGTTGCTTGAGAATGCGATCAACGGCAGTGTGGGATGCCATGATGAGTAGACGGTGCCGGCAAACATATCACCCGCCTTTGTGTTTATTTTGTGGACCTTTCCTTGGTAGGTCATGATCATGCCGCCTCCCTTTCCTCTGTAATAGAACATGCTGTTTTCGGGGTTGTTTTGCTGGCTTACGTGGCAGTTCATGCAGGACTGCTCGCGGCTGGCGGGGTCGCATTTCCTCTTGTGGTTGGTCAGGATGGGTTTCTGTTCGGAGGTCTCCAAGTTGAATTGGAAAAGGCCTATGTTGCCGGTACTCATGTACGATGGCTCGATGAGGCGGTAGGTCAGGTATGGATCTATCGCATCGGGTGCCACTCCGTTCTTGAACGGCTCGTATTGGAGCCATTTGCCGTTTGCTTTGACGTAGATGTCGTAGGTCAGCTCTTTCCCTTTGTTCTTCGACAAAAGTGATTTCCACTCTTTGGCGGAAAAATGAATCCTCATCTTCTTGTCGCCGGAGGCAGTGATTGTATTCCCGTTGGAGTCAGAGACCCTGACGATGCAAGCCTCACCCTTCTCTTGGACAAGGAAGTTCATCGGCGCGATGTTGTAGGGCATCACAATGTCTGTGTAGTCGGGGTAGAGCAAAGCCCGTTTGCCAGTCTTCCCGCTGTCGGTTGGAATGCTAGGTGTGCATGCTGCCATTAGCAGGGTCGTTATTCCTAGTATGATCCCTGCTATCCTATTCTTTATGTTTTTCTTTTTCATGACTGTCTCTTTTATTTGAAAATTATTCTTCCGTGTCGGAGAATACGAAATAATAGCTGTATGTGTTGCCGTATTTTGATTTCAGCGCCTTGGCTGCTGTCTCCTTGTCGCTGTAGGTCCTTATCTCGTTGAAGAAGTTTGCCACTTCTTGGGCAAAAGGCCTCTCCACTCGGAACGGCATCAGTATCTTAGGGTTGCCGTTGATGGCGCAGATGACCAATGCCTCTTTGATGCAACTTGGCATGCCGTCTTTGTAGACCGATTGGGCTTCGATGATGTCGATCATGAATGCTTTCATGTCTTTCCTGTATATGTCGGCAAGGAGTCGTCGTTCTACACTAGCCGTTCCCATCTTGCTGTATGACATATATGTCTTTGATAGTGGTTCCATGGTGATGATTTTGTCCTGAACGGGCATCTCCTTCTTTGTCTTGACAAATTCCGGATATTTTCTGAATAGCTTTTCCGGATGGTCAATATATTGTTCATGCTCCTCTGCCCATTTGGATTGGAACATGGTCTGTTTCAGCAGGCCGATGTATCTTTTTGCCAAATCGGACTCGTCGTTCAGAAGCGCGCATAAGGCCATCTTCTTTAGATGCTCGTAGGTGGAACCTGTGGTCACCCAAAATTCCATGGACCATAAGTATGCGTTGTTTGGAAAGGATGCGTAGAGGAAGAGGTCCTCGTAATAGATAGGCTGGTCTGTCAGGTACTGCGATGCCGATTTCTTCTCTATGCAAGGGTATCGGAACAGTTCTCTGGCAAGTATGTTCTTGTTTGCTAATGCGATGATGCGGTAGGCGGCGATGGCTTTTGTGGGCTCTTCCACTTGGTTGGCGGTCTCCAACATCTGTTTCCAATCGTGTTGCTCGCAGAGGCGTTGCATCTTCAGCTCCGTCCGGAAGTTCTCGTCTCTGAAGGAGAAGTGGAAGATGCAGGCAAGGAGAAGGAGAGTACCTGCCGCATTCAGCAGAAGTCCTTTGCTTGTCGTCCCTTCGCCGGAATGGAGTCTCTTTTCAAGGAGTGGGTATGTCGCCAATGTGGCAAGTGCCGCGATGGTAAGGACGAACAAATTAAGAAAATGGATGTCGGCGATGGGAGACAACAGTGTGTGCTTGTATCGCTCTATGTGATAGATGCATGTCAGGTATGGTAACGCACCGATAAGGAAAATTCCTACGGGGATATGGATGTATTTCGATTTGCCCGTTTTTGTCAGTTCGTTTGCCAAAATAGTCAGGATGGCAAACAGTGCGAAGCTCCCGATAAGGAAGAACATGGCGGAAGCAACTGCCATGGAGATGAAGACACCTCCTTTTGTTTTGGCTAGGGATTTGCTCAGCCAAAGAAGGCATAGGATGCAGATGGCTCCTATCGTGGAGGAAAAAACCAGAAATGTATCAAACCTGTCGTATGTGGCGTATCCTATGGATGAAATCATCAGCAGAAGAATTCCGGAAGGAAGAAACGATAATAGAAACCATTTGGATGGTATCTTATAAAGTCGGCTGACGGCAAGTTCTATGGAAGAAAGTAGTAGCGCGATGGCCAATGCTCCAAGTAATGGATAGTAGAGCAGCTGAGTGAGAAATCCGGAGATGTATATCAGCAGACCTGCCGACTGCTGCATGGTGGTGTCGAAGAAGACGGAATTGTTCAGGAAAAAGTTGGCGTTCTGTAATTTGAACATCAGTTCGGAGTTATAGATGCCTAGAAAATAGAAGGAAAATAGGAAGAAGATGGTTCTTGCCCCCCATATCGTTTGTTGCTCGGAGAAAGGGAACTTCTTGACGTTCACTTTCTTCTGAGTCTTCTTTGCCGATGCCGTGTTTCTGTTCTTCATGTGGATAAAGTTGTGCTTTTTTTTCAGTCTGCCGTTTCTCTTGTCTGTGGACGGGGAGTTGTGTCCGTTTCTACCTTACGCTGGCGTTTTCATCCTGCTCTCCATCTTTCCGGACTGTCACCCTTTTTTGACAAGTATAAATCTTTTTTTGAACCGATTCGGAATGGGTATGCCTATTTCTCCTCCTCTTTTGCCTTGAAGGCCATGGCGTAAAGCCTCATCTGTTTGACCATGGCCAGCATACCGTTGGAGCGGGTAGGAGAGAGGTGCTCTTTGAGCCCGATACGGTCGATGAAGTAGAGCTCGCTGTTAAGAATCTCATCGGGGGTCTGCCCTGACAGAATCTCGACCAGCATCACTACGATGCCTCCGGCTATGTCGGTATTGCTCTCGCCGTGGTAATAAACCTTTCCTTCTTTGTATTCGGCGGTTACCCAAACTTTACTTTGGCAGCCTTCGATGAGGTTGTTCGGAATCTTCTCTGTTTCCTGCATCTTTTCTCCGGACTGACCTTTGTCTATAATCTGTTGGTATTTGTCGAGCCAATCGTCCAAAAATTCAAATTCGGCGATGATCTCGTCCTGTTTCTCGTTGATTGTCATGATTCTATATTTTTTAGTGATGGAACATCTTGCGGGCGCGTTCTATGCCGGCCATGAGGATGTCTATCTCTTCTTTTGTGTTATACATTGCGAATGATGCGCGTACCGTGCCCTCTATGCCGAAAGCCTGCATGACAGGCTCTGCGCAGTGGTGTCCCGTGCGTACGGCGATGCCCAGTTTGTCGAGTATGGTGCCCATGTCATAAGGGTGGATGCTTCCTACCAGAAAGGAGACCAAGCCTCCTCGGTGTGGTGCATTCCCGATGAAGCGCATTCCTTCTATACCGCTCATCTTTGTCCTGGCATATTCCAGTAACTCCGTCTCGTGTTGGGCTATGTTCTCTATGCCGATGTTCCTTACGTAGTCCAATGCGGTGGCCAGAGCCGTGGATCCGATGTAGTCCGGCGTTCCTGCTTCAAACTTGAATGGCAGTTCGTTGAAGGTGGTCTTTTCGAACGTCACCTTCTGTATCATCTCGCCACCTCCTTGATATGGAGGTATGGCCTCCAGCCAACGCTCTTTGCCATACAAAACGCCTATTCCGGTAGGTCCGTAGATCTTGTGCCCGGAGAATACGTAGAAGTCTGCGTCCAGATCCTGTACGTCTACCTTGATGTGTGGTATGGACTGTGCTCCATCCACCAGTACGGGTATGTTGTGCTCGTGGGCCTTCCGTATGATTTCTTTGACGGGGTTTATCGTGCCTAGGGTGTTGGATACGTGTGCGATGGCGATCAGTCTGGTGCGGTCGGAAATCAGGCTGTCCAGTTGTTCCAACTGCAGCACGCCGTTCTCGTCGAACGGCAGAACCTTCAGTTTCGTCCCTTTTCTTGCCTGCAGGAGCTGCCAAGGCACGATGTTGGAGTGGTGCTCCATCTGGGAAACGATGATTTCGTCGCCCTCTTTGCACTGGCTGTCGCCGAAAGAGGAAGCTACGAGGTTGATTGCTTCGGTGGTTCCTCTTGTGAATATGATTTCCTGGGTAGAGCCGGCGTTGATGAAGTCTCTGACATTCTCTCGAGCCGCCTCATGAGCCTCCGTGGCCTGTTGGCTGAGAAAGTGTACGCCACGGTGTATGTTGGCGTTGCAGTTATAGTAGCCCTCGCATATCTTCTCGATGACGCACGAGGGTTTTTGTGTGGTGGCGGCGTTGTCGAAGTAGACAAGCGGCTTGCCGTATATTTTCTTCTCCAGAATGGGGAAGTCTTTTCTTATGCTGTTTACATCCAGTCCCATAATCGTCTTTTTTTGAGTATTCGTTTGTCTATAAGTATAAACGCACGAGGAGTTCGTTTTGCTCGTAGAGAGAAACTCCGAAAGTTTGCAAAGTTACTAAGATTTATTCATATAGAGCTTTAATGGCGTCGTTTCATTTTGATTTTATTGACTGCAAAATGTGCGGACAGATGATTTCGTAATCGTCAAAATAGGACTTATGACTATTTTGACGAATGCCTAGGTGTTTTCTTAGTAGAAGGAGATGCGGCTGCGCTATTGCCATATCCCTACGGAATTGATGGATTGGAAAGTATCCACATAAAATGTTTTTTATCACTCAATGCGTTGGTTCGTGCGGGTACATTTCTCGAAGATGAAGTCTGCTTTTGCTGTTCATGAACATCACTTTTGTATCTATTTTGCTGTTCACGAACAGCATTCTAATCAAATTCCGTTGCCAGGAGACGATGCCTACGGCATTTTGTCAAATTGTCGCAAGCCGTTCTTTGCTAGATGTCAGACATGTTTCCTGCTTGGATTAAGGGAAAAGTGGGGGCGATGTTTCTCCGAATCATGAAAGGAATGGAGCAGAGGCATCCATCCGCCGGTTGGTTGTTTTCCCGTCTTTCTTGAGAAACAATTTTGGGGTGGATGAAAATTAATGAAAACGGAACTCTTTTCTTGTTAAACTCGACATATTAATATAAATTTGCGATTTATATCGTTAAAATAACACAGAATAGGGACTTAGAAAGCTATTTATGTAAGATTTAGCAGTTTTTTCCCTTGGTTTTTTTCTGACAAAAAAGCAAAATAAGTATAATAGAAATGAAGGAATACTGGCAAGAAGAGCTCGAAACGATGAAACGTCCGGATCTGGAGAAACTGCAGGTCGAGCGTCTGAAGAAAACGGTGGAGTTGGCAATGAACTCACCATTTTATGGTAACATATTCAAGGAGCGCAAAATCACTCCGGAATCGATCAAGTCGTTGGAAGACTTGCAACGATTCCCTTTTACCGTTAAGGATGACTTGAGAAGCCATTATCCGTTCGGATTGTCTTCCGTTCCTTTGGAGAAAGTTGTTAGACTTCACTCTTCTAGCGGTACGACAGGAAATCCAACGGTTATTTTGCATACGCAGAAAGACCTTGACGAATGGGCCAATCAGGTAGCCCGTTGTATGTATATGGTAGGAGTTAGGAATACGGATGTCTTTCAGAATACGTCTGGATATGGAATGTTTACCGGAGGTCTTGGCTTTCAGTATGGTGCAGAAAGGTTGGGCGCATTGACAGTCCCTGCCGCTGCCGGAAATAGCCGTAGACAGATCAAGTTCATCATGGATTTCGGAACAACGGCGGTTCATGCCATACCTAGTTATGCCACCCGTTTGGCGGAGGTGTTCATGGAGATGGGCATTGATCCACGCAAGGATACGAAACTCAAAACAATGTTTATCGGTGCCGAACCGCACTCCGAGGAGCAGAGGAAGAGGATTGAGCAGTTGTTTGGTGTAAAGGCATACAACAGTTTCGGAATGTCAGAGATGAACGGTCCGGGTGTGGCTTTCGAATGTAAGGAGCAGAATGGCCTGCATATCTGGGAGGATTATGTTATTGTGGAAATTGTGAATCCGGTGACGCTGGAGCCTGTGAAAGATGGTGAGATTGGCGAGATGGTGCTTACTACCATCAATAGGGAGGCAATGCCATTGTTCCGTTATCGCACACGTGACCTTACCTGCATTATTCCTGGTGACTGCCCATGCGGGCGAACTCACCGCCGCATAGCTCGTATCAAAGGCCGTAGTGACGATATGATGATTGTAAAGGGTGTTAATATATTCCCTATACAGATAGAAAAAATCTTGATGAACTTCAAGGAGCTGGGTATGAATTACCTGATTACTATCGAAACCATCGAGAATAATGACGAGATGCTGGTCGAGGTAGAATTGGGAGACACGGTCCGTGTTGATGATTATGCTTTGTTGCAGAACCTTACAAAGGCGATCACTCACCAATTGAAGGATGAGATTCTGCTTACTCCGAAAGTGAAGTTGGTGGAAAGGGGAACCCTTCCTCAGTCTGACGGTAAGGCGGTCAGAGTCAAAGATTTGAGAAAAAACCATTAATATATAGGAAGATGGGAAGTCTGGAATCCGGACTTCTTATCTTCTTTTGGCTTATTTATGTCGCGGAATCCGTTGCCGGGTTTATCCGGAGCGTCGGGAATGTTCGGCAATAAAAGTCAATGTTTATTCTGACGATAATTATCTATACTTAATATATCGAGTTTATGAAGATAAATCAGATTTCTGTTTTTTTGGAAAACAAGTTTGGCCGTCTCAATGAGATTCTGGCCATTTTGAGTGAGGAAAATATTAAGATAGTGGCGGCTACCGTTGCCGACACCTCCGAATACGGAATACTCCGTTTGTTGACATCCGACCAGCAAAGGGCCTATTCTTTATTGAAGGGAAGTAATGTGTCTGCCAATCTGAGCGAGGTGATAGCCATTGCCATAGAGCCCTGCATTGGCTCGTTTTCTTCTGCGGTATCTTATTTCACTAAGGCAGGAATAGATATAGAGTATATGTATTGTTTTTCTCTGAATGGAAAGGCCATGTTGGTGTTGCGCACAAACAACATAGCAGCGGCTTATGATGTGATTCGTAAGAATAACATGAATTACATGAAAGAGGAAGACATGATGGGCCTTTAATAAAGACATTTAATTTAATTAATAACAACTAAAAATAGAATCCTATGTTTGGAATACCTGATCCCGGTATTTGGATGGCTTATCTGAGTGCTATTCTTTGCTTGATTTTCTCAGTCTGGTTTGGTGTGAAATATTGGAATGAGAATGATAGGGAAGACGAGTAGTCTGTGCTCCTTTTGCTGAGGGTATAAAATAATATTGATTTGAAACAACAGGGAATACTAACGGTAGCTTTTCTTGCTGAAAGAGATGTTTATTTCATTTTTTGAGAGAGGATAGTTGTCTTTTTTGATTCCAAAAACTTTTTATTCGAGAAAAATATGAATTCTTTTGTTTTAGGACTGGTCGTGATGGTTTATTTCTTGTCTTTAGCCTTCCTTGGTTGGTTGGGCTATAAGAAGACGAAGAGTGCGGATGATTATCTGGTGGGGGGACGTAAAATGAATCCGTACGTGATGGCCTTGTCTTATGGTGCTACGTTCATCTCGGCATCGGCCATTGTCGGGTTTGGTGGGGTCTCTGCCGCCTATGGTATGGGTATTCAATGGTTGTGCATGCTTAATATGCTGATCGGTGTAGTGGTGGCGTTCATCTGTTTCGGACGGCCTACGCGGCGACTGGGTGCCAAGCTCAATGCGGGGTCTTTTCCTCAGCTGCTTGGTTATTTCTATAAATCAAAAGGAATACAGATATTTATAGCTGCCGTCATTTTCTTGGGTATGCCTCTTTATGCGGCGGCTGTGCTGAAGGGTGGGGCTGTGTTCATTGAACAGATATTTAGGATTGATTACGATGTGGCGTTGTTGGTGTTCACCTTGATTATTGCGGCCTATGTGATTGCCGGAGGAATGAAGGGTGTTATGTACACGGATGCTTTGCAGGCCGTTATCATGTTCATCTGCATGCTCTTCCTGCTTTTCTGGTTCTATCGCACACTGGGCATGGGATTTAGCGAGGCGAATGTGGCGTTGACCAATATTGCGGATAAGGTTCCGGATTCGTTGCGTGAGCAGGGCCATTTGGGTTGGACGGTCATGCCTGCCTTCAACTCCCCCCGTTGGTATATCTTGGTGACGTCGTTGATCCTTGGCGTCGGCATCGGATGTTTGGCCCAGCCTCAATTGGTAGTCCGTTTTATGACGGTAGATAGCACGAAGCAATTGAACCGCGGTGTGCTTATCGGTTGCGTGTTCCTGATTGTGACGGTTGGCGCAATTTACCATGTGGGCGCACTGTCCAATCTCTTCTTTTTGAAGACGGAGGGTAAGATAGCTACGGAGATTTTGCCGGATATAGATAAAATCATTCCTTATTTCATCTCTAAATCGATGCCGGAGTGGTTCTCTGCGGTGTTTATGCTCTGTATCCTTTCGGCTAGTATGTCTACGCTGAGTTCTCAGTTCCATACGATGGGTGCGGCCGCCGGTGCCGACATATATTCCCGTCTGACTTCGCATCGGGGGGCTAAGAATACAACTTCCATAACCCGTTTGGGTGTGTTGTTTTCCATCTTGGTGAGCTATATAGTTTGTTATACGTTGAGCTCCAGCATTATTGCAAGGGCCACCTCCATATTTATGGGTGTGTGCGCATCTACTTTCTTGCCCGCCTATTTCTGCGCGCTCTATTGGAAGAAGGTGACGAAGGTGGGGGCGATGGCCAGCTTGTGCGTGGGTACAACGGCCAGCTTGTTTGCTCTTATGTTTCTTCATAAGTCGGAGTCTGCGACTTTGGGCATCTGCAACTCCATCTTCGGAGTGGATTGTTTGTTCCAAACTTATCCGTTTTATATGATAGATCCGATATTGATGGCGTTCCCGTTGACGTGTGTCACGATTGTAGTGTTTAGTCTGTTGACGAGAGATAGGTCCATTTCGGGGAAATAGAACTTCTCGAAAAACGATGGTTCGTTTAGATATGCCGTGGCAATGGTTTTTCTTTCCGTTGTCGCGGCTCTTTTTTAGTAATCGTCAAAGAAACGACTTGTTACAATCCTTATGAAATGCAGTAGGCGCTATCTCTTTGAGGAAGGTCTATGCTTCCTACGGGATTGATTAGACTGATTGGATTGGAAAGAACTTTCACAAGATGTTTTGAACTTTCACAAGATGTCCTTTTTCTTGGAATCACTAATTTGGTGTTACATACAGAAAAACAAGGTGGCGGGATTACAAATGTGACTCTTGGTTTGCCGATTCACGAAAAGTGGCTATATTTACATCTCGAAAAATAAAAAGAAAGAGAAATATGGATTTAATGATGGATTTTACAGAGGAATACGAGAGCCCTAGCATTGAGGTGATTAGTCTGGAATTGGAAGGCAATGTGGCAGGATTGCCTGCTAGTGGATTGATAGATCCTCAGTGATGTGGTCGACGCATTAAAGAGAGGCATTACTCTTTATATCTTCTATGAGGAAGTATGATGCGTCCGATTTTTAGGATACTTATATAAAGGAAGAGTGGCGAAGGTGCGATTGGACT
Source organism: Prevotellaceae bacterium (assembly GCA_020636675.1). GTDB lineage: Bacteria > Bacteroidota > Bacteroidia > Bacteroidales > Paludibacteraceae > RGIG10190. The sequence goes on from JACJXK010000016.1 coordinate 16,357, forward strand.
TCAGGAAAAGAAGCTGATTGTCACTTTCGTTTTTTTTTGAACTTTCAACCGAATAGTTTGATCTTGCTTATTTTGAAATAGGGAGTTTGAGTGCTTCCGTATTGATGGTATGAATTTTCTATGTTTTCATTCATGCTTCCTTCGAAGTCGAAAACATTTACTCCCGCCTTTTCTTTGGCATGACGAATGGCTTCCCATACGATGAGTGATGATGCTCCTGTGGTTCTGTAGTCGGGGTCGGTAGCCGGAATTAAGTAATAGGCCGAATTCCTGTCCCATACGAAGAATAGGGCGGAGTGGATGTTGCCACCTTCGTCGCGGATGGCGATTATCTCGCCCTGCTGCCTTTTTCTGGCGGCATTGACGCAAGAAAGCACGATGGTCCGAGGTACGATGTTTTTTTCTCCTCTCTTCTTGTAGGTCATACAGCAGAAATCGTAGAAGGACTCTGCGGTGAGGTCAGACGTAGTATGGAGTGATTTTTCGGCCTTCTTGATATGCCTTTTCTTCGCGTCGGAGAAGTTGCCTTTCACTCTTTCCAAATCGGACAAGTCGGTTATCCGGTATGTATATCTTGTCGTTTGTTTGTATCCGTTCCAAAAGAAAGGCAGCCAATTGGACATGCTGAGGTGAAAACATTGCTGAAAGAAGTTCAGCCTAAGAAGCTCTACCTTTTCGATGAAGTGCCCGAATACTCTTTTCTCGTATTCGAGACGTTTGCATTCATTCTTGTGTTCGGTAGGTCTCAACCAGATGCCGTTTGTTTGGGTGAGTAGGGGTTGGCAGATATATCTAAGGCCCCATTTCTTTTTCATCAGATAAGGCATGGATGCAATGACTTTGCCCTGCTTGTCGAAGCAGAGGAAGACATCCCATGGCATGTCGAGGCAGACGGCATCCATCCACCATGCTTGTGAGAAAAGAGGAATGCTAGATTCATCTTCGCACAACTGTCCGTAAATTTCTTTGTCTGTCAATTTCGATGAGATAAGAACGGCATCCAACCCTCTCTCCTTTTTTGAAAAAGAGGATTGGATGTTGCCATTTTTAGTATAGGAAGCTGCTGCCGCCGACAAATTCGCGAAGGACGGATGTCGTTGGAATGTCGTTGTCTTGGATAGTTCCGAAATAACGGAGAAACTTCAGAAGACGGTGTGCCTCCGAGTATTCGGGGTGGTCTTGTGGTACCTCCATCAGAATAGGTTCCGCGTATTTCTTGATGGCAGGAATTTCGAAGAGAAGGGCGGAGTTGAACATGACATTGGCGTTTTCCTGATAGGGAAATATCCATTTGTTTTCGCCTTGCCTTACCTTGTCCCATCTGTGTATGGTCTCTTCTGCCGAATATCCACGATATTTATAGTCTCTCACTATTCGGCGAAGCAGTCGGCTGTCGGCTGTCGGTATCCAGTTGTGGTCGTCGAGAGACAAGGTGGTCAATGCCGACACATATATCCTGAACTTTTGTTCTTCTGGGATCATGGAGGTGAGCTCTGGGTTGAGTCCATGTATGCCCTCTATGACCAAAAGGTTATTGGGCTCCAGTTTTATTTTTTCGCCTCGGAACTCCCGTTCTCCTGTCTCAAAATTGTAGTACGGAATTTCGACCTCCTCGCCGGCAATAAGCAGGGCCATCTGTTTGTTGAACAAATCGAGGTCCAAGGCGTAGAGCGATTCGAAATCATATTCTCCGTTTTCGTCTTTTGGCGTGTCTTTTCTTGGCAGGAAATAATTGTCCAAAGATAGTGAAAATGGACGTAATGTGTTTATTGCCAACTGTATGCTTAATTTTTTGCTGAAAGTGGTTTTCCCGGAAGAGGATGGACCTGCAATAAGTATTATTTTTGCCGTTTTCAGTTCGGCTATCTTGTCGGCTATTTTTGATATGCGTTTTTCCTGAAGGGCTTCGGCCACCATAATCATGATGGAGGCCAATCTGTTTTTCTTGTCGGCGATGGCGAGGTTGATGTCTCCTACATTGTCCATCTTCATTATCCGGTTCCATTCGGCGTATTCGGTGAAGGTGTGGAACATCTTCTCCTGCGGAACGAAATCCTCTATTTTGACCGGATTGGAACGGTTCGGAATCATGAGGAGCATGCCGTCGAAAAACAGTTTGATGTCGAATATTTTCAGGTAGCTGGTGGAAGGAGCCAATGCGCCGTAATAGTAGTCGTAAAGGTCTCCCAACTTATAAATGCGAGTGTACAGGGTGTGTAGGCTGTTTATTAGGTTCACTTTGTCCATCGCACCCTCCTCCTGAAATATTTCTATTGCTTCAGGCACCCGCTTCAGTTCCATCTGAAAGGGGATGTCCTGAAGGATGGTCATGTTCATGTTCTCCTTTATCTTTTCGATGTCAGCTTCGCATAATGGAGTCCCATCTGTTTTTATCACCTTGCAGTAGTATCCTTTGGATATGGGATGTTCGATACGCAGAGTGGCTCCGGGAAAAGAGTCTTTCACTGCTTTATATAGCACAAAAGAGAGAGAACGCACATACGTCCTCATTCCGGATTGGCAATCGATGCCAATAAACTCGATTGTTTTTGGCTTGTATACGCAGAACTTTAAGTCTTTTGTTTTGTTGTTGGCCTTGGCGGCTATCACCCCATATTTAAGATGCAAGTTCAAATCTTTGTATATCTCGAGCAGACTTGTCCCTGCCGGGTATTCTCTTTTTTCGCCATTGTTTTTGCAAAAAATCTCAACTGTTTTCTCTGTCATCATATATGAATTTTTTTTCGTCTTTTTTCTTGTTCGCATCTCCGGAAGTGTTCCTATTTGGATTTCCGAAATGCAGATGTGAAGAAAGCGAATTTTATTCTAATAAGGAAATCCATTGCCATGAAAAAAAAATTTTTATTAAAGTTAGCAAACTTGACGGCAGCCGGAATTTTCTAGTCAAGGCGTTTGGTATGGTTTTTTTGAGGCAATTCGGGAGAGGAGAGGGGATGCGGCATCATCCTATCCCGTGTTCTGATGTCTGTTTTTGGAAATCTGTAAGAAAAGGAACGTCAGCTTCTTTTATGTTATTTTTCCGCAAAGTTTGTTGAATTATTAAATTTTATATATCTTCGCAAAGTTTTTGGAGAGAAGATAATTTGAACGTATAGGACGCTGTTCCCACGCCCTTATTAACTATAATATATCACTTGGGAATGTGATAAAATATTTAATAATTCTAATTTTTTATATGAAAAAAATAGTTTATATATTATTTTTCGCATTCTTCGCATTGAATTCGTTTGCGCAGAAAACGGCTACTGAGTTTTTTAATGCTGGAATTGAGAAGTATAGATCGGGTGCCTATAAAGAGGCCATCGTAAATTTCAACAAGGTATTGGAATTGAACCCTAAATTTTACGAGGCGTATGGTAATATGGGAAATGCAAAATTCAGATTGGGTGATTATAAGGGTGCTAAGGCTGATTATGACATCATTTTGGCTAACAATCCGAAGGATGCCCTTTCTTTATATAATCGTGCCATTGCGAAGAAGGAGTTAGGTGATCTTCAGGGGTCTATCGATGACAATACGGCAGCAATAAAGGTTAACCCTAAATTTGCCGAGGCTTATTTCAATAGAGGTAATACAAAAGATGATATGGGCGATGCCAAGGCTGCAATGGTAGACTATAATAAGGCTATCTCTTTAAACTCATCTTTCGCAAAAGCATACTACAACCGTGGCCATTTGAAGTATAAGGCCGGTGATGTTGAGGCTGCTGCTTTGGATTGGGAAAAAGCCGCATCTTTAGATCATTACAAATCTCTTGATTCATTGAAAGAGTATTGTGGTGTAGGCGCAGAGGAAACTCCTGCAGAGGTTTCTAACAAAGGGAAGAAGGCTGTCGCTAAGACAACCGCTCCTGTTGCTAAGAAGAAATAATATTTGAGTCTATATGATTAGAAAGGCATTGCTCCAAGCAATGCCTTTTTTATTATTTATATATATTTGTGGTGGATTTGTAAGAATCCGTCGATTAAACAAAAAACAATTTACTAAAGATATATATATGGCAGTTATAAAACCTTTTAGAGGTGTTCGCCCTCCAAAAAACCTGGTAGAGAAGGTGGCTTCCCGTCCTTATGATGTTCTGAATTCAGAAGAGGCCCGCAATGAAGCAGAAGGAAATCCTATGTCGTTGTACCATATCATCAAACCGGAGATTGACTTTCCGGCTGGTACGGACGAACACGATTCTCGTGTCTATGACAAGGCTTTTGAAAATTTCAAGAAGTTTCAGTCTGACGGTTGGCTTGTTCAGGACAAAGATGACAAATACTACGTCTATGCCCAAACAATGAATGGCCGCACTCAGTATGGGTTGGTGGTATGTGCTAGTGTGGAAGACTATATGACCGGCAAGATTAAGAAGCATGAACTTACTCGCCGTGATAAGGAAGAGGACAGAATGAAACATGTGCGCGTGAACAACGCCAATATAGAGCCTGTCTTCTTTGCATATCCCCACAATGAGGAGCTGGACGCTATCGTGGCAAAGGTGGTTGCTGGAAACCCGGAATATGACTTCGTCTCTCCGGACGGATTTGGCCACCATTTTTGGGTGATTGATGATGAGGCTGTGATTGCCCGCATAACGGATATATTTGCGAATATCCCATCTCTATACATTGCAGACGGGCACCATCGTAGTGCTGCCGCCGCTTTGGTTGGTGATGAGAAACGCCGTCAAAATCCGAACCACAATGGAACGGAAGAGTATAACTATTTCTTGGCGGTGTGTTTTCCTGACAATCAGTTGAATATCATCGATTATAACCGTGTGGTGAAAGATTTGAATGGTTTGTCGGAAACCCAGTTCTTGGATGCTTTGGAAAAGAATTTTGAGGTGAAGGAGATGGGCTCTGAAATATATAAGCCTAATAAATTGCATAATTTCTCCGTCTATCTTTCCGGAAAATGGTACTCGTTGACGGCTAAGGTTGGCACATATGATGATAATGATCCTATTGGTGTGCTGGATGTCACTATCTCTTCTAAACTTATTCTGGATGAGATTCTTGGCATAAAGGATTTGAGAAGTGATAAGCGCATTGACTTCGTTGGTGGAATCCGTGGCCTTGGAGAGTTGAAGAGACGTGTCGATGACGGAGAGATGAAGGTGGCATTGGCCCTTTATCCCGTTTCGATGAACCAGTTGATCGCTATTGCAGACTCTGGTAATATCATGCCTCCGAAGACAACTTGGTTTGAGCCTAAATTACGCTCGGGTCTGATCATCCATAAATTGGTGTAGTATTTTTATGAAATAAGAGAGTCGCCATGTGTTTTTCGCATGGCGATTTCTCTATATGTTTGTATATCATAATAAAATCACAGAAATGGCATTGACTGAAATTGAAAAAAATAAGTTTCTTTCCTTTCAGAGGAATGAAATGACGGAAAGCATAGTTTATGCCAAGTTGGCAAATGTTGAGAAGAATCCCGAGAACAAGAAAGTTCTGCAACGTATCGCGGCAGAGGAGGCCTCTCATGCGGAGATTCTCCGGAATTATACGGGGATGTCCGTGAAGCCCGACTCTGCACGTGTGCATAAATTCTATTTTCTTGCACGTGTGTTTGGCGTTACTTTTGCCGTCAAGTTGATGGAGCGAGGAGAGAATTCGGCCCAGGAGAACTATTCGGCATATCCGGAACTGGAACGTTTGGTGAAGGATGAGGAGGAGCACGAGCGGCTGCTTATTGGGATGATAAACGAGGAACGATTGAGTTATATGGGTTCTGTCGTTTTGGGTTTGAATGATGCGTTAGTTGAGTTTACGGGGGCTTTGGCTGGCTTTACTTTGGCGTTGAATGATGCGTCTCTGATTGCCCTTACCGGAAGCATAACAGGTATCGCTGCCGCACTTTCCATGGCATCTTCCGAATACCTTTCGACCAAGTCGGAGGGTGGTACGGATAAACATCCGGTGAAGGCATCTGTTTATACGGGTGTCGCATATCTCATCACGGTGTCGTTGCTGGTGTCTCCTTTCATCATGTTTGCGAATGTACTTCTCTCTTTGGGTGTGATGCTGCTGTTCGCATTGCTTATCATCGCTATCTTTAATTATTACTATTCGGTGGCGAAGGATGAGAGTTTCAAAAAGAGATTTTTGGAGATGGCCGCACTCAGTTTTGGTGTTGCGGGCGTTAGCTTTTTGATAGGTTACCTGCTGAAGGTTCTTACTGGTATAGATGCGTGACGGCGTGATGTCTCTCTCTAATGCGCTTTTCTGAAAAAAAGAAGGACGGTTCCGATTATGGTCGGATCCGTCCTTCTTCTAGTACGCCCAGCATGTGCGTAATCTCATGGGTGCAAGTCCCTAACGAGCCCTAATAGTGGGAATCGTCTAGCCAATAGCAAGGGTGTCCATAGTGATGTGGAATCTGAAGGAAGCTGGCGGCAAAAGTCTGACCTGACGAACAGAAATCAGATATAAGGCTAAAGTGTGAGGGTGAGTTTGCTAGACAAAACAAAGCCCTATAACTATTCGGAATCACACATAGTAAATCTGGTGGGTATAAGGCGGAAAGATTACGTTCTTATCTGGGGAGGTCTCACAGACGTGTGGATATATTTTTCCATAAACACGGAGTAAAGCTTGTTGTGAGAAGTCAGCCGAAGACATAGTACCAATATGAATATGTTGGGAAGGTCTGAACTTCGCAGTTTGTAAGTAAATGAATGTTACTTGAAGAGTATAGAATGCCGAATTAAGTACTAAAGTACTTGCTGTCTCTAAAGAAATAGGACGGAATCTGAAAGGTATAGAGAAGTGCAGAGCTTGGACAGATAACTGAAAACAACAGCAAACGCACTGTCAATGGTGTCAAAGCGAGGAACCGCCACGTGCCGAACGGCATGCGTGGTGGTGTGTGAGGACAATGAGGGAATTAATCCCTCATTTCCTACACGATGTACGCCCAGCATGTGCGTAATCTCATGGGTGCAAGTCCCTAACGAGCCCTAATAGTGGGAATCGTCTAGCCAATAGCAAGGGTGTCCATAGTGATGTGGAATCTGAAGGAAGCTGGCGGCAAAAGTCTGACCTGACGAACAGAAATCAGATATAAGGCTAAAGTGTGAGGGTGAGTTTGCTAGACAAAACAAAGCCCTATAACTATTCGGAATCACACATAGTAAATCTGGTGGGTATAAGGCGGAAAGATTACGTTCTTATCTGGGGAGGTCTCACAGACGTGTGGATATATTTTTCCATAAACACGGAGTAAAGCTTGTTGTGAGAAGTCAGCCGAAGACATAGTACCAATATGAATATGTTGGGAAGGTCTGAACTTCGCAGTTTGTAAGTAAATGAATGTTACTTGAAGAGTATAGAATGCCGAATTAAGTACTAAAGTACTTGCTGTCTCTAAAGAAATAGGACGGAATCTGAAAGGTATAGAGAAGTGCAGAGCTTGGACAGATAACTGAAAACAACAGCAAACGCACTGTCAATGGTGTCAAAGCGAGGAACCGCCACGTGCCGAACGGCATGCGTGGTGGTGTGTGAGGACAATGAGGGAATTAATCCCTCATTTCCTACACGATTTTCTCTTCCTTCTTATTCTTCTGTCTCAACGAGACGGATGCCGTCGTCGTCGATGGTGATGAGCTGTTGCCGATAGAGTGTGCCGATGGTCTTCTTGAAGCTCTTTTTGCTGCAACCGAATGTGTCGTAGATGACCTGGGAGTCGCTGCTGTCGTTGACTGGCAGGAATCCGTTGTGGTGAGAGAGTTCGTCCATGATGAGGGCACAGAGGGAGTCTACCACCTTGTATCCTTGTTTCTGAAGGGCAATGTCTATTTTCCCGTCTTCGCGTACGCACTTGACGTACCCTTTGGTCTTCATTCCGTATTCCACCTTCTCGAATATCTCGCTATGGTATATGATGCCCCAGAAGGCATTGTCCACAATCACTTTATAGCCTATCTCTGTTTCTCTTACCACAAGCACCTCCACCTCTTGGTTCATCTGGTATTGTGGTTCTGACAATCCTAGATGGTCGTCTACTTTCATGGTGGCTATCACCTGTCTGGTGTTTTGGTCGTAATAGACGTACACTAGGTATGATCGGTCCACTCTTAGTTTGGCGGTCTCTTCTCTGGAAGGGAGAAAGAGGTCTTTTGAAATGCCCCAATCCAAGAGGGCGCCTGCGGGCGAAACTTCATTGACAACCATATAGTCGAATTCTCCGGCCATGGCGTAGGGAATGAATCCGGTAGCTACGGCTTCTCTCTTCGCGTTTCTGTAGATAAAGACCTCTACGTTCTCGCCCACTTCGGGCTTCTGCTGTATCTCTCTTCTCGAAACGGAAAGTTTTCCTTCTTCTCCGCCATCTAGTATGATGAGCTTCTCCGTTATTTCGAGAACTTCTAACTTGTTTAGTTTTCCTATTTCCATATCTTTTTGATTTTCTTATTTCTTATTAAAGAAGCCAAATATAGGCTTTTTCAGTTCTTGAGCTTCCTCTTTCATCCTTTTTAATCGCTCTCTCGCCATTTTTCTCAATCTGTCGCTAGAGAGGAAGCAGTACATGGCTGGCACGATGTACAGTGTCATGAAAGTGGACAATGCCAGACCTCCCACGACGGCGGTTCCCATGGCTATTCGTTCGTTGGCGCCTTCTGCCGAAGCGTAGGCAAGTGGTAGAGTGCCGAGTATGGTTGATACGCTGGTCATCAGGATAGGCCTCAGCCTTTGTACGGAGGCCTCGACGATGGCTTCCTTCTTCCGTAGTCCGGTTCGCTGCCGTTGGTTGGCAAATTCCACGATGAGAATTCCGTTCTTTGTGACCAATCCGATGAGCATGATGATGCCTATTTCACTAAAAATGTTCAGAGTGAGTCCCCTTGCATATAGGAATATGAGGGCGCCAGCTATGGCGAGAGGAACCGTAAACATGATGACGAATGGATCCTTGAAGCTTTCAAATTGGGCGGCAAGTACCAAGAATATTAGTATCAGTGCCAGAAGCAAGGCGAACATCAGGCTGGAAGAACTGTCTCGATACTCTTTCGATTCGCCGGCGAGTGCGGTGCGGAAGGTGTCGTCGAGTGTTTTCTTCGCAATCTTATCCATCTCGTCCAATCCTTCTCCTATGGTGTGTCCGGGGGCCAGCCCGGCCGATACGGTGGCCGATACGAATCGGTTGTATCTGTATAGGATAGGGGGTGTTACGCCTTCCTCCAGATAGGTGAGGTTGTCCAATTGGATCATCTGCCCCTTGTCGTTTCTTACATAAAGGGCCTTCAGGTTCTCCGGTTGGTTCCGTTGTTGCCGGTTTATCTCTCCTATGATTTGGTACTGCTTGCCGTTGAGGTAAAAATAGCCCATCCGTTGTCCGCTAAGGGTGTATTGTAGAGTTTGCCCTATGTCTTGTGTGTTGACGCCAAGGAGGTTGGCTTTGTCTCTGTTGATGTTGACATATAGTTCGGGAGAGTTGAACCTCAGGTCGGCGTCAGCCATGGTGAGCACTTGGCTCTTGGATGCCTCTTCGATGAATCTCGGAAGGAATTCCCGTAGTTTCTCCAAGTTTGGCGCTTGGAGCACGTATTGGATAGGCATGGACGCTCTTCTGCCTCCGAAAGTGGACTGTTGCTGCACAAAGGTCCTTCCTTTGCTGGTTTTGGATAGGGAGGCGGAAAGAGACTGGGCAATCTCCTTCTGTGATCTTTCTCTTTCCGGGATGTCAGGAAGCATAATCCTTATAAATCCTCTGCCATTGTTTACCCTCTCGATGTTGTATGTCCTTTCCGGCACTGCCGAATCGGCGAGGAGCGCGACCTCGTCTACGAAGTTGCTGACAAATTCGTAGGTGGCGCCGTCGGCCACTTTGGTGTTGATGGTGATGAAAGATCTGTCTTCCAAGGGTGCTGTTTCGGATGGAATCGCAGTCCCCAAGTAGTAGATGAGGAATAGGGTGAATAGGGTGATTACGGCTGCAATCCATTTCACTTTCAAGAATTCATTCAGACTCCATTGATAGGCATTGTTCATCTTTACGAAAAACACTTCGGATTTTCGATAGAGCAGGTTACCATCCTTTTTCTTTTTCTTTAGAATTTTGGTGGCTAGCATTGGGGTAAATGTCAGTGCCACGAAGGAGGAGATGATGACAGCCACGGAGATGACCATACTAAACTCGATGAACAATTTTCCTGTCATTCCGGACATGAATACGATGGGAGTGAATACGGCAACCAGAGTGATTGTGGTGGAGATGATGGCGAAAAATATCTCCTTGGATCCTTCTATTCCTGCCTTTTTGGGCAACATGCCATTTTCTATCTTTGAATAGATGTTTTCTGTGACCACAACGGCATCGTCTACCACAAGACCAACGGCCAGTACAACGGCCAACATGGTCAGCACGTTGATGGAATAGCCCATCGCATACATGGCAAAGAATGTTCCTATCAGGGAGACGGGAATGACCAGCACCGGGACAATTGTTACCCGGAGATTGCGTAGAAAGAAAAAGATGACCACAACGACGAGAAGAAAGGCCACTACCAGGGTCTCTTTCACTTCGTTTATGGATGAACGGATGAACTTGGTATTGTCGAATGCCACGTTGATACTCACGTCGTCCGGAAGATCCTTCTTCATGGTCTCTATTCGATTATAGACCTCGTCTGCTATCTCCACCTGATTGGCGCCCGGTTGGGGTATGATCATGATGCCAATCATCGGTTCGCCGTTTATCTTCAGATAACTTTTAGTGTCTTCTGGCCCTAATTCGGCCCGGCCGATGTCTTTTAGCCTGACCACTCTTCCTTCCTCTTTCTTTACGATGATGTTGTCAAACTCGGAGGGAGAGTCCATGTAGCCTCTTACCCGTATGGCCAATTGGGTGGAGGCACCCTCTATGGAGCCGGACGGAAGTTCCAGGTTTTCCCTTTCGATGGCGTTTTTCACATCGATGGCTGTTATCCCGTACCCGGCCATTTTGATAGGGTCTAGCCAAAGGCGCATGGCGTATTTCTTCTCTCCCCAGATGTCGATGTTGCTGACGTCTTTTATCGATTGCAACCGTTCTTTTACCGTGAGGGTGGCAATCTCGTTGACCTCTAGTAAGGACCTTTTGTCACTTTGTACCGTCACTTGCATGATGGGTGAGGCGTCAGCGTCTTGCTTGGTTACGATAGGTGGGTCGCAGTCTTTCGGAAGGTTGCGTTGTGCTTGGGAAACTTTGTCTCTTACGTCGTTGGCTGCCGTCTCCATGTCGATGTTCAGTTCGAACTCGATGGTGATGTCGCTCCTTCCCTGCTGGCTTTGGCTGGTCAGTGAGCGGATGCCGGCTATGCCGTTTATTTTTTCTTCCAGCGGTTCGGTGATTTGGTTCTCGATGACGTCGGCGTTGGCTCCCGTATAGGTGGTCCGAACCGATATGATGGGATTGTCGACGCTAGGAAATTCTCTGACGCCAAGATAGAAATAGCCGATGGCTCCGAAGACCACGATGATGATGGTGGCCACGGTCGAGAGTACCGGTCTTTTGATGCTTAGTTCTGATATGTTCACCTTTCTGTCCTTTTATTCTTTAATCCTGTTGGCTTAGTTCTACCTTGCTGCCCGTGCGGAGCTGTAGTGTGCCCGATGTTATGAGTGTGTCTCCTATCTGCAGTCCTTTTTTGATTTGGATGCGGGTGTCAGTCCGTATTCCGATGGTCACTTCCGTGGGTTGCGCTGTCCCGTTTTTGTATAGGAATACCTTGTCTATGCCCATCTCCGGCACTAATGATTGAGAAGGAATGGAGATGGCGTTGGATAGATTATTGAGAGGAATTTCGATGGAAACGTATGTGCCAGGCATCCAGTTCCTCTTTTGATTGGGAAATACGGCCCTTACGTCTCGCGTGTGCGTGTTTTGGTTGATGGTAGCCTCAAGCGCATAGATATTGGCCTTCTCCTGCCTTGCGGAATTGTCTGCCGCGAATAGCGCCTCCATACCTGGTTTTATGAGGGAAGCGTAACGTTCCGGAATGGAGAAGTTCACCTTCATGGGCGATATTTTTGTGAGCCTGGCTATGGTGGTGCCTGTTGTCACGTAGCTGCCTTCGCTGGCGGTTCGAAGTCCTATGTATCCGTCAAAAGGGGCTTTCAGCTCGGTTTGTTCGATCTGTGATTTTACCAGTTCGATCTCCGCTTTCAATTGCTCCAGTTCGGTGGTAACCTGCTCGTAAGACTCCTGGCTCACGGCGTCCTTTTCCAGGAGAGATTTTTGTCTGAACACGCGGTTTTCTGCCAAAGGCAGTTGTGCGGTGAGTTTCTTCAGCTGAGCTTGGAGGGGCAGGTCGTTAACCTTAGCTAGTGATTCGCCTTTTCTGACCAGGGAGCCTTCTTTGAAGTATATGTGCGTCAATTTCCCTGACGTTTCGAAGGTAAGGTCCACCTCTTCGTCGGGAATGAGGGTCCCCGTTGTGTTCACCTTCTCCGAGATGGATTCGGTGTGTATGATTTCGTAGTTGACATATAGTTTCTTGTCCTTCTTTCTCTCATTCTCTTTGTTGGTGCCATGCACGGATGGGTCTCCTTGCCTCAGGTCATCCCGTTCTCTTGTCTTCGGAAATGCAATCATTCCTATGATGAGTAGGACGATGAGGGTTAATGGTATCCATTTCGTCTTCAGAAAGTTGGAGATGTTTTTTTTCTGTTTCATAATTTTTCTGTTTTTTCAACCCCATATCCAATTGTTTTGAGGGATGGAAGTGGCTGCCTTTGCCTTTTCCTTTCGGGAAAATGGTGAAAAAGATAGCAAATCCCCGTTATACAAAGATAACTCAAATAAATGACAGATTGAGCTTTTTGGTTCTGATTCAGAACGATTTCTTCTTAAGAGTTAACACTTTGCAAAAAACAAAAGCCACCTAGATGGTGGCTTTTGACGTTTTAATGGTAAAATTAAAACGCAACTTAGAACTAAACTACAAATCTTATATAAATAACAGGAGTCTCACGACTCATATGATGAAATGCAAAATCCGTGCCAAAACGTATTTTCTTTCTGTTTTATTTTTTTTGTTGAATGATTGGGGCTTCGGCAGAAAAAAATTGTACGGATTCTCTGGGCGGCCGTTAAAGGACAGCTTGTGACGATTCTGATAAAATGCCGTAGACGGAGTCTCTTTGTGGGGGCAGTGTGTTTGTACTATTGCCTACTTTGCGGGCAGTGCGGATACCTCCGCTAAACCATTGTTTTTTTGCGAATGCCAGCATTGTATTAAATACCGGTTTGCGGATGCTTGTCGTTGAGCGACGAGATAGACTCTGCTTTTACCAACCAAGCTACGGCGAATGCTTCCAACATGAAGAATTCGTTGAGCCATGTTAACGGAAACCAATCTGGAACCCATTCGAAGAGTGGGGTCGTCGAAATCGCTTGCAGAATACAGAATGCAAAGATGATGCCTCCGCAGACATGGTAGATGAAGTTGCGTTTCTTTTTCTCTGGCGAGTTGGAGTTTCCTATGGTGAATAGAAAGAATATGTTGATGCCGAAAGCGATGAACAGTATGGCTGCACTTGCGCAGTGAATGATGTTGCTTGTTGCTATGGGAAGGTTGAATAGGCCTACGGATGTTGGAGCCATTGGCGTGTCGCAAGGGAAAACGATGACACCCATGCTGCTGATGGCTTGAATGAGGGAGAGTGTCCTGTCTCTCCAGTCGTATCCTTTGTAACAGAGGAAGAAGATGGATGCGGAGAATAGCAGACCGATCATGCAGATTTTTGATGAGGCGTAATATGTGGCGCTGATGCTTTTGTACCATCCTGGCAGGTTGTTTTCTGCGCCCATGAATCCGAACAGCAGGCAAGTGAGCGGCAGAAGTCCGCATAGAATGCCCAACATTTTGCGTTGGAATAGATAAGTTTTGACGCCGATTTCCATGTTGTTGTGATTTTAGAATTAAAGATGCGTTTAAATGATACTTTCTCGTTCTGAAAACGTATAAAAAAGAAGAAAGGAAGATAGTGTTGACTAACTTCCTTTCTTCTGTCGAGGTGAAGGGATTCGAACCCCCGACCCTCTGGTCCCAAACCAGATGCGCTAACCGGACTGCGCCACACCTCGGTGTTTTTAAATGCGGTGCAAATATCGTGGTTATTTATGAAACCACCAAAAGAAAACCGCATTTTTTTTGAATTTTTTAGTAGCTCCGCCGGGAATCGAACCCGGATCTAAAGTTTAGGAAACTCGTATTCTATCCATTGAACTACGGGGCCATCCTTCAAATTCGGGTGCAAAGATAGTTTTTGAAAGTGATTCTGACAAATTCTTGACCGTATTTTTGTGAAATTGATGAGTTGTCGTCTTTCCATTTCTTGGGATAAATCTGATTTCATTCTTTTTTCAGAATAAATAATTCATTGACAAATGTCTTGAAAAGATATCTTCATTGATTTTAATGGAGCAAAACGCAGACAAATATATTTTTATAAAAATTTTATCAAATACAGATATATGTCATATCTTCTTTTGTTGCGTATGAGATTATAATCTCTGTTTTTTTGAAATAAGAACCGTTGTGCATTTCTATGATTAAGATCGAACTAAAATATTTGTTATGAAAAAAAAACTACTATCATTATTGTTAGCGTCATTTCCTACATTAATGTTTTCCCAACTCATGTTGAAGGAAAATGGTCGTTTCGGATTAGGGACGAACGAACCTAGGTTTGCCATCGACGTGGTGACTTCCGGCGCATATTCCGACTCGATCATGTTCGGAAAACAATCTGTTGGCGATAGGTTACTGATTAGGTTGCAGCCTTCGCTGAAGGAGAACGGTGTGGATTATTCCGGCGTTGCGATTTCACCTTTGTGCTATCCATACTCCTCTTTTTTGGGGACGTCGGATAAGAGATGGGGCGATTTGTATCTGATGCAGAATCCGAATGTGCTTTCTGACAGCCGTTTCCTGATGAATGTGACCGGTATGAGCTCTGGCATAGCCGACCGTTTTTTGCGGGTGAGGCCGGTATTCGCTAATATGAAAGATACGATGATGGGTTATTCTTTGCGGGGAGAGTCGCGAGAGCAGAGGGAGCCGATGCCTGTCTTTGTTGCTCAGGATCTGCAGCTTGAATTTCCTGATTTGGTGGTGAATGAAAATGGCATATATGGCATTCGTTATGCATCCATGATTCCTTATCTGGTACAGGCAATACGTGAGCAGCAGGAGAAGATAACAAAGTTAAATGCGGAGGTTGAACTTTTAAAGAAGAAATCTTCCGCATTGGAAAAAGACCCTACCGTGAGTGTTGTAAGGGTGACAGCTAGTTATCAGGATGTGAGATTGGACCAGAATGTCCCTAACCCGTTTACCTCACAGACGGAGGTGGATATGTATATTCCGAAAACGGTGACGAAAGCGTTGCTTTGTGTCTATGACTTGAATGGCACTCAGTTGAAATCTTATCGGATAAATGAAAAGGAAGATACTTTCGTCTCCATAAATAAATCTGATTTTAGAGCCGGAATCTATATTTATGCGCTTATCTGCGATGAAGAACTTGTGGATTCTAAAGAGATGATTATTATTGATTGATGTTTTCTCTCAAAAATGGAAAAAATATGATCTGCTTTTATAAATATGTATACATACTGGCCTTGCTGCTTTTCGAAGTAGGGTCTACGATCTCCGCCCAAGTTTATGTGAAAATTGAGGATGAGAGTGTGAAACCCTTGGTGTTGTACAAATCACAACGGGGGAATGCCTTCTCCCGCATCCTGACGAGGAACGAGGTGATGAACAAGCTGCTTGCCATGTATAAAATATCTCGGTACGAACAAGCATATCCGACGGCAAATAGTGCATGGCTTCTTGATGTTTATGTGATGGATGGCGATGATGCCATCTGTGAGGCACTGAAATCTCAACTACCTAAATCGTTCTCTCTAATAGAAAAAACAGAGATGGAACCGATGGAGGTTGGTTTCTCCTCTGCGTATTATCCGAATGACTACAAGCCATCTGTTCAGTCGAATTTGAGTTTGGTGCGAGCTCCGGAGGCTTGGGCTTTGATGGGTAATCTGCCTAGATGTCCCATAGGCGTCACGGATACCTATTTTGAAAAAAATCATCCGGATTTGGATGGCCAATATATAAAGGTCTGTAAGTCCTCTTATGAGGATAAAAACAGTTTTCATGGAACGGCTGTCAGCGGAATATTGGGTGCTGCCACTGACAATGGAATAGGTTATTCTTCTTTATCTATGGGTGCACATATGTACGCTTCCTCTAATTTTGGAAGTGACAGTGAGGTGCTACGCATGGCTCAGTTGGGTTATAGGGTCATTAATTGCAGCTGGCTTAACCGATGCTCTTACAGTGTGATCCAAGACTCGGTGTATAGCGAGGTTAAGAATAAGTGGAACACGGTGGTTGTTTTTGGTGCCGGCAATAATAGCACTCATTGCGGCAGCCTCTCTGCCAAGGTTTATCCTGCTTCATACGAATCGGTGTTGTCTGTCACCTCAGTTGGCCATATAAATGAATTGGGACATACTTCCCAATGGGGTCTTGCTGATTGGCGAGATTGTCATGAGGAGCTGATTGGAGACAAGGAATCTTGCCATCATCATAACGATGCGGTCGACATTTGCGCTCCGGGATATAATGTGCCCACCACTTTCCTGAATTCTCAATATGGTGGTGCGTGGGGAACTTCGTTTGCGGCTCCGCATGTCGCTTCTGCTTTAAGTCTGATGTTTACTGTCAACCCTTGTCTGACTGCGGATGAGGCAATGAAGATGGTTGTTTCCACGGCAGACTCCTCTATCTATGAGATAGAGCAGAACAAGGATTATGTGGGGCTTCTTGGCAGTGGCAGACTTGATGTCTATCGAGCCGTGAGCGCCGCGGTGGAGAGTGCGACGCTGAGACTTCGCTCTCCGGAGGTGTTCCAAGACGATGAAGCTGTGGAGAGCAACTATTCCATCAAGATAGCGGCTCCTGTCTCTGTAAAGTCGGGGTCGTCCGTTACTTTCAGGACTCGGGTCAATTTTGAGGTGGATTCGGAATTTGAGGTGGAGACAGGTGGTGCGTTAAAGGTGGATGTCAGTCCGGACAATATCATCGTCTGCCAATAGACCTTATTATGTCATATACATTACCGGGCATGGAGATGACGATGCCCTTCATCTCCATCTCAAACAAAAGGGAAGATAGCTGGTTGATGGGCATTTGCGATTTTCGGGAAAGGATGTTTACCTGCATGGCTCCCTCCGATTGAATTAAATCAACTATCTTTTGCTCGTTTCCTGACAGTTCGGAAAACAGGGAGAGTTGCATGGTCCCCTCGTTTTTGTCGTCCCAGTTCATGAGATATTCGATGTCTTTGGCCGATTCGACGAGAGAGGCTTTGTTTTGTTTGATCAGATTGTTGCATCCTATGGAATATAGGTCGCCCACGCGGCCGGGTATGGAAAATACGTCACGATGGTAGGAGTTGGCAAATTCGGCGGTAAGTAGTGCGCCGCCTCTCTCTCCCGATTCGACAATGAGGACTGCGTCGCACATCCCCGCAATGATGCGGTTTCTTGCCACGAAATTATTGCGGTCTATTCTTGTCCCGGAAGGATATTCTGTTACGATGGCGCCGTTTCCCAGCATCATCTTTTTTGCAGTCTGTATGTGTGCGGCCGGATATATTTGGTCTAGTCCGTGCCCTATCACGCCAATAGTGGATAGCCCGCATTCTATAGCTTTCTTATGGGCGCAAATATCAACTCCGTAGGCCATCCCGCTGACGATTGTCAGATCCGCATGCTTCTTGGCCAATTCTGACACAATCTCTTCGCAGATGGATCTTCCGTAGGGTGTCATTTTGCGTGTGCCTACAATGCCTAGAAATTTGCCTTCATTCATGTTGGCATTTCCTTTCTTATAAAGTACGATTGGGTGGTCGTTGCATTCCAACATTCGTTTGGGATATTCGGCGTCGGTGTAAGACAGAATGGTGATGTTGTTCTTTTGGGTGAAGTTGACCTCGTTCATCGCCTTGTCCAGAATTTCAGGGGCGGAAGATATTTGGTTGGACAGGAATTCTCCTATTCCCGGAATCTTCTCCAATGATTTTTTTGTGGAATGGAAGATGGCTTCTTCGCTGCCTAGAGCAGAAACCAACTTTTTCACGGTTTGGGTGCCAACACCTTTGATGAGAGTTGCCCCGATTTTGAATTTCAGATCTGAGTTTTCCATCGATTTCGCAAAATAGACAAGTAGAACAGCAGAAAAACAGTAGTATGATTTTATTCAGATAATATCCGCGTCACTTGTGGGTTGTATTTTCAGAATGTGCAAATGTATGAAATTATTTTTACTTACCTTTGCATCGCTAAAGTAACAATTGAAATTTTATGGACAAAACGAGATTAAACAAAATAGATAGGTTAGTACAAAAGGAGTTGGGCGATATGTTTCAGAAGTCGGTAAACTCGATGAATGGCACTTTGGTGTCGGTGACTTCAGTCAGCGTTTCTGCCGACCTTAGCGTGGCCAAGGTCTACTTGAGCATCTTCCCTACGAACCGTCATGAAGAGGTGATGGAGTTGATCAAGAATAGTACGAAGAGCCTTCGTTTCGAACTTGCCCAACGTACGCGTTACCAGTTGAGGAAGGTACCTGAGTTGGTCTTCTATCTGGACGACTCTTTGGATTACCTTGAGAATATAGACAGGTTGCTAGGCAAGAATGAGGCTGCGGAAGAATGAGACTGCCTTCGTACATAGCTTCCCGTTATCTTTTCTCGAAAAAGAAGCACAACGTCATCAATATCATATCGATGATATGTGTGGTGGGAATCTGTGTCGCTACGGTAGCCCTTGTGTGCACATTGTCTGTCTATAATGGTTTCCAACAGCTGATTTCCGGGTTGTATAATTCGTTTGATCCTGATTTGCGCATCACATTGGTAGAGGGAAAGACTTTTGACGCCTCCTTGCCGGAGATGAAAAGGTTAAGGAATTTGGATTGTGTGGATGTGATGGCCGAGTCGTTGGAAGAGAACGCCATGATTAGGAATAAGGGGAAGCAGACCACAATCACGGTCAAGGGTGTGACTTCGGATTATGTCCGTTTGATTCGTCCTGATTCGGTGGTGACATCCGGAAACTTCATGTTGGAAGATGGGAATCACCGTTTCGCCGTGATTGGCGCGGCTTCGGCATCGTTGATAGATGCGGGTGTGTTTTTTGTTAATCCCGTTTCCCTTTATGCTCCCAAATATGATGTGAAGGTGAATGTGGCGAACCCGGAAACGGCATTTAACGAGAGCGACATTTATGTGTCGGGGGTCTATTCTGTCAACCAACAGGAGATCGACAATAAGTTCGCATTCGTCTCGATAGATTTTGCCCGGCAGCTTTTCAATTACGGAGATGTCATCTCTACCATAGAGCTGAAACTGAAGCCGGGTGCTGATTTGGAATCGGCCAAGGAGATAGTTGCGAGTGTCATGGGTCCCTCTTTTAAGATACAGGACAAACATGAACAGCATGAGGAGTTTTACCGGATGCTGAAGATTGAGAAATGGATTACTTTCCTAATTCTGTTTTTCATACTTCTGATTGCCATTGTCAACGTGGTGGGTTCGCTCACCATGCTGATTATCGAGAAGAAAAGGGATATCCGAACCTTGCTTAGCTTGGGTGCCAGCAGAAAGACGGTGCGTAATATATTTCTATTGGAGGGATGGCTTGTTTCGGCCTTCGGGGCTGTGTTTGGTGTCGTGATCGGGCTTGTGCTTTGTTTGATGCAACAGCATTTCGGATTGTTGAAATTGAATAATGGCGGCAACAGTAACTCTTTTATTGTGGACGCCTATCCTGTCTTGGTAGATTGGAGCGACATATTGGTTGTGTTGGGTTCTGTCCTCCTTGTCGGATTTTTGGTGGCGTGGTATCCTACCCGTTATATTGGGAAGATAAAGTAACTCATATTTATATTAGGAAAGAATCACATCCTTTTCGGCCGACAAAGGATGTGATTCTTTCTTTTTTAGTGACCGTCAAAAAATAACTTGTGGCGATTTGACCTGTCTTGCTGTCAATGCAATGCAAGAAAAGCATCCTAACAGGATGTTTTGGACTTTACCCATTTATCTATGTGATAAGAAGTACGTGGCTTTATTGCCGTTTCTTTCTTGTTATGGTTTTCTTTGCTCTGATATAGATATGTTTCACATTAGGGTTTTCTGTTTCCCGTTCATCTATTTCGAAGTTAGGAAGCGATTTGATGAGCGGTGTGAGTTTCGAAAATCCATATATTCGGGGGTCGAAGTCTGGTTTCTTTTTGTTTATCATACTCCCGATTTCTGCCAAGGAGGCCCATCCGTTGTCGTCGGCCACGTCGTTTACCGTTTGTCGGATGAATCTGACAACGTTGCTTCCAATCGTATCGATGCTGGATTTTTCCTTCTCCTTGCTTTTCCCTTTTTTCTTTTCGATGGTAGAGAGTGAGTTGTTATTGGCCTCCTGCTCAGAATCCTCCCCCAAAACCTCAATGTAAATGAATTTGTCGCAAGCTACGATGAATGGTTTCGGTGTCTTCTTCTCTCCCATGCCGAGCACAAGCATGCCCGATTCTCTAAGTCTGGTGGCTAGCCTAGTGAAGTCGCTGTCGCTGGATACGAGGCAGAAACCGTCCACTTTCTCGCTGTGCAGGATGTCCATGGCGTCGATTATCATGGCCGAGTCTGTCGCGTTTTTTCCGAAAGTGTAGCTGTATTGTTGTATAGGAGTGATTGCGTTTTCGAGAAGGGAAGGCTTCCATCCCGACACCGTGGGGCGGGTCCAATCGCCATAAATGCGTTTGATGGTCGGTATTCCGAATTTTGCTATTTCGTCCAACATCTCTTTTATTTTGGAATAGGGAATGTTGTCGGCGTCGATGAGTACCGCAAGTCTTAAATCCGTTTTGTCTCTCATATGTTTCTTTTTTATGTTGTCGACAAAGATATTAACTTTACGCTAGTAATAGTAAAAAAATAACTTGGAAAGTTTAAGGTATCTTGTATGGATGATTTCATTAAGTGTCGTGTCGTCTCCAAAAACGTCCCGTATTGGCAAACCTTGCCGAAGGGAAGCAGGTGTCCGTCTGGCGGGAGGACAGAAATAATTCATATCCGGTGCATTACTATGGAATGCGGTTGTTTGTACTTGTTTTCCCTACGGAAAGATAATGTCTACGGCATTTCATCAAAACCGTCACAAGTTGTTTTTTTAATCTTGCTACGCTATATTTGCGTGCATTGAACTCTATCCCTATCCCTTCCTATAAGTTGAAAACTTCATATCCTTCCGTCTCTGAAAAATTTGGATGAATGGGTTAAACTGCGTACATTTACAAAATCAAATGAATTGACCATATCAGGTGACGGAACTTATCTATAATAATGACGGATATACGGGAGAAAAGGCAATTGATAAGTTGTCCTTTCCCTTGTTTTCCCTTTTCTGCGTTGGCGTTTTACCGACGCATTTTTTTTGCCCGATTGTAGATGGAACGACTAAAAGAACAAGAAACAAATAACACTACACAAATTATGCTACAAGGAATTAAAAAAGTGATTTTGCTTGGGTCCGGTGCGCTGAAAATCGGACAAGCAGGTGAGTTTGACTACTCGGGATCGCAAGCGTTGAAGGCGATGCGTGAGGAGGGTGTCAGTACGGTGTTGATAAACCCTAACATTGCGACCATTCAGACGTCTGAAGGTGTGGCAGATAAGGTTTATTTTCTGCCTATCACTCCTTATTTTGTGGAGGCGGTGATTAAAAAGGAGAAGCCGGACGGCATCCTTTTGGCTTTCGGAGGCCAGACAGCATTGAATTGTGGTACGGAATTGTACCTTTCTGGCGTGTTTGAAAAATACGGGATGAAGGTTCTGGGTACTTCGGTAGATGCCATTATGATTACGGAAGACCGTGACCTCTTTGTCAAGAAACTGAACGAGATAGAGGCTAAGACTCCTCGTTCCCATGCGGTTGAAAATATGAATGACGCTATCAAGGTGGCCAACGAGATTGGATTCCCCGTGATGGTTCGTTCTGCATATGCCTTGGGAGGTCTTGGTTCCGGCATCTGTTCGAACGAGGCGGAGTTCCGTGAACTTTGCGATAGCGCGCTGACCCATTCTAAACAGATTTTGGTGGAAGAGTCTTTGAAGGGATGGAAGGAGATAGAGTTTGAGGTGATTAGGGATAAGAACGATCATTGTTTCACGGTGGTTCCGATGGAGAATTTTGATCCGCTAGGAATACATACGGGAGAGAGTATCGTGGTTGCGCCTATCATCTCGTTGTCTGATGAGCAGATTAATATGTTGCAGGACATCTCTCGCAGGGTGGTTCGCCATATAGGCATTGTGGGAGAGTGCAACATACAATATGCGTTCAATGCGGAGACCAATGACTATCGCATCATCGAGATTAATGCTAGATTGAGCCGTTCGTCGGCTTTGGCTTCCAAGGCGTCCGGATATCCGTTGGCTTTTGTTGCCGCTAAGTTGGCTTTAGGCTATTCTTTGGATCAGATTGGAGAGATGGGAACCGCTAACTCTGCTTATGTGGCACCTTCTGTTGATTATATGATTGTGAAGATTCCTCGTTGGGATTTGTCCAAATTTGTTGGCGTTGACCGAGAAATCGGTTCTTCTATGAAGTCTGTCGGCGAGATCATGTCCATCGGAAAGTCTTTCGAAGAGATTATACAGAAGGGTCTTCGTATGATAGGACAAGGCATGCACGGATTTGTAGGCAACAAGGAGCTCGAATTCGGAGATTTGGATAAGGAGCTGTCCCATCCTACGGATCTTCGCGTTTTTGCTATCGCAAAAGCATTTGAAGAGGGTTATACGGTAGAGCGTATTGAGAAACTTACTAAAATCGACGTTTGGTTCTTGGGTAAATTGAAGAATATTGTCGATTATACGAAGGTGATTGCCAAATATAAGAAGATAGAAGACATCCCGGCTGATGTGATGAAAGAGGCCAAACGTCTGGGATTCTCTGATTTCCAGATAGCCCGTTATACAGAAGATCCGAAAGGAAACATGGTGGCAGAGAATCTCCGCGTGCGGGCTTTGCGTAAGAAACAAGGTGTTGTGCCTGCTGTGAGGAGAATCAATACGATGGCATCCGAACATCCGGAATTGACCAACTATCTTTATATGACTTATGGTGTGGATGAGCATAACGTCACTTATGATGGAAAGAATGAGAAATCTATCGTGGTGTTGGGTTCCGGAGCTTACCGGATCGGTTCGTCTGTCGAGTTTGACTGGTGCTCGGTAAATGCGGTGCAGACAGCAAGAAAGCAGGGTTATAAATCAATCATGATTAACTATAATCCGGAGACAGTATCTACGGACTATGATATGTGTGACCGTCTCTATTTTGACGAGTTGAGTTTTGAGCGTGTGTTGGATGTGTTGGATCTTGAGAATCCGACGGGTGTGGTTGTTTCTGTCGGTGGTCAGATCCCGAACAACTTGGCAATGAAGTTGCATGCCCAGAATGTTCCTATCTTAGGTACTTCTCCTATCTCTATCGATAGGGCCGAAAATAGGAATAAATTCTCCGAAATGTTGGATCGTCTATGTATAGACCAGCCACGTTGGCAGGAGTTGACTAGCTTCGACGAAATTTACAAATTCGTGGATGAGGTGGGTTTCCCTGTCCTTATCCGCCCGTCTTATGTACTTTCCGGAGCGGCCATGAATGTCTGCTATGATAAAGACCAGATGGAATCATTCCTGAAGGCTGCTGCAAAGGTTTCGAAAGAGTATCCTGTCGTCGTTTCCGTATTCTTGCAGGGAGCTAAGGAAGTGGAGTTTGATGCAGTGGCAAAGAATGGGGAGATTGTGGAATATGCCATATCGGAGCATGTGGAGTTTGCCGGAGTGCACTCCGGCGATGCTACGTTGGTATTTCCTGCTCAGAAAATCTATTTGGAGACTGCCCGCCGCATTAAGAAGATAAGCAAGAAGATTGCGCAGGAGTTGAATATCAGCGGACCGTTTAATATCCAGTTCTTGGCAAAGAATAATGACGTGAAGGTGATTGAGTGTAACCTTCGCGCATCCAGAAGTTTCCCATTCGTCTCGAAAGTTCTGAAACGCAACTTTATTGAGACGGCAACCAAAATCA
Source organism: Prevotellaceae bacterium (assembly GCA_020636675.1). Taxonomy (GTDB): domain Bacteria; phylum Bacteroidota; class Bacteroidia; order Bacteroidales; family Paludibacteraceae; genus RGIG10190. The sequence continues at coordinate 40,523 of JACJXK010000016.1, forward strand.
TGTTGGGTATCGATGTCGAGAAGCCAGACTCTTCTACGTTTGATATTGACTATGTAGGGGTGAAGGCATCACAGTTCTCTTTTTCCCGTCTGCACAAGGCAGATCCTGTTCATGGCGTGGATATGGCATCTACCGGTGAGGTTGGCTGTATCGGCGATGATTTCGACGAGGCACTCATGTCTGCCATGATCTCAGTGGGTTATAAGATACCGGAGAAGGGCGTGCTTGTCTCTTCTGGTGACGTGAAAGGCAAGGTCGATCTGTTGGATCCATGTAAGATGCTTTTCTCCAAAGGATATAAAATATATGCGACGGAGGGAACCCAGAAGTTCTTGCAGGACAATGGTGTTGATGCGACCACCGTATGCTGGCCAGATGAGATTGGAGAAAAAAACATTGTGGAGCTGATGTCTAAACACGAGATCGATTTGGTGATTAACATACCAAAAAATCATACGCGTAGGGAATTGACGAACGGATATAAAATCCGCCGTTCTTCTATAGACCATAATATTCCGTTGATAACCAATGCCCGTTTGGCAAGTGCCTTCATTCAGGCATTCTGCGAGAAGGGTTATGAGGATATTCCGGTTAAGTCATGGCAAGAGTATAAATTGTAATTGGGCTGATGTCTGAAGAAAATGGAGGAGAGTCTGTTTGTGACTCTCTTCCATTTTTGGTGTCTAAGTTTGTTCCGTTTCCATATCTCGCTTATAAGGTCTGTTATTATTTGATTTATTTTATATGTATAATATACTTAATTTTAACTGCAAAATCCTTGTATAAACCTTATTTTTGTATAGTCAAACTGAAATGTTTTTCCATGAAGGAATTTTTACTGCATATATATTCTCGTGCTTTGTGGTTTGTGATGATGGGTCTGATGATTCCCGCGGTGGCAAGTGCGCAGGTGTCGCACGGTGGCATGCCTTGTCCCGTCAACCTGGCAAGCAAATGCCGTTTGAGGGCGGCGTCTGTTGTCCCCTTTGAGGAGATGCCCCCTTTTAATAGGGATTCCCTTCTGAGAGAGGATTCGTTGCCCGGCAATCAATATGGAGCCAGGCGTTTTGCCAATAAGTTTTTTGTGTCGGTAGATATGGAACATTCGGGTTCCACCTCGATTTTGGATGACGGGACGAAGGTATGGAGGGTAGGTATCACATCAAGGGGTGCTTATTCGTTGAATCTTTTGTTTTCCGAATTTGACATTCCCGATCAGGCTAGATTGTTCGTCTATTCTCCCGATAGGTCGACCATATTGGGCTCGTTCACTTCGCAAAACAGACAAAAGAGCGGAGTGTTTCCTGTTGCCCCCGTCGATGGCGATTCCATCATTGTTGAATACATAGAGCCTGAAGGTGTTGATTTTAATGGTCGGTTGAGAATCAGTGAGGTCAATCATGATTATGTGGGGTTGAGGCTTCTGCCTCGGGAGAATGCGGCGCTTCCTTGTGAAGTGGATGCGAAGTGTGACAATCTTCATTCTGACCAGAGCAGAAGTGCTTGTCTGATCGTAGTGGACGGCACTTACTATTGTTCTGGAAATCTCATCAATAACACATCGGAAGATGGAACTCCATACGTGCTTACTGCCTCCCATTGTTTGTTTGCCGATTATGCTAATCCGCCAATAGATGCCTCTATGGCAGAGACGAGCGTCTTCTTCTTTAATTATGAGACGCCTTACTGCTATTCCGACATACAGGGAAGCTTGGAACAAAGTGTTTCCGGTGCTACGGTGAAGGCTTGCAATACGCAGCGGGATATGCTTCTTCTGGAGTTGAGCGAGATGCCGCCGGTAGATTATCGGACATACTATGCGGGATGGAATGCTACGGATGACATTTCGGCTCCGGCCTATTGCTTCCATCATCCGGCTGGCGACATGAAGAGGATCTCCGTCGAAAATGATTTGCCCTATACATCGTCTTTCTGTACGTTGGTTTTTAAATCCAAAAGTCATTGGAAAATATACAGATGGGATTCTGGTGTGACGGAGGGTGGATCTTCCGGTTCCGGATTGTTTGACGGAAACAACCGGTTGATAGGCGCACTCTCCGGAGGCGCTTCTACATGTGCAACCACAGGGGATGATGATTTTTATAAACTGAAGACGGCTTGGTCTCCCAATTTTTGGGAGGAGGAAAATTTGGAACCGTGGTTGGATCCTAAATCAACGGGCAGTCTCTTGATGGACGGTGTCGATCCGTATGTGCATCCTTGTGTACGATTGTCTAATATGACAGACGATGATTCTTGGTTGCCGGATGCTGCTTCTGCCAATGGGTATGCGGCAGGACACAACAGTAACGGATATGTCACCTATGCGGAGAGGTTTCAGATAGAGGGGGAAGCTCTCCTTTATGGTGTGTATTTTATACCTTATTTGGGGCGTTACTCGACAGAGTCTGCCATCCAATTGAAAATATATTCGGGGGATTCTTGTCCTACTGACCTTCTTTTTTCACAGGAACTACGGGTTAAGGATGTGAATTATGAAAAGAATAACGAAGCTTTTCAGAAAAAGGATAAGTATTATTGGCAGAAGAAAGAGAATTATATGAGATTGGAATCTCCTGTTTCCGTAAATAAACATTTTTTTGTCGTGTTTGCTTTGCCATCAACTACAAAGGATACCTTTGCGTTATATTATGCGGGAGGAAGACCGGCGGATGCGGCAAACACTGCCTATTTTTATGAGGGAAGCGAATGGAAATCGTTTACTCAAAATCCTTTATTGAATGCTCCTTCTTCTCTGTGTGTGGATGCGGTTTTACAAAGTATAAATGCCTCTTCTGATGAAGCGATAGCTTCCGAACATCCGGATGCTAAAGTTTATGTAAATCAAAATGGCGAGGTCGTGCTTCTGACGGGGCATGATTATGGAGAAAAACAGATTCGGCTATACGATTTGTCCGGCAGATTATTGTCGAAAAGACAAGTGAGCGGAGATCGGTGCGTTTTCCAAACCGATACGGAGGAAGGTGTCTTTATCCTGCAAATAGTCTATGCGGATTATACGGAGGTTTTGAAGTTTTGTAAGTAAATATGTCTATGCAAAAGAAAGAATGGAGAGCCGAAATGAAACGGCGGATAGCTTTGTTGTCTGAAGGGGAGAGATTGTCCCTCTCCGAATCTCTTTTCGATAGAATAGAACAAATGGAGGAGTTCCAAACTGCCCATTATATATTGCTGTATTGGTCATTGCCGGACGAGCCATTTTCCCATGCTTTGCTGGAACGGTGGAGCGATAAGAAGTTGATTCTGCCTGCTGTGGTGGGCGATGAGATAGTGCTGCGTCGTTATCGGGACAAGGAAGATATGAAGGTTGGTTCGTTCCATATCATGGAGCCTATAGGGCCTGCCTTCTCGGATTATGATTGTTTGGATCTGACCTTGATTCCCGGACTTTCCTTTGATGCCGATGGATACCGGTTGGGTCGAGGGAAGGGTTATTATGACAGGCTTCTTCCAAAACTTAAATGTATGACGATTGGTGTCTGTTTCTCTTGCCAATACGAAGATAAACTGCCTCATGACGAATGGGATATCCCTGTCAAAAAGGTGGTTTGCCGCTGATTTTTTGCCCTCTTATAACATAAAAAAGACATTGTATGTCCGGATTATACATACATATACCATATTGTGCAAATAGGTGTGCCTATTGTGCATTCTACTCGTCTACCTATGAAGGAAATAGGGAGGAATATGTTTCGGCTCTCTGCCGGGAAATGGAGTTGAGAAAGTCATATTTGAAAGGAGAACCTATCCGAACCATTTATTTTGGAGGAGGAACTCCATCTCAACTCTCGGTGGCTGAGTTGGATGGCCTCCTGCGTCATGTTTATGCTTCCTTCGACTGTTCTTCTGTGGAAGAGTTGACGGTTGAGGTCAATCCGGATGATGTCACGGACGAGTATGTGCGTGGATTGCGCTCGCTTTCTGTAAACCGCATCAGTATAGGCGTCCAAAGTTTCCGTGACGAGGAGTTGATGCTGATTCATCGTCGACACTCGGCGCAGCAGGCCGTGGAGGCTGTGACGTGTGTTAAGAGGAATGGGATAGAAAACATAAGTATTGACCTAATGTATGGATTGCCTGGACAGACTCTGGAGTCGTGGAAGGAAAGCCTGAAACGGGCGGTCGGATTGGATGTGCCTCATGTTTCGGCGTATAGTCTCACATACGAGGAGGGTACTCGGTTGTCCCGTTTGGTGGCGAATGGAGATTTGAATCCGGTGGACGAAGATGCTTGTGCCGAGATGTTCTCTTTGTTGAGAGATGAATTGTCTTCTGCCGGTTATGTTCAATATGAAATTTCTAACTTCTCAAAGCCGGGAATGGAGTCGAAGCATAACTCCTCCTATTGGAATGGAACGACTTATGCTGGTTTTGGAGCCTCAGCCCATTCGTATGATGGTGTCTCAAGACAATGGAATGTCTCTAATACAAGAGTCTATATAAAAAAAACATTATCTGGAGAATGTGATTTCTTTGAGGTGGAACGCTTGAATTTGGCGACCCGTTATAATGATTTTGTACTCACCTCTTTACGTACTAGACAAGGGATAAATCTCTCACTTCTGAAGTTGGAATTTGGACTTGCTTTGTATGACTATTGTTTACAGAATGCGGAACCGTTTATGGCAAATGGTTCTTTGTTGTGTGATTCTAATTCGTTGAGGCTTTCTGGAAAGGGTATATTTATCTCGGATGGAATCATGTCTGAACTGATGAAAGTGTAGAAGCCAATCGTGAAAAAGGACCTGGCATGCCAAATCTCAGAAAAACGAGACAACTTCTGTGGAATGAAATGTCAACCGGGCAATAGTGCAGGTACATTTGCTCTCTTTTTTGTCGGAGAAAAGTAAGTGTCCGTCTGGCAGGGGAACGGCAAAAATTCATATTTGGTGCATTCCTGTGAAATCCGGTTGGCCGGTACTTGTTTTTTTCTACGAAGAGATAATGCCTACGGAATATTTCATCAAAATCGTTACAAGCTTTTTTACAATTGCCAGGTCTCTTCTTTGCATAGGAAAGGCTGACCGAATTTTCGTCGGTCAGCCTTTCCGTATGATATTCAATCAGTTGTTCTTATTTGCTGACGATTGCTAGTGTGTCGGAAGCAATCATAAATTCCTCATCGGTAGGAATGACAATGACAGTAGTCTTAGAGTCTTTCGTACTGATTATTTTCTCATCACCGTGCACGCCGTTGTTTATCTCTTTGTCTATCTTGACGCCGAAACATTCCATGTCGGCACAGATGGATTCGCGTACAATCTCCACATTTTCGCCAATGCCTCCTGTGAATACGATGACGTCTACTCCGCCGAGAACAGCCACATAAGAGCCGATATATTTCTTGGCACGATAGATGAACATATCCAAAGCTAGTTTGGCACGTTTGTTTCCTGCTGCGATGGCTGCCCTTACGTCACGCATGTCCGAAGAGACACCAGAGATGCCGAGTAGACCGCTCTTTTTGTTCAGAATGTCGGAGATTGCTTTGGTGTCATAATGTTCGCGTTCCATCAGGTAAGTGATAGCTCCTGTGTCGAGGTCTCCCGCACGGGTACCCATTACCAATCCTTCAAGAGGCGTCATTCCCATAGATGTATCTATGGATTTTCCGTCCTTGATGGCAGTGATGGAACCACCATTTCCGATATGGCAAGTGATCATTTTTGAGCCTTCAGGTTTGATGCCGAGAACTTCAAATGCACGTTTAGACACATATCTGTGGCTGGTTCCGTGGAATCCGTAACGACGAACGCCATCTTCCGTATATAGTTCGTATGGCAACGCATACATGAATGCCTCTTGCGGCATTGTCTGATGGAATGCGGTGTCAAAGACGGCCACTTGCGGAATGTTTGGCATCAGTTTGGTTACGGCCGCAATACCTTTCAGATTAGGTGGGTTATGGAGCGGCGCAATCTTTATGCACTCTTCGATTTTTTTGATAACATCATCGGTTATCAGAACACTGGAGTTGAATTTCTCACCTCCGTGCACTACTCTGTGTCCTACGGCGTCAATCTCGTTCAAAGATTTGATGGCGCCACCATTCGGAGATGTTAATGTCTCGAGTATGAACTCGATTCCGACAGTATGCTCCGGAATCTCCTTCTCCAAGACCTCCTTCTCTCCATTGATTTTGGTGTGCTTTAGAAACGAATCTTTCAGTCCGACTTTCTCTACTCCACCTTGCTCAAGGACTTGGTTGGCTGTCATGTCAATAAGTTTGTACTTGATTGACGAACTGCCACAGTTTAATACTAATATTTTCATGCTATATAGCTATTGTTTTGTCCAAAGTAAAAACGAGGCGGCGTTGTGATAGGCACCGTCTCGTTTGTCTTTTTTTACTTTTTTGCTGAAATTGCCTGGTTGGCAGTGATGGCAACTGTCTTTACGATATCATCAACGGAACATCCGCGAGAAAGGTCGTTGACAGGAGCTGCCAAACCTTGAAGGAATGGACCTAGAGCTGTGGCTCCAGCCAAACGCTGAACCAATTTGTAAGAGATGTTTCCTGTATTCAAATCAGGGAAGACCAATATGTTGGCAGTTCCTGCCACTTCGCTGTCCGGAGCCTTAAGCTGTGCTACCTTAGGAACCAAAGCTGCATCGGCCTGCAACTCTCCGTCCAGTTTCAATGTAGGAGCCATTTCATGGGCTTTTGCTGTTGCTTCAACAACCTTGTCCACCATCTCGTGAGCGGCGCTGCCCTTCGTAGAGAAGCTCAACATCGCTACTCGGGCTTCAGGGAATCCGAATACGGTGGTTGCTGTCTTGGCACTGCATATTGCTATTTGAGCGAGTTGGTCGGCGTCAGGACATGGAGTGGCTGCACAATCTGCAAACAGCATCTTGCCGTCATATCCGTAAGTTTGGTCTTTCATAATCATCAAGAATACGCCGGATACGCAAGTGACTCCTGCCTCCGTCTTGATAATTTGGAATGCTGGACGTAGGGTGTCGCCTGTTGGACTTCCTGCTCCGCTGACCTCGCCGTCGGCGTCGCCGGCCTTGATCATAAGGCAAGATAGGTAAAGAGGGTCTTTGACTGTCTCTGCTGCCTTTTCTGGTGTCATGCCTTTCTTTTGTCTTAGTTGGAACAAAAGGTCTGCATATTTGCCTGCGTCCGGATTGTTTTCTGGATCTATGATAGTGGCTTTGTCGAGGTTTTTCAATCCGAAAGAGATTGCCATCTCATTGATTTTTGCCTTGTTTCCTAAAAGGATGATTTTTGAGATGTTTTGTTCAAGAACTGCATCCGCAGCTTTGAGGGTCCTCTCCTCTGTCCCTTCTGGGAGAACGATGCGTTGAGGATTTGCCTGCGCACGTGCAATAATGCTTTCTATTAAATCCATATCTGAATATTTTTATGCTATTAATAGTGCAAATTTATTAAAAAACTTGATTTTGTAATCCATAGATTGCAATTTAATGTGTGTTTGATTGCATTTTCTTGACTGGAGATTACATTCTTTGCTGTGTTTTTCTGTTGTTTTTTTGTTTATAACATAGAATCGACGTTAAGCGTTTGTCGTGTTGTGATTAATTGTCTATTTATATCTCCTGTTTCATAAAAAATAGGAGTTTGGAAATGTTGTTTCTGGTGGGTTGTCTGGATTTGTTCCGTACATTTCTGTCAGTCGAATATCTCTTTTAGTACGGATAGCGACTTCAGTTCGCCCATGCCTTGTGTGTGCAGTTTGTAGTATTCCAGAATGTGGTCTAAAATTTCGGCTCTTTCTTCTCTGCTGAAGCGATAGAGGTGCATGTTCTGATAGTTTATTCTTAGTAGGACATGGAGAGTCTCGGACTCTTTGCCGGTTAGATATTGCTTATGGAAGGGTGGCGTGTCTGTGAAAATGGCTTGTTTTAGGTCGAAATATTGATATCCTTCCCTTTTTTCCGTGTTGGGTTGGATTCCTAGAAATGTGGTTAATTGGCAGAGAAACGCTAGATGGAAGTTGGCTGTGCTTTGTTCTGTCAAGTCAAGGTATTGGATGGATTGGGACAGAAAGGAGAATAGTGGTTCGTCTTTCTCGTTGGTCCGTAGGATGTGTATCAGAACTTCTGCGAGGAATAGCGCCATCGTGTTTTTGTATGGGTTGAAGAGTATGCTGTTGCTGATGCTCTCCAGTTTAATCTCTTTTATGGTTTGTAGCTCTTTGTTGTTTCTGTGTTCTGCCTCTATCTGCACAACGGATAATGGCTGGATGAATGCGCTTTTCCTCCCGCCTTTTCTGCTCTGGGCGCCAAAAAGAAGATAGTCGCAGCGGCCGAACTCCTCTGTGTATAGCCTCAGCAGCATGGTGTTTTCTTTGAACTTCATGTTGCTCAAAACGATGGCTTTTGTCTTTGTCAGCATCCGATGGAGAATATGGAAGACAAGTTCATTGGATGACGGTAATGTGGAAACACTGCTGTTTCACCTCTCTGAGTACAAGGCAGCATTTTTCCATTCTCATTTCCTGAAGGGTCTTTGTCAGTATGTCATGTACGTTTTTGTATCGTATTATCTTAGAGTCGTCGTTTCTGAAAAATTCCATGTAGGAGATGTCGAACGTGGTGCCGTATAGATGTGAAGTGGTAGAATGCGTCGCATTTTTATTTTTCCGGAATAGTTTGCGTTGTCCTTCGTCCGTTCGGAGTGCGGAGGTGATGTATACGGCATACTCTTTCTGGTGCTTCTGCTTTAAGTTTTCTTGAAAGCGGATGCCTATCTCTTCAAGTAGTTCGGCGGCTTCTTGTGTTAGGTATGGATGCGAATGCTCCATGTCTTTGATGTGGTAATATTGATTGTCGCTAACAGGAACAAGGAGTCCGGCCTGTAGAAGTGAATCTTTGGACTTCTTGAACGCAGCGTCTGTCGAGTATCCGTATTCTGATCCTATGTTTTGGGCAAAGAGCAGATGTTCTGTGTTCTTGTCTTGCAGCCGCCGTGTGGGTTGTATGCTTTCGAAATATTCACATTCGATGGCTTGGGGCGCTTTCTTCTCGTCGTTCTCGTCATAAACGGAGATGGAGTCGGATTGCGACAGCTTGATTGTCTCGAATTTGTTTCTTTCCACCTTGTTCTGGTTGTATGTACAGCCTATAAGCGTGGATACAAGGGATAAAAATAGGAATCGTCTGGCTGCCGGTGTCATTGCTTTGGCTCTTTGCGGTAAGAGGTGGATTGGAATACGGCAATCAAATCGTTCTCTTCATTCCTTATCTCGACCTTGTAAGCCGCAACTGTACGGCGCAGGTATATTTCAGAGGCGACGGCTGTTAGCTTGCCCTTCGAAATGGCCTTTACGAAACTGATGGATGCGTCTAGAGAAACAGCCACTTTACCTTGCGAGTTGGATGCTGCGGCGCAGACAAAATCGGCTAATGTAAAAAGAACGCCACCTTGAACGGACCCTAATCCGTTCAGGTGCCGTTGGTCTATCTCCATTTCGGCGATGGCAGATCCTAGGCCTGCCTCTATGAGTCTCATGTTGCTGTTTTTCGCGAATTGATCTTTTCCTAGCAATTCGAATATCTTTGCGTTGTCTGCTTCCATTCTTTTATATAATATGGAGGGGGCTTGCCTTCCGTTATGGAATGGCAGATCCTATTTCTCCTGGTTCTTATTCGTTTATAGTGATAACGTGTCTATTCCTTGTCTGGTTCAACGTTGGTGGGAGAGAGGAGCTTGGAATAGCATCTTCTTCTGATGTATGGCTCTTTGGTGTAGTTGTCCCATACTCCTACTGCGTTGACGTTGCTCTCTAGCTGTTGGTTGGAAATTGCTATCTTCACTTTGTTGGCAATGTAGGCCTTGTTCAGTTCTACGTAGTAGAGGGAGTGAATGCCTTTTTTCTGCCAGTCTGGATGTACTCCGTTGAGCATCAAGTCAATGGCATCCGTTTTGTGAAGGGCTCTTAGAATGTGAATGAATCCGAATGGGAATAGTTTCCCTTTCGCTTTTTGAAAGGCGCGGGAAAGGGAAGGCAGTGAAATGCCGAAGGCTACTACCTCTTCATGCTCGTCTATGACGAAACACACTAGTTTCGGATTGATGAAAGAGAAGTAATTTTTGATTAAGGCCTCGATTTCACCATCCGTCAGTTTTGAATACCCGTAGAGGTTGGAAAATGCGAGGTTGAGCGTATTGAAGAAAGAGTGTGCATATTTGAGTATGTCTTTGCTTTTTTTGAACGTGATTACTTTCAGTTTGTATTTCTCCGCAATCAGTTTGTTGATTCTTTCCATCTTTTCGGGGATGGCTTGGGATGCGTTGAACTTGAACTGTAGCCAGTCTTCGTCTCTTTGGTATCCTAGTTTCTCCATGAAATCAGGATAGTACGGATAGTTGTATATGTTGGAGATGGTAGGCAGTTTGTCAAATCCATCTACTAGCATTCCCTCGTTGTCCATGTCGTTGAATCCGAGCGGACCCTGGATGTTGTTCATCCCGTGTTCCTTGCCCCAATTCTCTACCGTCTGTAGGAGGATTTTGGCTACGTTGATGTCTTCGATGAAGTCTATCCATCCGAATCTTACCTTGTTGCCCCATTTTGCGTTGGCGGTCTGGTTGATGATTCCGGCGATACGGCCCACGATCTCTCCGTCTTTGTATGCTAACCAATATTCCGCGATACAATGTTCGAAGGCAGGATTGATGTCTTTGCATAGGGTTGACATCTCATCTCTATCCAAAGGCGGAACCCAAAGGTCGCTGCCTTTGTATAATTTGTGAGGAAACCTGATGAAGTCTTTCAGCTCTTTGGTTGTTTCTACTATTTTAATTTGTATCATATTGGTGTTTTTTTCTTTAATGCAAAAATAGCTCAAGAAAACGGAATTTGTATGAAAATTGCAAGAAAATGGGACGAGACTATTTGTTGAGTGCCGTCGGAAAGGATGACGAATGGCTATGACGAATGTATGTTGATGCCGTGGAATCCTGCATTTTCGGCAAAATCCATGTCGCTCTGACTGTCGCCAATCATCAGAGAACGACTCGGTGTTATGTCAGAATAGTCGTTCATGGCTTGTCGCGCCATTCCTATGTTGGGTTTTCTGTTGGGATCTGTCTCGTTAATCGCTGTGCAGTAGTATATTTTGTCTATTCTGCCACCATGTTTTTCTATCTCATCCACCATCTTTTTATGAACGATATTTAAATCATCCTCCGTCATGATGCCTTTCCCTACGCCGCGTTGGTTGGTGACAATCAGAATGTGTTTGAAGTGTCTGCTCCATGTGGAAATGGCCTCCAATATGCCGGGAATGAATTCGAACTCGTCCCAGCATTTTACGTAGTCATTCGGACGTAAAACGTTGATCACTCCGTCTCTGTCTAAAAATAGAGTGTCAAATCCTTCTGTCTCGATTTTAGAGAAGTCTATCATTTGAAAATGGATTTAAAGTCTTCGTTTGCTTTGGCGTAATCTTCGGGAATGCCGATGTCGATGAAGTATCTGTTTTGTTCGAATCCTGCTATTTTTTGTTGTTGTGATAGTTTTTCCAAAACTTCTTTCTCAAAAGAGAATTTTTCGGGATAAATGTTCAAGTCTAGATTCTTTTGGTTGATGATGTATATACCACCGTTGATGAGCCCTGATTCGCAATGCTTTTTCTCGTTGAAGGAGATGATCGTGGCACCGTCTGTTGTGACAGATCCGTAACGGTCAAAGTTTTCCATCTTTTTAAGGGCGACACTTAATGCGGCATTTGATGCCATCGTTTTGTTTTCCCGATAGAGTTCGGATATGTCCACATCAAAGAAAGTGTCTCCGTTCAGAATCAGAACATTCTCCGCTTCTGTTTTAGATAATGCCAATTTGATGCCACCGCCTGTTCCTAATGGCATGTCTTCCACCGCATAATCTATCTGAAATTCGAAGAGAGAGAGATTGTCGTGTATCCAGTCGTAAATATGTTCTTTCAGATAACCTACGGAAAGGATCACTTTCTCTATCTCTTTGTAGTTATTCAAATAGGATAGCAGATAAAATAAGAATGGCTTGCCGCAAACGGGAGCCATGCATTTAGGAACCTCACTGACTACGCTTCGGAGTCGGGTGCCCAATCCTCCTGCTAGTATGATTGCGTCCATTGGTCGTTTATTTTTTAAGGTCTCCGAATAAGTTTTCCTCCACGATGCAGCAAAGAATGTGTCCTATCAGAATGTGGGATTCCTGAATGCGGGGGGTCTCCGAGGATGGAACCTTGATGCAGATGTCACAAGCCTCTTTCATCTTTCCTCCATTTTCGCCGGTCAGACCTATGGTGAATATTTTGTTTTCTCGGCAAGCTTCCAGGGCTTTTAGAATGTTGGCGGAGTTGCCGGATGTGGAGATGCCGATAAATACGTCTCCGCAGACGCCCTGTGCTTGGATTTGCCGTTCGAAAAGCCTTTCGTAGCCATAATCGTTGCCGATGGCGGTCAGTATGGAGGTGTCTGTGGTAATGGCGATGGATGCTATTCCCGGACGGTCAAAGTAAAATTTGCTGACAAATTCTCCGGCAATGTGTTGTGCGTCGGCGGCCGATCCTCCGTTTCCGGCCAGCAATGTTTTTTTCCCGTTGCGGTATGCGTCTGTTATGATTTCCGCCGCATTCGCAATTTGCCCCATCAATTCATCGTTGGCCAAGATGGCCTGTTTGGTCTTGATGGATTTCTCTATCTGTTCTTTTATCAGATTCTGGATGTTCATTGTTTCTGTTTTCTTAATAAATTTTCCAGCCGTGGGTTCCTCCTTCGCTGAATTGGAATCCCATCACTGCTCCTCCTAATGTGCGTAATGCATTTTCTACAATGCGTTTTTTCGTGGGTTCAACTACGAACATGATGAAGCCACCTCCACCTGCTCCGCTCACTTTTCCTGCAATGGCACCTGCTTTTGTGGCAATGTCGAAGGCCTCTTGTATCATGCCGTTGCTGATGGAGTTGGCCATCTTCTTTTTGTTTTCCCATGCTTCGCCGAGTATGGAGGCAAATGATTTTATGTCTCCTTTGAGAAGTGCGGTTTTGGTGTCAATGGCGCTTTGCTTTATCTTGTGCATGGCCTGAATGGCCGCTTCGTTATTATTTGTCGTGTTCTTCTTTTGTTCGTCTATTATTTTTGCGGAGGAACGGGAAGCTCCTGTATAATAAAGTACCATGGATGACTCTAGTTCGTCTATGATCCATCTTTTGATGCGAAGGGGATTGACAATCACGTGGTCGTCTTTTAAGAACTCCATGAAGTTGAAGCCTCCGAATGCGGCGGCATATTGGTCCTGTTTGCCTCCGCTCAATCCTAAGTCTATGCGTTCGATCTCATAGGCTAATCGGGCTATTTCATAATCTCCCATAGGAAGGTTGAGCCATTCAACGAACGCTTTCAGGATGCAGACCACCATCGTAGAGGAGGATCCTAGTCCGCTGCCGGCTGGTGCGTCAGAATAGGTCGTGATTCTGAAGGAAAGAGGATCCTGAAATCCAAAGTCTTTCATGATCCGGTTGTAAACGCCTTTGTGAAGATCTAGTGTCCCGTTGATGGGAAGATCTTTGGCTGTTGGATAGGAAATCTCCTGTCCTAAGTCTGTTGCGCATATCTCTATCTGAGAGTTGTCTGTCTCTTCGATGGTGCAATATGCATACATGTTTATGGTGGCGTTCAATATTAGTCCCCCATATATGTCGCTATAGGGGGAGACGTCGCTACCTCCTCCTGCCAATCCCAGTCGTAATGGTGCCTTGCTTCTTATAATCATGTTGTTTCTTTCAAGAAATGGACATTGCAAATATACGGGAAACTTGCTCTCGTATCTGTTACGTGATGTTAAACGGGAAGTGTTAGACGAAAAAGTCCGGCTTCCTGTTTTGTGCTTCTTTCAATGAGAGAATGGAGTGTTCTTTCTCTTGTTGTTTCTTCCTTAATTGTTCCTGATTCTCTTTCATCTTGTTGACGAAGGCGTTTCTCGTCTTCTCATTAAGAAGATTAACTGCGGCGTATGTGTTTTGTGACGCATCTTTCATGTGTAGTACGGGCGCATTGTACAGCGGTGCGATTTTGACAGCCGTGTGAATGGGAGAGGTGGTGGCACCTCCGATCATGAGAGGTATCTTTAATCCTTGTCGCTGCATCTCGGCGGCAACATGACACATCTCTTCGAGTGAAGGGGTTATTAGGCCGCTAAGACAGATGATGTCAACTTTCTCATCTATGGCTATCTGTATTATTTTGTCGGATGGAACCATCACGCCCAAGTCAATCACCTCAAAGTTGTTACAGGCTAAAATGACGGAGACGATGTTTTTGCCGATGTCGTGGACATCTCCTTTTACCGTGGCGATCAGGATTTTTCCGGCCTTTTGGCAGCTCCCGTCCTTTTGTGCCTCGATGTATGGTTGCAAAATGGATACGGCCTTTTTCATCGTTCTTGCTGTCTTTACAACTTGCGGTAAAAACATCTTTCCGGCTCCGAACAGTTCGCCTACCTTATTCATTCCGTTCATCAACGGCTTTTCGATGATTTCGATTACATTCGGGTATTTTTCGCGGGCTTCGGTCAAGTCTTCCTCCAAATGGTCGCCGATGCCTTTTATTAGGCAATGTTCGATTCTCTCCTCCAGAGGTTTGTTCCTCCACTCTTCCGTATGGTTCTGTCTCGTGTCGCCGTTCTGTTGTTTCTTTATTTCCTCGGCAACCTCTATCAGTCGTTCCGTTGCGTCTTCTCTTCTGTTGAGAACCACATCCTCTACTTTTTCCAATAAATCAGAAGGAATGTCCTCGTAAACTTGTAGCATTCCTGCGTTGACTATCCCCATGTCCATTCCTGCCTTGTAGGCATGATAGAGGAAAACGGAGTGCATGGCTTCTCTGATGGCGTTGTTCCCGCGGAAGGAGAAAGACAGGTTGCTGACGCCTCCGCTAATTTTTGCGTAGGGCAGATTGTCCCTGATCCATGCGGTCGCTTTTATGAAATCCACACCGTAGTTGTTATGCTCGTCGATGCCGGTAGCTAAAGCCAAAACGTTGGGGTCGAAAATGATGTCTTCCGGTTTGAACAGGACTTGCTCGGTGAGCAGATGGTATGCTCTGCCGCAAATCTCTTTCTTTCTTTCGAAAGAGTCTGCTTGGCCTTTCTCGTCGAAAGCCATTACCACAGTGGCTGCTCCGTATCTTTTGATCTTGTTCGCTTTCTCCAGAAATTTTTCCTCTCCCTCTTTAAGAGAGATGGAATTGACGATGCTCTTCCCTTGCACGCATTTCAGTCCGGCCTCTATCACTTCCCATTTGGAAGAGTCGATCATGATAGGAAGTTTCGCAATCTCGGGTTCTGATGCGATAAGGTTAAGAAAGGTGACCATCTCTTGTTTTGCATCGAGCATGGCGTCGTCCATGTTGATGTCGATTATTTGGGCTCCGTCCTCAACTTGTTGTCTGGCAATGCTAAGAGCCTCGTCGTATCTCTTTTCGCTGATTAAACGCAGGAATTTTTTGGAGCCCGCCACGTTGCATCGTTCTCCTATGTTTACGAAGAGGGAACGTTTGTCCGTCCCTTCTTCTGTCTTTTTGTTGATGGATGTTATCTGGAGCTCTTCCATTCCGGATAGCTTCATGTCATGGTTGGAAGCCAATGGTATCCTTAGTTCTTTGCCGGATATCAGTTCCTGATACTTTGCTATGTGGTCCGGCGTTGTTCCACAGCATCCTCCTATGATGTTGACCAGTCTTTCGTCTATATATTCTTTAACCTGATTGGCCATGGATTCGGGAGTCTCATCGTATGCGCCGAATTGGTT
Source organism: Prevotellaceae bacterium (assembly GCA_020636675.1). Taxonomy (GTDB): domain Bacteria; phylum Bacteroidota; class Bacteroidia; order Bacteroidales; family Paludibacteraceae; genus RGIG10190. The sequence continues at coordinate 56,310 of JACJXK010000016.1, forward strand.
GGGCAAGCCGGCATTGGGATAGGCGCTGACAAACCAAGGTGCGTTCTTACTTATTTCCAGCAGGTAGGGTTTCAAATCCTTGGCGCCGAAAGAGCAGTTGAGTCCTACGGAGAGTATCGGTGCGTGTGCGATGGAGTTTAAAAAAGCCTTGATGGTCTGTCCGGAAAGAGTTCTTCCGCTGATGTCGGCCACGGTAGCCGAAAGCATGATGTATATCTGTTTCCCGCTTCTCTTGATGGCATCTTCTGCTGCAAAGATAGCCGCTTTTGCGTTTAGGGTGTCAAATATGGTCTCGATGAGCAAAGCGTCCACTCCGCCTTCTATCAGCGCGTCCATCTGTTCTGAGTAGGCGTCGACCAGCTCGTCGAATGAGATGCCTCTGAATGCGGGGTCATTGACGTCGGGAGATATGGAGGCCGTTTTGTTGGTGGGACCAACTGATCCTGCCACAAAGCGAGGTTTGCTAGGATTTTTGGCAGTATATTCGTCGGCTATCTTGCGCGCTATTTTTGCTGCGGCCAAGTTTATGCGGCGAATCTGATTTTCCATGCCGTAATCGCCCATGGATATGCGTTGGGCGTTAAAGGAACAACTTTCTATGATGTCGGTTCCCGCTTGGAGATATTTTTCGTGTATTTCGCAGATAACGTCAGGTTTTGTTAGGCAAAGAAGGTCGTTATTGCCTTTCTGAATGAATTTTGATTTTGCGAACTCATTGCCTCTGTAGTCGTTTTCGGAGAGGTTGTAACGTTGAACCATAGTGCCCATACCTCCGTCTAGTATCAGAGTGCGGTATGTTAACTCTTCTTTCAAATCATATCTCATCTTTATTCCTTTGGTTTGTGAAAATTGTATGCAAAATTACTCAAAATTACCGATTCTCGGACGGATGGAAGTACAAACTATTTAAAAATAAGAGAGGAAAGCAAAGTATGTCCGTCTGTTTTTCCGAAACTCGGAGCGGAATAGGCTTCAAAAAGGCACCATATTTTATATATTTGCATAAAAAAGAGTGGAGTATGGCAAGAAGAACGAAAACATCTGGAAATCCGAATAATCCTTTCCGTTTTAAAGCGGGGAGCAATGGTAAACCCTCAGGAAAAAGGGTAGGAAAGTCTAAACCGGGAAAGGCGGACAATCAACTAAACAGACGGGTGAAATAGTCGATTTGTTTCGGATAAGGTCAAGAATGAAAAAGCCAATCACTTAGTGACTGGCTTTTCTATTGTGTTGTCTCACGGGGATTCGAACCTCGACAAACAGAACCAAAAACTGTTGTGCTACCATTACACCATGAGACAATCCTAATATTGCTTTATTTTTCAAAAGCGATGCAAAGGTATGAATAAATTTTGATTCTTCAAAATGTCTGGCGAAAGTTTTTTTCCTCTCCCCGATTATTTTATGATTAAAAGGAAATAATTCTTTTTCCCTTTTTGTACCAAAACATACTTGCCGTTTAGCAGATATGATTTGTCGATAACAGCGTCAGCTTCTGGCAATTTTGTTTTGTTGATGGAAACGCCGCCACCTTGAACCATCTTTCTCATTTCACCTTTAGAGGCGAAAACTTTTGTCTTGTCTGCCAAAAGATCGGCGGCTTTGATGCCTGCGGCCAACTCTTCTTTTGAGATTTCGAATTGCGGTACGCCCTCGAAAACGGAAAGCAAGGTCTCTTCGTCCAACTTGTGAAGAGAATCGGATGTTGCGTTTCCGAAAAGAATGTTTGATGCCTCCACGGCGGCTTCGTAATCCTCTTGCGAGTGAACCATGACGGTAATCTCTTGAGCCAGACGTTTCTGAAGCGGGCGTAAATGAGGAGCCTCCGCTTGTTCTTTGATGAGAGCCTCTATTTCGCAGTGAGGAAGGCTGGTGAAAATCTTGATGTATTTGGCGGCGTCATCGTCGGACACGTTCAGCCAGAATTGATAGAATTTGTAAGGAGACGTATATTTCTTGTCCAACCATACGTTCCCGGATTCTGTCTTTCCAAATTTTTTCCCGTCAGCCTTTGTTATCAAAGGGCAAGTAAGTGCGAAAGCTTCGTTTCCGGTTACTTTTCTGATCATCTCTGTTCCTGTGGTGATGTTACCCCATTGATCGGCACCTCCGAGTTGGAGCTTGCAGTTTTTGTGGCTGTTGAGATACACGAAGTCATATCCTTGCAACAGTTGGTAAGAAAACTCGGTGAATGACATCCCGTCAGCTCCGTTATCTCCCGTGAAACGGCGTTTCACGGAGTCTTTCGACATCATGTAGTTGACGGTAATCAGCTTTCCGATGTTTCTGATGAAGTCAAGAAATGTGAAGTCCTTCATCCAGTCGTAGTTGTTGACTAGCTCGGCAGCATTTTCTGCATTGCTGTTGAAGTCCAAAAATTTCTCCAGCTGTTTCTTTATACACTCCTGATTGTGGCGAAGTCTTGGTTCGTCAATCAAAACGCGTTCTTGGGATTTTCCGGAAGGATCGCCGATCATTCCAGTAGCTCCACCTATCAATGCGATTGGTTTATGTCCGCTGCGTTGGAAATGGCGGAGCATCATGACGCCAACGAGGTGTCCAATATGTAAAGAGTCGGCGGTAGGATCTATGCCCAGATAGGCCGACGTCATCTCTTTTTGCAGTTGTTCTTCAGTTCCCGGCGTCATGTCTTGTATCATGCCACGCCATTTTAATTCTTCAACAAAATTCATCGTATTATAAATTTATAACATAAATCAGGATGCAAAGGTAATGATTCTTTGTCGTTTGACGAGACTTTCTTGCTATTTTGTATTTCTAGTATTTTGTATTTTATGGAATTGCACTAAATTTGCATTTTAAATCGGAATTATTAAATAATATAATATATGATCAATTCACAGGATATTAAGAACGGAACTTGTGTCCGTATAGATTCAAAGCTCTATTTTTGTACTGAATTCCAGCATGTTAAACCTGGAAAGGGAAACACGATTATGAGAACCAAGTTGAAAGATGTGGTGACAGGCCGTGTGTTGGAGCGCAGGTTTAACATCGGAGAGAAGTTGGAAGATGTGAGGGTAGAGCGTCGTCCTTATCAATATTTGTATCAGGAAGGAGAAAACTTGATGTTTATGAATCAAGAAACATTCGACCAGATTCCTATCGGTCACGATTTGGTGACAGGTGTTGAGTTTATGAAGGAAGGTGATGTCGTGGAAGTTGTATTCGACTCATCTACAGAAGCTGTGCTTTTCGCAGAAATGCCAGTGAAGACTCCATTGCTAATCACATATACGGAACCCGGATTGAAGGGTGATACTGCGACTAACACATTGAAACCGGCAACTGTTGAGACGGGTGCTACGGTAAGAGTTCCTCTTTTTATCAATGAAGGAGAAAAAATATTGGTAGATACACGTGACGGTTCTTATTTGGAACGCGTGCGCGAATAGCTCTGTTGTTTATAAGGGAAAAAAGGAGGGAGTTGATGCTCCCTCCTTTTTTCCTTGATTGTAGATTGTGTATATAGGTGAGTATCCATTCTGTGAAATGATGTATTATTTGAAATATCTAAGATATCTTTTCCGTTCTAAGCATAGAAGGGGGTTTGGCATACATTCGCCGTTTGTGTTCCATTTGGTGACGGATGTAATAGAGGAGACTTTACCTTATTATAAGTATAGTCTTATAGAAAAAGTCCGACATCTGCTGCTGAAAACAGAAAAGATCGTTTTCGTTGAAGATTTTGGGACGGGAGTTTCCGGCCAAAGGCGGATCTCTAAGATTGTCAGACGATCAGCCAAGTCAAAGTATTATGCACAAGTGCTATTCCGTTTGGTCAATTACTATAAGGCGAACGACATACTGGAACTCGGAACTTCATTTGGATTGACAACGATGTACTTGGCTGCGCCCAATTCGAAGTCAAATGTAGTTACGATGGAAGGCTGCCATGAGATAGCCGAGTATGCGAGTTTGAGTTTTCGACGGGCTGGATTTGATAATATACGGTTGTGTGAAGGAAATATAGACGGTTGTCTTCCCGATGTTTTGAAATCTTTTACGAAGCTTGATTTCGTTTTTTTTGATGCGAACCATAAGAAGTCGGCATTGCTGAGTTATTTTGATGCGTGTTGCAAAAAATCACATGGCAAGTCTGTGTTTGTCATTGACGACATATATTGGTCGGACGATATGGAGGATGCGTGGGCTGAAATAAAGAAGGACACAAGGGTTAGGGTGACAATTGACATGTTTACCTATGGTATCGTGTTGTTTGATCCTGAGTTACAAAAGGAGGATTATGTTCTGAGATTCTTCCCGAATCTAAAAGAATGTATATTGGACGCTCTTAATGTTAACTATTAGTCAACTCTGATAGGAACATAAATTGGACCATACTTGTTTTGTAATGTGGAGATTGCAAAAAAACAAAATGTGACGTATAAAAATGTATGATAAAGATTGTTTTTATGGAAAAAAAGCATACTTTTGCAATCCTTTGTGTAGAGAATTGTGATATGATTAGTATTAACTTTAATAATTTTCTATAGACTGTTATGTATTGGACGTTAGAATTGGCATCAAAATTGGATGATGCTCCATGGCCAGCAACAAAAGATGAGCTGATAGATTTTGCAATGAGATCAGGAGCTCCCTTGGAGGTGATAGAAAATCTTCAGGAGATGGAGGATGAAGGAGAAATATACGAAAGTATTGAAGATATATGGCCCGATTATCCAAGTAAGGAAGACTTCTTCTTTAATGAGGAGGAGTACTAAGATTCGATAAGAAGGCTCGTTTTTTTAGAACTTTTAATCCATTGTCAGATAGATAGATGGCTAAGAAGACTAAATAAAAAATATTTAAAAGTCTCGATTTTATTGTAAATTATTGTAAAAATCACTAACATTGTTGTCGATTTTGCGATGACTGCACATCAAATTATATGAAAAAAGGACGTTTGATATTCTTTTTTTTTCTGTTGATGCTGGAATTTAATAAGGTTTCTGCGCAATTTGATGCTCAATATAGTCATTATATGGAGGTGCCGGAGACGAATAATCCAGGGGCAGTGTCGGCAAATGAGAAGTTGAATTTATTCGGACTTTATAGACTGCAATGGGCGGGATTTAGTGATGCGCCGAAAGATGTGTTCTGTTCGGTAAATATGCCACTCAGTATATCGGGGACAAAACATGGGGTTGGATTGGTTTTTTCCAATGAAAATATAGGTTTGTTCAAAAACCAAAGCGTTCTTTTACAATATTCATACAAGATGAAACTCTGGAGAGGAGTTTTGGGCTTGGGTTTGAATTTGGGTGCTTTAAGTCAGACATTTGACAATGCAGGGGTTGACTTTACGGGAAACGGAAATGCGCTAGTAGACGGAGATGATTACCATGATTCGGATGATGCGTATTCGTATTCGGGAGCGGATGATAATGCGTGGGCATTTGATGCGGGAGTTGGATGCTTTTATAGTGATGATGATTTATTTGCGGGGTTGTCGGTTTCTCACTTGAATTCCAAATCAACAAATTACGGAATAGATTCGGCGTTAATGTATGTTCCTAGAATATTTTATTTGACAGGAGGATACAATATCCGATTATCCAATCCGTTTTTTACTCTAAAGCCATCGACTCAAATGCGAACAGACTTTAAATCTTCACAAATAGAGTTATCGTGTTTGGTTGAGTATGATAAAAAGTTAAGAGGTGGACTCTCCTATAGATTTGGGGATGCGATAGTGTTTATGTTGGGGATAGACTTATCCTCTGGTCTTAGTTTAGGATATTCGTATGATTTGCCGGTTTCCGGGATGATAGTTTCTGGAGGTAGTCATGAAATATATATGCGCTATAGTTTTATCCCTGAATTTTCAAAGAAAAATAAATATAAGAGTGATCGAATTTTATGAAACAGAGAAGAAAAAAATTAAGTAATTTAAATATCATGAAAAAGCTGTTAATTATTTCATTAATCGCAGTGCTACTCACCGGATGTGGAGGAGAGAATGGTGAGCTAGTAGGTGTTTATTCAAAGTCGTGGAAGGAGCCCACTCCTTATGGAATGATTTTCATAAAAAGAGGTTCTTTTACAATGGGTCAGAATGATCAGGACGCCAATTGGGCTATGACTTCTCAGTCAAGAACGGTGGCGTTGGATGCGTTCTGGATGGACGAGACGGAAATCACGAATGGAGAGTACAGACAGTTCGTAAATTGGGTAAGAGACTCAATTGCCAGAGAAAAATTGTCTGCAGTAGATGAATCTTACAAGATCTCTCAGGACAAGAAAGGTAATGAGTTGAAGACTCCTATCTTGAATTGGAAGAAGAAAATTCCTTGGAAGAAAGCTAATGAGGATTTGAAGGCGGCGTTGGACAGCATGTATTACATGGATGAAGATGCAATCGATTTTGAGCCTCAATTGAACGGAATGATTCTTATGTACAAGTATGGTTGGGTTGACTATGTCCAGGCAGCAAAGAAAGAAAATAAGTTTGATGCATTGAGAGGTAGTTATAACCGTAGCATCGCAGGTCTTGGAAAAACAAAGGATAGTGCAGATGTGATGATCAGAAAGGACACTTCATTCACGAATGAACAAGGTCACATTATCAACCAGACTGTCTATAGGGAATTGAAGAGACGTGCGGATTTCATTTCAATGAAGAGAGTAAATATTTATCCTGACACATTGTGTTGGATCAGAGACTTTACTTATGCATACAATGAGCCATACATGAAGATGTATTTTGCACACCCAGGATATGGTGAATACCCTGTTGTCGGAGTGTCTTGGGAACAAGCTCAGGCATTCTGCCATTGGAGATCCTTCTTGTTCAATTCATATCAAGTAAAGAACAAGGGCGTCAGAGTCCAAGATTATCGTTTGCCAACTGAGGCTGAGTGGGAATATGCTGCTCGTGGAGGAAAGGATCTTTCCATGTATCCTTGGGGTGGTAATTATGTACGTACAACTAAAGGTTGTTTCTTGGCTAACTTTAAGCCGCAAAGAGGTAACTATACGGATGATGGTTATTTGATCACAGCTAAAGTTGGATCTTATCCTCCAAATGATTTTGGATTGTATGATATGGCAGGAAACGTAGCAGAGTGGACTTCTTCTGCTTTCCATGAGTCTAACTATAGTTTTGTTCATGATATGAATCCAAACTATGAGTATAATGCAAAAACTTCTGATCCTGATGTCTTGAGACGTAAGGTTGTTAGAGGTGGATCATGGAAAGATGTAGGTATCTTCTTGCAGTGTGGTGTTCGTACATATGAGTACCAAACAGAAAATAGGTCATTCATCGGATTCAGATGTGTTCGTAGTTATATCGGTGTAGAATAGAAAACAAAAGGAGATTATTATAAAATAATTAAAATTTTTAACCTTAAATAAAATAGTAAAATGGGAGTTTCAGATTTTTTGGCTTCCCCAGTTGGGAAGCGAATGAGTGGTGTTGCTTATGGTTTTGGAGCCAGTATCGTAATTATTGGAGCCTTGTTTAAAATTCAGCACTATCCAGGTGCAGGTATCATGTTGATGATCGGTATGGGTATAGAGGCTATACTTTTTGCCTTGTCAGCACTAGAAAAACCTCATAAAGAATGGGAGTGGTCTTTGGTTTATCCTGAATTGGAAGGTGATGAAGCTTCTGAAAAACCAGCAAAGAAGGGTAACGACAAACAACAGATTGCAAAAATCGAAGACG
>JACJXK010000017.1 GCA_020636675.1 Prevotellaceae bacterium
CACCTGGCTGCGGCTACATAATTCCGATTTTCTGACGGACCTGTGCCGTCTCTATGGATATGACACGGTTCCTGAAATCAACAGATTGGTGATAGCGGATGTCGAAGAGAATTGGTATGACTATTCTGACAAAAACCGTTTTATAGTTGCCTATCGGGATTTCTTCGCGCGTCATGACGGACTAGGGCGTCTGTGCATCCATGAGGGGATCCTTCAATACCTCTGCGCCTATCTGAATGACTGTCAGGAGTCGGACTTTGTCCGTTTTGACATGGTGTTTACGGACTACAAGGAGAACATAGTGCAGTCACTGCGAGGGAAGGTGCCTCCTTATCTGGAGGAGTTCACGAAAGAGGAACGCATGAAGATAGCGGCCTACATCGGCTATTACTATGACCGAGCAGTCGGAATCACGACCTATGAGCCGTTTCGGGAGGAACTGGTGGACAATGAGGAGTTTGTCTCCTATATAAAGGAGAACGGTTACTTTGGACTGGAGGGCTTCCCGGAAACGATGGAGCGTCTGACCAACGAGGCCATAGAATGGAGGGAGACGTTGCAGGGCGCGGCCAAATCGTCGGCCGAGGGGATGTGATATTGAGACCTTTTCCCTCTTGTTGAAATTAAATAAAAAATGTCTACTCTGCTAGTCTTTATTCGCTTTGAATGTGGAGATAAATAGTTCTGAGAATTTTCTGGCGGAAGCCTTTTGGTAGGCTCCTTTTAAGGTTAAAAGGGATGCCGTCATTTTTGCTTTCTGTTCCTTTATGGGTATTGCCCTCAATTTCGGTTTTCCTAAAATGGTCGTTTTGGAGAGAATGGTTGCAAAATGGGAATCTTCCACCAGTTGTAGAAGCATATTTACGTCGTTCATTTCCAGATGAGGGTCAAGTGTCGTCTTGCAATCTTCGAGGATTTCGTCTAGAAAACTTCTTGCATTCAAACCTTTGGATGGAAGAGCAAGTAGGTGTTGCCTTAAATCTTTGATTGATATTTGTTTGCATATTGCAATGGGGTGCTTCTCTTGTACAATGGCGCAGAGTTGTCCGTCAAACAAATCTGTGACCTCTATTTGCTCGTCCACAAATGCCGAATTGAAGGATAGTGCAAAGTCTATATCTCTGTTTTTCAACATCTCCGGTAACTCATGTGCCGGATTGTATAGAATCTCAATTTTAATATTGGGGTACTCTTTCATGAATCTTAGAATAATGGAAGATAGTCCGAAACTTAGGCTGTATGTGATTCCTATTTTTATGGATCCTGTTCTGATGTCTTGTAGGTCGAGGATCCTTTGTTTCCCCAAATCGGCGTCTTGGATGGTTTGTTTGGCAAACGGCAGAAACTCTTTTCCTGCTTCTGTGATGACCACTTTCTTCCCTATTCGGTCGAACAATGGTACATTCAGCTCCGTTTCTAGTTGTTTTATTTGCTGTGATAAGGTGCTTTGTGTGATGTACAGTTGTTTCGAGGCTTCTGTGAAGTTTTGTAATTCAGCTGACTTTATGAAATATTTGAGTTGTCTTAGCTCCATTGCTTATCGGTTTTATCGATTGATGATATGGAATAAATCCAATGTACAAATATGCGAAATAGAATTAAAACAATCTACCTTTGTCTTCGTAAAAATACACTTCCTTTTACCCGGGTACACGAAAGTGTGTGTAGAATGTTGAATTTAAAATGATAAGGAAATGGGATTTTTAGTGGCTGTTTTATTAGTTTCGGTTATTTGCATATGTGTTAAATTGTGGACCGTTAGTGAGAGATGAACCGAATGCTCATCGGAAGGATTGTTCGTTGTGAAAATTTTCCGGTCAAAAATTTCGGATTATGGTTTCTCTCCGGAGAGTTTAGATCTGTTAGATATGACTGGGATGGATGATAAGAAATGGCATTTGTTGAGAAATGGAGGTTTCCCGGCAAATGCTTTTTTTGTGGTCGGATATTGGATGACGTGAAAATCTTGTGTAGCTGGGTTCCAATCCAATCATATTTTTTGACGAGTATTAAAATGCAAATCTAGTTTTGTTTTAACAAGTTGACCAATTCCTCGAAAGAGTGGATTTCTTCTCTTTTCCCGTCGAAGGTATAGGTCATTTCGTTGTTGCTTGAAATGTCTAGTCTATGTTCGTAATTCTCCCCGTTCCTGTCTGATAGTATGCATCTGAATCCGTTTCGGTTCAATGCGTTGATGCCCCAATGCAATAAGGTGTCGTTTGCGGCGGAGAGATGGATCTCCTTTTTCCAGTGGATGGTGGGATAGTAGATTCCATGGTCTCTGTCAAAACATATCTCCTCTTTGTTGAAGAGATTGTCCATCCTGTCACTTAGTATGATGTCTTCGGTGACGCCACATTGCAGTCCTGTGCTTGGGGAAAGTAGCCATATCTTGTCAGATAAGATCAATGCCTGCTCTATGTCGTGCGTGGAAAGTAATATGCATTTTCCCTGCTCGTCGGCAAAGCGATGTAGTAGGCCCATGATTTCTATTCGACTGGCAGCGTCCAAGAAGGCGGTAGGCTCGTCCAATAGAATCAGTGGACATTCTTGTACCAAAGCCTTCGCTATCATCGCTTTCTGCCGTTCTCCGTCCGAGAGTTCCGCCATGTAACTATTCATCTTATGGCTCAATCCGACATCTTCGATGGATTTTTGTACAATCTCTTTGTCCTGATTGTGTAGTTGCCCGAAAAATCCGGTGTGTGGCTGGCGACCCAAGGCGACCAACTCATAGACGGATAGCCCGCCAACTTGTGTCCTGTCTGTCAGTACGATGCCTATCTTCATGGAACGTTCATGTTCCGTATATTCAGATATCTTTTTGTTCTCTAGCCGGATGTCTCCTGATAGAGGTGGTTGGGATGCCGATAGTGTCCGTAGCAATGTTGATTTTCCTGCTCCGTTCGGGCCTAATAGGGATGTGAGTTCTCCTCGGAAGAGATGAATCTCCATCTTTTGGTGGATGCAATGGATGTTTTTTCCGTTTTTATATCCGATGCTTAAATCGTTGGCCGATAGAATGCAGTCTCCTCTCATTTTTTTAGTTGAAATATTGTATCTTACGTTGTTTGATGATGATATATATGATGACAGGTGCTCCTAGAATGGGAGTGACGGCATTGAGTGGCAGCATTCCGGTCTCTCCTGGCAGTGTACAGAGAAGGTTGCAAAGTAGGGCGGTGGCACTGCCTGTCAGCATTGTCACTGGCATCAGCGTGTTGTGGTTGGAGGTTCCGAGTAGAAGGCGTGCTATGTGGGGAACTGCTAGACCGATGAATGAGATTGGCCCGCAGAAGGCGGTGGTGACGGCTGTCAATAGACCTACGGTAACCAATAGCATGTTTCTTACTCGTTGGGTGTTGATGCCCAGGTTTTCCGCATACCGGTTGCCTAATAGCAGTGCGTTGAGAGGTTTAATCAATAAAGTAGCGAGCAGTAGTCCGATGGAGATGGAGGTGATGAAGAATGGCATCTGCTCTGAAGAGACGGCTCCGAAACTTCCCATTCCCCATATCATGTAGGAGTGTACTCCTTCTGCGGTGGCAAAGAAGTTGAGCAGGGATATGGCGGAAGAGGTTGCATATCCGATCATGATTCCTATAATCAGTATCATGATGTTGCTTTTTACAAATGTGGAGAAAAACAGAATGACACCCATGATGAACATGGCACCAATGAATGCACCTGTGATGATGGAGAAGAAACCGGAGATGGTGTACTCTCCTGCCGTGATGGTGCCGCCCATGAAGAGCATGACAAGGGCAACTCCAAGACTGGCGCCTGTGTTTATGCCTAAAATGGATGGACCTGCTAACGGATTGTTGAAGGTGGTCTGTAGCATAAGTCCGGAGGAAGAAAGGGCTGCTCCGCAGAATAGTGCGGTCAGACATTGGGGCAGTCTGGATTCTAAAATGATGAAACGCCAGCTCTCTTTCTCTCCTTCTCCTCCCGATAGTATGCTCAGAATGTCGGAACATGGAATCTGTACGGATCCGAACATCAGACCGCAGATGAACAGTATGACGACGATGGCCGTCATGAAAATGCCATATTTCAAACCTGTCTTTTCATTCATGGTAACAAATCTTTTTGCTCAATGCCGCCTTTTTTTTATGGAAGAGCTGAATCTCATCTTAAAATCTAATTATTCCGCTAATTTACTAAAATATTGGAGGCCGTAATCTTTTGGACGTAGTTCTGGGTGAAATATGTTGATCAGATCCTGCAAGTATAGTTCGGGATGAAAAGGTGTCTCCTCGTAAAACGGGATGTTCCCTGTGTTGCAGGCGTATATTTGCTTTTTTTTGAATGCTCTGAATTGCGAGTAAGTGGCATGTTCTTCTCTTAAATCTTTGTATGTCATGTCCTTCTTCCGGTTGTACATGAATAGCCAGATGTCGGCGTCGCAGCCTTTTTCGAATACGGTTTCGAATGACAGAGGAACGGATCCGTTGTGTTTGTCGTCTTGGAATATGTAATTGGCTCCTGCGTCTGCAAACATCTGTGATATGAAACATTTTCCTCCTGGCACATACCATGCAGATCCGCTTTTTAATCCATATATCACCGATGGATGAGGTTGGCAGGCTATCGCTTTCCCGTGAAGGAAGAGATAGACGGCTTCTACTCTCTTGAATATGGAATCTGCCTCTCGCTCCCTGCCAAACATCATGCCGTAGATTTTTATCCATTCTGCTCTGCCTAGGGCTGTGTTCTCCATATAGTCGGCGCATTCAAAGATAGGGATGCCTATCTTCTCTATCCGTCCGTGGCCTCCGCTGTTCTCGAAAGGTGAGATGAACATAGCTTCCGGTCTCATGTCTATTATCTGCTCTATGTCCGGGTTCATGCCGTCGCCTAAATCGGCTATTTTGCCTGTGCGGCAGCCTTCTTGGATGGATTCCAAATGGATGTGTTTGAGGTCGCATACGCCAGCAATGGCATCATAGGCGTTGAGCTCGCTAATGAGGGCGCAATGGACGGATGCGTATATGACAGATTTCGTTATGGGAGTGCGTATGACAGTTCCTTGTCTCTTCTCTTCTTTCATCTCTCGCCCTTGCGGGATGAGATAATAGGTCTGCAGCGTTTTGCTACTGTCCCATGGATTCAGAACTTCCACTTTGGTGAAGTCAGGATATTTAAACGCCTTTATTTGTTTGGCATAGGTGAATTTTATTTCTGTTCCCGTGCCTTCGTTACTGTCCGTTTTCTGTTTGGAGCAATTGGTGAAAAGAAATGGCAGAAAGAGGGAAAGGAGAATTGAAAGATTCCGTATGGTTTTGTCTCTTTTCTGTTTGTTCATTTTGTGCTTTTTTGAATGGAAAATATTTTCAAAGATAGAAATAAAAATGATTGTCTTGTGTGTCTGTCTGTTTTGTCTGATAGGGAAGTGCCGTTTTTGTTATGTTGACGTAATCTGTGAATAGATAAGTGAGGAGGGTCGTTGGAAGTCAGAAACGCCGGTCTCCTTTGTCTGCCAGATAAAGAAAGCAAAGAAGACATCTTTTTTTCTCCGAAGAGACTTCAAAAAAAGGATGTCTTCTTGCTTCATGGCCGTGTTCTTTAGAATGCGAATCCAAAAGGGCCGACGCCGGCGTCATGTCTCTTTACGAACGTTCCTTCTGCAGAATATTCGTAAACAAATCCGTCGCTGGTGTAGTCCGCATTGCTTACATAAGAGCCGATTAAGATTCGTCCGTCCTTAGGGTCGATGGCAATGGAGATGGGGTTGGCCGGCTTCGTTTCACCTTTGAGGTATGGGTTGCTGATGACATCTCCGCTCTCTGTGTTAATTGCCACGTAATTGATTTCGGATGAGCCATAAGGGGCGTTGATCGTGTAGAGCGTGGTGCCGGAGATTGCCATGATGGTGGCTGGTGTCGATAGTGTTGTCACCTCGTCGGCGGAGTTTATTTTCTCCAGTGTGGCGGGAATGTCGTAATAGTTGCCCATGGATATTACGAATATGTTTCCTTTGCTGTCTGCACATACTTTGCAGGGGTTGAGAGATACCGTGATTCTTTTCTCTTCGGAGAAGGTGGAGAGATTGACTTTGGAAACTGTTGTCCCGTTCGCATATCCGTTGGTGTAATTCATTCCGTCGGAGTTGGCTACGTAAAGGTATCCGTTGGCTATGGCCATCTCTTCGGGGTTGGGGCCTACTTTTACGAATGCCTCGAAGTCAAGGCTTGATGTGTCTATCTTAGCTACGAATCCATCGTACATGGACACGTATATTTTGCCGTTGTGCGCGATGATGTCTCTCGGATTTTGAGGTTGCTCTCCCTTCGTTTGCAATGTTTTGATGCTTTTGCATGTCTTTTTGTCTACCACTTCGATGGTGTTTGAGTTGTAGACTGCGATGTACATCTTGTTGCCGTAGATGACGGCATCTTGCCCGGTGTCGCCTAATTTGCGTCCATTGGCGTTGTAGAAGACGTTGTTGTAGATTTTGCAAGAGTCGTAGTTGAGAAAAGAGACGCTTGTGTTGTTGCTCCCATATGACCCTTGGTTGATGATGTAGACTCCGCTGATGGCCTCGCTTGGTGCGGGGGTTTCGTTGTTGTCATCATCGTCAGAGCAGGATGTGAATGACAATAATCCAATAAGAAAAAAACCTGTTAGTTTGAAGAAATTCTTTTTTTCCATTTTTTTTGAAGTATATAATTAATGAATTTTCGGATTGGAAATGTATTTTTTTTAGTCTCTACTTTTTACGTATAGGGAGATGCGATACGATCGTCCCGGCATGGGGTAATATTTTATGACCTCGTATTGGCAGTCCGTAAAGTTGATGAGGTCGCCTCTTACGGAAAACTCGACATTCTTTAACTTCATGTTTCTGTAAAGAGACAAGCTGTGTTCTATGTATGCATCAATCCTGTTGTCTCTTTTGTTTTCGGGCAGGCAGTATCGTTTTCCTACGGCGTTGATCTGGTAAGAAATGTTGATGTATGGATTCTCGAAAGCTGCGCTTCCACCTCCTGCATGTCGTGGTGTATAAGGAATTTGGTCGCCATAATATCGGGTGCTCTTGTCTGTCTGGTCTATTGCCTTTTGTAGTGCATAGTTGCCGGAAAGGAAGATGAGGTAACCCCTTTTTACGGAGAAAGAGGCGGATGCCTGTATGTCTATGCCGTTTATGTCTACCTCGCCCATGTTGATCATGCTCCATGTAAACATACGAGGAATGGCAACTATCTTGTCTTTCACGTCGTTGTGGTATCCGTCTAATGTGATTTGGAAGTTGCTGATGGTTCTGGACGGCGTACATTGGTACGTGGAACCGATGTTTATTTGTCTGGCCCTTTCCGGATTGAGCCTTTTTATGGCGCTACGGTCAAAGTAGAGTTCGTTGAACGTGGGCATTCTGAATATGTCTTTATAGGATGCCCTGATTCTAAATTCGGGTTTGAAAGGTTTGTAGGATATGGAAAGTGCTGGCGATAGCCTTTTCTTATTGTGTGGAGTTTCCCCAATCTTCGTTTCGTTGAGATAGACGGAGTATAGCCCGGTGGCAGTTGCTGTGACTTTGCGCGTGGAGTATTGTGCGCTCAGGACGTTCAATAAAGTATGTCTCTTTGGGTAGACGCAGTTGGATAGGTTGGAGTTTAGTCCGTTCAGCGCATAGTCGGAGGCTATGGCAAAAGTCCATGGTCTGGTGGGTTGGAAAAGAAGAGCTGCGGATGCGTAGTATTCTCTTTGGAAATAGCGGTCGTTGATTTCTCCGTCCGGATACTTTTTGCCTTCGTCATGATAGAAAGTGGCGGCCCAGTTGAATTTTCCGTTTGCCAAAAGCGAAAATCCGCTGTTCCAGTAAGTTCTGAACTGTATTTGCGAAAAACAGTTTTTGTCTCTCAACTGTTCTTTGTTGTTTGTGTTGTAGAGTATTATGCTGCCAGGCAGTTTCCGGTCTGAGTCATAACAGAAGATTTTTGTCTTTAGAAAACTTCTTTTCCCTATTTTGCTGTTGAAGTTGGCTTCGCATCGGAAACTCTCCATCTCGCTGTTACTTCTCTTTTCTCTTGTGCGATTTTCTCCGTTGGTGAGTGTGTAGGGATAACGGCCGTCCGAACGGAGGTAGTCTCCGGAAATGGAGCACCAACTATTTTCGCTCGTCTTCTTGTCAATGGCAAATGACGGGTTGGCCAGGCCAAACGAACCGGCTTTTATCCGAGCGGAGAGATGGTAGGAGGTCGAGTCGTATGTCGGGGTCGGAGTGTACAAGTCGAGTATGGAAGCGGAGGCAAAATGCCGTGCCGGACGAAAAATGTCATTGCCTTCGCCGATGGTGAGTGTCATTTTGTCCAGATTGTCTAAAGAATATCGGCTGAGGTCTATTTGTCCGTTTTGACAGTCTGTTAGTGCTACTCCGTCATAGGTGACCGCCGTGTGTTGGGAACCAAGACTGCGCACGGAGATGGTCTTTAGTCCGCCGACGCCTCCATAGTCTTTCAACTCCACTCCGGCGGTGCGTTTGAGCGCCTCCGATATCTCCGACACTCCCAACCTGTCTTTCTCTTTGGTGCTGATGAAGAGTACGGGAGTCGCCGTGAGTGTGGCGCCTTTGTTTCCGGTTATAATCACTTCTTCCATCTCATCTCCGGTGAGTAGACTGTCTTGTGCCAATTGCGCCACCGCCGAAGTGGAGAGGGCAAATGTTGAAAATAAGAAGTGCGGTAATAACTTGAAATTCATGTGCTCGTGTTTTCTTTTGTCGTCACAGAGAATGGTATGCCCGCAGATAAATGAAAGAATTGTAACACACACATAATAAGGTGCGGTGCAAGACCATCTCTCTTGTGACTTTTTTTTGTTGTGAAGAAAGTTCACTTGTAATAAAAAGACACACCGGACATGTTCCCGCACGAAAAATATCAATTAGATATATGTTGTAGTGAAAGCCATTTATCCTTCCTGCTTTTTCCTCGAAAGCTTCCGGCGTGGTCTGTTTTGCAGGTCTTCTGACTCTCTCCTGTTACCTTTGCCTTCCCGTCTTTTTGGACAGTGGCTTTTGTGGTGGTAACCTTTTGTTTGGAGATTACAGCAGCGGGACTGTTCGGGATTTTCACCCGATTCCCTTTTAATCCTATTGCCCGAAAAGGCAAATCGGAACAAAACGTTGCAAAAGTACGCTTATTTTTTTGAAAAGGGACGAGTTGTGATGAATTTTCTGTTTTAATAATCATAAAAAATAACTGGTGAAATTCGAAACATCTTGTGCAGGTGACTTGAACTAGAAAAACTTGACACATTTGAGGCACAATATTTAGGTGTCAATGAAGACAAAGAAAATTATGGTCGAAGACTGACTTGAACTAGAAAAACTTGACACTTTTGGGACACAATATTAAAGTATCAATGAAAATAAAGAAAATTAAGGTCCTAGACTGCACCATTGATCCAGAAACAGGCACTGCGATAAAAATGTCAAATGGTTTAGTTAAACGAACCATTTCTGTAAAGCGACTTAGTTGAACGAGAAGGTTGTGTAAAACAAGTTAGTTAATCGCCTTCAAATCTGTCAAGCAATTCCAGTGATAGTCACGGGGCTTCTCCCTCAATGTTTATTTTTGTATTTTTGTGGAAGAAAAAGGAAGAAAATATGTCTGTTATTTTAATTACGGGAGGACAGCGGTCCGGTAAGAGCAGTTATGCTGAGCGTTTGGCGTTACAGATGTCCGAACATCCTGTCTATTTGGCTACGGCTCGTGTGTGGGACGAAGAGTTTGAGAAGCGGATAGCCCGCCATAGGGAGTCTCGCGGTTCGCAGTGGATCAATATGGAAGAGGATAAGGCACTGAGTCGGCATGACTTTTCGGGCAAAGTGGTGCTCGTGGATTGTGTGACGCTTTGGTGTACTAATTTTTTCTTTGATTTGGATTCTGATACCCATGCGGCGTTGTCGGCTTTGAAAAAGGAGTTCGATAAATTGCAGGGTCAAGATGCAAAGTTTATCTTTGTATCCAATGAAATTGGTTTTTGTGGAGTCTCGGAGAATTTGCTTCAACGGAAATTCACCGACCTTCAAGGTTGGATGAACCAATACATTGCGGAACGTGCTGAGCGGGTGGTGCTCATGGTGTCTGGCATAGCCGTCCCTATAAAAGATGAAACGAAGGATGTGGAATCTTCCCGTTCTGACGAGATGAGCAGTATGGACTATATTTAAAAGTTACGATATGGGCTTTGAAGTAAGAAAACAGAATAAAATGTTTGAACAGGATAGGAATGAAAGGATAGAAGATATGTTTGACATCCTTTCTTGGGACAAAGAGGCGAAAGTGAAAGAAAATGAGTTCTCTGAGGCTTTTCGTGAATATGTCTCTGCCAATGGCATCGACGGAGATGAAGAAGAGATGAAAAGGTTGGAGGCGGATTTTCGGAAACAATATGAAGCTGAAAACGGCAAGGTTTTCTACAAATAGACAATCCCTACGGGATGAGCAGCAGATTACCCATCCATTCGTCCATCCATCCCCTCCATCCAATCAACCCAATCAACCCGTCAATCAATCAATCCTACAGAATGCCAGCCCCACCTTCCGCCGTCTTTCTGCAAATAGATAATCCCTACGGGATAAGCTCAAATCACATCCAACCGTTCATCCATCCCCTCCATCCAATCAATCCTGTATAATCCTGTCCATCCTGTCTGAATCTCCAACCCAATCAATCCAATCAATCCAATCAATTAAATCAATCCTGTATATCCTGTCCATCCTGTCTGAATAAACAATCCCATCATCTTATTCCTCTGTCTTCCCTCGATAGGAGAAAGGGGAATGACCCGAACGACGTTTGAAAAATTTACCGAATGAGGACTGGTCAGAGAAATGAAGCAATGCCGCTATTTCCTGAATGGAAAGTTTGGATTGGACAAGCAGCATTCTGGAGTCACTGTAAAGCATCTCGAAAATGAATTCGGAGACGCTTTGCCCTGTTATCTGTTTCACAATCAATGTTAGATAATGGGCTGTGATATTCAGCTTTTTTGCATAAAAGTTCACGGAATGTTCTTGCCTATAGTTCGTTGTCAATAATTCTATAAATGATTTGGTGAGTTTCTCGTATCGGCTCAGTCCTACGTCTTTGGCTAGATTTTGCAAATTATGTTCAATCAAGTTGCTCATATCCAAGAAAAAAGCGATTACCGAACTTAGAATCATCTGTTTATAGTAGTAATGTTCCTCATTGTCAAGGGAACGGTTAATCTCATCTACCCTCATCTTTAATAATTCGGCATCCTTTTCCTCTATCTTTATGACGGGAGAACTGTACAGCCTGACTCCATATTTTGTGCGTACGTAAATCATTTCTGTCGGATCCATCTCTTCCATGAATGTCTTGCTAACAAACAGACAGATGCAGGAGAAGTCGTCGCTGCAATTTTCTATCTGAAACAGATGCAACACAGACAATAATGCGATAGAGTTGCGCTCTATCGGGTATTTTCTGAAGTTTGCGCATAGGGATGCATTTCCGGACAAAACTAGCAAAGTGACAGATGCATTGATGTAGATTTGTGATGATAATTGAGCGCGCACGTCGTTCGCGTAAAAAACCATACTGTTTATTTTTTTCCGCATCGGATTGGTCACCTTGTACAGTGGAAATAACTCGTCTATGTTTTTTATGTCTGAATGTTTCTTCATCTCAGTCAAAACCTTTGTGGTTTTCTTCTCACAAAAATAACCAATAAAATGTTCATAAATCATGTTTTTGATGCACGAAAAATTCCGATTATGTACAAATAAAACCAATTATGTTCATTTTGAGATTCCTTTTCATCCGTTTTTTCTGATGAACTTTGCGCCTGTAATTGACATAATAAAAAAAGATTAGATGAAAAAGGTTGTATTGTTCATTTCCTTGATGGCGTGTTTTTATTCCATGACGGCACAGACGGAAAAACAAAGAGTGAGTCTCAATCTGGAACAGCTTTTTGATTTGGCGGAATTGAACAACCGGAGTCTGCGGATTTCTGATTTTGCGGTACGGAATGCCCAGCAATCAATAAAAGTGGCTAAAAACGCACAATTGCCATCAGTTGCCATCTCTTTGTCTGCCAGCTATTTGGGAGATGTCTGGTTGTCTGACCGTGATTTCAGGAATGTACAGACTTGCTCGATGCCACATTTTGGAAACAACTTCTCTTTTGAAGCAACACAGGTGATTTATGCAGGTGGCGCCATAAAAAATGCGATAGAGAGTGCTAAACTACAGTGGCAAGCCGCTTTGTTGGAAAAGGAGATGACGAGGCAAAACGTACGGTTCTTGCTCGTCGGCAATTATCTCGAACTTTTCAAGTTGGAGAATCAGGAAGAGGTGTATGCCATCAACATTGCACAGACCAGAAAATTGGTCTCCGAGATACAGAATAAGCAAAAGGAAGGTTTGGCACTGAGAAATGACATCACCCGTTACGAATTGCAGCTGCAGTCGTTGGAGATGGCATTGACTCAAGTTCGTAATGGCATCAAGATAATCAACAATAAAATGGTCGTCTTAATTGGCCTTCCTGATGGCACTTCAATAGAGGTGGACAAAAATATATTGGAACAAATTCCGGAATTGACAGACGAAAACTATTGGCAAAATATGGCGACGGATATTTCGCCTTCAATCCATTTGGCTAAAGTACGTAAAGATCAGGCTCTTAGAAAAGAGAAAGTTGTGGGTGCTGATAGGCTGCCATCTTTGGCTCTATTCGCAGCAGACAAGATGGACGGACCTATTACGGTCGAAGTGCCTCCCATCGATAAAAATCTGAACTATTGGTATGTAGGTGTCGGACTGAAATATAATTTGGCTTCGCTCTATACTACCAACAAAAGTGTGGAAAAAACAAAAATAGAAACTAGAATGACCGTCGAAAACGAGGCTCTGGTACAAGAGGACCTCCGGATGGAAATCAACGAGGCGCATACAAAGTTTGTGGAGTCGTTCTCTTTGTTGCAGACCCGGATGAAGAGTTTGGAATTGGCGACGCAAAACTACGAAGTAGTCAATAACAGGTATATGAATGATCTTGCCCTGATTACGGATATGCTTGATGCAAGCAACTCGAAACTGGAATCGGAACTTCTAATGGCTAATGCACGTATTAACATTTTGTTCAACTACTACAATCTGAAACGCATCTCGGGAACCCTGTGATAAATAGGTCTATATAGCTACCGTGTGAAGGTGCTCTTATGTGAGATGCTTCCAAATATTTCTGACAAAAAAAAATAAACTCGTTAAATAGATAGGATAATGAATAAGAAAAATAAAAAATTGACATTCAATATTATAGTAGTGTCGTTAATCATAGTTGGACTGGGCTGGATATGCTCACGCTTTATCCATTTGGGAATGGTGGAATATACAGACAACGCACAGACAAAACAATTGATTGTCCCGGTCAATTCTCGTGTGCAAGGTTTTGTCAAAAAAATTTATTTTCAAGAGTATCAGGCAGTGAAGAAGGGCGATACGTTGGCGGTAATCGAAGATACGGAATTCCGTTGCCGTTTGGCCCAGGCGGAGGCCGACTACCAACGGGCCACTTCCGGAAAATCTGCCATGTCTAGCAGTATCACTACGACACAAAACAACATTTCGGTCTCCGATGCCGGAATTGAAGAAGCTCGTATTCGTATGGAAAACGCAGAACGGGAGCATTTCCGATATAAGAACCTTTTGGGAAAAGAGTCTGTCACCCAACAACAATATGACGCTATGAAGACAAACTACGACGCGTCGAAAGCGCGATACGAACAGTTGTTGAGACAAAAACAGTCTACCGCACTTGTCAAGGAAGAGCAGACCAAACGTTTAGGTCAAAATGTGGCAGACCTCAAATTGGCCATGGCCGCCTACGAATTGGCCAAACTTAATCTTACATACACCGTTATCATCGCTCCTTGTGATGGGACAACCGGACGAAAAAACATACAAGAAGGACAGTTGATACAGCCGGGGCAGACCGTTGTGGATATTGTAGACAAAAGTGACATTTGGATTGTAGCCAACTATAAAGAGACGCAGACTGCCAATATCAGAGAGGGAATGCCGGTGGAGATAGAGGTGGACGCTGTGCCTGGTGTGAAATTTAGAGGCGTGGTAAAATCCATATCAAAAGCTACGGGAGCCAGCTACTCACTGTTTCAACAAGACAACTCGTCGGGTAACTTTGTGAAAATAGAACAACGTATTCCTATTCGAATTGATTTTTCTAATGAAAATGAGCAGGGTGATATGTCTCGGTTGGGTTCTGGCATGAACGTGGAGTGTACTGTAAATTATAGATAAGATGACACAACACGCAAACTCATCTTTCTGTATTCCCGCCATACGTTCTTTTATTCCGGAACGGCTAAAACCCTGGATTGTTATCGCTTTTGTGCTTGTGATACAATTCTCCGGAGGCATATATTTGTCTTCTGTAAGCGAGATGGTGGGAACTACTGCACTGATGCAGGAGGATATTTTGATGGCGGGCTACGCCTCCCTCATTGGCATGGCATTAAATTTCGTGGTGATGTTCCGCCTTAAATGTGCCGTGCCGCCCAAAACCACATTCTTCATCTGTGGAATTGTGATTATTGCTGCCAACTTGGTTTGTATGTACACACGTAGTGTGCCGCTGTTGGTAACTGTATGCTTTGTGGCGGGATTCTTTCGGATGTGGGCTACCTTCGAGTGCAATTCGACCATACAGCTATGGTTGACTCCGGTGCGTGACATGTCTGTGTTCTTCAGTTACGTATATCTCGTTGTTAATGGGGTTATTCAGCTCTCTGGTGTGATGAATGTGTATTTGTTCACTTGGGCCGAATGGCAATATATGCAATGGGCTATTATAGTCCTGATATTGTTGCTTCTCTTGGCTGTGTCGCTTGTATATCGTAACTATTCCACCATGCCGAAAATCCCATTGTTGGGCATCGATTGGCTGGGCATGTTGATGTGGGGTGGCTCTGCGTTGTGTCTCCTGTTCATCTTTGTTTATGGAGAGCACTATGATTGGTTTGAGTCTGAACATATCTGGAGGGCTGCTATCGCCGGTTCCGTTCTTCTTGCGCTCACGATCTGGAGGTCCACATTCATACGCCATCCTTTTATCTTTGTCTCCACATTCCGGTATCCTATCATAGGACTCTCTGTCTCCATTTTGTTGATAGCCGATATTTTGTTGGCTCCAGGACATATTTTCGAACATATTCTCATGGAAAATATTCTTAGATATGATGCGATAAATCTGGTTTCCCTCAACTGGATAGCCTTGCTAGGTGTCGTTGCTGGAGCTTGTTTTACATGGCAGACATTTGCTGTCCGAAAATGGACTTATCAAACAATGTTATTCATCGCATTTTCTTGTTATACGCTCTATTTGGCTTATTTCTATTTTCTGATAGACTACAATCTTCCAAAAGAAATGTTGATGTTCCCCATCTTCCTTCGTAGTGCAGGATACGTGGTGATGGCAATCTCACTTTTGACATCCCTTACCAGGTTGCCATTCCCTTTCCATTTCTTTCAAGGAATAACCATTCAGAATATGTTCAGCGCAGCTTTGGGTGCTGCCATCGGAAATGCCATTGTAGGCCATGTGCTGAACGTAGTGATGAAAAAAACAGTCTGTTGCTTGAAGCCGACGTTGACCATCTAAATCCGTTGGCTGCAAATATGCCTATCGAACAACTATATGGAACGATAAGGCAACACGCCCTTCTTGTTTCTATGAAGGAAATTTATGGATGGTTGCTGATGTTGGCTATTTCCTGCTTGTTGGTACTTCTGGTACGCAGTAGCGATATTCGTCCAGTTCAAGTGATTCATCCGAAATTCAAAACTTTGCGTAAACGTATCCGTCATGTGCTGAAGTTCGGACAAACGGCAACCGAAGATATTTAATGTGTACATGATATTCCATTTGTGTCCCCTCAATTCTCTGATATTTGTTATATATTTGTCCGTCAAAATTTGATTTTCCGCCTCAGTACACCTTTCTTGGTATGTGTGGAAAGTGGTGGAGGTGAGAGAATGGAATAACGAAGAAATATAGGATAGGAAGGATGAACGGAATATATGTTATTGGGGATGGTTCGTCCTTTCTGATTTAATAAAAAATTGGTAAATGGAATTTGCGATAAAAAGGCCTGATGATGAAATCAGACAAAGATTGATAGATAAGATAAATAATCTCACAAAGCCTAAAGGTTCGTTAGGTATGTTAGAATCGTTGGCTCTTCAGATAGGATGGATTCAACAGACATTGACGCCCGGATTGAAATGTCCGTACAATGTGGTTTTTGCTGCCGACCATGGTATCGCCGACGAGGGTGTGAGCTTTTCTCCTAAGGAGGTGACCCGTCAAATGATCGGTAACTTTCTGTCGGGAGGTGCCGGTGTTAATTTCTTAGCTCGTCAGCATGGTTTTAAGTTGAATGTTGTTGATGCCGGAGTCGACTTTGACTTTCCGAAGACGGATGGACTTATAGATATGAAGGTGAGAAAAGGCAGTAGAAATTTTTTGTATGGGTCGGCATTGACGGACGAGGAGATGCATCTTTGTCTGGAGCGGGGAGCGAAGGTTGTTCGTGACTGCCATGCGGAGGGTTGTAATGTGATTAGTTTTGGTGAAATGGGTATTGCAAATACCTCAACTTCTTCTATTTGGATGCATTGTTTGGCGGGTATTCCATTGGATGAGTGTGTCGGAGCCGGGAGTGGACTTGATAAGGATGGAGTTTCTCATAAATACGAGATTTTGAAACGGGCAATGGCTAATTATGCGGGCGATGGTTCTGTATATAGTGTGATTACCTGTTTCGGCGGGTATGAGATGGATATGGCGGTCGGTGCCATGTTGCAGGCGGCTGAGTTGGGAATGGTTGTGCTGGTAGATGGTTTTATCATGACAAACTGTATGTTGGCGGCTTCGAAAATTTGTCCGGAGGTCCTTTGTTATGCCATTTTTGGACATCAGGGAGATGAAGTTGGTCATCGTCTGGTTTTGGAGTCGATGGGTGCGGAGCCTATCCTTCGTCTTGGTTTGAGGCTGGGAGAAGGAACTGGTGCCATTTGTGCGTATCCTATTGTTGATTCTGCTGTGCGTATGATTAATGAGATGAACACATTTTCAAAGGCTTCTGTTACAAAATACTTTTGATGTAACTCTTTTTTTTATGGCATACGATATCCTTGCTTCATTTATGTTCTTTACTCGTCTTCCGCTTTGGAGGTTGAGCTTGAAAGTGCCTGCTGATTCGTTCAGGCATGTCGTTTATTATTGGCCATTGGTGGGTTGGCTCACGGGCGGTTTGATGGCGTTGACCTATGGACTCTCTTCTCTTATTTTCCCTATGCAGGTCTCTCTGTTGCTGGCTATGGCGTCTCGTCTTTTATTGACGGGAGCTTTGCATGAGGATGGATTGGCCGACTTTTTTGATGGTTTTGGCGGAGGTGTGGAGCGGGAGCGTGTGCTGTCCATCATGAAGGATTCCCATGTCGGAACCTACGGTGTGATTGGTCTCTCTTTTTCTCTTTTCCTGTTCTATATGATGATTGTTAACCTTCATTTTTCCATAGCAGAGACTGCCTCTTTATTGCTGGTCGGCGATGTTTGGTCTAAGTTTGTCTCTGCCAATATTGTGAATCGGTTGCCTTATGCCAGAAGGGAGGAGGAGAGTAAGGCCAAGGTTGTTTATTCCGGTATGTCGTTGCGGAATTTCGGCATGTGTTTGCTGTTCGCACTTTGTCCGCTGTTGGTCTTCTTTGCTTGGAGGTATGCTATCGCCCTGTTGTTTCCGCTGCTTGCTTTTTATGGTTTGACCTCTTTTATGAAAAGAAGAATCCAAGGTTATACGGGCGACTGTTGCGGAGCCATGTTTCTGCTTTGCGAGATTTCGTTTTATGTGGGAATATATGTGTCGTTGACTTTGTCTTGAGGCGGATGGTCTGCTGATGATGTATTTGTTCTTTTTTGAATCTCAATTATATAATCGATGAATTTATGTTTGGTGAGACATACTTCTGTGAATGTGCCATCTGGCATTTGCTATGGACAGAGTGATGTCGGGGTCAATGAGGCTACTTTTGAACAGGAGGCTAAATCGGCATTGCTGTCCATTCCTGATTGTAGATGGGACGCTGTGTATACTAGTCCGTTGTCGAGGTGTGTCCGTCTGGCGGAGTATGCGGGTTGGAAGGATGCCCGTCGCGATTCCAGACTGCTGGAACTCGACTTCGGAGATTGGGAGACGAAATATTGGTCTGAAATTGATGACCCCAATCTGTCTGCTTGGTTTGACGATTATGTCCATGTCCGGACAACGAACGGAGAGTCTTTCCTGAATCAGTATGAGAGGGTGGTGCGCTTTATTAAAGACATGAAACGTTGTGGCTATGCTAATGTCCTCGTTTTCACGCATGGCGGTGTGGTTGAGTCTGCCCGTATCTATGCGGGAGCGATGGCGTTCGAAGGCCTCTTTTCCCAAACGTTGCCTTACGGAGGTGTTGAAATGTTGGAGTTTTAGAACTTTGATGGTCGGACTGTTTTGCTGATAATCGGACTATTCTTGAAAAAAATGGAGTTGGAAGTGAAAAAATGAGATACCTTTGTGTTTATGTTAGAAAGAAAAAAAATGCACCCGCGTAATAAACACGACGGAGCTTATGATTTTGAAAAGCTGATAAAGGCTTGTCCTATATTGGAGAAGTTTGTTTTCCTGAATGAATATGGAACACAGACGATAGATTTTTTTAATCCGTTGGCTGTAAGGGCACTAAATAAATCCTTATTGATGGCCTATTATGGCATAACTTATTGGAACATTCCGTATAAGTCTTTGTGTCCTCCCATTCCGGGAAGGGCGGATTATATCCATTATGTGTCGGATTTGCCTACCTCGGAGGGTGGCTTTTGCCGGGATAAAAGATGCCATTGCTTGGATGTTGGTGTGGGATCTAATTGCATCTATCCGATTATTGGAGTTGCTGAGTATGGTTGGGATTTTGTGGGAGCCGACATTTGCGAAGATTCTTTGAAGAATGCACGTAAAATAGTGACCTGTAATCCTGTCCTGTCTCATCATGTCGATTTGCGTTTGCAGACTAATTGTCGGCATAAATTTGCTGATGTCATTCGCCCGGACGAGTATTTTGATTTGACGGTTTGTAATCCGCCATTCCATGATTCGGCGGAGCAGGCTGGCCGAGACGCATTGCGCAAACTGTCGAATCTGAAAGGCAAGTCGGTGAAGGATGCAGTGCTGAATTTTGGTGGTGTCTCCAACGAGTTGTGGTGTGATGGTGGCGAACTTTTGTTCCTTCAGGAGATGATAGTGGAAAGTAAGAGATTTGCGAAGAATGTTGGATGGTTCACTACCTTGGTTTCAAAAGAGAAGGAACTGCCTTCGTTGGCGGCCTGTTTGAAAGAGGTGGAAGTGGCAGAGTTCAAAATCATAGATATGTCGCAGGGAGTGAAGACGAGCCGGATATTGGCTTGGCGTTTTTGATGGCATTGGATAATAGAGGATAGGCGAAGGTGTCCCTTTCCCTGTCTTCTCGAAAATACAAAGAGGGGAGCTCCCTGGTGGTTGCTCTCCTCTTTTTCGCTTTTTAATTTTGAAAGTTCGTTTTATCTCATGATCATAAGGTTGAGCTTTGTAATGCCTTGCTCGGAAGCGATGCCTATGATGTAGAATCCTGGCTCGTAACGACTGACATCCAATGTGATGGTGTCCGTGCCATGACAAGTCGTGATGCCTCTCTCGTTGCCTTGAGCGTCGTATATTGTTATCTCATAAATGCCCGTTGCCGGAACAGTTATGTTGAGCTGCCCTTTGGCGGGATTAGGATAGAGTGCGAATGCCGCGTTTGTGCTTGTTGCCTCTTTTGCCTCTGATTTTTCTTCGCAATATTTCGTGCCGTTGGCGCTTGCCGGGGTTGCTGTGTATAGGTTACATTCGCTTTCCAGCCCGAAGATTGTCCATTCGTCGTCTTTGTCCACCCTTCGTCCGTACGATTGGTTTGTCTCCATTTTCTGGTAGGTGATGGTGTCGATGATGGAGTACACCTGGTCTACCTTCATGGTTAGCGCGACGGTGGTGGTCTCTGTTGCCGATAGTTTGAAATCGGCATGCAGCGCACCTTGCCAGATGGCATTGTCTGCCCATATTATTTTGTGTTCGCCCGCCTTTATGGTGGTCGAGTTAGGCTCGTTTGCCGGAATCTGGCTTTTGCCCAGATTGCTGATGTCGTCAGTGAGGTAAAGTCCTGCCAAATCTATGTCTTCCGTTCCGTAGTTGTATAGTTCTATCCAATCTCCATAGTTCCCGAATTCATCCGGATTGCCGGAGTTCTTGTTGCTGCTGGAGCATAGCTCGTTGATGATGATAGTTGGTTTTGTTATGCTTGCTTTCTCGAAAGTGGCGACGAGTGTCACGTCGTCTGTCACCGTCTTGTTGTATGCCTGGACTGCTTTGGAGTTGTCGTTGATGACGCCGCTCATTCCGAACTGGAAGGTGAGGTCTGAACTTGTCTCTACGTTCTGGTGTACTTCTATGGCGATGACGTTCGTTCCCTTCGTGAAAAGTGATTTGTCGAGAGAGAAGGTTACGCTTTCGTCGTTCTTGTAGGTGATGGCAACTGTCGAGTAGGAAACGTCTCCCTCCTCCATGTTGTATCGGCAGGCCTCTTTCCCGTTGACGTAGATTATGACGCCGTCGTCATAGACTAGAGATGCCTTTATCCCGTCCAGATTGTCAGGCTCATCTACGTTGAAGCTCGTCCGGAAATAGGCAGTGATGTATTTGTTGTTACTGTCTGGTCCAAAGTCTAGCACGGTGTTGTATGTGCTGTTGTCCTTGGCATAACCCATTTTTCCGGAGCCGTTGTTCCATGCGGAATCGTCATAGGATGAGCTGAACCAGTCTGAAGCAGGACTGTCTCCTTTGTAATAATATTTCCATTGAGAACTGCTTCCGAGAATGGAGGATGAAATGGAGGATGATATGTTCCATGATTTGAACTTGTATCCGGTAGGGGCGACCGGTACGATGGACAGATCCATCCCCTTGAAATATTTGCCGTTAAATCTTGGGGCATTCAGCCTTGTGCCGTTCATGATGAAGTCCGCATCCGAAATGTTGGACGAGATGGAGAGGCTGACGGCATCTCCCAATCCGTAATAGCTTTTCAGATTGTCATAGACGACATCTGCGCGTTTTTTTGCAAAATTGGTCATCGCACCTTTCTGGTCGGAATAGGAGTTGTAGTTTGGCGAATATTTTTTCCAATGGGCGCATATTTCAGCCTCTGCGTTAGAATAGACGCTGTCCAATACGGAGAGTACCCTGTCCGTTTCAAATGTGGTGCCTAGGTGGATGAGAAACTTGTTTAGAAATTTCTCCTTGAATTCTTCGTTCTTCATTAAGTTGCGGAAAAGTATCACTTTCCATACGTCGGATTCGTCGGGAGCGGAGAATCCGGAGCCTGTGCTTGTTCCGTTTGCCCAATTGTAGCGGTCTCCTTCTCCCATGGCGAATAGCAACATGTTGGTGTTCTCGCTGGTGTGGTTGTTTGCTCCGTCTCCATATAGTCCGAATCCGAAGTCTGTGTCATAGATGATCCAGCGGAAGCGACCTTTGTCTGTTGCCCGCCATAACTTGCAGTTGTTGGCAGGCCAGTCTGTGTTGACGACGTATTGCTCTAATATCTGGTAGTCCATATATTCGTCCATGTCCATGAGCCGGCTCATGTCTTTGTAGTAGTTTTCCGAAGTGTAATTATGGGAGTGAGCTATTAGAGTGTCGTAGGCATTGATGGAGCCCTCTGTGACCTGAACTTTCTCCTTGCTGATTTCAATTAGGTCGATCTCGTCATCTTCCAATCCGTAGTTGGTGTAGATGTAGTCTTTGTTGGTCCTTTCCCTGAGGTCCATCTGTCCGTAGTATTTGCCGTTGATGAAATAGGCCACAGGTTGGTATGCCTGGTAGTCTACTCCCATTGTACCCTCCGTGAGTGTCTGCATGAATCCGTCCCTTATGCGGCTGTAGCTGTAGTCGTTGCCGCCGTTCCTTATTTGGATGCTCTTGTATTCTGTCCCTTTCTTGTTGGGAAAAAAGTTGTAATATTCGTTGCTTCCTTCCGATAGGATGGAGCTGTTTCCCGTTTTGTTGGAGGCGGATATTTTCAGCGATTTCAGTTCTGCGCTTCTGGAGCATCCTCCCATGACTGCGGCTTCCATCTCTTGGCAGACAACTTGCTTGCCGTCGACAAAGTATTCGAAGTTGACCGGACGTTTCCAATCTTGGTAGTAATTGGCCACGTCAGATTGGGAGTCGCAGAAGGATGTACCGGAAACCCCGTTCTTTCCTTTTGTGTATATGCCTATGTTGTCCGAGAAAAAGTTGTCCGGATTGGTGGTGATGGAAATGATTGGTAGCGTGAAGCCTCCGCATTCGGAGTGATAGGAGTCTGCGAAGATGTAGGTGCCTGTTGCTGTCTCGCTGCATATTCTTCCGTTTTGGTAGGCTCTTGCCCTGACAACGGAGCTGCCCGTCATGGAGATGGGCTTTGTGTAGATTGCAGATTTCTCTGTCGGGTCAGACCCGTCCGTTGTGTAATATATTTGAGCATTGTCGCTGGAAGTTAAGGACAATGAAATGTTGGCGTTATATATTCCTGGAGTTATAGAAAAGGAGGGCGCCGCAAGTCGGATGTTGGAGCTCACTCCGTTGGAGTTCGCTTTTCCTGGCGTCGGGTTTTGCATGTATCCTTCTCCTTTGTCTGTCTTTCCCCACGAAACGTGAGGGTAAAGGTTCGTGTAAGAAAACTGGTCTACGAGGTTGCTGGATGCGTCGTAGATCAGTAACTTCATGTCGTTTTCTACGGTCTTTATCTTGAAGCTGGCGTGTAAGCCTTCGGCTAGTTCGTCGAAGTAGAATATCTTGTACTCACCTGCGTTGATGGTGATGTCCGAATTTATCTTCCATGTTTTGAGGCCGCTTTTTCCGGAATCTGCTTTCTTAAATGTGTTTGTGAAAGAATATCCGTTCAGATTGACGGCAGAAGACCCTGAGTTGTAAAGTTCGACCCAACCGGAATAGTTGTATTTGTCGTCGAGGAGAGTCGATACATTGCATGGCATCATTTCGTTGAGGATGATGTTTGCTTTTATTTGCGGAATTCCGCAAAGTATTAGTGCAATGAGGATTGAATAAAGTTTTACCATAACTATTCAATTTAATGTGAAAGAATCTTGCACCCGTGAAATATCAAGAAGAATACAGATTCGTTTTGAAAGTGAAAAATATACAATAGATGACAATTTAGAACAATAGCCGAAGTGGAAGGCGAAAAGCCTATTCGTGATCGGAACCATTCTGAAACATACAATTAAAAAAAGAGTCTTCTTGAAGGACAATTTTGTGGACAGTCATCTGTCATTCTTGTTGTCCTATTAAAGATTGTTCGTTTACATACATTGGCAACGTTATTCACATAAAAACGTTGCTTTTTTGCTCGGTTCAATTCGTAAAGCCGAGACTTGCAAGACTTATGATTCCAAAAATATGTAAAAAAAAGTTATTGTGCAATTGTTGTTTTCTGCCTTTCAGAAATAATAAATATGGTTTTTCTGAAAAAATCCCATATAATGGAGCATCTCTGATGGTTTGGTTGCTTTTGTCTTTTTGTGTTTTTGACAAATGTCAACAAAAATAAGTTCGTAATGTGACTTTTGATGATGGATAAAGCTGGAGTCAACACGAGTTTTTTTTCGTCGACCTAGTGTTTTTGTTACATAAAAATGGTTTTTCGTGTAACATTTTTTTTAATGTAAAATCCTCTTTTTTTTAAATTTTGTTTTTATTCCTGTTTTGAATTGTTGTCGGGAATGATTGAAAATTTATGATTATTGATTGTATTTTGAAAGGTTGATGAGTCTTAGTCTTCTAATTTTACCCTCTGTGATATTGCACATAACTTCAGTGTTTTATTTATGAAAAAGAAAATATTGACTAGACGCTTTTTTGCCTCTGTTTTTCTGTTTTCTGCGGCTATTTTGACGATAAATGCAGAACAGTTGGTGGTGGAAGAAAAAACGGGAGGGGTGACCTCCTATTATTTGGGCGATTCGCCCGTGTTGACCATCGAAGATAATTCGTTGGTAGTGAAAACAAACAATGCAAATGCGGAGTTCAGTCTATCCGATGTCTCTAAGTACTATTTCAGAAGTGGTACAACGTCTGTTCCTGATTCGCAGGAGGTCTGTCCGTTGATGTCAGTTGCCGGAGATGAAATCCGGTTGTCCGGATTCTCGACTCAGACTTTGGTGCGTGTATATAAGGTAAGTGGACAGAGTGTCGGAGCTTACCGCACCAATGAAGTCGGTTCTTTGACAATCTCTTTGGCAAATTTCTCGGATGGCGTTTATCTCGTAAAAACAAATTCATCAACCATTAAAATCACAAAAAGATGAAAAAAATTATTTCTTTGGCGGTCATCGGCTCTCTGTCGTTGGGTATGATGGCTCAGTCGTATAATAAAATGCGCGTTCTGAAAAATGATGGAGGCGAGGTCTTCTTCGATATTTCGGAGGTGAAGCAAGTGGATTTCGTGGAGGGACAGAATAATGTGACTCCGTTCTTGGCTGGTACGGACGAAACGAAGGATGGTCCACTTAAAACGACTTTGGACGAGAATGTGGCAGGTGGTGCTAATCTGCTTTGTTATCCATCTCAACTTTCGGACGATCCATATAAGAAACATCCGGTTGTGATTTGGGGTCCGGGCGGAGGCACTGCGCCGGGTGCCTATATGGGTGTCATTAATCGTATGGCATCCCAGGGATTTGTGGTTTTTGCCACGAAGGAATCTCCCGGTGAAGGCACGGAGATGATGGCTGCTATCGACTGGTTGGAGCAACAGAACAACAATCCGAACAGCAAGTTCTACAATAAACTGCTCTTGGAGCGTGTCGGCGTATTTGGACATTCTATGGGCGGTTTGAGCTCGGAGCAGGCTCTTATAAAAGATAAGCGTGTCGTTACTGCGGTTTTGAATAATAGTGGTGCCTTTAACCATGCGGAGCTTACCAAGACAACAAAGCCGGCCATGATTGTTTATGGTGAGGTCGGAATGGAGAAGCCGAATGCGCAGGGCGACTATTATAACACGGGAAATAAGGGTCCTCTTTGCTTGGTGGAGATGACCGGAGGTAAAGACACAGGTGAAGGTGGCTGGGGTCATGGCTCCGGTCCTTGGGGCGGTATGGCTGCCAGTGTGGCATGGATGCGTTGGCATATAGGCGGTGAGTCGTTCCGTAAAAAGGAATTTATTGAACCGAACGGAAAATATGTGAACGGTCCAATTGTCGGAGAACAGGGCTATTGGAAAGGTGAATGGAAAAACTGGGAGAATTGGGAAGATTATGAATATTAAGTGATTGCTAAAAAGCAATTTGATAAAAATAGTAAACACATAAAAAATAAGATATAAGAATAAACGAAAATTATCGACAGGGTTAGAGGATTCGGGATTGTCTCTCGGATCCTCTTTTTTATTGGTTATAAGAAACTTGTTAAAGTTCAATATGCCTTGTGTGGCTTATTCCATCAGATTATCGTCGGCAAAATATTCCGTCGGGATAATCTATTTATAGAAGAAATGATGAAAGACGGGATTGCATTCCATCGGAGTGTGCCAAGGCATTCCGTTGTCATAGATTTCCGGATGGTATTTCCTGAACAAACAGGATTTTTTCAATATGCCTCACCGTGGGCAGTCGGATACTTGTCTTTGATCGCGGAGGAGAGAGGGGCACTCGCAGTGTGAAAAAACCTTTTCGCACAAATTATTTTTTGACGATTGCAATGTTTTCTTCTTGTTGCTTCTTTTTAGTTCTGTTGAAAAAAACATTCGTATCGTTCGTTTGTTTCAGAAATAGAATCTGTGTTCTTTGTAATGCGTTGTATATGTGAATTTTATGTAATATATACAAAGATAAGACAAAGAGCTGAGAATCTGTCAATGGGAGTTTTGTCCTATTGGTGATTGGAATCGTATTCTGTTCTCTAAATCTGTTGCAATGAAAAATCTAACACTATGCCGACGCATGTTTGCTGTCGCCTTTTTTCTTACTGTTTTAATGAATGCTCTGTCTGCAAAAAGTTTTTTTGTGAATGGGGCGGCTTCTGTATCCGGTTCGGGCGGTGATTGGTCTTCTCCGTTCCTGTCCATTACTCAAGCGGTCGATTCCGCTGCGTTTTATACGGCGCAAGGTGTCCCTGTCAATATATATGTGGCACGGGGCTATTACGAGGGTTCTTATCTCTTGTCTGGAGATGTTTCGGTTGTTGGTGGGTTGCCAAATGTCTCTGTTGGAGCCGATACGGTGGGCGCGCAGCCTGACTTGACCGTTTGCTCGGGTGTGCCACCTGTGTTTCGGATAGGAGCAGGTGCTGTCTCCCTTTCGGGCTTGAAGGTTGTCTCTTCTGTTTCTGCCGATGAGGCCGCCATTCTTTGCGAATCTTCCTCTTTCGTCCGGTTGGTAATCAGAAATTCCTCTTTGTCAGGTTCTATGTCCGGTGTCTTGTCAGGAGAGTCGAGCAAAGGCGGTGTCTTGTTACTCGACAATTGTGATGTTCGGGATAACAGGCAGCCATCCCTTTCGGGCAAGAGTGCCATTGATTTGGTGGGTCCCTACTCTTTGCAGATTGCGTATCCGTCTATGCCCGATACTTCGCATAGGAGTGCTTCCGTTCCGAGTGTTGGTGTCCGGTTGTTCTACCATAATGAGTCGAAGAAGGGAGGTGCCATCTCTATGTCGCGTTGCAAATCACTGCAGTTGGAGAATGCTTGGTTTCTCTCCAATCGGAGTGTGGATGACTCGGAGGTTGGTGGTGGCGCAGTGTTTTTGGATAGTGTCGAATATGTAGAGGTGAAGAACTCCTATTTTAGCTTCAACCGTGCTGCCAATGACGGAGGCGCATTCTTTGTGAAGGGGTCGGAGTTACATGCCATCTCGTCTACTTTCTTTTCTAATGATGTGGGATTGGAAGAAAAACGACAAGAAAAAAACTATGACGGGGAATCTTTCAGAGGAGGCGGTGCAGTTTATGCCGTCTCGGGCTCGTCTCTTTCGTTTTCAGATGTGTGTTTCCGCTCCAATGGATTCACTGCTGCAGCCTATGGTGGCGCGGTTGCTGTGGTGTCCTCTTTGTTGGAGATGTCTGATTGCGCGTTTTTCGACAATAGGGCAACGTATGGAGGTGGCGCCTTGTTTGTTTATGGAGATGTGCAGGACTCGTCGCGTGTGGGGGTGGAAAACTCATCTTTTGTGGCAAATCGTCAGACTTCCGATTCTCCCTATGGAGGCGGTGCCCTTTTCTCTTATGGCAGCAATGTTTATGTGCAGAATAGTTTGTTTTCCGACAATTCGGCCCGAAGGGGTGGCGCATTGTTCCTTTTCGAGAGTTTCTCGGAAATCTATTCTTCCACCATATCTTCTAATCTGGCATCAACTGCGGGTGGTGGGGTAGTCTTTGCTGGTATGTTGGGTCGAAACGAGCAGGCGGGTAGGATTGCCAACTCTACGATTTCCGGAAATTCATCTCTTCGGTATGCGGGCGCGATAGGTGTCTGCGGAAAGGCGCATGTCGATTTGCTCAGTAATACGATAGTTTCCAATGCGTCTGCCTCTTCTTATGAGGAGGATGGTAGCGGAGGCGTCGCTCTTGTCCTGGATGCTGGGATGACATCTGTTGGCTCGCTTCCCGGATATGTAAATGTGGTCAATACTATCCTTTCCGGGAATGAGGAGAAAAATGGTTCTCCTTCGAACCTGACGGCTAGGGCGGGAGCTGTTAAGCGGAGACGGACGGATGATGTCCATTTTTTCCAGAAGTATGGTTTGATGGACGATTGTTTGTATTCTACGCTTAATGATACTATTTATAGGCCTGCCGATGCGGAGTATGTGACGTGTGCCACTTTTTCTGATGCCTCGTCTTTTGGCGAGACGGTTGCCTTTGATGCTTCCGTATCCCTTTTCCCTTTGGGGTATTATGCCTCGGTTCTGCCTTGCATGCCATTCCGGGATTCGATGAAGTGCCTTTGTGACGGGATGCCGTTGGATAATTTGGCTGCGGTGACGAACGATGTTTTCCTGAAAGACCAACTGATGCTGGACCAGCGGGGTGTGCCTAGAGGTGCCCGCTGTTCAGACAAAAGCACCTACCAAGGAGCTGTGGAGGGCGGACGGAATAGGGATGTGCCTCCCTCTTTCTTCCTTTCTCAAGTGACGGAGACGTTGGAGTGTGTCAACGGACGACGTGTAGATCCTGCTGTCTCTTTGTCTTTGTCTGATGTTGACAATCAAGAACGGCTTCCTCTTTCTGATTTGCAGTCGTATTTTTTTATGACAGTTAGTGATGGAAACGGGAATGTCGTCCCCGGTTATAATCTCGTGCCTCTTTCGGAGGTGTCCGGAAATCCATTCTTGCTGAAAGGACTGGATGCCGGCACCTATTCTGTAATCGTAGGCCGGAGTATGGACGGAAGTCCGCAGCGTATCGCAGAACGGGCCTCTTTGATGGTGGAGATTCCCGACTCCGAATCTTCCGAGCTGGAGTGGACGGGTAGTGTGAGCTCCAATTGGAATGAGCCGGATAATTGGCAGGATTATCGGACGAAGAAGGCGGTGGAGGTATCGCCGGATGCTTGTTCCCATGTTTATGTCGGCGACCGTTATCGGAATGAGGTGGGCGATTCTCTGCCTATAGCGCATTATCCTGATTTGACGGAAGCAAATAGGGGCGCAAATGGTTATCACTGTGCTAATCTTTATTTTAAACCGGGTGGAAGTGTCGGACATATTGCCAATCTGGGATCGTATGACAATGCTTATGTCAGTATGCCGTTGAGGCAGCGGCAGTGGCAGATGTTGTCGGCCCCGCTGAAAAACATGTATCCGGTAGACTATAGGGCAAAGGGTGTTGTCCCTCAACTTCGCTATTTCCGTGTGGCGGATGCCGACTCTTTCCGGATGGTAGGCGATTGGTCCGAACAAATATCTACAGACCAGACTCCGCTTTCTGTTGTGGGAATGGGCTATGCTTGTGCGATGGATATTCAGTCGGATGTCGATTCCGTGGCCCCGTCGTCTATTTCCTTCCCTAACGGGTGTGTGATGGATGAAAGGAAACGGTTGGCCTTGCCTTGCTCCGGACAAAATAGATTTTTGGTGGAAGATGACAATGGTAAGTTTCTGGATACGTTGTCTTGTCCGGTTCCGCAATTCTCAGGTCAGATAGAAATGTCGGCTCAAAAACGGAATCCGGATTTTTTGATGGTGGGAAATCCTTATATGTCGCATATTGATTTTAATGCGTTCTACGAGACCAACAAAGATTTGATTTATCCACAATACAAGGCATTCCGAGACGGAACGTTCCGAACCTATATGTTGTCTGATGGTAATTCTGTCGCAGAAGATGGGGCAGGCCGGTATGTCCCTCCTATGAGTTCTTTTGTGGTGATGTTGCGTCCTTCTTCCTCCCATCAGGCCTTACGCTTTGTGTCCGACAGGGTTTGCCGTACGCCTGTCCCTTTTTCGAAAGATACGATACGCGATGGGTGGCTCAAGGTCTCGTTGTCGCACAAGGGTCTGCAAGTGAGTAGTGCGTGGCTTGGTTTCGCAGATGGAGCCACGGACGCGTATTCTCCGGAAGAGGATGCTTTGAATCTTTTTTCTCCGATGAATTGCTCGGAAATTTACACCCAAGCAAATAATCGGCCTTTGTCTGTGAATATGCTGGATAAAAATAGAGGTGGGGAGTTGAGGATTCCTGTAAATATAAAAGCCGAATTGTCTGAACCTATGGAGGTGACGATTACAGGAGCAATGGAAATGAAGGGTGTGAAGCTCTCTCTGTATAAAGCGGATGAGAAACAGTATGTTCCTATAGAAGAGGATGAGTTTTCGTTCCGTATTGATTCAAAGAAAGGAAAAAACATGGAAAACCGTTATTTCCTTTGCTTTGATGTGGAGGAGAATAAGATCGCTTCTCAAGATGCTACCGAAGACGACGACCGCATCCATATTGTCTGCGACGAGAATTGTGTGATCGTCACTTCTGCATTGGAGCCGATCACCTCGGTACGCATCTATTCGATGGACGGACGGATGATCTATTCGAAATCTGGTTTGTCATCCAATTTCTTCAGTAGACGTATTTTGTTAGATGCCGGGGTTGTGGTAGTGAAGGCTTCGACAGACAGAAGGGAATTGAAGGCGGAGGTGACTATGGACTGATAATGGGACTTCCTTTCTGTGGTGATGGTTGAATTCTATCATCATGGAAAGGAAGTCTTTTTGTGCTTCTCTTTTGGGTGAAGTTTGATGAAGCGTGAAATGATGTTTTTTTGTTCCATGTCGAAAGCAAAATGCTTTTTAATGTTAGGAAATAGCTATATTTTTGCCCTGTTAAACCAAAAATAAAAATGCGGATATGGTAAATGTAGATTTGACCATTTGGATGAACGAACTGCTGAAGTACATCGGAATAAAGCCAAATATGGCCGATTCTTTGGATCGAATAGTGATACTTGTTTTAATTGCCTTGGTCGCTATTTTGGCTGATGTGGTTTGCCGATTCTTGTTGGTGGGAGTTATTGGCCATATAGTGAGAAGAACGGAAAATAAGTGGGATGATTTGTTGCTTGATCATAAGTTGCTTAATCGTTTGGCGTTGATAGTCCCAGCTGTAATAATTTATGTGCTTGTTCCGTTGGCATTCACAGATGAGACTTCTTGGCTGGTATGGACTCGGAGGTGCTGCGCCGTGTATATAGTGGGTGTGGTGGTCCGCTTCCTAAGTGGAGTCATAGATCTCTTGTCTGAGATTAGTAATATGACTCAAAAATTCAGGAATCATTCACTGAAGGGTGTGTTCCAAATACTTCAAGTCTTGTTGTATTTTGTTGGGCTGATAATTGTAGTCAGTATCATTATTGGACGTTCTCCCGCTACTCTGCTAGCCGGATTGGGTGCTTCTGCCGCTATCCTGATGTTGGTGTTTAAGGATACGATTGTCGGCTTTGTTTCAGGAATGCAACTCTCGGCAAATAATATGCTGAAGGTGGGTGATTGGATCACCGCACCCAAATCCAATGCTAATGGTGTGGTGATTGATGTCTCGTTAAATACGGTGAAGGTCCGTAATTTTGACAATACTATTATTACCATTCCTCCCTACAATTTGGTGAGTGACTCTTTTCAAAATTGGAGAGGAATGCAGGAGTCGGGAGGAAGACGTGTGATGCGATCCATTAATATAGATATGAATAGTGTGCGTTTCTGTTCGCAGGAGATGCTGGATAAATATCGGAAAATACACTTGCTGGCCTCTTATATTGATGAGACGGAGCAAAGGTTGAAAACCTATAATGAGCAGCAGTCGTTGGATGATTCTGTCCTTGTGAATGGGTTGAGGCAGACTAATTTGGGCGTGTTTAGGGCTTATTTGGAACGTTATATAGCAAGTTTGCCAACCACCAACACGAAAATGTTGCACATGGTCAGACAACTGCAGCCCGATGAAAAGGGTATTCCTATCGAATTGTATTTCTTTTCCTATGAAAAGAAATGGGAGGATTATGAACGTGTCATTTGTGATGTCTTCGATCATGTTTTGGCTATTGTTCCTGAGTTCGATCTGTATGTTTATCAGAATCCGAGTGGTCGTGACATCCGCAATTTTGAACATTTCCTGAAACGTTCGGAATCGTCTATGCAATAGAATGACGGAAAATATTGGATGTGTCTTTTTTTAGAGACGTGGTGCGCTGCGTCTCTACGGTCAGAACAAATGCAAATATTGAAAATATGCAGGGCTAGTTGTCCGTTGTTGTTGGCGAATTTAGATCTGCGGTTGCCTATCCCGCCAACGAAAGAAATATCGAAATTGCATGGCAAACACGTTTCCATAACCATATTGCGCGCGACCAAAACGAATTGAACCGCATAGCGGAATACATGGAAAATAACGTTGCCAATAGACAAACTGATGAATTGAATAAAAACGAATGACAGTATGCCCCACTTCAACGAAAGCAAATTTGAAGCGTGAAGACGCATTGCTTTGTTCGTTTTTTCTTGTATGAGTTTGGCGTTCTCCCCCCTTGCGTTAAGGTGGCGATGGGGTGTTAGATTGACCTTGTTTCTTGTTGAAATTGACTTGTGTATAAAAAGAAGAACCGGTCTTACTAACACAGCAAAACCGGTTCAAGAGAAAGGTGGAATTAAAATGAAAAAGTTATGGTATTTTAATAATAATATCTACGTTGTGTTAGAAATTATAGAGTACCATCATCTGTGCTCTGTTTGCATGGTTCGATTCGTCGGCCATGTTTTCCTTTGAACCATAGATGTATTCTATTCCCATTTGGCAATTTTGTGTCACATTCCAAAATAAATTGCCTACAATATATTGTGAGAACTTGTACATTTTTGGAGTCTCTAAGTCTTTGTCTGGGTCTACGCGCACTTGACTGTAGGTGGCCGAGCAGAAAAATGTTGGCGAAAAGTTATATCTGAGGCCTGCATACCAAGAATAGGCAGGAATGTCCTTCATGTTGCCTGGTTCTTCATTGTCTGCTACCAAATCTAAACCAAGTCCGTTAAGGTCTTGTATGTAATTGGAAATGCCTCTTCCATAAATACCCATCCAATAGAACTTGACCTTTGATGCAAAGTTTGCCACGCCACTGAATTGAGCGCCCCATCCAAATTTATTCTCACTCTCTTCTGTTATCTCGTCGTAATAACGTAGGTCTCTGAATAAGCCGCTGGCTCTGAAATGAGTCCCATTGTTAAGTGAATATTGAAAATATAGAGGGATGTCAGGAATGCATTGTTTTGCGCTACGGTTTGATTTGGAGTAGGTGGCGCTGAACATAGGCATCTCTGCAGCTAAGGCAAAACTGAAGTTGTTTGTTATGTCATGCTTGAACCTGATTTGTGTATGCCTAATCAAAGGCATTGAGTTTGGCCCTTCAAAATCAATGGTAGGTGGCTCTGCCGTCTCGTCAAAAAAGGTGCTTGTGGTATATCCCATCGTAAATCCCTTCATGGAAATGTAGGCGTTGTGCATGTCGAGCATGTTGTTTTGAACTCTAAAGTCGGCCGATATGTAAGTCACAATCTTGCCTACGTTTTGAGGATTAGCTATGGCTTTGAATGAGAGAGTGGATTTGGATGCGTCCATTCTTAATTGTTCCCGGTTGCCGTCTATGGATGTCATGGGAATCTGGTTGGTGATGAAGTCGTTATTGTCTATTATTCCGTCGAAATCATAGGACGTGGTGAATTTCACATAACCACCGATGGCGAAATTCAGTATGCCGTCCCTAGTGGAGAATACGACGCTTGGCATACTAGGTTCCCTTTTGTCTAGTTCTCTGGCTTCGACAAACATAGCCTGTAATGAATCTTTGTCTAAATCTTCTGCGCCGATGAAGATCATGTCCTTGTTCCTGTAGATTTCCGTCTCTTGGAGATCTTGCGCAAGTGCCGATATTCCGAATGAAGATAGAATGCCTACAAAACAGAGGAGACTCTTTTTTGTCCTTTTCATTGCTTTTATAAAATTTGGTTATACATATTTTGAACGTTCATCCCGATTTTTCCGTGATGCTAAGAGATAAACAACTCTTTTGGAAAAAGGTTTGGAGTACTTCCTCTTTTCTTACTGCATAAAATGATGCTTCTCTTTCTCTTCTTTTTCTTCTTGGTTTATAACTTCCATATTTTGTCTGCTTCCATTGTCGAATTAAATAATTATATTTGCCGGACTTGCCAAAATAGAAGGCATTGTTACGTAATAAATTATAAATCACTTAGATATTATGATGAATAATTGGTTTGAATGTAAGATAAAGTACGAAAAACTAGATGACAAGGGAAAGGGAAAAAAAGTGACGGAGACTTATCTTGTCGATGCATTGACGTTTTCGGAAGCAGAAGAGCGCATAAGCAAACAGGTGGCACCTTTCATGACTGGAGACTTCTCTATCTCAGGAATGAAGAAGGCGGGGATAAACGAAATATTCCCTAACGAAGAGGGTGACCGTTGGTATAAATGCAAGGTTAGTTTCATCTCCATTGATGAGGTGAAGGCCACAGAAAAAAGAATCACTAGCTACATCCTTGTGCTGGGTTCTAACATCAAGGAGGCTTGGGATCATCTGGCAGATGCGATGAAAGACACGATGGCCGATTATGAGGTGTCTAGTATCACGGAAACGCAGATAATGGATATCTTCCCTTATTCGATAGACGAAGAGCCTACCAAAAAGAGTGAGGAGCAGCTGCTTGCCGAAGAGCTGAGCAAAGATACGGCAGAGGAGGCTTGATGTCTGACGCCGTAGTTCGTTTCTGATGGATTTTTTTCAGTGTTGTCTCCCATTGTTGGGTTGAAAGTGAGATTTCAAAATTTTAATGATAGAAAAATGACGATAGCGGAAAAGATAGATTTCATCAATAAGAGGCTGCCATCGACGACCAGGTTGGTGGCAATCTCCAAATTCCATCCTGCAAGCTCCATAATGGAGGCTTATCAGGCGGGCCAGCGCATGTTTGGTGAAAGTAGGGAGCAGGAACTTTCTGAAAAACAATCTTCATTGCCAAAAGATATAGAGTGGCATTTTATCGGGCATCTGCAGACTAATAAGGTGAAATATATAGCACCTTATGTGGCGTTGGTGCATAGTGTGGATAGTATAAAACTATTGCAGGAGCTGGACAAACAGGCCGAAAAGTGTGGTCGCGTGATAGATTGCCTATTGGAACTTCATGTTGCCCAGGAGGAGACGAAGTATGGATTCGACTTCGACGATGTCCGTGCGTTGTACCGGGAGTCTGTACTGTCCAAATTTAAACATGTAAAGATTCGCGGGCTAATGGGTATGGCCTCCAATACGGACAATCAAAGTCAGATAAGGGAGGAGTTCTCTTCCATATCCTCCTTCTTTTCGGAGGTGAAGGATAGTTTTGATCCGCAGGTTGACACATTATCTATGGGAATGACCCATGACTGGGAGCTTGCGGTAGAGGAGGGGAGTACGCTTGTCCGTATCGGAAGTTTCATTTTTGGAGAAAGGGTCTATTGATTTTATTTATAATTTGAAGATATGGGAGATATTGAATATAATGAAAACGAGGCGATCGACTTTATTCTCAAACGACTGCCCAAGGAGGAGAAGAACCTATTGAGTAGGGATGATGTGGATTATCTGTTGGATGTCATTTATGATTTCTATCATGATAGTGGATTGCTGGACGAATCTACGGATGATGCATCATCTACATCAGAGATAAATGAGCAGGATATGGTCAACTATGTGACAGACAGGGTTGCTGCCGATGGTAAAAATGAATATATCACCGAAGATGTTATTGTGGACATCTTGGATGGCGAGTATGAATATTGCAAGAGCAAAGGCATCTACGAGTAGAGTCTCTGTTCCTCTCTGAGTATGGGGTCTCTGTAGTGTCTACGCAGACCCCTTGTTTTTATATGCCATATCCGGATTGATTGGATTGACAATTCAGACAGGATTGACGGGTTAATTGGACTGATTGGATTGACGGGTTGGATGCGATGTTGTTTGCGCTTATCCCGCAGGGATTATCTATTTGTAGAAAAACGGCTGATGGCAGGGCCTGCATCCTGTAGGGATGCGCCATTTCCATCAAAACCTTAATTATGGACGGGTACATGAGATTGATTAGGTTGATTGGACGAATGAATTTGATTTTTTATTTTTCTGAAATATTACAGATTTTAACTTTTTGGTTAATGGGGAGAAATGAAATAAGTGTTACCTTTGCATCCGAAAATGTTACGGAGATATAGCGTGACATTTTCTTATCTTATATTTAATCTTTTTATAGGGGAACGGCAAGTCTACATTATTTTGAATGTTGAGCTAATATTTAGATAATAAATTATATAAATAACATGGTTAATAAGGATAAATTGAGAAGTGACGACAGTTGTTTGCCAGATGAAGGCATCGTTTATGAATCTCCGATGATAGAAATTATCGAAATTGACTATCACTGAGAGTGCTTGACAGATTTGAAGGCGATTAACTAACTTGTTTTACACAACCTTCTTGTTCAACTAAAGTACTTTACACAAACGGTTCGTTGAACTAAACCATTTGACATTTTAGCCGCAATGAACTAATTTGCTTTACAGCTAATTTATACCGATGCGTAAGCGACCGCATCTCCAATAGCATACAAAATTACACATTTTAGAGCATACCACTTCATGATATGCTGATTTTTATAACTTTGTAATACGAAGCTGAAGAGGACACAGGCTCTGCTGAGGAGCAACCTGCCAGCAATAAGCTTCCGCACTACACTGAAATAGTGTCTGGCGAGGACTTCATTAGCGTTGTTCTCGCCATTTTATTTCAGGAAGTGCTTCATGGCTAAGAAAACCTATCCGTCTGCAGTTGTAGCACAAGGCTCCCATGGGTTACGCCAATATTTCTTCTGTGGTCCGGTTTGGACATGGGCCATTTCTGGTGTTTGCATTCCAATACTCCTATGCGGTCGTTGTGTGTTGTAAAATGGGATTATGCGACATAATACCGTTTTACAATCAGCTCGTGTTGGAATAGTCATTTTATAAAGCCATTCAACCTTGATTATACCATTAGCTCGTTCAGCAATGGCATTCTCCAAAGGATCGCCACTTTGTGTCATGCTAATGGATATCTTATGTCTCTTAAGTTCTGCAACATAAGCGTCGCTACAAT
Source organism: Prevotellaceae bacterium (assembly GCA_020636675.1). Classification (GTDB taxonomy): domain Bacteria; phylum Bacteroidota; class Bacteroidia; order Bacteroidales; family Paludibacteraceae; genus RGIG10190. The sequence continues at coordinate 36,835 of JACJXK010000017.1, forward strand.
ATTGGCAACCTCTATCAGAATGATGTGTTAATTGGCTTGCAGTGTCTCCATCAATAGTTGCTAAAGCCATTCTCAATGCTTCAAGTGGGTATATCGTTTCCAAAGTTGGACCTAAGGCCCAACCAACTATTTTACGGGAATACGCATCTGTGATGAGCGATAGATAACATACGCCCTCTTGCGTTTCCACGTACGTTATATCACTGACCCATATCTGGTTAGGACGCATTGGAACTATTCCCTTAATGAGATTCTCATACTTGTGATATTGATGCCCGGAATCTGTAGTCTTATATTTTCTACGACGTTTTATCTGTACCATCAGTTTATTACGGCGCAGAATTTCGATGAATACATCACGCCCGGGCATACATCCCGTTTCCTCAAACATTTTCTTAATGATGATATATAGTTTTGTGCACCCAAGTCCCGGATTATCAATACGATACTCTGTAGCCTTTTCTACAATAAGTGGTTCTAAAGCATTCTCCGCGAAATTGTTGCCATCCTTATGGCTATAGAATGATTGTCTACTGTAACCAAACAGTCCAGTGAGAGTACCTAAAGAAGACTTCGGGCACTCCACATGGAGTAGACTTACTGTTTGGTGCCAGATTTTTTTCTTATCGGAATATTGAAGGTCTCTTCGGCAAGACCTATCATTTTGTCATAGGCTTTAGCACGAAGTTCTTCTAACTCAGCCTTTTTATTTGCTTGTTTTAAGGCTGCTTTCAACTCTCGAATCTGGTCATCTTTGCTCTTATTTGCCATATCATCATCGATTTGTGGTTGCAAAGTTACTACTTCATTCTGGGAGACATACTTTCCTATCCAAGAATACACACTATTAGCTGAGGAAATCTGATATTTTTTCACAATTTCCTCTGGAGTTGTTTCACCACGAAGTATTTCAAATACAAACTGCATTCGATCTTCATCTTCTAACACATACTTCGTTTCTTCCCTTTCTACCCAAAGATATTTACCCGTCTCTGGATTGAACTTGCGGTCTTCGACCATAATTTTCTTTGTCTTCATTGACACCTAAATATTGTGCCTCAAATGTGTCAAGTTTTTCTAGTTCAAGTCAAATGGAGATGGAGGGCGTAATCGCTATAAGTGGAAATGATTATGGCAATGGAGGAAGTTACGGAATGTGAACAGTCTATTGAAATGACTTTTCTCCCTCGTCGTTAGAAAAGGAACATATGTAAGTTTACGTTCCTTGTTTTTCTGGAATTTTTAATTTTTTGTTTTGAAATCGATTTTGCAATGCGGTTTTAGAACTGTTAGTAAATCATGAATATGAAATCGAAAATGAATTACGGGCAAGTTAAATTTTTGTCTTGCCTGCAAATGATGATGCTTGCCATGTTATGGATAGGCTGTGAACGGGACGTGGATGAGGATTCTGCTCTTCCTTCGTATAAAAACAAACAGATGGTGTCGGCCTCTTTCACCGCTTCTATGACAGGTGATAATCCATCGCTCCGAAGTGGCGTGATTTATGGCAATATGGACATCGCCGCAGGTGAGAGTTTCATCTGGCACGAGAATGATAAAATTGGTGTCTTTGGCGTGAATGAAAAAGACTCCATCGTTATGGAGTCTGACGGTACGCCAAGTAAAGGATATGTCTTTGATATATCGAATTACTCCAATGAGAAGGCATCTGGCAATGCTGACTTCGTGGGATTTATCCCTTCTGGTTTGTTGGGGGTGAAAAAGCTGCTGGCGGTTTCCGGCTTGGAGTATTCAACCATAACTTATGATATGACAAAGCCTAACTTCCGTATTACACATACTAATCCTATGCAGGTGGGCACCTCGACTTCTCATCTTTCTGAAATGGATTTTATGTATTCTGTCTCCGATACGATGGTTCAGTATCCATTACGTGTTGCCAATTATGTTCTTCCTAGTCTAAGCATGAAGCATATTTCCTCCTTGCTCCGTTACCATGTGGTCAACGAGACTCAGTCTGACTGGCGTGTCATGAGGGTGGAGGTCTCTGCCTTGGATACTGCGACCGGCAATCCTTCGGACGCCTTTTATTCTAGTTGCTATATTCAGATTGACATCCCTAATGACATGTTGATGGACAATAAGTCTTGGGCCTCTGTCACTGATATGGTGTCGCTCTCGTTTTCTGAATCCGAAACGGATAAGAATGGGATGAAGTTGGCTGCGGAGTCTTCTATTGACGGCTATCAGATGGTTATTCCTACGGAAAAATTGTCGAAGGTCAACTTGCGGTTTACGGTAGTGTTGTCCTCTTCTGATGGAAAGACCATTAAAACTTGCACTCCTTTGGTGTTGGCTGGCGAGAAGATACGGAATGAAAAATTTGAATCGGGCTATCGTTACGCGTTTGGGCTGAAGATTACGGACGAGCTTTTGTCTTCTTCCGTAAGTACGGAGCTTCTTTTCCCTGGTAGTGGAACGGCGGATGATCCGTTCGTGATTTCTGACGGGAAGGGATTGTCTGATATCCGCGACTTGATTAATATGGGCTCTGCTCAATATCTGAATGCTTATTACAAATTGAAGGGAGATGTTAATTTGCCGGATTCTGTCAATTGGGAGCCTATCGCTTCTGATCCGGATAAGCCGTTCAATGGGGTTTTCGATGGCGACGGCAGCTCCATCTCTCACCTGACCTATAATAACCCGACGTCTAGTTTGGTGCATGATATTGCTTTGTTTGGATATCTTGGCGAAGATGCCGTTGTAAGAGATTTATATATTAATAACGTGAGCTTCAATGGAAATATGACTTCGTCTGCTGCCATTGCCAGTCTGAACAAGGGAACTATCATCGGCTGCTGTATCAATTCAGGAAATATAGGAGATGCGGCCACAAAGGGCTCTACAATCGGTGGCTTGGTCGCTGTGAACGAGGGCTCCATACAGAAGTCATGTTGCTCTGCCGATGTGTCTGGCGCTGCCTTCTCGGGGTGCTTGGTCGGAAAGAACAGAGGCTCTATCGTGGCGTGCTATACCTCCGGAAATTTCAACGGAGTTACAAAATGCAACATACAATCCGGTTTCGTCGGCTTTTCGGAATCCGGAAGTAGCATTGTGGCTTGCTGCTCTCGTGGAGGAACGATATCGTGTAGTTATTCGGGAGGTGGTTTGGTGTGCAAGGATGAGGCCGGAGCTTATTTGGTCGGTTCTTATGCTACCGGAAACGTCACTTTGTCTTCGTCTACAGGAAAGAATGTAGGCAGCTTGGTGGGTATATTGAAGGGCGAAATGGCCTACTGCGCTACTCCTAACAATGTTGGGTTGGCTGGATATGGCATCGGCTCTTTGGCTTCTGATTATGTGATAGGTTGTGAAGTCAACTCTTCCAATCTGTACAGTGTCGTCACTTCTGTCCCTGAAACGTACAATGGAGGCGTGGCTGTTGACGGAACTGTGGTCGTTGATGGTGAGGTCTATAGTTTGGGACGGGCTCCGGGCAAAAGTATCTGGAAAAATATGGTGATGCCTAAATTGTTTTGGGAATAGAATATATTATTTTTTAGTGGGATTTTGAAGAGAGAGCTCGACTTTATGTCGGACTCTCTCTTTCTTATTCGGTTGCCTGTGTTTCCGGACTTTTTTTTCTCCGTTTTTTAGATGATGTTACGGATATTGGCTGTCACTCTCGTCTCTCGACTCCGTAATGTGAAATTTGTTGTGATGAATGTTAATTGTCATCGGAAATGGTTAAATTAGCCGTCTATTTCCTAATCTACTTCGTCGAACTGGAAATATGCTTTCGTATTGCCAAAACTTCCGGTGCAAAGATGTGTGTGTGTGTTGGATTGGGGACAATTATAAACGGAGGATTTTAAGGTTAACGTTTAACTATAAATCAACGGCAAATGGTCTGATTAGCGATGTCTTACTATATACTCGTCATTTTGCTGATGAAATAACAATAGCTCATGTCGAAAATGGTGGGTTGAATCTTAAATGAATTGTCAAATCAAAAATTATATATTTGTATACATGTTCTTAATGTAAAAATTTATTGATATTATGAAAAAATTTTCAGGTAAAGTTGTTCTTGTGACCGGAGGCGGTAGGGGAATTGGTAGGGCAGTGGCTACCGCATTCGCGCAAGAAGGATCCGATATTGTAATTACCAACAACACCGAATTGACTCTTGAAGAGACTAAAAATTTTATTGAACAGACATACTCGGTAAGAGTATTAGCGATGGTAGCTGATGGTGCCGACCATGATGCAGTGGTTCGTGTAGTAGATAAGATTCGAGAAGATTTTGGACGCCTGGATTGTGTCGTAAACAATGCACAAGCATCGAAATCGGGAAAATTGCTGGTTGAACACTCTAAAGAGGATTTTGATTTGGCAATAAATAGCGGATTGTATGCAACATTCTACTACATGAAAGAGTGTTTTGAACTATTAAAACAAAGCAAAGGGTGTGTGTTGAATTTTGCTTCGAATGCTGGAATGGCAGGACAGGTGGGACAATCATCCTATGCCGCTGCCAAAGAGGGTATAAGAGGTTTGAGCAGGGTCGCAGCTAACGAGTGGGGACAATATGGAGTTAGGGTAAATGTTGTCTGCCCATTAGCAATGACAGAACAGTTGCAGGCATGGAGAAAGGAATATCCCGATTTGTACGAGAAAACAATAACCAACATACCTCTTCGTAGGTTTGGAGACCCTGTTAACGACATTGGTAGAGTTTGTGTGTTCTTGGCAAGTGAAGACGCCTCCTTCATATCAGGTGAGACCATATCCGTTCAGGGTGGGGCCGGATTAAGGCCTTGATTTGATTAGCTATGGGGTGTAGGTTCTGAAATGATTTGTGACAATTTTGATGAAATGCCGTAGGCATTATCTATTTGTGGCATCTGCACTGTTCCCCTCTTTCCGGAATATACGGCATGTCCCTTCCCTCCAAAGGCAAGCAGATGCCGGCCTTTGACTGAGGCTGTTTCGCTTTTCATTATATAAGGCAAAGGATAGAACCATCTCCATTTGTGTGGAGGTGGCTCTTCTTATGTCGTTGTCTTATTCCCTGTTTAATAAAGGATGAATATGCAAGGCCTCTTGCTTAAATCCTGTACTTTCGCTTTTTTCCATTCCGCAACGGTCTTCGTTTTGATGTATTCTGTTTCGAGCGTGATATCGCAGGCTATACAGAGTTTGGTGTTGGGATGGCAGGCGTTTATTATGTCGTCCACCATCTTCATGTTGCGGTAGGGTGTTTCGATGAAAATTTGTGATTGCTTTTCTGTTTGAGCCCTTTTCTCCAGATGTTTGAGGGTGGATAGCCGTTCGTTGTCTTTGATGGGAAGGTAACCCACAAACGCGAAACTCTGGCCGTTGAATCCGGAAGCCATCAAAGAGAGTAGGATGGAAGAAGGGCCTACGAGCGGCACCACTTTGTAGTCCTTAGACTGTGCTATCCTTACTATTTCTGCTCCCGGATCGGCAATTGCCGGACATCCGGCTTCCGAGATGATGCCTACGTCAAAACCTTCTTTGACGGGTTGTAGGTATCCTGATATCTCTTCCGGAGAAGTGTGCTTGTTGAGTGTGTAAAAATTCAGCTCGTCGATGTTGATGTCTCTGTCTATCTTTTTCAGAAACCGTCTGGCTGTACGTACGTCTTCAACGATAAAATGTTTGATGCTCTTTATGATGGTAAAGTTGACGCTAGGTAACACGTTTTCCGTGTTGCATTCGCCTAATGTGTTTGGAATTAAATAGACTGAACCTGACATTTCTCTTTTATTTTTCGGCAAAAATACATAAATGCATGTTTTTTTCCGTTGTGTGAAAAAGAAAAACTTCAAACAAAATATCAATAGATATGCTATTTATTTGATTGCTATGTATTTATTGCATATCCGTTCTCTTTTAGAAAGGCCTACTTATGTTTCAAGTTACGAAAAAATATCGTCAAATAAAATCGGAAAACTATTGTGTGGAATTTATTTTCGCTCTATATTTGAATCAGAAAAACAAACGATGATAAACGTATTGTCGCATCGATAAATTGATTGTTAAACTTAACATTTAAAACAATAACCGGGTTGAACTGGTATTCAATGGCGGGCCACACCTTCGGGTTGCCTCAGGGCACGGTGGATTACAAAGAGTATTAAAAGCCCAAATCCTTTTTACGAGGAGTTTAATTTAATCTCGGTGCGACATCTTATAGGAAGCCATCTTTAGGGATGGCTTCCATTTTTTGTACGCCCAGCATGGGCGTAATCTTATGGGTGAAAGTCCCTAGCGAGCCCTAATAGTGGGAATCGTATAGCCAAAGGCAAGGGTGTCCATAGCGATGTGGAATCTGAAGGAAGCTGGCGGCAAAAGTCTGACCTGACGAACAGAAATCAGATACAAGGCTAAAGTGTGAGGGTAAGTTTGCAAAACAAAACAAAGCCCAATAACTATTCGGAATCAAATATAGTAAATCTGACAGGTATAAGATGGAAAGATTACGTTCTTATCTGGGGAGGTCTCACAGACGTGTGGAGATGTTTTTTTCAGAGACACGGAGTAAAGCTTGCTGTGAGAAGTCAGCCGAGGACATAGTACCAATATTATTGTTGTATTGGGAAGGTCTGAACCTTAATTAAGCGAGTAGTAAATGAAAATTGCGATTAAATGAGAGAAATGAATCTTGATTCAATTTCCGAATGTGAGCAATTTATGTAATGTTAGCCGATAATGGAAAGAATGCAGAAAATATTATCCCAAGATGATAACTACCCTCAAAAGAATAGCACGGAATGCAAAGGCTATGAGGGAGTGCAGACTGTTATTGGTATAACTGAAAACCACCTCGTGGAAGTAAATTTTACAACAGAGCATTTAATGGAATACATCTTTAGTCCCGGCAATCTGAATAACGCTTATCTACAAGTAAAAAGGAATGCGGGAGCAAGTGGAGTTGATAAAATGGAAGTGGAAGAACTACTGCCATATTTGCGACAACACAAAGAAGAACTCGTTAAATCTCTAATGCAAGGGACATATCGTCCCAATCCCGTCCGTAGGGTAGAAATACCCAAAGACAATGGCAAGAAACGCCAACTCGGCATACCGAGCGTAGTTGACCGAGTAATCCAACAAGCGATAAGTCAAGTACTGACTTTAATCTATGACAGAACGTTCAGTAATTCAAGTTTCGGCTTCCGACCAAGACGCAGCTGCCACAAAGCACTTCGTAATGTTCAAAGCCATATAACAGAAGGTTACAAATATGCCATAGATTTAGATTTGGAAAAGTTCTTCGATACAGTCAATCATAGCAAATTGGTAGAGGTATTATCGAGAACTATCAAAGATAATCGCTTACTCTCTCTTATTCATAAATACTTGAATGCAGGAGTCGTAATCAGTAATAGATTTGAAGAAACAACTTTAGGCGTACCTCAAGGCGGACCACTCAGTCCACTGCTAAGCAATATCATGCTCAATGAGCTTGATAAGGAATTAGAAAGACGTGGACATCGTTTTGTCCGCTATGCCGATGACTGTATGATACTTTGCAAAAGCAAACGTGCAGCCAATCGCACCAAAGAGTCAATCACTAGATTTATAGAAAACGAACTCTTCCTAAAGGTAAATAAGGAAAAGACGAAAGTAGGATATATTCAAGGTTTGAAATTCTTAGGTTATTCCTTTTATGTAATGAAAGGAGTATGTAAACTCTCTCTTCACTCTAAAAGTAAGGAGAAACTAAAATCTAAGCTAAAGGATTTAACTTCAAGAAGTAAAGGTTTTGGATATGAGAGATGTAAAATCAAGCTGAAAGAATACGTCCAAGGTTGGATAGGTTACTATAAATTAGCAGAGATGAAGAAATTTCTTTACTCTGTTGACGAATGGCTACGAAGACGTTTGCGAATGTGTATATGGAAATGTTGGAAGAAAGTCAAGACAAAGTTTACTAATCTTATAAAATGTAAGATAGGTAGAAATCAAGCTTGGCAATGGTCGAATACTCGCAAGAGCTATTGGCGTACTTCCAAAAGTCCCATACTATGCAGAGCATTGGATACAGATAGCCTACGCATAGCAGGTTATCCATTCTTGTCGGATTATTATAGTAAAGTTTATCGTAAGTAAGGAACCGCCGTATGCCGAACGGCACGTACGGTGGTGTGAGAGGTCGCATAGGGAATTAATCCCTATGCTCCTACTCGATTGTGTGGGTATTGTGGTTGAGCGGGTGACTTTTATCTTCCATTGGTGTGTTTGGCTCATGTGTGTGGCGTTTTTCCTTTTTTATTCTCTGTCCTTTTTGTGCCAGAATCGGTATGTGATGTCTATCTTTTCTCCGCTTGGCAGTAACTTGTAGAGCCGTTGGTTGGTTTGTGGAGAGCGTAGACCTCCCATCGAATCCATATATCTTCCTAACTTGATGTATTGAAAGTTCTTTTCGGAGATGCATTTTGGGGTCTCCGGTTTTCCGGAGTACCAGCCTATATGTATGTCAGACCAACCGTTGTTCACATATCTGGCCATCTCGTCAATCCGTTGAGGGTCTGCGTCTCCTCCCATGAAGCAGACGCATGTTATCTCCTTCCCGTATTTCTCAAGCAGTAGGGACAGCTCTGAGTCTGTCAGTTCAGTCCCGATGTCGTCCATGAGCCATGGACTGTGACATCCACGGCATCTGTTCGGACAGTTGGATAGGTTGATGGCGAGTGTCACCTCATCTGGTATCTCGCTGAACACGATGCTGTAATCCGTGTATTTTAACATTGCTATCCTCTTTATTGATTGATCTCACACTTTTCGTAATATCGTCTTGCCGCCTCTTGTTTTCTGGCGGAAGAGAAGTTGCTTATCCTTTTCATGTAGCCGATGATGCGGGTGAGATAGTCCACGTTTTTGCTGTGGCATACGGGACAAGCCTTCAGGTATCGTTTGTCTATATGCCCGCATTCGTTGCATACCGTGTTCGGGATGTTGAATGTGAAGTAGTTGCATCCTTCTTTGGCGGCTATCTTCAGTAACTGTCTGTATTGGGCTTGGCTGAGGTGCTCGTCGAGATTGAGATGTAGGGCGGAGCCTCCTGTCAGGTGCTCGATGTATTTGGAACCGTGCAGGCGGATTTTGTCGATGACATTCAGACTGTTGTCCTCCACCACGTAGAAGTAGCTGTTGTAGCATTCTCTTGACACTACGTAGCCGTCTTCTTTGTCCCATTTTGCATGTTTGACTCCCACGTTCTCCGCAGGAATCATTTCGCAGTTGAAGAGTATGATCTTGCTTTTATATTTCTTGTTGTATGTCTCGATGATGCCTAATACGTCTTGTACAAAACGGACATATTCCGGATTGTCGTTTATCTGGATGCCCAAGAATTCGGCTGCCTCTACCAATCCGTTGACGCCGATAGTCAGATATTGACGTCCCATGTTGATGTATCCTGCGTCAAATAGAGGTAGCATACCTTTCTCTTGTAGCATCATGAGATTTTCGTTGTATCCTAGCTGCACTTTGTGCACAAGGTCGACAATATCTTCCAAATAGGCAAGGTGGGACATTCCTTTCTTCTTCGCATATTGGATGCATCGGTTGAGATTGATGGTCAGCACGCTTTTGGAGCCTGTGGAAACGCCTCCGGCTCCTAGTGTGTAGCTGAATCCGTTGTCCTGAATCTCGTTTCGTAGACGGCAACAGCTGGATAGGGAGTCCGCGTTGTCGCTCATGTAGGTGAAGAAGGAGTGACCTTCTGCGTACATCTCGGCGGTGAAGTCTCCGTATTCCTTGTCTTTCACGTCTCCGTTTTCGGAGAGGAGTGCCATTGTCTCTACTGGAAATGTAAGTACGGTTTTTGTCCGTTCTTTATTGAACCATTTCATGAACCGTTTCTGTAACCAGCTGAGGGAGTTCCAATTGGGCTGACTTCCGTTCGGAAACCTGAATTCGCCAAAGAGGCTCTCGAAGTAGAATTTGTCGTAATAGGCGATGTTCCAGAATACGGCTTGGAAGTTGCGGGCTCCGGTAGGTTGGTTGATGGAGTAGACAATCTGCTCGAAGTAGTCGCAAATCACCTTGTCGAGCGAACGTTGGCGTACCGAAAGGTCTACCACTTTGTCGGCGTGTAGGTAATAGTCTTCGCCGTACTCGAGTCCGATGAAGTAGTTCATGTACATCAGAAATTCGGGGGTGGCACATGCGCCGCTGAGCATACTGGAGACCATGAATACCATGTTGACGAAACCTCCGCAGAACGATTTAAGGTTGGTCGGTGCTTTGGAGTTTCCTCCGATGGAGGCCGTCCCGTTAAGAAGCCATGGGTACATGGTGATGCTTGCGCAATAGTTTGCCAGACTAGTCTCGTCATTCTTATAGATGAAATGCTGGTTGAGAAGGTCCAAGTATTTGTCCGAAAATTCTTTTCCGTACATCTCTTTCAACCTGTCGGTCAATAGCCTTCTGTTTAGTCGGATGAAGTTCTTCTTCGGCAGTTCGCCGATGAGCGTGGCTATGTTTTTCTTCTCCACGTTTGCGTTTGCGTCAAACTTGCTTCCTGTGGCTGGATTCTCGGCGTTGCAGTAGTCTATCAGAAACGACAGTTTGTCCAATTCGTCCCTATCTTCTGAATGCTGTTGCCTATATAGCATATATAGTTTTGCTACGGCGAAGTATTTCTCGGTCATGAGAGCCGTTTCCACTTGGTTTTGGATTTCCTCCACGCTCATGTTTTTGGAGATGCGGACTCTGCCCAGGATGGAGGTCAGTTCTTCGTCGGTGGCAAAGCTTCCGGCGGCAAGGAATGCCTTTCTGATCGCGTTTTTTATTTTGTCGATGGAGAATTGTTCGGGTTTGCCGTTTCTTTTGATGATTTGGATGTCTGAACTGCTCATGATGCCTTGTTGTTGTTTTAGTTGTTTCCGATAATATGGGGCAAAGCAGGTGTGGAGTGCTACAACTAGAGGATTTCTATACGGACGATGGCAGTGTCGTAGAATCTCTTGTGTTGGCTCTTTCACCCGAAAGCCTCAAGATGATGGCATTGGCAGGTCTTCTGACTTGTTCCGGATTTTGGCGCCTTCCCGACTCTAATGATCAGTGGCAAAGATTGCCTTCTCCTGTTTATCTTCCGTAATGGGAGATGGAACTTACAGCAGCGGGAACTGTTGCCGATTTGCACGGCATTCCCTTTTGATTCCATATCGCGGTCTGCGATGATGGAAACCAATGACGGTGTAAAGGTACATTCTTATTTTTTATTTTCAAACGGGGTTTTTGGTGGATATTCCTATTGTGTTGATTTCTAAAATGATATTTTTTTTCTTTTTGTGTTAAATAAAAAGTGTATGTCTAAATTGTTGGTATTTAGTTTGTTATAGTTTCATTCTTGTTCGGGTGGTGACGAATTCGGTAGGGAAGCGAATAGTAGGAAGGGGAAGTGTTGTTTCTTGAAAAAACGAAAAGAGGATGACCATTGGTCACCCTCTCTTTTAAGATTATTCCTTGTTTGGAAATTACTTAGCGATAACGCGAGCCATTTCACAAACCTTGTTAGAATATCCCCATTCGTTGTCATACCAAGATACAACTTTAACGAAAGTAGGATCCAATTGGATACCAGCCTTAGCGTCGAAGATTGAAGTACGAGCATCGTTACGGAAGTCAGTTGAAACAACTGCCTCGTCAGTGTAGCCAAGTACACCCTTCAATTCGCCTTCAGAAGCGGCCTTCATAGCAGCGCAGATTTCGTCGTATGTAGCAGCCTTCTCCAACTCAACTGTCAAGTCAACAACAGAAACGTCAGAAGTAGGGACACGCATTGACATACCAGTCAATTTGCCGTTCAATACAGGCAATACCTTACCTACAGCCTTAGCAGCACCAGTAGAAGAAGGGATGATATTCTCTAGGATACCACGACCACCTCTCCAATCCTTCTTAGAAGGACCGTCAACTGTTTTCTGAGTTGCAGTTGCAGCGTGAACTGTAGTCATCAAACCGCGCTTGATACCGAACTTGTCGTTCAACACCTTAGAGATAGGAGCCAAACAGTTAGTAGTACAAGATGCATTAGAGATGATAGACTGTCCTGCATAAGTCTTGTCGTTAACTCCGTAAACGAACATTGGAGTTGCGTCTTTAGAAGGAGCTGACATGATAACTTTCTTAGCACCTGCCTTCAAGTGAGCAGCAGCCAACTCTTCTGTCAAGAAGAAACCAGTAGACTCAACAACTACGTCAGCTTGAAGAGCTCCCCAAGTGATTTGAGAAGGATCTTTCTCTGCGAAGATCTGAATCTTGTTTCCGTCAACAATCATGTAGTTTCCTTCCACTTTGATTTCGTGGTTGAACTGGCCATGAACTGAATCGTATTTAAGCATGTAAGCCAAATAGTCAGCGTCCAATAGGTCGTTGATACCTACTACCTGAATGTCTTTGAAGTTCTCAACAGCTGCACGGAACACCATACGTCCGATACGGCCGAAACCGTTAATACCAAGTTTAATCATTTTTCTTTAAAATTTATATTTAAAAGTTTTTTTTCTACCTTGCAAAATTAGTCAAACTATAAGATATTTCAAAAGCAAGATGTTTTTATTTTGCAATAAAGTGTAACTTGTTGCAATAAAAAATCAGGCGAGAGATTCTGCCTGATTATATCCCGACGGTACGTTTCCGTAAGAGTCGCATCCGCATGATGACGATTTGCAGGCGTTTGCAGCCAATGCTAGCAAAAACAATGCAATCGCTATTTTTATATATCTTACCATCTGATTCATTTATGCGTTTTGTTCCATTGTTTGCTGGTTTCCCTCTGCCTCTCCGTATCCTGGACAAGCTTTTGATTTGCATGAACCCATCAGCGCGATAATGGCCGCAGCTGCAATGATAAATTTAATAGCTTTCATTTCTATGTATGTTTTGTTATTTATGTTTTATCTTATGTGGCAAAAACCATGCAAATTTACGTTATTGTTCTAAATTATCCAATCTGTTTATATTTTTTTTGTCTTAGAACATCGACTTGTCATCTCGCGAAGCGGAGTTATGTAGTTGACGGACCGTATTGCCATTGTCAGCATGAGGGGAAAGAATGCGGGATTGTACTTTTGTGGCAGTAGCGGCCATCCTAGAATGGCGATTGCGAGTAGTGCCAGATTCAACGCATGGTAATATTTTAGTTTGCTTCTGAGCGCTTTGAATGGAACCAGTATGGCAAATGCTAGTTGTAAAGGGTTCAGCCATAAAAGGTTGTAGTTGGGGTTGGTGCAGGGATGCTCGGAAACGAATGCGAGAAAACTGAGGATGCTCCCTATCGCTCCTGCTATGGCAAACAGTATGATGTCAAACCACAAGTCGTTCTTCCTTTTGTAGGTGTAGAATGCCGTGTGGGCTATGACTAGTAAAAAGAAAATCCAGCAGGCTGCTGTCGGCGATATCTCTGACGGAAGGTCGTGCTCTTGTTCCTCTGATATCGGCGTGTAAATCGTTTTGGTCTCGGAGACGAGGTCTTCTCCTCCTTCCTTCTTGCTCGATTCGTAGACCCGCATCAGTTCGCCGGGGAGGAATGTCATGTTGCTGTCTGCTACCACCTCGTCCGTCTGGCTGCCTAGGCATAGGTCGATGCCGAAGGCGAACCATTTCATGCTGGCTAGCTTTTCGTGGATGATCTCCCTGTATGTCTGTTTGTTTCCCAGTGCGGGGTAGGTGATGCCTCCCGTCACCTTCTCAATTAGTTTTTTTGGACGGGTGGCGCAATTGTCGAAGAAGAAGTTGTATCTATAATATCTGTTTTCCGGACTTGCGTTGACATATAGTGCCGTTATTATCTCTTCTTTCTCCGCTTCCGTTAGGTTGAGTGTCTGCTCGTACATGTATGCGTTTTTCTCGGCTATCTCGTTCATCGAGCTGCCGAAGCTTTGTATGGCTAGCTTGTAGTCTGTTTCTCCTTTTACGAACTTATAGATGAATCCGTCGTCGAAGCTAAATATGCCGTAGTTGAACACTACGTCTAGACCTATGGCTCTGTCTTGGATGCGTATGGCGGTGTGCCCCCATGCTGTGTATATCTCTGATTCTGACGGAGTACTGGTGAGTAGACTGACTGTTTTTGTGCTGGACGATTGCGCGTTTGCGGTCGTCATCGCTAATAAGAGTAGGATGCTGGATAGAATCAGTTGTCTCATGTCTTTGCTTTGTTGTTATAATAACGTTGGATGTTGTTGTTAATTGTTTGGCTTTTGTGCCGTTTTTGGCTTTTGCCCATGAAGGCTTGCCTATTTAAAAAAGGATCCAAGATTAAGTCAATCTTGGATCCTTTTATTTTTTTTGTCTTGTTGGAGACTCGTTATTTGATGATGACTCTTTTCAATACATCGCCGACCTGTATGATGTAAAATCCGCTATTTAGATTCAAATCGTAAGTGTCCTTTTCGTTCTTGATGGTTCCCTTGATGACCTTTTCGCCTAGCATGTTTTTTATTACGAATTCAGAACCTTGAACGGCATTGAAGATGTATAGCCTGTTGCTTGTGACGCTTACAGATATCTCCGTTTCTTTCTGTGCATCTTTTTGTGCTTGATTTTGCGCCTCTTTTGGTGTTTGGCTTTGTGCCGCAGCACCGCCCAAACTCAAAATCATCGTGAAAAATATGAAAAGTATAAGATGTTTCATTCCGTATGTTTTAGATACCTTTTCTGCAAATATAAGTTCTAATTTTCTGAGAAACAAAAAAACAGAACTTTTTTATCTGAAAGATGCAATAAAATTGATTTGCATTAGTTCTAATGCTTCTTTGTCCTTTTTTTTCGAATGGTTATGGCCTGAATTTCTCGAACTTTTGGATCAGATTTCTCCATTCGTCGGATATGAGAAGCGATTCGTTTGTTTTAGTATCGAAACCGCACATGACGGAACGGCATACGGATTTCACGTGCCCAGTCTCTGAGTCTTGAAGTGTCTGTACCAGTTTGATGCTTTTGTTCCCTATTTCATATACCTTTGTCTTTACCATAATCTGATTTTCCCGGAAAATGGGTTCTACGAAGTCGACTTCGAAATGGACCATGACGAGGTCTGATCCGCTCCAGTCCAAAATCTGGTCTTTCAGTGTCTCGAAATATTTTACTTTTCCGTAGTCGAAATAAATAATCTGGACGGCATTGTTGACGTGTCCTAGTACGTCTATGTCGTTAAATCTCATCTGAATCTTTTCAGAATGGTTGAATTCGATGTTGTCAAGTTCCAGCATGTTCTATTTTTTGTTATAAAAAGATGATTTCGTTTATTACGGTTGTTCCAACTTGGTTGTTGAGGGAGGTGACTAGAGAGCTCCTGCTCATCATGAGGTCGTTTTTTAATACGGACGAGTTGAGCCTGACAAACAGCTTTTTGTCGTTGACATAGATGTTTGTCGTATATTTTTTGATGGTAGACCCTAACGTTTTGTACCATGCGTCGATTAGTTGCATCTCATAGAGCTTGCCGTCAAGGTGTTGCTCTTTCAACAGCTGTTTCAGCACTTCGCCTAATGATTGGGTGTTTTGTCTCTGCATTTTTTATTCCTCCTGTTTCTCTGAAAGTGTTGTCTCTCCGTTGTCCACGGAATAAATATGATAGTCGCATCCCGATTCTTTCAGAATGTTGGATATGTGTTCGCGGTTGGTGTCGGAGATGAAAACCTGTCCGAACCGGTTGTTCTTTAGTAGTAGTATGATTTGCTGCACGCGTTGGGCGTCGAGCTTGTCAAATATGTCGTCAAACAGAAGGATAGGCTTTGACGAGCCTATGCGCTGCAGAAAATCGAACTGGGCCAGCTTCAGTGCGATGAGGTAGGTCTTGTTCTGCCCTTGCGAGCCGATGCGTTTGATGGGGATGCCACCCATGGTCATCTCCAAATCGTCCTTGTGTATGCCTCTGGTGGTGTAGCCGACGATCTGGTCTCTCTGCCTGCACTCTTTGAGCAGTTCCGTGAGAGGCTTGCCGCTTTGTAGCTGCGAGTGGTAGGAGAGTTCCACCGTCTCCTTGCCTTGCGAGATGATGGAATGGAACTCTTGGAAATAGGGAAGGAAATTCCGAATGAATTCGCTTCTTTTCCGGTATATATATTCTCCGTTTTGTTGCATCTGCTCCTCCCAAATGTCAAACAGTGCTTCGTCGGTGCATTCTGATTTGAGGAGGGCATTGCGTTGCATCAACGCCTTGTTGTAGGACAAGAGGGCGTTGAGGTACGGCTTGTCGTATTGGGAGATGAATCCATCCGCAAATTTTCGGCGTTCGTCGCTGCCTCCGGATATGAGGTCGGCGTCGGCGGGAGAGACAAGCACCAACGGAATGAGACCGATATGGTCTGACAGCTTCTCGTACTCCTTCTTGTCTCGCTTGAATTGTTTTTTCTGTCTGCGTTTCAGTCCGCAGTATATCTCTGTCTCGACTCCATCTTTATTGTAGAATCCGTTGATGACCAAGAAGTTCTCTTCGTGGGTGATGTTTTGTGCGTCGATGGAGTTGGAGTGGCTTTTGCAGAACGAGAGGTAATAGACAGCATCCATTAGGTTGGTTTTTCCGACACCGTTGTTGCCGATGAAGCAATTGATCTTCTGCGAGAAGTACAAATCGGCCTCTCGTATGTTTTTGTAATTCAATATGGTCAGATGCTGTAGATACATACGGCTGCAAAGATAATCATCAATTCGGTTAAAATGAAAAAAATATCGGGGCAAGGAAGTCCTTGCCCCGATATTGTAGGAAAGTATGTCTGAGAAATTCAAACAGCTTCTTGTTTTTTCAGATAATCCATCACGTTCTTTTCTATGCGTGCGTAGAGGGAGGCGGTGTCTGCCTTCACGAATTTCTCGCCGACGATGTTTTCGAACAGTTCGATGTATCGGTCGGAGATGGATTTGACGATGGCGTCTGTCATCTCAGGCACCTTCTGTCCGTCCTTGCCTTGGAATCCATTGTCCATCAGCCATTCGCGGACAAATTCCTTGGAGAGCTGTTTTTGAGCTTCTCCTTTTTGGAATCTCTCCTCATAGCCTTCTGCGTAGAAGTAGCGGGAAGAGTCTGGCGTGTGTATCTCGTCCATCAGATAGATGGTTCCGTCGGCTTTTCCGAATTCGTATTTCGTGTCGACCAAGATGAGCCCTCTTTTTGCCGCAATCTCAGATCCTCTATTGAACAGTGCCAATGTATATTTTTCCAATACTTCGTATTCTTCTTTTGAAACGAGGCCTTTGGCGAGAATCTCTTCTTTGGAGATGTCTTCGTCGTGCTGGCCTATCTCAGCTTTGGTGGTAGGGGTGATGATTGGTGTCGGAAATTTCTGGTTCTCCTTCATCCCTTCCGGAATCTTCACGCCGCATATTTCGCGTACGCCGCTCTTGTAAGCTCTCCATGCACTTCCGCAAAGGTAGCCGCGTACGATCATCTCTACCGGATATCCTTGGCATCGTATTCCTACGGTTACCATAGGGTCTGGCGTGGCAAGCTTCCAGTTCGGACAGATGTCTTTTGTGTCGTCCAAAAATTTGGCGGCTATCTGGTTCAGCATTTGTCCTTTGTAAGGAATGCCTTTGGGAAGTATCACGTCGAATGCTGAAATTCTATCGGAGGCAACCATGACTAGTTTGTCTCCAACGCTATAGACGTCACGTACCTTGCCGTGATATACGCCTGTTTGACCCGGAAAGTTAAAATCCGTCTTTGTTAATGCTGATTCCATAATATAATTATGTATAGTTGTTTTATTAATTCCCCTTCTCGTTTTGACGGTTGCAAAGTTAGGGAAAATAGTTCATTGCTTGTATCTAACAACGGGTACAAAATGAGGTGGGCGTGGAAATCTTTATTTGTCAGTTGTCCTCCTCTGCGGACTTTCTCGCCTCTTCCTCTTTCTTTTCTTTCCGTATCTTGTTTCGTGTGTCATAAGCTTCCACTATCCTTTGCACCAATTGGTGGCGGACGATGTCTTTCACGTCGAACTCGATCTTGGATATTCCCTTCACGTTCCGCAACACTTCGAGTGCGTCTATGAGCCCTGATCTTTGGCTGGGGGGAAGGTCTATTTGGGAGACGTCTCCCGTCACTATGATTTTGCTGTTCATTCCCATTCTGGTGAGAAACATCTTTATCTGTTGGGTCGTTGTGTTTTGGGCTTCGTCGAGTATGATGAACGCGTCGTTGAGTGTGCGGCCGCGCATGAAGGCGAGTGGTGCGATTTGTATCGTTCCGTTTTCCAAAAATTCTTTCAGTTTGGAGGATGGAATCATGTCTTGAAGCGCATCGTATAAGGGCTGCAGATACGGGTCTATCTTGTCTTTCATGTCGCCTGGTAAAAATCCCAACTTCTCACCTGCTTCTACTGCCGGACGACTTAATATGATTTTTCTTACCGCTTTATTTTTTAATGCCCTTACTGCCAGTGCAATGGCAGTGTATGTCTTTCCGGATCCTGCCGGACCGATGGCGAAAAGAAGATCGTTTTTGTCGTAATCTTTTACCAACCGTATTTGGTTGGCTGTTCTGGCAACGATGGGTTTTCCGTTGTTGCCGTAGATGATGAGATTGTTGTCGTCAGTTTTCTCCGGTTGGTTGCCTTTGATGAAGTCGATGATGACCTCCTCCTTCATATTATTATATTTTGCGCAGTATGCTTCCAATTTTCCGATAACCTCTTCAAAATCGGCTATTTCAGACTCTTCGCCCATCGCTTTGATTGCATTTCCTCTGGCTACTATCTTTATTTTAGGGAAGAGATCCTTGATGGTGTGTATGTTCGAGTTGTTTGCCCCGTAGAATATGACGGGGTCGGCGTTTTCAATCAGAATAATTTTCTCTATCATTACGGCTGTCCTGTTCTTTTTTTTGATTTTCTGCAAATGTATATTATTGATTTGAATTTTCATACTATACATTCTCGAATTTCTTTCTGTTGTTTGGTTTGGAATAGTTTTTGTTGAGTTGATTCTCGAATTCAAAGAGAAACGGAGTTTTTTGTTGCATGTTAATTATGTGTAATACATAAATTCGTTTTGGGCAATTGTGTTTAGAATGGTTATAAATATGTAAATAAAGCACAAAGTTTCAAAAATAAATATTTCTAGTGTTGACGGATAGAAAATTAAGTGCTAACTTTGTGCCCGAATTATAAGAAATGCAAATTGAAGTGCAGAATTTCTTAATTTTGCGTTTTTTTTTCATAAAAAATAGGGGCTTTTGTCATTTTATTCTGTTGCCTAAATGTTATGTCTGTTCTATGAGTTTGTTGACAGACTTTCTTTTTGCATAGACTTAATTTTTTTTGTTTGAGGTGGCATTGTGACTTTTTTTTTGTTTAAGGATGGTGTCATCGTTTATATATTGAATGTTGAAATAACGAAAAATAAGGAAAATAGTAATGAGAGCATTTTTTGTTTTTAATTTTAAATGGTTTTGTTTTAGATTTTTATTTGTTTGCCTATTTGTTGTAGGTGCATTACAACCAATAATAGGGCAAACTATATCTACGCCTTCGTCAGGATGCGTGAATGACCCGTTGTATCTATCGGTGTCAGGTTATTCTAAATCCGCAAATGTGCAATGGTGGATTTCTGACGACGGAGAAACTTGGAATAAATACAAGGTGATGACAGGCTCTTCTTGTGTGATAGAAGAGATGCCATCCCATGACATTTATGTTGCTACCAGTTTGTTTGGCAAATCAGTTAATGCGGAAACCAAAAAAAAGATAGAGTTAAAGACAAAGGACTGCCAAGAAACTGTTTGTCGGCAGACGGCTACCGGAGAGTATTATTTCGGTACGGATTTCGACCCTTCTCCCTCCAATGTCGATAAAAGTTTTGAAGGCGGGAATAGTGTAATCCATTATTTTAGGGACGATGTGGAACTAAAGAAAAATACAAAAGTGACTCTTGCTTCTACGGATGATTTGATAGAGGATGATTTTTTTCAAAGCATTCCTTCCAAACTACAAGAAGGAGTCGAAAATTATTATATAAAATGTCCGGAGGATGGTACGAACTTCTATCCTTTTGAGATAAGTTTCCCTGGTTACAATAAAAAATCGTTCAGGGTGGTGATGCGGGTTTATGTGGAGCCGCAGTGTGGTAATATGAATTTGAATTTCAAATTCGAGGGAAATTATGGAGAGGATGTGAAAAATCAGGTGGTAGTATGTAATATGTACCAGGACGATGATCCAACCAATAGACTGATTTTTACGAAAACACAGGTTAGTAATAACCAGCCTCCTATTGAAATTACGGGAGAAAATTTAGAAAAGGATGTGTTGTATCGGTTCGATTTTATCATGTCAGGAACATTTGATGGAGATAGACCTGAATTTACGATTCAGCCTAAATTTGATTATGGAAATAGCGGATGTTTCCATATTGCGATAGATTACTTGAGCTTTGAGCAGCAGCGTGTCTGTGTCAATCCTAGAAATGCCTGTGTGGGCGATGCCATTATGGTCAATGCGGCCGGTTTCCCTTTCGATACGGATTATAAATGGCAGAAGTATAATGCTGCGGGTAATCTTGTTGCGATACCTGCCGGCGATATCTCTTTGACGCAAGATGAATTTGGCAAAAACAAGTTTGCCTCTATTGTGATGCGAGAGGCTGGCTCTTATAAATATAGGGTAAGTGCGACAGATTCGAAGTATAAAGACATTTATGTCGATTTCACATTGATAGGTGAGGATTGTGGAGCGATAGCCTGCCCAACGGTGACGGGAGCCTCGCAACTCTGTTTGCCGCAGTCCGGAACTTCCGCCACTTATACGCTTCCTGATTCTGACGTGCTGAGTTGGAAGCCGAATGTGAAGTATACGTGGAATCTGAAAAATCCGTCGGGTACGGATGTCAGTAGTTATGTTACGGCTACGGGGAATGGCCTTTCGGCGAAGGTGAACTTCCCCGGCAGTGCGATGACGAGTGATGCCACCGGCAAGCCTTATCAGCTGATTGCCATAGCGAAGGAGTCGGCTTCTACAATATGTAGTGACACCTTGAATATAGAGGTGAACCGCACTCCTGATTTGTCTGCTGTCTCACTGGCTTTACGAAACGGAGTCTCTTCCATTTGTGCCGCAAATCTGGGTGCGGCCTCTTCTTTGGATACGGTCTCTGTTGTGGGGTATGATTTGATAAAGAATTATGCCTTTACTTGGACGGGAGCTACGGCAATCGCAGACAAGTCGAAGGCAAAGATAAATGTAGACAAGGAAAGGGCATGCTCCGCATTAGACTTGAATTATCAGGTTACACTGCAGGTCAATAATAAAACATGTTCCTCTTCCGTCAAAAAAACATTTGAGGTGATAGCGCCGGACGGACCTACTATAGCGTGTGTCACTCCTTTGTCGCATGATTATGAACTTGGCCCTAACAGTTCGGAGTGGAGCTTTACCGTTCCGGCTTTTGGCGCAATTACAACGTCTTGCGGAGAGGCGGAGAAGTCAATAACGTTGAAAAATGTCAATGGGTTTACAGAACCAGTGAACGTGGGCGATTTGAAGAAGTTGAAATCTGGTACTTCTTATTTCATATATAAGGTGAAAGACGGTTGTGGAAAGACGGCTTCTTGTACCATTGCCGTGGTAGTGCGCGATGCTACACCGCCGAATGTGGATTGTGGTCTGATACGGGATAGTATTGCCTATTTGTCTAAATTCTCCGGATGCTCTGTCGTCTATGCGAATATTGCGGCTCCGGTGTTGGAAGATAGAAATGGGGTGGACGGGATAATCACCGCCCGCTATTTGGGTAGGTCGCGCAGCGTCTCTGCCGGATATGACTCGACTCGCTACAATAGGACAATAAGCCTGCTGGATGCTTATCCGATAGGTTCTACCTATATATTGTGGGGATTTTCGGACAAATCCGGCAATACGACAGTCTGTAGGCAGATGGTGAAGGTCATCGACGACCTGAAGCCGAAAATCTCTTGCCCGTCAGTAAGTGCGTTTAACTTCGGAATGGATTACGACCAATGCAACTTGTCTTGGAATAGTTTGAAGGACAGTCTGCTTGCGCGTTTAGGTAATCAGTATCCTACTGCGGAGATACCTTGTCCGAAGTCGGGTGTGACCAATACTTCCCTAACTCCGGTTCTATTGATAGATAGGGGGTATGGTTTCGGAAACGATTATAGTGCATTGTCTTCCGGCAAAACTTATCGAATCGCATTTGTCTTCACGAAACCGGAAAGTGGAGATACCATATTGAAGACTCAAGACACTTGTTTCGTTAACGTGGAGATTTCTGACAAACAGAAACCTGAGTATGCTTGTGTCGATTGGAAAGATGGCAAGTCGGTGACGCTGAAATTGACCAGCTCTTGTGTGTATAACTATACATTGACGACGCCTCCTTCTAGTCTGATTAAGGATAATTGTACCTCGTCGTCGGATGTCAATTTCTTATATAGTGTAGATGGCTCCTCTTTCGTCGCCTATAAGGCAAGTGATAAGGTGGGCCTGTCTATTGGCAGTCATACGGTATCATGGAGGTTGAAAGATAAGAGTGGTAATTTGTCGGATCCATGTGATCAGACGATAACGGTCATAGACGATCGTGCATTCTCCGTCTCTTGTTTGCCAGTTGTTTCTGATACGATAGAGTCTTGCGACGATATGACTTGGGCTTCCGTTTATCCAACGCTGAAAGGTAGAAGCCGAATTGCGAAGGCAAGCTATTATGATTGTGAAAAGGAGGCGGATGTGGAAATCATGCCAGTCCCTTATTTTAAGAAAAAAACGGATGCCGGATCTTCTTATGTGAAATTGACGAATGCTTCTGTTTTCGTTAATGGAACAAAATATACGATTAAGTGGGAATATACGAAGTCAGGTGACTTTGTCGAGACGAAAGTCGACAATTGTTTCTTGGATATCTTGGTTGCCGATACGTCCGGCGTCTCCTTCGATTGTGATAAGTTGACAGATTTGACGTTGGATGTGGTAAACCAATGTGATACGAATTATCTGATACAGAAGCCGGCTTTGCTTTCTGTTTCCGATAATTGTGCTTCTGCTTATGATGACTATACTTTCTACTATAAGTTGGATGAAGGCTCTTTTGTCGAATATGTCGGAGGAAAAAATGTATTGACGGTGGGTGCTCATGATGTGGAGTGGAGAGTGAAAGACGCTTCGGGCAATTATGCACAAAATACTTGTCCGCAGCAGATCACGGTCAATGACAATCGTCAGTTCGTTGCCTCTTGTGTGACCACAGCCTCCTATTTTGTGGAAAATTGTGCGGATATGACATGGGCGGAAGTGAAGGCTAAACTACCTGCTGGTGCGAAAGCTACCGCTTCCTATAAGGATTGCCGTACAAATGCAAATGTGGATATTGCTCCTGCCATGTATTATAAGAAGGTCGCAGATGTAGACTACCAGCCGTTGGAGTCTGGCTCTGTCTTTGAAAATGGCGTGACTTATGACATTAAGTGGCATTTTGTAAAAGAAGGCGATTTCTTGGATAAGAAAGAATATGACTGTTATTCTCGGATTACGGTTAAAGACATTTCCGCTCCGGTTGCGCATTGTGAAAATATGCAGAAAGTGACCTTGAATGTGGTGAACGGATGTGATACAGTGTATCACCCATTTGCTCCGAAATCGGTATTCACGGATGTCTGTATCTCTTCTGATGACTTGCTGTTTTCTTATAAAATAGGAAATGCGGCGACCTTCTCCACTTATGATGCTGACACGAAACTTACGTTGAAAGTTGGTGGGCATGTGTTGACATGGAGGGCTTCTGATAAGGAAGGAAATATTTCTGCTACTTGTGACCAGACTTTGGTGGTCAATGATAATCGTAACCTGGAGGTTTCTTGCCCGGATGAAGATGGCGTTTATGTCATTGAGACTTGCGGAAATCTGACAGGAAAGGAAATTCAGGATAGCCTGCGTAAATATGACAAAACGGCTATTGCTAAGTATGTGGATTGTAAGACGGAAAAGGAGGAAATACTGACTCCTGTGGTTGAATATACCCGAAAGGGATATGATTCATGGTCTGTTTTGTCTGATGGCATGAATGTGGAATATAATAAGGAATACACTATCCGTTGGAGTTTTGAGAAGAAAGGAACAGACATGATTACGAAAAAAGAGATCTGCAAACTTGACTTCATTCTGAAGGATACGACACCTCCTGTCTTTAACTGTAACAATCTGTCGGACATTGCAGTGCTGGAGAATATGAACAGCGTAGACAACACCTATAATTATGCTTCCGCAAAAGGTTCTAATGGAGACAATCCTAATACTACCTATACGTTGAAGGACAAGTTGAAGATACCTTCTGTCGAGGATGTCTTTGATAATTGTGGAAGTTCAAATGTGAAGATTGATGTCAAGGTAGAGGGTGTGTTGGTCGATGGTTTGACAGGTACAACTTCTATCCGCAACTTGGATGAGTTGGAGAAACATAGGTTCTACAAAGGTGAACATACGATTCATTTCACATTCACGGATAATACAGGAAACGTCTCTGTCTGCGAACAGAAGATAAGCGTATTGGATAAGTATAAACCGAATGTGGACTGTTCTTCGTTGAGTCACCTTCCTTCTACATTGGAGGTTGGCGATGATTGTACGGTGTTGTTGAAGGTTGATTTGGAGGATGTCCCTACGGCAGAGATGAATTATTGGTATGAGGTGAAATATAAAAATTACAATGGAGATGATGGTTGCTCTTCTCCTGTCGTTTTGGTGAAAGATTCATCGGAATTCGCAAATCTACCTTCTCGTAACTCTTTGACCGTTTCTAAATCAGTGACGGGTTATCCTTATAAATTGGCGAAAGTGCTGAATGTGAACGAAAATGGAGAGATGACCGCATCTTCTGTCGTTACTGCATTAGACAATCCTTATGATATCAGCAAGGATACTATTAATGCGAAATATGTACAGCATAGGTGCTATCCTTCATCTGGTGGCGATTTCATTAAGAAATTCCAGCATTTTGATGATGCCTCCCATCCTTCTAAAATAAAGAGGACAAATTTTGCTTCTTTGCCGGAGGGAATGTTCACCTTCCCTAAGGGTACGCATAAGTTGGTATGGTATTTTGAAAACAATATAGGGCAGCGTGATAGCTGTGAGACAAAGATTGTAGTGCTGGATAAAATCCAACCTGTAATAACTTGTCCTGCGGATGTCGTACTGAAGACTAAGGCGGATGATAAGAAGTGTACCGCTAGTTATACGGTGGATGCTTCTAAGGTAGGAGTGTCAGACAATTGTTCGACCGTCTTTACCTATCGTTACTCGATAGATGGAGGCAAAACCTTGGATTATACTGCTGCTGTGGATACTATGTTGGGTGTCGGAACCCATCAGTTTGCTTGGATGGTAAGCGATGAGTCAGGCAATGAGGATACTTGTTCTCACCAAATTACGGTGAACGATGAAACTCTTCCTCAGTTTGTATGTCCTTCGGATACGATGATACAGACGTCGCCGACAGATAAGGAATGTGTCTCTAAATACGAGAAGACTGCATTTTCATTGGGCGCAACAGATAATTGTTCTTCTTCCTTTACATATAGCTATAAGATAGATGGAGGGACTGAGTTCTCTTTTGCTGATAAGGTCGACACATCATTGCATGTAGGTGTTCATCAGATTACGTGGATAGTGAAAGATGAGGCGGGCAATGAGGCAAT
Organism: Prevotellaceae bacterium; assembly: GCA_020636675.1. GTDB lineage: Bacteria > Bacteroidota > Bacteroidia > Bacteroidales > Paludibacteraceae > RGIG10190. The sequence goes on from JACJXK010000017.1 coordinate 62,492, forward strand.
GTGTAACCAGAGAGTAACAGTTGCGGATAGTACGCTTCCTGTATTTGACTGCTCAAAGGTAGATCCGTTGACTCTTGTCGATACGTTGGATGCGAAGGATTGCGAGATTCCTTTCTCTAAGATTCAATTTAATGAATACACGGCAGATGACAATTGTTCTGTTGTGAATGGTGTACTTTCTTCGACAAAAGATTTGTCCGGAGCAATTCTTCCGGATGCGAAGTTCCGTGCCGGCGTTCACTATGACCTTTATTGGGTGTTCCAAGATGAGGCTGGTAATTCTGTGTATTGTGATCAGAAGTTGGAGTTGCTAAGCCGTAACCAGCCATTGTTCAATTGTGATTCGTTACATTTGGCAGTGATAGAGGAAGTGCTTCATGATGAGTGTGAAATCAGTGCTGCCAATCTGAATGTAAACACGCCGATTGCCGTTGATGTCTGTAACGATGCGGTGATTCCGGGTGTTGGACATAGAAAGAGTGGTCGTGCTATGGATGCTGTCTATCCGGTGGGTCGCGATACGATTGTT
>JACJXK010000018.1 GCA_020636675.1 Prevotellaceae bacterium
CTTTCTTCGAGCAGCTGGAAAAGGAATACAAACCGATTTCTCTTTATGATTCCGGCATTCTGCCATCGTCCATCCTATCCAACATGATAGAATACACAGACAGCTCATATCTCGTATTTACTCCCGTGTTCATGAAGTCCGGCGACGTATCCAAAACCAGCAAAACCATTGCCGCCAGCAACGAGAATTTTGTTGTTGTGGATCCATTCTTCTACACGAAAGATATGGTGGAAATCATCAACGGCGACTTCAACGTCACGTTGGGCATTTCATCCCTGTTCGTATTCCTAGTGCTGCTGTTCTCCTTCAAGAGCATTCTATTGTCAATACTCGCCTTCGTACCGATGGCGTTGAGCTGGCATATCGTGCAAGGTATCATGGGCATCTTCGGACTTCAGTTCAACTTGATCAACATCGTCATATCGACCTTCATCTTCGGAATCGGCGTAGACTACAGCATCTTCATCATGGACGGTCTGCTAGCCGGCTTCCGCACGCATAGGCAGCTGCTCACATACCACAAGACGGCCATTTTCTTCTCCGCCGCCGTACTGATCATAGGCATCGCATCCCTTCTGTTTGCGACCCATCCGGTGGTTGCCTCCATCGGGACATCCACCCTGATAGGCATGAGCACCGTCGTGCTGCTAGCCTACTCACTGCAACCGTTCCTATTCTACTGGCTCATAAAAAGGCCTACTGCCAGAGGAAAGGCTCCCGTCACGCTATACAATCTGCTCCATGCGGAGGCCTACTTCGGGAAACGGGGATTCTCTGACGCACAGAAAATCATCAACAACTACGAGTACAAAGGTTTTGACGTGGAACAGGCCATCAGACACGAACTCAATCTGACAAAAAAATATAGCATCATCACCAAACAAACGGACAAAGTGCGGAATGTGCTCGATTTCGGTTGCGGATACGGATTCCTCAGTTATTGGTTCGCCATCAAGAACATTAATTGTTCAATAACTGGATACGACAACGATGCCGAAAAACTGGCCATCGCCGAACATTGCCATATGAAACGGGACGGCATCTTCTTCTCCTCCGAAACGGAGTGTTTTTCCGGCAATTTCGATGTATGTATTGTCAACCGCACTCCGATAGCAGACGAGAGAGCCGCCTTATCCGAATGTATTCGGAACGCGCAATTAGTGATTGTGCGGAAGTTGGCCTCCATAGACGAGATGCTATTGGGCACGTTTACCGTGATCGACTCGGACTACGAGTTTGTCATCTATTCCAAATCTGACAAAAAGAGAGTATAGCATGGAAAAATTTGATGTCGTCATCTTAGGCAGCGGACTCGGAGGGATGGAATGTGGTTTCATCCTGGCAAAGAACGGATACAGCGTGTGTGTGCTCGAACAAAACCCCCAAATAGGAGGATGCCTACAGACCTTCAGAAGAGGTGGAAATACGTTCGACACCGGATTCCATTACATCGGCGGACTAGGCGAAGGAGAATCGCTCAACCGTCTCTTCAACTACTTCGGGCTAATGGGCCTGCCTTGGCAAAAGTTAGACGAAGACTGTTTCGACGAAGTGATACTGAAAGGCACATCCTACAAATTCGCATCCGGACACGAACGGTTCGTGGAGACGCTGGCGCAGGAATTTCCCCATCAGAAGAGTAATCTGAAACAATATTCCGATTTTCTCCGAAACGTGGGCGACAATCTCTTCCATAGCTTCCAAACAAAAGATCCGTCACAACTGTACGACTCACCACTATTCACACGTTCGGCCTACGATTTTCTGAAAGAGACGATTGACGACCCTACCCTGCGAAACGTACTGTCAGGCACCGCACTCAAGATGGAACTGAACGCAGAAAAACTGCCTCTTTATATCTTCGCCCAAATCAACGATTCGTTCATCAGAAGCGCATGGCGCATAAAAGGCGGAGGTACTCAGATAATAGACTCCTTGGCCGAAAGCATCCAAAAGATGGGCGGCTCCATCCGGAAAAAAGCGAAAGCCACACGGCTGATAGAGACCGACGGAAAGATATCTGCCGTGGAGATAAATGGAGAGGAGCAGATTACGGCAGATTACTTCATATCGGACATACATCCGGCACGGACATTGGAACTCATAAAAGAGAGCAAAAGGATCCGTAACATATACCGCAAACGCATCGACAACTTGCCCAACACGTACGGCATATTTACCGCCAACATATCTCTGAAGGAGAATCTCATACCCTATCTCAACCGCAACCAATATATCTACGAGAAGGACAACCTTTGGTCTTGCGGACAAAGCCAAGCAAATAGGCGAACAGACCGCGCGTTGGTCAGCTATCAAATGCCGGAAACCGGCACTTTTGCTAAGAATATAGACATACTGACACCCATGTATTGGGACGAGGTGAAACGATGGGAAGGCACTGAAATCATGCGGAGAGGAAAAGACTACGAACAGATGAAAATGCAGAAGGCGGAAGAGTGCATCCATTTGGCATCCAAACACATAGAAGGACTACAAGACAGCATAGACAAGATATACTGTAGTACGCCTCTCACCTATGCCGACTATACCGGCACTATCCAAGGTTCGGCGTATGGCATACAGAAGGACCGTAGCCAGCTCATGTACACCATGCTGACGCCCCGCACTCCCATAGCCAACCTATTGCTGACAGGGCAAAACCTTAACCTGCACGGCATATTGGGCGTCTCTGTAACCTCCTTCTTTACTTGTTCGGAGATAACAGGACATCAAACATTGGATTTCGTATAGTCACGGACAACATCCGTCAACGTCTCTTGGTCGTCGGTAAGTATCAACAGTTTATCGGAAATAGAGAGAGGCGTTTTTCCTGTCGGCACAAAATAGGCATTGTCACGCTTTACCATAATGACCAACGTCTTCTCCGGCATTCCGAGGTCCATCAACCTATTTCCGTTTTTCAGCATATCGGTCGTTACGGATATTTCGGAAAGAACAGATTTCACATCTTCCGAGAACTCCACATCAAAATGCTTTGGTGAGGCCAACGGGTTCGGATCTTCGGAGACATGCAGCCATTTCGCCATCTTCGGCAATGACGTGCCTTGTACAATCAACGAAACCAACGTACATAAAAAAACAACATTGAAGATCAATCTAGAGTGAGGTACGTCTTCCGCCAACGTCAAGATGGCAAAGATAATAGGAACCGCACCGCGCAACCCCACCCACGAGACAAAGGCCTTATCACGCCATGCCATCTTGTGGAAAGGAAACAAACACACAAAAACACTTAACGGACGGGTCACCAAAATCATGATCAGACTGATGACCAATCCAGGTACCAATACAGGCAACAGCTCATGAGGATTGACCAGCAGCCCCAATGTCAGGAATATCAACAACTGGCTCATCCACGAGATGCCGTCAAAAAACTTCAACGTAGAACGTTTATGCACCAACTTTGAGTTTCCGACCACCAAGCCACCAATATAGACCGCCAGATAGCTATTGCCTTTCAGAAAATAGGTGGCAGAAAAGATGAATATGCAACAAGTGAAAATCAATATCGGATAAAGTGACGCATTGTCGATCTTCAGTCGGTTCACCCCCCACACCATTATCTTGCCCAATAAGAAGCCCATGGCCGCACCTATAATCAGCTGCATCACCACGACACCAAATGCCTGCAAATAATCAGCCTCCCCAGAAACTTTGACGATACCGATCAAAGTGACGGTAAGCACATAAGCCATGGGGTCATTGCTTCCACTCTCCAGCTCCAGCATAGGACGTAGATTATGTTTTAAAACCAAACCTTTGGAACGGAGGATGGAAAAAACGGAGGCCGAATCGGTAGACGACATCGTAGCCGCCAACAACAACGCCGAGGTCAAACCTATGCCGGCAGAAATGGCCGTTTTATCTAGTACCCACCAGACGGCAACACCCGTAATAGCGGCCGTCAACAGTACGCCCAATGTTGCCAACACGACGCCTTGCGGTATTATAGGTCTGATGTCATCCACTTTCGTATCCATTCCGCCAGAGAAGAGGATGATACACAGGGCTACCGTACCTATAATCTGAGCCATCTGGATATTCTCAAAATGGATACCCAACCCGTCACTTCCAAAAAGCATACCTACACCAAGAAAAAGCAGCAATGCCGGAACTCCGAATTTATAGCCCGCCTTATCTGCCAGAATACTAACAAAAAACAAAATAGATACCACTAATAAAACCAATTCTATCTGAATTTCCATAAGCCTTGTTTGTTTTTCTGTAAATTTCGTAATTTATTATCTATTATTTACTTACAGACATCCGTCATTTAAGAAATATTTTTTCTTTTTTTACTCTTTTTAGTAATCGTCAAAAAAAACTTGTGACGATTCTGATGAAAATGCCGTAGGCATTATCTATTGTAGCCGGAAAAACAAGCGCAGGCAACCGCATTCCATAGGAATGCACCAGATGTGGATTCTTGCTGTCCTCCTGCCGGACGGGCCTTTTGCACGCTTTCCATGAAGTACGGCACGTTCCTCCGCTAAAACCTTTCCCATACACTCGCACCTGAAGCAAAAAGATTCCTTCACGCTGCGGCACGCACCTCTGCGACAAAAGACGAACGCCCGCCTACCAATGGGAGGCTATGTTCTGACTTTAGTAATGATTCGTTGGCAGCAGCGGCCGTCTTCTCCGCAGCCGTGCCCTTCTTTATTCCGGATGCCTCGAAGAATTTCGCCCAGGCGAACTTCCTCATCCTGGGCCTCCTCGCTACCGCGCGATTGCATCGCGTGGTATCATTCGATCACAATCACATTATTCAATAAACCTTTTTCTCCTGCATAATCTGTAGCACTACTATATAAATAATCTTCCGCACGAAAAACAACACCTTCTTCTACCGGATTATTGTGAACATAATTCAACTTTTCATCAATCTCTTGATTGCTCCATAATTCTATTGGCTTGTTATCATGCCGCCAAAATTGATATGTTTTTACATTCGAACTTTGACTGCCAGCTTTCAATAATTGATCCACAAGAAATTCATTTCGACTTTCTTGTGGATTTTCTTTTTTTATTCACTCTACCACACGATGCAATCGCGCGGCAGCGGGGTTAAGCGGGAGGAATCAGCCTACAAGAAAATCCCAATCATTACCGATTTCACCGATGCCGATGGCAACGACCGAATGAAGGAACAGATACAGGAGAATTACAATCGTATCAAGTCGGAGGTCAAGCAGATTGTGGCGGAGGAACTGAAACGAATAGCCGATGACCCTGAGTTGGCACATCTTATTCAGCAGAAGTAATAGATGGTAAGATATATGTAATTTGGCAACGGGCGGTTGCCGAATTGGAGATAGTAAAGAAATATCTCTAAAACACAGCAACGGCAGTAACCAAAATAAAAAGTTACTGCCGTTGCTATATATTATTGTATATCCTTCTGTGTGTGTTGCAGACGGAAGAACTCTTTTTGCCGTTCTATTTCGTTGCGCAGTTCCTCTTGGGTGGGCATATACAGCATATATTTGGAGGCGAACAACTGGTTATTGTCGTGCAGAACCGAATAGCGGGCTATGTCATTATCAGTTTCGGAACATAACACGATGCCAATGGTGGGGTTGTCCCCCTCGCTCCGTACTCGTTCGTCATACATACGCACATACATATCCATCTGACCTACATCCTGATGAGTTATAGGGGTAGTCTTCAAATCTATAAGTACGAAATTTTTGAGCAGATAGTTGTAAAATACAAGGTCAATAAAATAATCTTTCTTTTCCGTACGGATGAGTTTCTGTCTGGCGACAAACGACCACCCTTTTCCCATTTCAAGCAAGAAGTGTTGCAGATTTCCTATGATAGCAGATTCTAAATCGGACTCTGTAAAATCTATGTTTGGAGATAAACCGATAAACTCAGCTACCGTTGGATTCTTGATAAACTCCAACTTATCCTGTTCAAATGGACGGGTTAGTGATAGCATCTCCGTTTCCACCTTCTCTTTATGTTGGGAAAGCAGTAAACGATTGTAATATTGAGACCCGATGTTACGGTCGAGTGTGCGATAACTCCACATCTGTTCGGAAGCCTCTTTCAAATACCATGCACGGGCTTCGGCGTTGGAAACTGTTAGGAGGCGTTTATAATGCGACCAACTCAATATTCTCCACGGTGTAGAGAATATTTCGGGAAAGGTTTGATAGAACAATCGGTAATTATAAAGACTGGGGACTGAAAAGCCCTTACCGAACTCCTGTGTAAGTTCCGCTGATAATTCCTTGAACAGTTGTGTCCCGTAGTCGGCTCGTTCTTTTCCCTGCTGTTCCTCTTCCACGATGCGTTTGCCCATTTGCCAATAGGCTTCCACCATGGCAGAATTGATAGCTGTATAGGCTTTATTACGAGCTTCGGCTACTATCTGCTTGATTTCACGAATGAAATTTGCACTATGTAGAGTTATATTATTGTCTTTATCCATTGTCCATAAGTAATTTACTGCAAAGGTATGAAAAAAGCATGATAAATCATCCTGCTTTCTTCATACACTCACATCAAGCCTATAAAGCAACCGCTATTTACGCATTAGTTCTTTATTCTCATCCCGTTCCATTTTCTTATTGAGTTCCTTGCTCATCTTATCAAGAAAATAGGCACGGCTGCTGTTCTTCCGTTTCTTCATATCGGTGTACATACCGTAGCAATCACGCAAATCCACACCGAAGATAGCTCCGAAGAGGGTAGCCAGTTCGGTAATGGGTGCGTTACCGTTGTTGATGCACTTGCTGCTGCCAAGTGCATAGACCAGCTCCGATAATTCCACCACGCTGCCCGTCCATTCGTATGACCCTTTTATTTTTAGCAGGTTGATTTCCGTACCTTCCCGTCCATACAGCAAACAATTACGTCTGAACGATAGGAAGGCATACAACATTTCCATAGCGATAACCTTCGCCACGAGATTGTCGTATCCGGTAGAAAACTCAATGTCGTCATTGAATGAGCACATGTCCAAATCAATGACCATCTGTTGCTTATATCGCAAGAAATAGAAACCGTCCATGTGGGTGCTACCACTGCGGTAGTATTGAAAGAAAGCCACGTGGCGGTCGAAGAATATCTTCAGTTCCTCCTGCCGCTTTTCGTAATAGCAGTCTAATGTTCCGTTATCAATGGGACGTTGGCTCTCAATGTGCAATATCTCATAGAAATAGATTAGCCGACCAAGTAGTGTCGGCTTTTGATACTTGAAGAAATGGATTTCCTCTGCTTCACTCTCGAATGGATTGGCTGAAAGGAATGATTTAGTTTCGGTTAACCTCTCTTTGAGAAAGCCAATCATCGTCTTACAATCCTCTATTATAAGCTTTCCGTTCAGGTCGATGGGTGACATTTTCGCATCCACCTCCTGTATTATATCTTTTTCGCCATCGCATCCTCATCCCCCTCCAAAAAGTTCCAAACAATCATCGGATTATTGATGATCTTCCACTGCCAAGCGGCAAGGAAATCATCATTATTGGTAGTATAATCCATCAAATTATTGGTAGTGCCTTGCGATACGCCATATTCGGGAGAGAAGGTATGTTGCAGCCCATAAAGTCCGTAACCCAGCTCGTGTGCTACAAGTCTGCCGTCGGCAAAACTTGAACTGTTGTCAAATATATAACCCACGGATTTCCCTCGCGGCATATCGCCCTGCACATTAGGATTTTCAGCAAAGTCAATCACAAAGATATACGCAGTGCCCGTTTCCAAATTTTCGGAATTTTCGGCATAATACATCAACCGGAGTTGTTTCATCTGTTCGGTCTCGTTGCTCCAGAAGCCTTTATCGTCTACTTGTAATCCTCCATCTAAAAAGGAGTATTCTTCTCCATCTCCGAAACGTTCTTTAACTGTTACCTCGAATTTGATACCCAGCCGTCCGTAAATTTCATTCAACTTGGATTCTATCTCGCGGCCGTTTATAGTTTCCTTGTCGCGGCGTACGGGTACAAGGTTTACTTTTTGTGTTTTAGCGGCATAATTGGCTATTTTTAGTTTGCCTACTACTTTGTTTGTTTCGCCTATTTGGGCGACGGCAAATATCTCGGTGGTGGTTCCTGCGCTTCCGCCGGGTATGTGTACGTCGTATGTTCGGTTGTGGGTTAGTTGAAGTGTGCTGCCGTCGGATAGGGGCATGATGAATTTTACGGAGTCTATGGTTGCCCCGCCTGCTACCGTGGCATCAATATGCTCTATCTTGCCGGGGTTCATCGCCAGCCAGGGGACGGTGTAGTTTGCGTTCTGCTTTTCGTAGGTGTCTTTCAGGCGGTATACGTTGTCAAAGTATTTTCGGCTGTTGTTGTCGAATGCGAGGTTTGTTCCTTCGGGTTGGGAGAAGACAATATATGGAACATTGGTTTCTATCTTGCCGGTGTTCTCGTATTTGAATGTCTCAGGCAAGACGGTTCCGACTGATATCAGTTTATTATCGGCGGTTTTTAGGTAGAGGCTGTCGCTGCCTGAGACTTGTCCGAACTCCCCTTCTTTCAAACCCGTCATGGCGGCTTCTTTGCTTGAATAGGTCGTCTTTTTCAAGGGTTGAACAGTATCACAAATGCACTCCTCTTCAGGTACAAAAATCACCATATCATCCTGTGCCGATAACCTTACATAGGCGGTTAGCGACAAAAGAACAATCAGTAATATTTTGTACTTTCTTAAACTCATGTGTCTTCTTTTTGCTTAATTTATCTTTTCTGTCCTTTTTCACTACCACGCGATGCAATCGTGCGGTAGCGGGGGGCTAACTTGAAGCTTGCTTTTAATTTCGACGAAGTGAAACACTTCGCCGAACGGCTCATTCTTCATTTTTAGCACACTACTCTCAACAGAGGCAGTCTCAAAAGATTCATTTCACATCTTCTTTTTTTATCCATCCTATCATCAAATTCTCTCCTGAGTGTTCTATTTTTATCCAATCATTTTTTTCTTCTACTACAAAAATCATATCACCTTTTGTAAGATGCATTTTTGTAGATTTATCAGGTTCTGAGTAGATAATACTTTCAGGAGCAGTGATTTCCCTAACATCAAGATTTAAATATTCTTTTATGTAATCCCGATTGTCTTTCTTGCCACGTAAATACAATAGTTTCATATCTATTTCAGATAAGTTATCTATTTTTTCATATATAGAAACTTTGCCATAATTAATCCATAAAGTACTTTCTGATATTTCAACAATTTCAGGTGTGGAAAAATGTGGCACAGTAGCAAACCCTTCTTTGTCAATAAAAGGTTTGGAAATTTCAGTATAATATTTCCCCGATGTTTTCAAATCTTCCACATTAATGGTGCTTGCTTCATCGTCACTGTAATCCTGAAATCCATAATAACTTTCTCCTATCCAATCGATTTCTCCTTCTAATTCATATCCATAGCCCAAATTTTTTCCGGATTTATTAATCATTATAAAACGTGTATTATTTGTATTTGTATCTTCCGGTGTATCAAGATATAACCAAATACCTTCTAAATCTTGCATAATAACCGAAATGTTTTCTTGAGCAAACACTGTACATGCACTAACAATATAAAATATTTTGGTATGTCAATAACGACCTATACGCTCGCCGATTTTCCGTACCCATGCCGAAACACAGGCACACAGGAGGATGCTGCCAACAATAGACGGTCAAACATGTCATTGAAGTATCTACGATTGAACTTATAGCAGAATTCATCCAGATAGAACTGCAGGAACTTGCGTTTCACCTCGTCATGCACTCCTTCTATGCTTTTCTTGCACCTGCCGGCAACCACGTGCACCCATGGCAACTTTTTTGTCACGACTTCTCTCTTGTCGTGTTCGACATACGCCTCATGCCCGGCAAACACGTCCTTAAATTGGGTGTGAGACCTGCACCCATCCGTAACCACTCCACTGCCACTGTCTATGACCGCCGTGGCCGCCTCCGTTATCGTGGCCGCCCTCATGTCTTTTATGACCTTCATCCTTATATGTCCCACCTTTTTGTTAATGGTATGCCGCCTCACCTTGTCGCCGTCTTCTGGGGATATTTCGCTGCTTTCCGCCATGACAAGCACCTTTGTCTGTGACTGGCTGCCCATGCCTCGTTTGTTGGGTTCGTCGTCTTCCTTCTCCGTATCCGTGGAGAACATCATCTCGTCAACCTCTACCATCTCCTTCAACTTGTATTTTCCGTCACGCTGACCCATCACGTCCCTTATCTTCTGCATCATCTCCCATACTCCTCGGTAATACTTCTTGCCCAGCTGGCGTTGCATCTCGGAGGCCGATATGGCTTGCTTGGTAGAACTCATCAGATGGAAGACTATGTACCATTCCCTGAACGTGAATTTGCTGTGCTCCATCACTGTGCCCTTCTTCAGGCTCATCCTGTAGTGGCATTCCTTGCATTCATATACTTCCTTGTCGTTTTTCCAATAGAACGCCGTCCCTTGGCAGTGCGGACACTTCTTGGCTTGCGCATCCCGCAACGCCTTAAAATGTGTTTTGCAGGACTCCTCGTCCGGAAACTTCTTTGTGAATTCTATCAAGTCCATCGTCTCTTTTTTTTGCAAAAATAACAATTTTACTTCACTTTAGGTAGTTATTGCCACATCAAATAAAATATTATAAATAAATTTTTCTTGTTCATAATATTACGATTTATTTAAAATTAGCAAAAGCATCCTTTGCATATTTTATTCCTGTAGAATGCTATCTAAAAACGTTCTTTACTCATATTAATCTGCTTATGTTCTGCCCTCGCTACCGCGCGATTGCATCGCGTGGTATCATTCGATCACAATCACATTATTCAATAAACCTTTTTCTCCTGCATAATCTGTAGCACTACTATATAAATAATCTTCCGCACGAAAAACAATACCTTCTTCTACCGGATTATTGTGAACATAATTCAACTTTTCATCGATCACTTTTTTGCTCCATATATTGCGCACCCAGTCGCAATAGCCCATTACCTCTTCTTTGTATGCTCTTGGTTCCTCATCTACCTCCTTTTCATTTCGGTTTCTTTTGTTTAAAAAAACAAGCTGCTCGTCTTTTTTTGTCGAACGGAAATCCCAGGTCAATCACTTCATATCCTTCGTCTCTCATCTTCAAATTTCAAAAGCATACCCTTGCTCCTTTAATTTCAGATATTTATCCTTGTCAAACGTAACCAATGTGGCAGCCCTATGTGCGGCCTTCTGCTGTTTCTCATCAAGAAAAATCAAAAGACCTGTCTTCTTAATCTTATTATAGAAGTTTCTACGGTCAATTTTTCTTTCTAAAATAGACTCGTAAATAGCTTGGAGTTGAGGAATCGTGAATTTGTCGTCTAATAGTTCAAATCCTATAGGTTGGTACCTTATCTTACCTTTTATCCTATTAATTGCCATTTCCAATATGACGCTGTGATCGAATGCCAAGGAAGGAATGGAATTCATTGTGAACCATTGTGCATTCGAGGCATCGGAGCCCGCAATTAGCTTATAGTCTGATATCCGCACTAGAGCGAAATAGGCAACACTCACAACCCGCTCCCTCGGGTCTCTGTCTATGCTTCCAAAAGTATAGAGCTGCTCCATAAAAACATGGTCAACGCCTGTTTCTTCCTTCAACTCCCGTTGGGCAGCCTCGTCGATGGTTTCATTTACATTCACAAAACCACCAGGCAAAGCCCACTGATTCTTGAAAGGCTCTATTCCTCGTTTTATAAGAAGAATTTTTAGTTTTACACCATCAAATCCAAATATCACACAGTTTATCGCCAAAGCCGGACGTTCATACTTATAACGGCAATCCATATTTTCCTAAATTTCAATTTGTTATTTTTTCTAATTCACGTCATCCGAACACAAAGTAAAACTTTTATTTGCATATAAACAACTTTTATTTGCGTCATCTCCACATAAATTCATCCACAACCAAAATAAGACCCTACCAACAAACATTTTAGTTCGGTTATCGTCCCCCCCAAAAAAGCAAATAAACAAATGACGTTTCAGGCATCTTGTATGGATAATTCCAGACAGTGCATCATCTGCAAAACACATCCCGTAGTGATAAATAAATGTAGGGGTCATAAAACCTAGCACTACCGGCGGTAGGCGAGCACTCACCTACCGACAGAGATGCGTTTTTGAAAAAAATCCTATTCATCCCGCAAATTCCGTCCGAATAATTCACTGACGATGTAATGCTTGAATGAAGGTTGTACGAATGTAGCATATTTATTGAAATGGCATATTGCATCAATGGAAGCGATTGCTCTATTTATCCACGCAATTCGAAATAAGACCAAAATAATTTGCTTAAAATCAATCGGTCTCTATCTCCATCAAATAAACAGGCGATTTCTTTTTATTGACATTTATTTCTTCTAATTTTGCACCTTAAAAATAAAAAGTTAAGCCAAGGCTTTTTCCCACAAGGGATAACGGGTCTCACTTTTCTCCCGAAAGGAAGAAAGCCACAAACAAAATATTGAAATAATCATGTTGACAGCAAAGGAAACACGCAAATCGTTCACCGATTTTTTTGCTTCGAAAGGACATACGATTGTCCCTTCGGCTCCTATGGTAGTTAAAAACGACCCTACATTGATGTTTACCAATGCAGGTATGAACCAGTTCAAGGACATCTTCCTTGGTAACTCTCCACGCAAATATCCTCGTGTCGCGAACTCCCAGAAGTGCCTCCGTGTGAGCGGAAAGCATAACGATTTGGAGGAAGTAGGCCATGACACCTATCACCACACGATGTTCGAGATGTTGGGCAACTGGTCTTTCGGCGATTATTTCAAGAAAGAGGCCATCTCTTGGGCTTGGGAGTATCTGGTTGACGTTCTGAAACTAGACCCCAACCGTCTATACGCCACCGTATTCGAAGGTAGCAAGGAAGAAGGTCTGGACCGCGACAACGAAGCCGCCGACATCTGGTCTCAGTTTCTTCCTAAAGAGAGGATCATCAACGGAAATAAACACGATAATTTCTGGGAAATGGGAGACACGGGACCATGCGGCCCTTGCTCCGAAATACACATTGACCTACGTGCCGACGACGAGCGCAAGAAGGTAGACGGACGCTCGCTGGTCAACCAAGACAATCCGCAGGTGATTGAGATTTGGAACAACGTGTTCATGCAATACAACCGTAAGGCTGACGGCTCATTGGAGCCGCTCCCTGCCAAGCACGTCGACACCGGAATGGGATTCGAACGTCTCTGCATGGCATTGCAGGGTAAACAGTCCAACTACGACACGGACGTGTTCCAACCCATCATCAAGGAAATCGGGAAAATATGCGGTTACGAATACGGAAAGGATAAAGACGTGGACATCGCCATGCGCGTCATCGCCGACCACATCCGCACCATCGCATTCTCCATCACCGACGGTCAGTTACCTTCCAACGCCAAGGCAGGATACGTGATTCGAAGAATTCTTCGCCGTGCCGTCCGTTACGGCTACACCTTCCTCGGACAGAAACAGTCATTCATGTACAAGCTCATCCCTGCCCTCATCAACAGCATGGGTGAAGCCTATCCCGAGCTGAAAGCCCAGCAGACATTAGTCGTTAAAGTGATCAAGGAAGAGGAAGAGTCGTTCCTCCGCACGTTGGAGACAGGAATCCGCCTACTTGAGAAAGTGATGGCAGACACCAAAGCCGCAGGAAAGACGGAGATCTCCGGAAAGGAATGCTTCACCTTATATGACACATTCGGATTCCCTCTTGACTTGACGGAACTCATCCTCCGCGAAAACGGAATGACCGTCAACCAAAAAGAGTTTGATGTGGAGATGCAACAACAGAAGGAACGCGCCCGCAACGCAGCCTCCGTAGAAACCGGCGATTGGGTTACGATCAAAGAAGGCGAGCCTGAGTTTGTAGGCTATGACCTGATGGAGACCGACGTTGAGATACTGCGTTACCGCAAGATAAAACAAAAGAATCAGGAACTTTTCCAAATAGTGCTCAACTGCACGCCATTCTATGCAGAGATGGGTGGACAGCTGGGTGACAGTGGTGTACTCGTTGCCGACGACGGAACACAAACCGCCATCATCGACACGAAGAAGGAGAACAACCTGAGTGTACATATAGCCAAGGCCATACCTACTGACCCTACCGCTACGTTCCACGCCATCGTGGACGCCGACAAACGCCAGCAGACAGCCAACAACCACACAGCCACCCACCTACTCGACTACGCACTACGCCAAGTACTGGGCAACCATGTCGAGCAGAAAGGATCTTTGGTCTCTGCGGAGATCCTCAGATTCGACTTCTCCCACTTCCAGAAAGTGACGGACGAAGAACTTCGTCAAGTGGAGCGTTTGGCCAACAAGATGGTTCGACAGAACATCGCACTGGAAGAGAGCCGCAACATGCCGATAGACCAGGCACGTGCAATGGGCGCCATCGCCCTATTCGGCGAGAAATATGGAGACACGGTCCGCGTGGTCAAATACGGGCCATCCGTTGAGCTTTGCGGAGGTACGCACGTACACGCAACCGGCGAGATAGGAATCATCCGCATCTTGTCAGAAAGCTCGGTAGCCGCAGGCGTTAGACGTATAGAGGCTGTTTCCGGAGCAAAGGCTGAAGAGCTGATTGACATACAGCAAGACATGATGAGGGAGGCTAAAAACTTCTTCAGCAATACGCCAAACTTATTACAATCCATCAAAAAATCCATCGAAGAGAATGCCGAGCTGAAAAAACAGGTGGACATCTTCATTCACGAAAAGATAGGACAGTTGAAAGATATGCTGATGAGAAACGCCCACGAAAAGGGAGACGTGAAAATAATGGTTTTAAAGGGCGACTTCCAAGCAGAGATGGTAAAATCCGTAGCATTCCAGATAAGGAACGAGATGAATGGCAAAATGGTCTTCATCGGAGGAACTCAGACCAACGGAAAACCAACACTCACCGTCATCCTATCCGACGACCTCATGGCAGACGGATTCAACGCCACAACGATGGTTAGGGAAGCAGCCAAAGCCATCCAAGGTGGTGGTGGTGGCCAACCTTTCTTCGCACAAGCTGGAGGAAAAGACGTGGCAGGACTTGAAAAAGCCCTTGATATTTTGACCAATAAGTTCTGACACCTATTTTGAAATAAAAAAGGGAAGGCACATCATTAAGATGTGCCTTTTCTTTTATAGGCAACACCTACATCTTCAAAGACCTGTGACTATTTTGACAAAATGCCGTGGCATTATCTATTTGTATATTCGTAACACCTGCGCTGATGCCAGCTTTCCAAGAGGTACGGCATATGCCGCAACCAGAAGGAACCGTTTCCACCTAGCATCCAACACGCCAAACCACTATCCAACAATTATTTGGAAAAGACAAAAAGAAAATAGCCGGACAAATTTCAATACAATATGGAAATTTTGCATAAAATTCAATACCGTTTCTTAAATAAACAAAACTTTATTTAACCACAGATTGTTCTATATGTCGGAAAAATGACAGAACAAAGAAACTCATGAGTAAAAACATAATAAAAACAGCCGTTGGCATCATCTTCTGCACGGTTGGACTATACACATTGATAATAATAATAGACAACATAGCCGGAAGCAGCGACACTGCCCCCTCTTTCGAGCCAATCTACGCACTGAAAAGCTACCTCTACACCTACTCTTTCAGTCTGGGAGTGTTCGGAACCATCTCCGGCATCATAATACTGGCCTGCATCATCTGCATATTTTTTGCCTTAGGTTATTGGATCGCAGGTAAATTCATCCGTCTTTTCAATAGATAAGGCGAATATCCTACACCTCTATCTGTAATCCGTCATACGCGACAGAGACGTTTGGAGGCAACAATTTCTCCTCCTCGGCATGAAGTCCGAAACGATGGCAAAGATGAATAAAATAGGAATGTTTCGGTTTGATCTTGTCAATAATGGCAAGTGCCTCCGCCACCGATATATGCGAGATATGTTCGCTGTGGCGCAAAGCATCCACAACAAAGACATCCAGTCCGCGCAGCTTATCCAGCTCCTCGTCGGTGATTGTCTTTACATCCGTAAGATAACCCACCTTACCGATACGGTAACCCAACACGGGCATCCGGTAATGCATGGCTTTAATAGGGATCACCTCCACCCCATCCACAAAAAAGGGACGGTCATCTATCTCATGCATCACCAACGAAGGTATGCCCGGATAGTCGTTATTGAAGCAATAGGAGAATATGCGATGAACAGCCTTATTGGTCGCCGCCGTAGCATAAATATCCACATCGCCGAAAGGACGGAGATCATCAATGCCCATGATATGGTCAACATGTTCATGCGTCAACAGTACGGCATCGATATGCCTAACCCCATTGGCCAGTGCCTGTTGCCTGAAATCAGGTCCGCAATCTATCAAGACATGGACACCATCCACCTCAAACAAAGCAGAGCACCTCAATCTTCTGTCTCTCGGATCGGAAGAGGTACACACCTTGCAATCGCAACCTATATATGGCACTCCTGTCGAAGTACCAGTACCTAAAAATGTAATCTTCACCTTTTTCAAAATAAAAAAAACAGCTTATAGTCTTTTCAGAACAACTGTCGTCTAAATGATGTTTTGAAAATCCACAAGTCTCACTCTTGTATATATATTTCTCTCCCGAATAACTTCTATTGTAAAAACGGAACATATTTGGAAGCATCCAGCTCCATTCTTATCCTCCACTCCTGCGGGTAGGCGTTATTGACACGGTTGCCCAAGTTTTTGACAAAGCCCAAAGGCACACCTTCAAATCGCACCAGCAACCACCCTTTTCCCGCTTGGGGCAAAAGAACATTTTCCTTCTTCAAGAATGCTACGGCATTCTTCCACTCCAATTCGACAGATTCGAACGCATCGCCCTTCAACAACCAAGACAGAGCCAAAGCCTCGTCAGGAAGCACATCCTTCCCTTTCACACAACCGAGACAAATCCCGGCCTGCATCACGTTCAGCTCCGTCTTTATCGCCTTATAATAGATTTCCTGTTTTGCAGGCAAAGCAAAAAAAGAATCTCCCTCCGAGAATATCTTATAATCGTCAGGACGAGAGACCCATGATCGAATGGCATCCGGGACAGAAGTTTTTTTTCCGTCCCTATCCTTTGTAGGTCTGACTCGAAAATCAGATTCCTCCGCCGTTTTCCGCAAAACAGCCAAGAAGAAGCCTTCACCCTTCGTCTTATGCGGATAGAAATGGTATCCGGCACCGGAAGAGCTCACGCCCCAAGAGTCGTCAAGCCGCAAAGGAAGAATCTCGGCACCCATAGTCTCCGCCATCCAACTCACATTCTCCTCATCCTCCTCCCTATTATAGGTGCAGGTGCTATAAACCAGCAAGCCCCCGCTCTTTAGGGAAGGGAAGACATCCGCCACGATACGGCGTTGACGTTCGCTACAAAGTTTCACATTATCTGCCGTCCATTCGGAAATGGACTGGGTATCTTTCCTGAACATTCCCTCGCCGGAGCAAGGCGCATCGATAAAGACAGCGTCAAAAAAACCATTCAGACGGGAGAAATCCTGCGGATCGTTATTGGTCACCACCACATTGGGAGCCCCCCATTTGGTCATATTCTCAGACAAGATTTTAGCACGGCTACGTATCACCTCGTTCGAGACCAGCAAACCACGTCCAGCCAACAGCGAAGCTATATGCGTTGACTTACCTCCGGGCGCGGCACAAAGGTCGAGCACCCGTGGCGACTCCACATCAAGCAGCTGGGCAAACACCTGTTCCAAAAACATGGAACTAGCCTCCTGCACATAATAAGCCCCCGCATGTATTAACGGATCCATTGTAAACGTTGGTCTATCCGAGAGATAAAACCCGGATGCGCACCAAGGTACGGGATTGACCTCCGGACGAAGTCCCGTCTTATGCTCGTTCACCCTGACACTCGTCGGCGAGCCACACGACAAAGCCGACTCGAAGGCTGGATATTCATCACCCAATATTGCTTTAGTACGCGTTACAAATAACTCTGGCAATTCCATTTTCTGTTCCATCTTATTTTGAGACAAACAAAGATATAAAAAAAGATTCTCCCCATGATTATCCAAAACCGGCAAACATAGGATCAAATGCAAAATAGCTATTTTTGTCAGAGAGAAAGAGTGATCATTTTGCCATGTCATTTTTCCCATGATCACCAAATGCAAAAGGAGACAAAACATTCCCGTTTTTTAAATTTTTTTTTCAAAAAACCATTCGTTAGAAAATTTTATTTTTTACTTTTGCAAACGTGATGTTATAAGACTGAGGAAAAGTATAGTTTATGATAAAAATCAAAAGGCTATACATGGAATCAAAAAAACCAAACAACTACTCTGATCAGCAAAATTCGACATGAACAGATATAAACTTTTCTTTCTTTCGTTACTTTTCTTCTGTTCAATCCAAGTCATTCAAGCACAAGAGATAAGATTCAAATCCAACAAAAGTGCATCCGGGACTATGGACAAAAGACTTGACGGCATATATTCTTGGGGAGCTTGGTATCCCGAAGAACAAGAAATAACCATCAACCTGACGGTAGATTCTGTACACGTGGGCAACAAGACGTACATAATCATCGAACACCCCAAAAGATGGATCATCAAGAAAAACATGAAATATGTAAGTTTTGCCTGCGCTGACATAAACTTCTCAAAAGTAAACGTAAAACTTTTCCAATATGACAACGGACAGTTCCGTATACACATCATGGGAGAAAAGGGCGCAAAGAAATATTCCGTCAGATATTTGGGAGAGAAAGGATTAAAGATGATAAACAACCAGAAGGCTGACGGCAAGGATAACAAAAAAGACTCCACCATCAAGAACAAGAAAGACACCAGCAGTTCAAACAACAAAAGAAAAAGTGCAACTACAAACGCCAAAGGAGGAAAGAAAAAATAGCCGGATTCCTTTAAGGGGGGGGGTTCTATTAATTCGAAATGCGGAAATTTCAAAAAAAACAGGCATCATATAAACTGCCGAAATTCATGAGAACTCCGACAATCTGCCCGCTGGTTCCCAAAACTTGCCTTAAGTTATAGGAAAACGCACTGACGACACATGCCTTTCGCTTATGTTTTCTCCATCATTGCTTGCTTTTTTGACTCTTCAACACGACACGACCCACTCATCCGATGAAATGTGGCTGACGCCTTAAAATCTGTTCGTATCTAGAGATGTTATAGATAAGACAGGTGAGAGCGACGTTGGCCTTAGCCCTCGCAATCCCTATCGTCCTGACAACCAGTCCTTTCATGCTCTGTTCCATGAAGCCGAAGACATGTTCCACTCGGCATCTGACCTTTGACTTCCGACGGTTGTTCGCCTTCTGTTCCTGTGTCAACGGTCTGTTCCTATACCCTTTCTCGCATATCACGGCCTCGACTCCGTACTTCTTGAAGACGGCCTCCGTCCCCACGTACCCCGCATCGACAAAACAGGTCTGTCCTCGGTCCGTTTCGTCAAGAAGGGGTTCGAACCCCTTTGAGTCGTGCACGTTCGCCGCCGTCGTCTCATATTTGGTCACGAACTTGTGCCTCTCGTCGACCTTGGTGTGGCTCTTGTAGCCGTAGAAGGTCTCCCCCCTTTTTTTCGTCCAACGTGCGTCTATGTCCTTGTGGCTCTTCTTGTGGGGGGTGTCGTTCCATAGTTCGTCCCCATTCCCTTCCTTTATCTTCTGGTTCTCTTCCCGCGTGTTGCGTTGCCGGGGTGCCACGACAAAACTCGCGTCGATCATCTGGCCTTTGTTGAGTTCGTAACCCTTCTGGCGGAGCATTTCCGTGAACTCGTCGAAGAGCTTGTCGTAGGCATTGGCCTTAGTCAGCTCCTCTCTGTATTTCCATATGGTGCGGGCGTCTGGCACGTCGTCCACATTCTCGATGCCGACGAATCTGCGGAAACTGCCTCTGTCTACTATCTGATATTCAGTCTGTTCGTCACTGAGGCCGTAGTAGCGTTGTAAGAAAAGGACTTTGAACATCATTACGCAATCTATGGGACGACGTCCGGCGTTGCTCTTCCTCTCCTTTGTGAACAGGAGCCCTTCCAATGTCGCCCTGAAGGTCTCAAAGTCAAATATGCGGGTGATGTTCTCCATCGGATTCCCCATCTTGACCAGTCTGTCCTTGCTGTTGTCCTGTTCGAACAGCCCCGTACTCTTTGCCGTACGGAATGCAGTGAGTTTATTCATCGCTTTCTTCTTTTATGTACCACATATACAGCAAAAAACGTACCAAAACTCAATTAATTATCTGATTTTTAAATATTTAATTTATAGAAGTCCCCTAAAATCAAAAAGGGGATATTGGGGATTTGGAGGAAATGGAATATTTCCCTGATTTCAGTACCTGCAATATCGGCTGTGTTCGGCAGAATTCAAACTCGTTTTAATTCTGCCCTCACTTGCACAATATTTCCCATAAACACTCTATTTCCCTCATTTCTTCGATTATAAGAACCAAAGATTATCTTTCCCAATATTTGCAGGTATTGAACCGGTTGTGAAATGTGGTGCGATTTGAGCAATCATTTCGGGATATTTAATTGTAACAGGGAGATTCTGTTGTTTGACTGACTTCCAGTATATGCGACTAAATTGATATACCTGGTCGATCAATCCGTTTATTGTAGGAGTTGTTAGTAAAGAACTGTCGGAATGACATTTGATTTTCAACTTGACCGGGAACGGATAACCTTCAATGCTTCGCGTGTTGTTGTCGGAATAGCGGGTGTTGTTGCAAAGCAAATAGGTGTTGTTGCCCAAATTTATGTAACGACCGCTGTAAGGCATCTTTTCAACAAAATCATTGTCGAATACTACAATGTCTTCTGATTCGGTTTTGTTGATTGTGACCACAAAAACGGGTACATCAACACCAATATTATAAAGCATATTCTCAATAATTTCTACTTCATCTTCGCGCATATCTTTGTAATAGTGGATAACGAGCCTTTCGAGATTGGCAATCGTATTTCTATAATCCATGATAGCTGATTCGATAGAACCGACTAGCTCTTTTAATTCGTCCTTATGGAAATATTCAAATGAATTAAATGCGCCGGTGTTATCAAAAGAGAAAGCAGAACCAATGTATTGAATGTTGGTGTCGGAATGTTTGAAAGCCCCCACCCCGATAATTATTTCCCTATATTCGGGAACTGCGATTTTCCAAGGCGTACCGCCAAGTTTTGCGTTTATAGCAATGGCGATATTTTGCAGTGTGTATGCAAATGCATCTTTGCCTTTTTCTGCATCAGATTTTAATACCGTGAGCATTTTATCCGTCTCGATACACTGGGAAGATATGTTTCTTTTCAATAGAGCCTCTTTTACTTTGTAGTACACATTTCGTTGCTCGATTGCTTTTGTATGTTTCCCAATCGGGGTCAGGTATATAGCCAGATATTTTGCTCCTGTGAAGTCCTGATTATCCAGTTTTTCCTCTATTTCAAAAAGTGGATTTTCCAAGTTTTCGAAAGCAGGGTTGAAACTTTTAGGAGCTAATGAAACGGGTACATCTATGTACTTAAATAGTCCACCGAATATTTTATAGCCCTTACGCAGGTAGTTCGATAAATCGTTGGTATTACCAACATGCTCTTTGGGAACAATGAAAAACATCTGAATATTGCCGTGGCGAGGTTGTTTAAATGGTCCATTATTCACTCCTCGTTGCGGAATCATGTCCGTTTTGTTCTTACCAAAAATCAGCTTCTTACTGTCCGGGCTTGTTTTGCCGGGTTGAACCTGAGTGAAATTATCCAATACAGGTATTATATTTTTGAACTCTTTAGCAGTAAGGTATTTGTTTTTAAAATCAAAGATTTTTGAAAGGTATTTTGTATATCGGTTTTTCTTTATGTACGGATTTTCGTTTTCTTCTTCCTCCGCATCATGCCCCAGAAAAGCCCCTAATCGATTATTAATTATTGGGTAAACACTGTTGTAATTTACCGGTTCTCCTTTCTCCATCCATTCTTTTAAGCGACAGAATTTAGTTACCTGCATTTTCTGGAGGGTATTATTGTCTCCATAATGGCTAATATAAATAACCTTTACCAGCAAATCAGCAGGGTTGAGGCTTTCAGACAATGTTTCCTCAAATGGGTTGTCATTTGAATTGTCAAACTCTGCGAGAAATGCCGCTACCGATTTTTTGTAAACCTTTGCTTGCCGGTCATAAGAGAGAACTATTTCAGGCGTGTTGAAAAAATGATTGTAATTTACCTTTATCGTAAACCGATCATAAACAACACAATCTTTGATTTTTTTAGCGGTAACATCTGTTGACCGAAGCCAAATCTGATTGTCTTTGATAAATGTAGGTTCGACCAGAATATTTTTAGTGGTAAAATAGTGCTTTATTTCTCTATTATAAAATCGTTTGACAAAGGCGAAGTTCTCTTTGCTAAAGTTAACCGATAGTGATTGAAAGCCCTCCAACTTCCTATCAAACGAAGTGTAGATAGTATCTGCATTAGAAATATCGGGGAATATTTCTTTAATGTTACACGGGAAAAGTTGGTGACTCAACTTTGTAAGTGAAACACCTTTTCTGTCTTTTCTGGAGAAATAGAAAATTTTGGGTTCTTTGGGGAACTCGAAAGCTAATGTGTTAGTGAAGAGAGATTCGTTCATGGCATTAAAATCAATAATATAACATGCAAAAATAATAAGAAAATTTCCATTCTGGTGCTATTATAATGAACAAATGTTTGAAATAACTTGTTTGTTTATGAACAAATGTTCAAAATAATACATATCTTTGCTGCATCAATTTTACTTATATCGAAAAAAACAAGCTTATGTCTCGTCCAAAACAGTGTCGAAAAATCGTTTCTCCCCCATTAATGATAGGATTCAAACCTTATGGAGTTCCACGATCTATGATTGAGGAGGTTATTTTGCAATATGATGAATACGAAGTCATACGATTACTATATTATGAAGGAATGCTACAAGAGCAAGCTGCCGAGAAAATGAATATCTCACGCCCTACTCTTACCCGTATTTATGAAAATGCACGCAAAACGATAGCCAAGGCATTTGTTGAAGGTAAAATGATTGTAATCGAAGGTGGAAATGTGGATTTTGGTGGAAACTGGTATCGTTGCAGAAAATGCAGCAAGTTGATAGATGGCCTTGAAAACCACACTCCTTGCAAGAATTGTACGAGTTACGGGAAAGATGAATTGACTCTAATAAATGAAGTATAAATGAAGGTCGTAGTATTATCCGATAATAGAAAGGGAATCCCGGAAAGTGAAACTGAGCATGGGTTATCGATTTATCTTGAAAGTGATAAATACAAAATTTTACTCGACACTGGTGGTTCTGATTTATTTCTTCAAAATGCTATAAAATCGAATATTGACCTTAGTTTGGTAGATTATGTGTTTATATCGCATGGGCATATTGATCATATAGGAGGATTGCCACACTTTTTGAAGATAAATTCACGAGCAAAAATTATACTTTCTAAGCATGTAATTAATCGTAAATTTTATTCTAAGCGGAATGAATTTCATGATATTAGTTTGGATTTTAATTTTTTAGATTATGCTGATAGATTGATACTTGTTGAAAAAGAATTGCAACTTGACAATGCGATTTGTATCCTTGCCAACACTTCAACCAAATTCAATCAACCATTGGCTAATCAGATGCTTTTTAGTGAGGATGAAAGGGGTGAAATAGTCCCAGATGATTTCTCGCACGAACTAATATTTACGATAGATGATAACAACGGGATTTTTGTATTCACAGGTTGTGCACATCAAGGATTGTTAAATATACTCGAAACAGTTAGAGAGAAATTTGTTAGCCCCATTCAATGGGTGATGGGTGGATTTCATTTATTGGATTCCCGAAATGGACTTAGGTATGAATCTGAAGCAGAAATTAATGAGACTGCTGAGTATATAAACAACTATTATCCCATAACTACATTTATTACAGGACATTGTACAGGAGAAAAAGTTGTTGGTTATATGAAAAATATACTGGATTCCAGATTAATTCAATTATTCAGTGGATATAGTATTCAAATTTAAATAACAAATATGAAAATAGCAATTTCATCAGAGGGCAATACCCTTTTATCAAATATTGACCCGCGTTTTGGGCGATGTTCATTTTTTGCTTTTTACGATAGCAAAACTGGGAATACTGAATTTATAGCTAATCCGGCTAAAGAATCGGCAGAAGGGGCAGGTCCTGCATCTGTACAATTTATTGCATCGCAAGGAGTAGAAAGAGTAGTAGCCGGTGAGTTTGGTGGAAAGATTAAATCACTGCTTGATAGCTTACATATTGAAATGCAAAATGAAAGAGAAAAAACCATTTCGGAAATTATCAAACAATTTTAAAATATATGGAATATGCCAAAACTGGATGGTAAAGGGCCAGAAGGACAAGGTGCCGGAACTGGACGGAAAATTGGGAATTGTAGTATCACAACAGATGACGAAAAACTAAAAATATTAGGAATTGGTATGGGCAAACGCCGAAAAGAAGGTGGTGGTGATGGAAGAAAAAAACGCTTAAAAAGCGGAAATGATTTATAAAAACAACTTTTTAAAAAGGAGGTAATTATGCCTGGATTAAATCACAAAGGCCCAATGGGTGACGGTCCAATGACCGGACGTAAAATGGGTAAATGCACCAATTTTGGTGCTGGAAAAAAAAGTTCTGCTGACGAAACAGCACAGGAAAGCCCAAACACGACCAAACAAGGGTGTGGTATGGGAAGAGGCTTAGGTCGTGGTCAAGGAGGCCAAGGTATGGGCATGGGTCGTAAAAATCGCAATCGTAATGGGAATTAATTTTTGTGATTTTGAAAAGGAACAATTCCTAAGCATTGTGATTGGGAAAGTCGCTCTATAAAGCATTATTGAAATATAAATGATGTAAATAATATTAATCTTTTATTCTAAAAATTATGGAACAAAATGTATTTTCAATGCCAAGAATTGGAGAAGCAGCACCGGAATTTAAAGCCGTAACCACGCAAGGAGAAATTAATTTTCCAAGTGATTATAGTGGAAGTTGGGTCATTTTGTTTAGCCACCCAGCTGATTTTACACCGGTTTGTACTTCAGAGTTCATGACTTTTGCATCAATGGAAAAGCAATTCAATGCTGCAAATTGTAAACTGGTAGGGTTATCCGTAGACGGACTTTACAGCCATATTGCATGGTTGAGAACCATCAAGGAAAAGATTGAATACAAAGGAATGAAAAATGTAGAAGTAACATTCCCTCTGATTGAAGATATTACCATGGAAATTGCCGGCAAATATGGTATGATTCAGCCCGGCGAAAGCAATACAAAGGCTGTGAGGGCTGTATTTGTTATTGATCCAAAAGGTATTATCCGCACTATTATTTATTATCCATTAAGCCTTGGGCGCAACTTTGATGAACTATATCGGGTAATAATTGCTCTACAAACAGCCGATGAATTTAGTGTCGCTACTCCGGCAGACTGGCGACCGGGCGATGAAGTTATTGTTCCCACTGCCGGTTCTTGTGGTGTTGCGAAAGAAAGAATGGAAAGTAAAGCCGAAGATACGAAATGTTATGATTGGTTTTTCTGTACCAGGAAATTAGACAAAGATACAATCTTGAATAAAATTGTAAAGAAATAAAAGCTCAAATAAAGAATGCGTGTATGCGTAGTAAAAGTTGACAAGATGAATTTTTATCAACTACGAAACATACAAGCAATTGTTTTACACTAAAAATTGAAATTATGACTAAAAAAATTGCCATTCCGATGGAAAACGGGACATTATGTTCTCACTTCGGGCATTGTGAGTATTTTGCAATTGCCACCGTACAAAACAATCAAATTTCAGAAATAATTGAAAAAACACCACCGGCACATGAACCGGGCGTATATCCACGATGGATTGCTTCGTTTGGAGTTACCGATGTAATTGCCGGAGGGATGGGACAAAAAGCCATTGATTTATTTAATCAACAAAATATCAATGCTTTTGTTGGGAGTCCTATAAAAGGAGCCAAAGAGATTATTGAAGATTTTTTAGCGGGAAACCTCTCCCTGAATGCAAACTATTGTAATCACGATGACCAACACGAACACACTTGCCAACACTGAGAGACAAAAATACGAAGTCGATACCCGATGCATGGATTGCCACTTCAATGCCTTCGATCGGTTATTGACTAAACATGAAGCAACGTATAATCAAAGGCAAGAATTTTTTGGGTACTTTAATCTTGTCATGGCACGAGGAGCTTCGCTAACCATGGCACAGCTTTACAGCGAACTGAACAGGGAATTTTGTCGAATTACAGGAGTAAACAATCCTTATGCAAAAGAGAAAGCAGAAAGCAATTCCTTGTCACTTTCTCTTTATAAAAAATTCCGAACAAAAGTTTTAGAATCGGCCAACCCTTTTGATATGGCATTGCGTTTAGCTATAGCCGGAAATATTATAGACTATGGTGCAAATGCAAATTTTGATGTCCCGGTTACCATACAGAAGGTACTTGAAAGCGAATTTGCCATTGACCACTCCAAAGAGTTGATTACGAGAATAAAATCTGCCTCCAGAATTTTATATCTTGGCGACAATGCCGGTGAAATTGTGTTTGACAAACTTTTTATCGAGATGATTATGCATCCGCGCCTGACATTCGCGGTACGAGGATTGCATGTGCTCAATGATGCCACTTTAGAAGACGCACAACAGGTTGGAATGAACTTAGTCGCAGATGTGATCAGTAACGGTTATGATGCACCATCTACCGTATTGAGCGATTGCAGTGAAGAGTTTCTACATCATTACAAAGAGGCCGATCTGATCATTTCGAAAGGTCAAGGTAATTTTGAAGGATTAATTGAAGAAAATGATCCTCGTATTTTCCACTTATTAATGGTAAAGTGTGATGTTGTTGCCGAACTGTTGCATGTAGAAAAAGACAGTTTCGTGGTTTGTAATAACTCAATTATCGATAATAGCTAAAAATAATTTTTTGATATTATAATGAGCTTAGAGTTTAAGTTGACAGTAGCTGCTTTGTTTAGTGGAAGTGTGGGAAGCGTTGCCATTGCGTCCCTGCTTTTGCTGTTCAAAGGAGCTGTCTTGGAGAAGATTTCCACTTGGTTGGCATATATGGCTGGTGGAACATTGCTTGGAGCTGCTTTTTTCGGCATGATTCCAAAGGCGTTAAGCCTTATGGATACAGCTCAAACCATGCAGTTGATTTTAGCAGGTATATTTTTCTTCTTTATATTGGAGAAACTTATCTTATGGCATACTTGCAAAAATAAAAACTGTGAACGACATATTCACGCTGCAGCCCCGATGATACTGATAGGTGACGCATTTCACAATGCCATCGACGGGATTATCATTGCCGCATCCTTTCTCACTTCTATAGATATGGGGTTATTTGTGACTCTTTCTGTTATTTTTCATGAAATACCTCAGGAAATGGGAGATTTTGGGATATTACTAAAGAGCGGATTGTCGAAAAGAAAAGCTCTTTGGTTTAATATGCTTTCTGGCAGCACGGCTATTATTTCTGGTATTCTGGCTTATTTTTTCATGCAGGGAATGGAATCTTTTATCCCCTATGCATTGACTTTTTCGGCAGCCAGTTTTCTATACATTGCCATGGCCGAACTGATACCTGAAATGCACAAGAAAACGAAAACTTCTGAGTCTATTATTCAAATATTGCTAATACTCACAGGTATATCTATTATTTTTCTGATAAAACTAATTCAGTGAACTCAAAAATAAAAATTGCGATTGCAAGTGGCAAAGGTG
Source organism: Prevotellaceae bacterium (assembly GCA_020636675.1). GTDB lineage: Bacteria > Bacteroidota > Bacteroidia > Bacteroidales > Paludibacteraceae > RGIG10190. Next base: position 27,819 of record JACJXK010000018.1, read on the forward strand.
GCACTGGAAAAACATTTATTTCCACCAACCTTTTTAATGTATTACAAAAAAAAGGCTTTAATATCGCTCTTGTCGATTGTGATGCAGAAGAACCCAATGACAGGGAATTTCTCTGTGGCGAATTAGAACACTCACACGAGGTTACTCAAAAGGTTCCGGTTATTGACGAAACAAAATGTACCTATTGCGGGAAATGTAAGGAGTACTGTAACTACAATGCTATCTTTTTTCTGAAAGATACAAAAATGATAAAGGTGCTGGACGAACTTTGTCACGGATGCGGAGCTTGTTCCGTTGCGTGTGAATACGAAGCTATAGCGGAAAAAGATGATATATTAGGCTCTGTCAGTCAGTATGGTGTTTCAACAAATAGTGCTCTAATTGAAGCAAGAATGAATGTAGGAGTTTATTCTCCGGTTAATGTTATTAAGTATGCGATTAAGGATGCAAACGGGTTTGATATAATTTTATTAGACTCCCCACCGGGCACTTCCTGTCCATTTATTCAAACAGTTGCTACAGCTGATTATGTAGTTCTGGTAACAGAACCCACTCCTTTCGGATTAAGCGATTTAATGCAATCGGTAGATACACTGAAAAGCATGGGTAAATCTTGTGGCGTAATTATCAACAGAGCCGGTTTAGGAAATAATGATATTTACGAATACCTACAACTGGAAAATATTCCGTTGTTGATGACTGTACCATTTGATAAGAAAATTGCTGTCAGCTATTCAAACGGAGAATTACTAACCAATCTCTATCCTGATTGGGAAGCAAAATTTTATCAGTTGTACCACACTATTACTGAACAATATGGAAATAGCAATAATTAGCGGAAAAGGAGGAACCGGGAAAAGCAGCATTAGTGCTGCATTTGCCACGCTACAAAATGAAATCGTGTTGGCCGACTGCGATGTAGATGCTGCTAATCTCTATCTGTTATTCAATCCTGTCTGCGACGAAGAATATGCTTTTGTCTCTGGACAGAAAGCAGTAATAAATCAAGAGAAATGCGACAGCTGCGGAGCATGTATTGACTACTGCCGGTTTGATGCTATAGTTGAAAAGAATCATAAAGTAACCGTTCTTGAAACACTGTGTGACGGATGCATATTATGTTCACGTATTTGTCCGAGAGAAGCAATTAATATTGTAAATGAAGACAAAAGCCGGATGTATGCCGGATATTTTCAAAACGGAAGAATGGTTTACGGACGACTTGCACCCGGAGAGGAGAACTCTGGTCGGTTGGTCAATCTGGTTCGGGAAAAAGCGAAACAAATTGCAAAAAATGCCGGAATCCCTAATATTATTATTGACGGACCTCCGGGAATCGGATGCCCTGTAATCAGTACCATTACGGGAGTTGATGTTGTTGTAATTGTAACCGAACCGACTTTGTCAGGACTTCACGATTTGAAACGAACACTTGAAATTACAGCCGGTTTCAAACTACACACGAATGTGATTATCAACAAATTCGACATTAATCCAGATATGACATCTCGAATTGAGACCTATTGTAATCAAACCGGCATACAAGTTATTGGTAAGCTACCGTTTGATCCGCTAATTGTCGAAGCTATGGTCAATTGTCAGTCTATTACCGATTATGCCCCTGATTCGGATATTAGCAAACTAATTAGAAATGTTTATTCAAAAATTATTTCAGTTTAATCATATAGATAGAATATGAACAATCAACATCAAATTGTCAAAACAAAATTGCCGGATGTAAAAAAGATCATCATGGTAACATCCGGGAAAGGCGGAGTTGGCAAATCTACCGTTGCATCAGGTCTTGCTCTTACACTCGCCCGTAAAGGCTATTCTGTTGGCCTTTTAGATGCAGATATTTTCGGCCCGTCCATTCCTACATTATTCAAAATTAAAGATGAGGCCAGACCCACATTAATAGAGAAAAATGGTAAACATTTAATGGAACCATTCATTCGACTCGGCCTTAAAATTATGTCCATCGGATTTTTCTTTGACGAAAAACAAGCAGTTGTATGGAGAGGTCCTATGGTAACCAACGCCCTTAAGCAGCTTTTAACTGAGACAGAATGGGGGCAACTTGATTATTTAATCATCGACACTCCTCCCGGAACAGGGGATGTGCTTATAACACTCCTCCAAAATTTTTATATTTCGGGCGCAATAGTTGTTACCACACCACAACAAATGGCACTTGCAGATGTGCAAAAAGCTATCGGTATGTTGAACGATGAACATATCGGAATTCCTATCTTAGGCATTGTTGAGAATATGTCTTGGTTTACACCGACCAAACATCCGGAAGAAAAATATTTTATCTTTGGACAAGGAGGAGCCCAAAAACTATCCGAGATTTTCGATCTTGCCGTTTTGACGCACATCCCGATTAATGAATTAATTTGCTGGGATTGTGACAAAGGAAATCTAACCGATATATTTGATGACCCGAACATCGATTCAGCTTTCAAACAACTGGCTTATGCTGTTATAAATCAGAAAAAAGAATATCGTTATACTGGAAATAAACTATGATTAATTATGAACAAAAATTTAGAGTGGCTTACCCAGACACAGACAGAATGGGGACGGTACATCACTCTAATTACGCCAAATACTATGAAAAGGCTCGTTGGGAACTTTTTCGTCATATTGGAGTCCCTTATCAATCAATAGAAGATTCAGGGGTCATGTGTCCTGTTATCAGCATGAAATTTCGATTTGTAAAGACTACGAAGTATGATGAGTTGCTTACTGTCAAGACAACGCTAAAAGCAATTAAAGGAGTTCGTATCTGGTTTACTTACAAACTTTTCAATGAAGAAAATGAACTTATTAACGAGGCTGAAACTGAACTTGCATTTGTCGGTTTAAATGACTGGAAACCCTGTCCTCCGCCTGAATTTTTATTAAATGCTATTGAAACGCATAGAAATGACAAACCAACAAAATAAACTAATAGAAGATCGGGCTAAATTGGCTCTTCATCTTTTCGAGAATGGATATAATTGTTCTCAATCTGTATTTATGGCCTACGCCGATTTATATGATCTAGATCGCGAGACTGCGGCGAAACTCACCTCTTCGTTTGGTGGAGGCATGGGGCGGTTGCGCGAAATGTGTGGAGCCGTAAGCGGAATGTTTATGGTTCTTGGATTACATTATCCTGCAACTGATGTTGCTGATAAAAAAGCAAAAATCATCAATTATGAGGCTGTACAACGAACAGCTAAAGAATTTAAGGAAGAGCTAGGATCTTATATTTGTGCCGATTTACTCAAGATTAAACGACAACCGGAAGAAGTAACTCCTTCGGAACGAAATGCCCGCTATTATGCTTTACGACCATGTAGTCGTTGTGTTGCTATAGCTGCGGAAATTACAGGAGAAGAAATTTTCAACTCGAATACATCAACTCAAGCAAATAACATATAGGGAAAATAACAAAATGAATTTTAATCATAATTTCTTGTACTTATCATGTGCAAAATGATTAATTAATCCATTGATAGCAAAGCGTTTTATGTGTTTTTCGGCGGTTTTGTCGGGAATGCCTAATTTGTTTGCAACGGTCAAATAATCTTTCCGGCAGAACTCCTTCGGGAGTTCGTCTAAAAACTGTTGTTTTTGATTCTTTGGGGTTGTTACAACGGCTTCGGACGGTAGTTGTTGAAATACCAGGGCAGCGTGCTGAACAAGTATTTTCACCATCGATAATGCTGTATTGAAATCATTATCCCGGCAAACAAGGGGCGAACAGATATTACCATCGTCCATAATCCGAAGGGCTGTGAGTATCATAGTTATTCGGAATGTAATGAGACCGAGCCGCCGAACGGTGGCGAGGTAATCAGCCCCATACAGACAAAGGTACTGGTTTTGTGTCTGGGCAAAATAGGCATTAAATGCCTGTTGTTGTCCCGAAGTCAAACAAAAGCGTATTGGTTCAGATTGACATTCTAAGTGCTTGTACAGGTCAAAGAATTGCATTCCAAGGTGATTGAAATAGCTATCGAGTGTTTGGTCGGAAGAATTGGCAAAAACATCGTTCCACACAGGGCGAACATTCATAAAATAGAATATGAAACGGCTGAATAAGCCGTTTTCGGCACTCGGAATGAGTGCTGAAACTTGTTTGGGTGTCCCCGATAAAAGGGCAGACAAACGAGGGTTTTGGATTTCAACAAATTCCCTGTCTTTACGGCGGTTATAAGAAATTGTTTCGTGGTGGAACGCTTTGCGGAAACCATCGGAATAATTTCCGTGTTCGCTTTTGAAAGTGAGTGCAAGCGTGTCTCCTTCGGTTTCAAACATTAGCCCTGAGCCGTTGTTGTCATTCAAAATCTGAAATAAACCGGTTGCACTGTTGTTGGCCGGAATGACCAACATTTTTACAGGTGGTTCTTTAGGACGCTCTGTTTCAGCTTTGTTTTTGGTAGCTGCGTACTCGGTTAGATTTCTTTGGTATTCTTCAAATTCAAGTTTTGAAACTTCTCTCAATGCTTTGTGTATCGGGTCAACCAATTTACGACAGAGCGTTAAGCGACCTTTACCAGCGGAAGCCTGAGCCGTTACAAAAAGGAATAAGTTCGGGTAAACTTCCCTTTCTGCATAAATGCCGTAAACTTTAGGCAAACAGGCTGAAATCACGACAAGTGACCCAAGCAAAAGAAGGTCTCTATCTTCAGGGGAATTGGATTTTGCAACGACCTTTTGAAGTAAGCCTGGGAGGTCTGTATAAATTTCATCCGGAAAAGTAGGAAGATTTGTTTCCTGCAATTCGGTATCCGCAATATCGTCTGCACTCGGCAAAGTTTCAAACGAGTTTGAACTTTGCCCTCGTTTGTACGACATTTCCTCCAAATCCTCTGTTTCTTCTTTCATGGGTGTGTGAACCTGTTTTGTTTCCAATGGAGTTTTTTTTTACAGGTTGAGGAATGGAAACACTTACACCAGCTGACTTAGTCAGGTGGTAAAGTGTTTTGATAGTAACTCCGTGACCGTGCGAAGCAAGGCAAGCGGAGTATTGTTTGTCGGTTTCGCTTTGCGAATAAGACGGATAAAATCGACTTAGGCGGTGATAATAATTCCGTCCACTTTCGCCCAAAGCGTCGGCGAGGGCAAAGCCAAGGTCTCGCCAATCGGCATAATTCGGGGCAATGTCAACAGAAGCGGCTTCAATACGTTGTGTTATTGTTTCAATCTCATTTGAAGTGTCAATGTTTAATTGAGGTAAAGTAGGAATAGCGTTTGCATTGGTTTCTGTGACTTTATTTGTTGCCCATTGCCTTTCGGCGAAGGTTGGCTGCGCCTCAGCAGAATCAAATGTAATTTGTTCTGCATTCGGCTTGCTCAACCATTCTGCTGGGTTAAATGTTTTCTTGCTCATGTTTATTTAATAATAAAGGGTTTATAAAAGCGTTGGGGTCAAAAGGAATGAAGCAAGCACGGGAAATATCTTTACCGGACTTGTCAACTTCGACCGAGTATGTTTGTAAAATGTAGTTAGCCACAGAGGCGAAGTATTCGCCGTGTGAGGCTTTTCGAGTGTCAATTTCAATTATCCATTTCAAGCCATCACCGGAAGGACTTACAAACAAAAGCTGTGTATCAAAATACTCATCGGCGAGCAAAGCTTGCCGAAGTGTATCTGTATTTTGAACATGGTCAAAATCAATACACATAAGCTCTGAGTGAGTTACAAGCGATTTATCATTACGGGCAGTAAATACACCCGAAAAAGTGCAATAATCGAAATTTGCAGCTTTGTATTTTCGGGCTTGAACTGTATCAGAAATACTTCTGAGTTTTTCGGTGTTTTGCTTGTAGTATTCGCCAGTTATTGCATTGTAAACCTGCACTAATGAAACCGTCTTGTGTGGTAATGTATTCTTGATTGGAGCTTTGAAAAATGAGAAAGCGAAAGCTTTTTTATTTTTCACTTGAGCAACTTCATTTTTTGTTGTATTGATTACCGTTTTCTTTTGACTGTAAAAACTCCAATTCTCCCCGATATGCAGGTTCATGTCCCTATTTAGCGTTTGTAGTAATTCATCCCCCGACTGTTTATAGTGAAGTACGGCAAAGTCGAACGCATCACCGGTAGAGATAGCGTTTTGGCTATCCGAATGCCGGGCACGCTCTTTATCCAAGGCATTACCCACAATATTCTCCTTGTGAATAAAAATATTCAATGTTGGTTTGTCTGCATTGAATGGGTTTTTAGTTGGAGAACAAGTCCTCCCCGAAAGGGAGAGGACTGTTTCGCCCAGATAATACAATCTCAATATATGCGCATATATTCCAATGCCATAATGAGTTTTTGATAATATCGCCTCTTTACTTCTTGCCTCCATAATACTTGATTTTCACCATTGTGTAATGGTTGTTGAGGATTCGGGAAATATCGGAACGGCGATAGTAGAGCTTGTTGCCTATGCGTGAAAATGGCAGTATGCCATTGGAACGCAAAGTTTGCAATGTGCGGGGGCTGATATGCAGAATTTGCATAACGTCCTGATTGTCGAGCCAATCTTCCAGCCTGTCGGTTAGTGGACTGGTAGGACTTGCAGGGCAAACAACACATGAGCTTGTACTCTGATTGCTTGCAGCAAAGTGATTGCGAAAAGCAACTGCAAAGGGTTCCTGACTATTCAAAAAATAATATGATAATCCGCAATACGGACTAAGAAAATCCCAATCTCTTGTTGTATACTCGATGCTTAAAATCAGTGACGTAACCGACAGAGGCAGACAGTAGACGGTCAAATTGCCGTTCCCCGAAGTACCGTCGGTTGAACTTGTAGCAGAACTCGTTCAGATACTCCTGAAGGTATTCCGGCTTGATGCCATGGTATATGCCCGCAAGCCGCGTCTTGGCGTTGGATATCGCTATGTGGACCCATGGAAGAACCTTGCCTATGTCCTCGGCATTAATCTTACGTCCGGAATACTCCTTGAAGATGTCCGGGAAATGAACGTGCGATTTCGTGCCGTCGCCCACCACGGACGAATCCTTGTCGACCTTCACCTTCACCACGCCATCTATCGTGTCCGCCTTCGCATCCGGGATGACGACCATCTTGATGTGGTTGACCTTCTTCTCCTTCTTGCCTGGTTTCGGATTTTCGACGGACTCGCTTTCCGCCATCACAAGCACCTTCGTCTTGGATTGGCTGCCGGCTCCCCGTTTTGGGGCGTCGTCCTTCTCTTCTTCCTTCACCTCCGTGGAAAAGAAGCCTTCGTCTATCTCGACATTGCCCTTCAACGTGTATTTCCCGTCCCTTTTGCCCATGACGCTGCGCAGCTTGTGGAGCATCTCCCATACGGGTTGGTAGCGCTTGTGCCCCAACTGCCGCTGGAGTTCGAGTGCGGAGAACGTGTTCTTGGTGGCAGTCAGCAGGTGCATGGTCACGAACCAGTATCGGAACGGAAGCTTCGAGTTTTCCATTACCGTGCCCTTTCGGATGCTTTCCCTATGATGGCACTTCTTGCATTCGTAGCAGAGCTTGTCTCCCTTCCAGTACCATTCCTTGTGCCCGCATTTGGGACAGACGTGGACATCTCTCTCCCTTAACTCCCTCAATTTTGCGATGCAAGACTCCTCGTCCGGATATTTTTGTGTGAACTCCAACAATTTCATTTCAATGCCGATTTTATATATGCTCAAAGTTAGCGTTTATGCCGGGTTTATGCAAATGTTCAGTGGGACATATTGCGGATTATCATATTTTTTTCATAGAAATATGCATTAATAGACAACGGTTTATATTCAAACTCAGCTCTCCTTTCTTCCATTCTTCCTATTACCCAACTTTTTAAAGATGATATAGGTGGAAGGAACAACAAGTAGACCCAGCAATGTGGTAATCAACATACCGCCACACACGGTCACACCAATGGAATGGCGGCTGTTTGCTCCCGCACCGGAAGCAAACACTAACGGCAGAACACCCAAGATAAAGGCAAAAGAGGTCATCAAGATAGGACGGAAGCGGAGGCGGGCCGCCTCCAACGCAGCATGGACAACATCGGCTCCCTCCGCATAGGACTTCTCGGCATACTCCACAATCAGAATCGCATTTTTGGCAGCCAAGCCTATCAACATAATCAAACCTATCTGCGCGAACAAATCGTTTTCGCCTCCAGTAACATACAACAGTCCAAATGCGCCGAAGGCACTAAACGGCAAGGAGAGCAAGACCGGAATAGGCAGCAGCCAGCTCTCATAGAGCGCCGCCAACAGCAGATAGACCACAACGAACGACAGCAGGAACATGGACGCCAACTCTTTGCTGACCTCTATCTCCTGAAAGGCTTCTCCCGCATACTGGTAGGTATATCCGGGAGACAGAGACTCCTCTGCCGAGGTATTGACGGCCGCCAAGAGCGAGCCAGAACTGACATCCTTGTCCGGCGCAATATTCAGCTCCACCGCACTCATCAGGTTGAACCGCATCAGATAATTGGGACCCTCTACCGGTTTTATCTCCACCAACGAGCTAATGGGCACCATTGCCCCTTGGCGGTTAGGCACATATACCGTCTGAAGATTATCTATATTGGAGCGGAACTCAGGCAAAGCCTGCACTATCACGTTATATGCCTTCCCGTACTCATTGAACTGGTTGATGTATAGGCTGCCGAAAAGAGCCTGCATAGTCATGTACAGTTCATCATAGCTCACTCCCAGCTTGTTTATCTTCGCACTATCCAGCTCCAAAAGATATTGAGGATTGTTCATGTTGAACGTCGTATATATGCTCGACGCCTTATTGGTCTTCGCCAACGAAGAGACAAAGGCTTTCGTCTCCTCATCCAACTTTCCATAATCGGACGAGCTTTGTGCCTGCACAAACATCATCACGCCCCCACTGGAACCCATTCCCATGATGGCCGGCGGATTGATTGCCATACAGATGGCGTCCTTCACTACGCCCAATTCGCCCTGCGTCTCGCGCACTATCGTAAAGACGCTGTTCTTCTCCGACTTTCGTTCCGACCAAGGCTTAAGCTTCACGAACAAGGAGGCGGCATTCGGGCTCTGGATGTTATCCATCATGGAGAACCCTGTAATAGACAGCACCTTCTCCACATTGGTATTTGTGCGGACAATGGAGTCTACCCTCGCCACTATCTGAGAGGTCCGATCCATCGCCGTACCCTGCGGCGCCTGCACACTTACGATAAAATAACCTTGGTCCTCATTCGGAATAAATCCGGTAGGGACAACCCGCATCAGCCAAATGGCCAGGATGGTGGTTGCCAAGATGAAAATCCAAAGACGGTACTTCCTCTTATTAAAAACCTCTACTATATGGATAAACAACTTATGCCACTTCTCATATCCGACATTAAAAAGATGGAAGAACTTGCCGGCCTCTCCCGTATTCAACTTACTAGGGCGAAGCATCAACGCACACAAAGAGGGCGACAAAGACAAAGATACCAACAGGGAGAGTGCCAACGAAGCCGAGAGCACCACGGCAAACTGGCTATAAAGGGCACCTGCCGTCCCTCCAATCGTTGCCACCGGGATATAGACCGCCACCAGCACGAAAGTGATGACAGGCAACACACCTGTCAGCTGTTTCATGGCTGCCTTCGTAGCCTCCTCCGGCGACATTTTGAAGTCGTCGATATGTTGCTGCACGGCATCGATCACCACTATCGTATCGTCCACTACCAACCCAATAGCCAACACTAACGAAAGCAAGGTTATGAGATTGATAGAGAAACCCAACAGGTCGAAAAACAAGAAAGCCCCAATCAGCGAGATAGGCACCGCCAACGCCGGAATGACGGAGGCACGAACCCTCTGCACAAAGAGATAGACGACGATGAACACCAGCACGAACGTAAGAAGCAGCGTATATATCACCTCCTCGATGGAGATGCTGATAAACTTCGTCGTATCCAACGACACTCCATATTCTATTCCTTCCGGAAAGAGTTTGGATGCATCAGACATCGCCTCGTCACAGGCTTTTCGCACGGAGATGGCATTGGAGCCAGGCGACTGCATCACCGCAATCACGGGCGCATTCTCTCCATTTATCTTTGTAGACGAGCTATATGTTCGCATTCCCAACTCCGAACGTCCTATATCCTTAATCGTAATCAAAGAGCCGTCATCGTTCGATTTCACAACAATATTGTCAAACTGATCCTTATCGACCAACCTTCCATTAAAACGCAAAACGATGGAGAGCTCCTGCCCCGGAACCGACGGAGACATGCCTATCTGTCCCGCCGCCGCATTCTGGTTTTGTGCCGCTATAGCCGACTGCACATCGGACATACTGATGCCATATCCGGCCATTGCCACCGGATTGAGCCAGATGCGCATGGCATACTGGTCGCCACCGAACACAATCACATTTCCCACCCCGTTTACCCTCTGTAAGATTGGCACAATATTCAGATTGGCATAATTGGCCAGAAACTGGTTGGCAAACCTGCTACTATCCGACTTCAGTGTGTACATCAACAAAAAACCGGTAGACTGCTTCCGCACCGTAACACCTTGGTCGGTGACCGTGGAGGGCAACAATGCCATGGCAGACTGTATCTTGTTCTGCACATTTACCTGCGCCATGCTCGGATCCGTCCCCACACGAAAGAAGACATTGATGGAGACCGACCCGTCATTTCCACAAGTAGATTGCAGATAGAGCATATCTTCCACACCATTAACAGCCTCCTCCAAAGGTATGGCAACGGACTTCTGCGCCACATCGGCATCAGCACCCGGATATTGGGCCGAAATGTTCACAATGGGCGGCGTTATGTTAGGATATTGGGCAATAGGAAGATTCTCTATGGAGAGATAGCCCATCAGCACAATGAGAATAGCTATCACAGAACACAGGATGGGCCTCGTTATCAATTTTTGAATCATCTTCTTCTTTGTTTTTAGTTAAGTAGACTTTCGCACAAAAAACTATTTCAATATGGGATTGACCTTCATGCCGGGCTGTACCATCTGAAAGCCCTCCGTCAGGATGACATCTCCAGGATTCAATCCTGCAAGTATCTGGATATTATTTCCGATAACGCTCCCTGTTGTGACAACTGTCTGCGACACCTTGTTCTGTCCATCCAATTTATATACGAAATATTTGTTTTGCACCTGTGTCAGGACAGACTGAGGGACTACAACTCCCTTGCGATTTTCACTAATGACGAGCCTTACTGTAACATAATTGCCGGGTCGGAGAAGATTGTCGGGATTGGGAACCGTAGCGCGAAAATCAAGAGTCCCCGTTTCCGGATCGACAGTAGGACTTATATAATCCAAAAACCCTTGATGGGAATAAGGTTTCTGGCCGGGCAATATCAACGTAACCTTAGGCGGATTCTTTGTATCCATCAGATCACGACGCATGACCGAATCCGAAATGATGGCCAAGTACTTATTTTCATTCATTTCAAAATCCACAAAAATAGGATCGACAGAGGTCATCGTAGCCAAAGTTCCGCTACTTGGAGAGACTAGGTTGCCAACCGAATAACTACCTTTTGATATCATACCCGTAAAAGGAGCCGCGATTTCCGTATAGGAGTAGTTCAGCTGCGCCACCTTATAGTTGGCTTGGGCCTGGTCTACCGCCGCCCTGGCCTCCTTCTCTGCTGCCACGGCCGAGTCGTAAGTAGCTTTGCTCACTGCCTTCGAATTGATCAACGACTCCATACGTCGGAGATTGTCACGTGCCTGCACATAAGAGGCCTGGTTACTCTCCAACTGCGCCTTGGCGGCAAGCAGTTCATTCTCATACTGGGTTCTCTGTATCCGGTAAAGCACCGTACCCTTCGGAATTACCGCACCATCCTTGAAATAATGTCCTTCCAATACGCCTTCTATGCGGGTCACTATATTAACACTTGTCATAGCCCCCGCCTGCCCCACCATATCCACATACGTAGGCACGGTAGACTCAGACACCTTCATGGCTACGAAGGAAGGCACTTGGCCAGAAGGTTCCTGCTTATGACGGCAGCTCCACACCGAAAGCAGAAGGACAAGCAGCATTGCACTCAACACTCGTAACATTTGTAGATTCCTTTTCATTAGTAAATATTTTAGAAGTCCGGTTAAGATTTTTCATCATTATAAAAACAAACAAACAGAGAAAAGGTTGAACGAGAGATGGCGATGAATTGTCTCGAGAGATGTCCGGACGAGCAATTAAGTATCGAAAAAAACAACTTGGCACATTTTCGGCACGACGGATACCAAGTAATCGCAGAAAACCACTTGTGACGATTTTGACAAAAGGCCGTAGGCATTGTCCTCTTGCATGGGAAAACAAGCAAATGCACCGGATATGAATTGTTCTGTTCTTCTGACGGACGAGCACTTTTTGCCCGGTTTTAAGGAGACACGGCAGGATCCGTCGCCAAAACCTTTTTTATTTCCTCGTACTTCGGGCAAAAAAGTTTCTTCACGCTGCGGCACACACCTCCCCTCCTACACGGAGTATCCGTATGCCGACGGCGAGTCTAGGTTTCACGACCTATACATTTGTCCCTACAGATTGTACTGCTGTCAATGCGAGGATTGGAAAGCACAGACACAAGATGATTTGAATTTTACCAAGTTATTTTTCACAGTAGACCTATCTGTGGATCCATTCATGGCAGTATTTTTTACCGGATCCGTTTCAAGAGCCAAGCCATGTTGTCCCCTAGATTTCTCATATTGGAGATACCTTCTTCGTCTGTCAGGACATCGCCCACACCCTTACCATAAACCATGTTCCAATAGGTAGAACCAGCCACGACAACCTCTTTATTGAGCAGAAAATGGTTCATCGTATCTACGGCAGTCAGTCCGCCGCCACGCCTCACGGCCGCCACCGACGCACCTACCTTCCGTTTCAACATTCCCGGATTAGTGGCAACGACCACCCCAGCCCTCTCCAAGAAAGCCTTCATCCGAGCAGAGACATCGGCCGAATAGACGGGAGATCCTAATAGGACACCATCGGCCTTGGCCATCTTCTCGAAACACTCCGAGAAATAATCGTCTTTAAAAACACAATTTCCACAACCCTTACAGGCGAAACACCCTCGACAGGGAGTCATCTCCCTGGCAGCCAACTGCAGAAGTTCCGTCTGTATGCCCTGCGCCTCCAAACGTTCAAACACGACATTCATTATCAACGCCGTATTGCCGTTAAGCCTAGCGCTTCCATTTATCCCCAATACCAACATAACTTTCTCCTTTTCTAAAAAACCGTTCTGATTCTTCCACACATTTCACCGAACCATAAAATCCGGACAAACGTAGTTCCATGTCCACCAAATTTATGAGCCACCTTCTTTTTGCGAACGGACAAAAGAAGATCACCAATAGACCACAGGACAAGGGTAACGCTCATGCTTCTGATAGATATAGATGAAATTTATTTCATGAGACCACGAGCCATTTTTCTTTGATGATGTAAAAAGATCATACACATAATAGACCTGCAGTCCCTTGAAATGTCCACCTAACATAAACGCCAACACATTGATGCCATCCAGATCATTTTTATCAGACACGCCCAATATCAACGGATCCCAAGCCACGCCGACACCAACATTGGCCATTTTAAAATCAGACTGTTGCTGATAAGCTCCGTTCACAAACATATAGTTCTGAGACAGATCCTTTCTTCCGAACAGCCCATTCTGATACTGCAAATCCTGAATGAAATTAATATGTCCGACAAATTTACGCTTTAAAATATTATCGTCCAACTCAACAAAACCATTATTAGGTTCTGCAATATGATAAACAGCACCGCCCACCGTCAGCAAGTTCTGAATCACGAAGGAAGCTCCGAAAGAAAAATCGAAACAAGTACGCGAATCACTATCAAACTGTTCCAATGTTTCCAAGGTAGGCTTCCTTGTATTCTGGTCATATTGGTCACCATACTTCACCTTATCCCATCCCAACTGATTGATAAACATGGACGCCTGCAGACCAAGACGAATGAAATAAAACTCCTTCAACCTTAACGTATGTCCATAAACCAAAGAGACCTCATTTGTACTGTACACCCCATTAGCCATATTATCATAGGCATAAGCCACTCCCACCGAACACATCTGCTTATAGAAATTTTGATCGAAAGAGGCCCTGAACGTATGATAATTGTTACCCAACGCCATCCATTGCTGACGATAATTAACGCCGAAGCGCATGGCGTTGGCGTTTCCTGCCAACGATGGATTCAGGCTAAAAGGCGTCAAATTATGGTTGACAAACGAGTAATCCTGAGCTCCAGCCATCCAAAAGGATGCCACAAATAACAGCAACGCTACAACTTTCTTCATGCTACAATATCTTTCCGTTTTTATAATCAATAACACAACTCTCACTATCTAATGATAGAGACGAAACCTCGTCTTTCACCATCCTTGTTTGCTCCCATAAAATTGCTTTTGAAGGTCACATGCCAACCATACACGCCCCAAGGGCAAGGCTCTCCGTTTATAGTTCCATCCCACTCGTCATTGATACTATTCCCGGTGAAGACTATTTCACCCAAGCGATTATAGATAATGAAATGAAAACTGTCCATATACTCACCTCCGTAGAATTTGAACGTATCGTTGAGTTCGTCGCCATTAGGAGTAAAGGCCTCAGGCCCCCAGAAATCAAGCCACGTATAGACAGCCGAGCGACCGGTATACTCACAGCCGTATTTATCCACAGCCTTCACATTCACGACAAAAGAATCGGCCAAAGTAGGATTATAATAGTGGGACGCATTCAAACCTACCACTTCGGAAGTACCGTCACCGGGTTCCCAATACCACTTGCTCTCCTTCGGTGACACACCGGAGAAGCGAACATTAGAACTACCCGACTCTATGAACGAAGGCGTAACGGAGAAGTCAATAGACTGCCGAGGCAACAAATCGGCCTCCTTCCATGCCCTTCCCACACAGCCGAACACATCCCGACCCTCCACGTACAAAGTAGTAGGTTCCTCTATGACAGCCAAAAGATCTGCCGTGTAACCATTCTGAGCGACACTTACATTATATGGCTCACTAGTCCATTTGTAGAAGGAGGCTCCCTTGGCCGACAGGCGAACCGTATCCGGAAAATTAAGGCATCCGGTCTGTAGACCTTTCTCTATGTTGATTTGCGGAGCAGGACGCACCATAACGATACGGCTTTTGCTGGAAGTACACCCATACTCGTTCGTTCCATAAACGGTATACTCGGAAGTAGATCCTATCTTATACTTGATGGATGAGGTCAAATCTCCCGTATTCCATTTATAAGTATCGGCACCGGATGCGTAGATGGAGAAGGTATCGCCAAGGCAAACGGCAGTATCGCCCGTGATATGGAGAGTTGGAGGCGTCATGACCAAAATTTGGATATCAATGACAGACTGGCAATTACCGACATCGCTACCCGTCATTCTAATGAGCGTGTTATTATTTGGCGATATATTTATCGAAGCTCCGGAACTATGTGTCGTCCCATCATCCCATGAATACATCAAGGCTCCCTTTCCTACAATGGTGGTAGACTCACCCTGACAAAGGGAAGTTTTGCCCTCATAAGAGAGCGTAGGCGGATCTATCAGAGACACGTCATGCAACGCTTCATTCTTACATCCGAACTGATTCTCCGCCAAAACTTTAAACGTCGTGTTTCCCAATATTTTGGGAGTAATGACAGCTCCGATACTTCCGTTGCTCCACATAAAGTTATTTGTACCGCCATTAGCATCATAAGCCTCGATCGTCACCATCGACTCCATGCAGGCATGCGTATCACCCTTTATGTAGACCATAGGTCTCGGATTCACTTTTACAGGAACACTGATCATAGCCTCACAACCGGCATCAGAATAGCCATATAACGTATAGCTGGTAGAAATTGCAGGAATAAAGCGGATGGTGTCCGTAGTTTCACCTCCACCCCACTGATAACGGGAAGCTCCGTGTGCCACCAAGTACGCCGCACTATCCGGACAGACACCCGTCATGCCACTTCCTGACGCCCAAAGAGACGGCACAGGCAACACCCGTACTGGTATCAACATCGAAGAAGAACATCCATTGATGGATCCCTTTACGGTCAACTCCCTATCCGAATCCAACATCGACGAATAGACCGACGACGACGAACCATCCTGCCACTCGTATGTATTAGCTCCAGAAACGGCAATGTTGAGTATGACACCCCTACAGACCGAAGTTTCACCAACATAAGAGAGGGACGGAAGACTCTTTTTCTTTATCGTCCAAGAAGCCGTTCCTTCGCACTGATTTACATCCACTCCCCTAACCGTCAGATCCACATCCTCGGTAACTGGCAATGAAAGAGTAGCTCCGTAACCATTATTGCTCCAAAAATATTCTTCAGCTCCTGATGCTTGAATTTTAGCGACCGCACCGTCACAGACACTATTATCACCCGTAATAGAAACAACGGGCGGCTGATTGACAGTGACCACTACAGAACCTGTACCAACACAACCACCTACGCTGGTTGTTCCAACGATTGAATATTCAGAAGTGGTGATTGGCATATCCGAGATGGAGGTTGCCACACTTCCCGTATTCCAAACGTAAGAATCGGCGCCTTTGGCCGTCAATATAACAGTATCGCCCTTACACAACACAGGAGAAGAGGCCTCAATCCAAACATACGGGACATCCAGTAGTTTGACGTTTACTTCCGTCCTGCCCACACAACCGTTGGAAGTTCCTTCCACCCAATAGACAGTATCCTGAGTCGGAGTCCGTGTTATGGTAGTCTGCCCTTCCGTACCATCATACCACTTGACATTAGAACCTGCACCCGTAACGGTAAGCTGTACGCTCTTTCCCTCACAGATGGTAGTATTTCCTGCGATCGCCAACTGCGGCAATGGCTTCACCTTAACTGTTATATTCCGAGGCAAGGAATGGCACTCCTTAGAGTCCACGCCATAAAGTTCATAAGTAGTAGTTTGGTTCGGCATCACCTCCCTGGTCTTCCCCTCATAAATATCGTTCCAGATATAGGTCACATCGCCGATAGACGAAACCACATCGGCGGTCAGTTGCGTAGACTCACCTTCACATATCACATTGTTGCCGGAAACGGAAATGACAGGCAACGGATAGACCTTCACCATCACACTCTTGGTAGAACTGCAACCATTGCGGTAAGTACCCGTCACACGGTACTCCGTACTGTCATGCAAAGGACGGACCCTCATTACGTCCGTCTTGTCGCCAGTATTCCAACTGAATGTCAGATTGTCACCGGAAGTGAATGCCCTCGCAGTCAACTCAACCGTATCATTCAGACACACCTCCCTGTCGCCCAACACGATGAACTCCGCATTCGGCTTCACGGACACCCAATAGGAAGCGGAATAAGAGCAGAAATACTCATCCTCGACCTCCACCGTAAACTCCTGAGAAGACTCCATCTTATGACGTATTGTTTGGGTAGTCTCTCCCGTATTCCATTTAAACGAGCTTCCCACGGAAGCCTCCAACGCCGTGATTTCGATTTCTTCGCCAATACAGACAGAATCGATGGCACTAACCTTCAAGTTAGGGAAATAACGCACGGCGATTTTTTTTGAAAACGTTTTTGAACACCCCAGCTCCGTATATACCGTCAGAGCGACATCATAATCGCCGGAAACGGCATACTGATGCTCCGGATTTTCAAGAGAAGAGATTGCCCCGTCTCCAAAATCCCAACTATAACCTACAATTTTATCGCCATCTATCGTCGTTTTATTCGTGAATTTCACTTTTCCAGCGCAATCATTCTCATTATCAAATTTAATATCGACACCAACCTCATCCAATTTCGCAGTCAATGTAACCGGAGCACAATCGTCCAACTGGCTATATAGCTTACAGGAATAAGTAACGCCACCGCTTATCATCTCCACAGGAATGAGGGCCAGAGAGGGATCCTGAGAATCCACCTTCACCGCATAACCGTCCGATCTGCTCCATTCGTATTTCAAAAATCCTTCAGGAGCCTTAATCTCGGCAGCCTCCAATCCGCAGTTTTTGACGGCCAATTCCAACTTGCTCGTTTCCGCCCAGAAATAGCCATAGGCACGATGCGAACCAGGACCCACCTTTCCATTAACCTCCCTCAGGCAGTCATGTACTACAATAGTGATGGTAACCTCTTTCCCTATATGTTTGGACAAATCATATCCACCCTTGGTCCATCGACGGAAAGCATACTCCTGAATTTTACCAGCTTCTGCAGATCCCTTACATACGGTATTTGCCTGCGCATTGACCAGATCCAAAGCATAAGAATTGTTAGCATCCGCACTCACTGTAAACTCTCCGCAAGGCAGTTTCGTGTCCAGTCCAGTAACAGGATCATGCAGATCGACAGAAAGGTTAAACGAAGGCAGCTGTTCACCAATATGTTCAGAAGTAGAGTGAGAAACCAACTCTGGACAATGCAGAACCGCAGCAAACCGATAGGAGAAAAGCGTCGTGTTTTCCGTAACCGTAAATTTGTAGGTCAACTTCTCTGCCATGGCGGATGAGGTACTTCCCGTACTACCCGACTTGCACTCCGCCACACGGGTGGAGCCAATCCGCACCGGAGTTATTCCATCCGGATTGGTCGGAAAATCCCAACAGCTTATAATGGGATCTTGACTGGAGGCGAATCCATTCACAATCTGAATCTGCTGCGTATTCGTAACTTGATTCCAATCGTCATATTTATAGACACCTTCGGCATCATCATAATAGATGCCACCTATGTATTGATTCCAATATTGAAGATTTCCATTCTCCAAACTTAGATTTGGGGTATCTACATTCTTCTGAGCAAGAACATCCGTCATGCAGACCAGCAGTAACGAAACGGCCATCAAAGACCGGCAACGCAGAGTCAAATAACCTTTTAGATTTAAGGACATAACAATAATATTAATAATTGCGGTTTATAGCACTCACTTCATTTATGGCGTAAAAAGGAAACAAATGTACGCCTCATTTCATCAAATCGACATTAGACCTCACTTCGATCTAAGTGTTTATGGTTTATTGCACAACAAAATAGTCACAAAAACCGTACCATAACCTTTGCATTTATTCACAAATATGCGGTTTTATTTAACCAACAAAAATCATATAAACAAGCATTCGCATTGCCATCCGATTTTCATGGAAAGAACGAAACAAAACAACCATAGGTTGAGCAACAGATAGATTTCTTTTTTCAAAAAGACGGTGCAAAGGAGTATGTGTTTTCATTGGTACTTCAATACGGAGAGACTCCCTTCCGCAAAAATTTCATTTGCCACTTCCAGCAAAGACGTCGGCGTAATGCCATCCAAACTGCGGCATATATCCTCCAATGATTCGAACTTATCAAAGTACAAGAAGCTTTTTCCTAGATTCAGGCTCAAAGACTCCTTGCTCTCCTGAGATATGGCCAACTGACAGATTAGCTGCTTTTTCGCCTTAGAGAGCTGCAAATCGGTAAATCGATGGGTACGAAGTTTCTTCAACTCATCCAATACGATATGGCAACTTTTCTCCATATTCTTAACGTCCGTACCAAAATAGATGGACACAATGCCAGAATCGGAATAAGAGGTATAATTAGACTCCACATTATAGGCGATGCCACTACGTTCCCGCAGAGCCACATTCAGACGGCTATTCATACCGGGGCCTCCCAAAATATTGTTCAGCAGATAGAGTGTCAGTCGTCGTTCATCCGACAGGCCATAGGCCCGATTGCCATACACGACATGCGCCTGATAGGTATTTTTGTCAATCACCTTCGACTGGGGGAGATAAAGGCAAGGCTCTACCCGAGCGTTTTCCGTATGCATCGCCGGCACATCGCCCAAATAACGCTCCGCCCACTTCTCTATTTTCTTGAACGGCACGTTTCCCAACGAAAAGAAAATTATC
Source organism: Prevotellaceae bacterium (assembly GCA_020636675.1). Classification (GTDB taxonomy): domain Bacteria; phylum Bacteroidota; class Bacteroidia; order Bacteroidales; family Paludibacteraceae; genus RGIG10190. Next base: position 47,742 of record JACJXK010000018.1, read on the forward strand.
TGATCGGTAGCATAATTGCGTTTGATAAAACGCAAGGCATCAGAGGTCCGATAGGTGCGCAACTTATCCGCATCACCAAGAATATTCCTACCCAAGGAAGAACCCATAAAAACCAAGTCTTCAAAATCATCGAAAATCAATTCTGAGGGAGTATCATTATATGAATTGATTTCATCAACAATCACATCCACCTCTTTTTCTATCTCGTTCTGTGGAAAGGTGGAATGAAAAACGATGTCGGCACACAGCTCCATAGCACGTTCAAAATCAACGGACAAGACTGTTGCATAGACAAACGTCTCCTCCTTGGTGGTGTACGCGTTCAGTTCTCCGCCCACATTTTCCAACCGATTGAGGATATGCCACGATTTGCGCTTCTCCGTCCCCTTAAATAGCATGTGTTCTATGAAATGGGCCATGCCCGATTCTTCTTCCGCCTCGTCTCTCGTGCCTACATTGATCGCAATGCCACAATACGACACAGGACTAGCATCCGGCTTGTGAACCACCCTTATTCCATTACGAAGAGTGAGCGTATTTATCAATTCATCCATCGCTATTTTTTTCCGGCAATCTTCACATAGCCGCTTTTGTCCAATTCTTTCGCCGTTACCTCCAGCTCCCTGTACCAATCTTCACCAAACCTACGGACCAACGGCTCCTTCAAAAATTTGTAGGCCGCCACTCCCTTCACTTTTCCCAATTCGAACGCAGCCTTACAGACTTCCCATTTATGGAAATTGACCGCCGTATAACCAGCATACTCAGCCAAGCGCACAGGATACAGATGGCAAGAAATGGGTTTGTAGAAATCCACCTTTCCCTCCCTGAAAGCCTTTTCTATGGCACATTTGCAGTTGCCCTCCTCATCTTGATAAGAGAACACACATTCGCCATTGCCAACGATGGAAGTGACCAAATCGCCCTCAACGTCAATGGTCGAGACACCCTGCTTGTCGATGACACGCTTGGCCTTCTCCGAAAGGTCGTCCCAAATGACGGGTAACAAATTCTCAATAATGGCGACCTCCTCATCCTCTAACGGAGCTCCGGCGTCGCCTTCCACACAACATTGTCCTTTACAAGAAGCTATATCACATAAAAATGCCTTCTCGAACAAATCAAAACTGACAATCGTATCACCTACCTGAACCATATAAAATGTTTTAAGTCCGCAAAAATACAAAAAAGGAGGATTCTCAAGTCAGTTATTATAGTTTTTGACAAAAAGAGATTTCCTTTTGTCCTTCTCTTTCCCCTATAAGCCAGCGTACGAAATCGCCCACACGGGATTAATTTCGCCAATGAGTCATGAGCCAATCACGGGCCGTCTCTATGATAGTATCGACGCCATCCTTTTCATCCTCGGCAGACATATCTACTCGAATATCCGGCTCTATGCCAAACTCGGTATAATGCTTGTCCACATCCATATAAGGAGCCATGGACATACGCACATACCAACCGTTGGGCAGTTCACTGGACATCGGCATACCGGCGCCGCCTCCTGTACGGTCCCCTATCTGTATAACACCAGGCAACACCTTCATGGTCTGGACAAAATCGTTCGTCGCACTATAACAGTTACGATTAGTTAAGATAGCCACCAAACCTTTATAATGGATACCATCTCCGGACTCCACATAAACGGGTTCCGGATCGGACAAATCCGAATGCCCCGTACCGCTTTTATATTGGCTGTAACCCACCAAAACCTTATTGTCCGTAAAACGAGAAGCTATCTTCTCCACCAAGCTAGCATAACCGCCGCCATTATCCCTAACATCGATGATAAGGCCGTCCGCATTCGCAAAATAGAAAAGCACATAATCGAGATTGGCATCCGAAAATGTGGACGAGAAAGAGGAATATCGGATATAACCTATATTATTCTCCAACATGACATACTGAAATCCTCCAGCTATCTTATAATCGCGGCCCAAATAACGGTCGTTTTTAATCACCTTTATATTGAAGTTGTCCGGAGCATGGCCTTGTATGTCATAACGAGAGATGTCGAAAGAAGAATAGAGATTCACATGACCATCTTTCAATTCCTTCAGCATATCTCCCAAGATATAGAAAAGGTCCATCTTGTTACGGCAATCTTGTACCTTAGCCTTATACTCCACATAGACATCGTCCCAATTCTTGATGCTATCCTTCTTATAATCAAAGAAACAATACTTTTCATCGACAGTTTTCCACAGCATCTCGAAATTCTCCATATAGTTTTCTTCATTTTCCACCTCAAGGTCCTTATCACAAGAAACGATGGAGAAAAGAAAAAGAAAACAGGAAAACGGATATAACAATATTTTTTTCATCTTCTTATCTTTTTTGAAACAACCTATTCCACCGGATTTCTAAATTCCGACGGAATTTTCTTCTTCCCTTTAAACGTCACAAAATTATAGACGAAGCCCACCGTTCCGGAAACATCCATAGACCTCGTTTCCAAATCATTGACCGTAGTAACGGAGCGTTCCAGCACAAAACCGAACCGGAACGTACAGATCTTGATGGGGAAATCCAACGACAACTTATTGCGCCATTGGAAACGGGAGCCAAAGGAGGTGACAGGGAAAGTCCCGTCATAATGACCTTCGCTGAATATCTCATAATAGGTCTGCGCATAGTTAGGAGAAAACATAACTCCCACAAATGGCATGGAAAAATGATCTCGCAGGGTAAGCGTCCTTGTACGCAGCGGGATATGGTAATAACACATCACCGACGCCCATAGATTGGCATTCAACAGCAACGAATAGGGATTGTTCTGATTGCGGTTCTGATAACGGCCGCCCAACTCCAGATTAACCAAGCCACCCAGCAACAAGCTCATACGGGGGAGAGGTCTCAGATGATAGTGCACACCAGAAAAGCCACGCAGCGACATAGAAAGAAAACTTGCCGTATTTGTAGGATTGTCCGTTACGGAAGCCGAGAAATCAAATTCCGTATATTTGGAAAGGTTATTCAATTTTTTAGACAGAAAACTCACCCTCTCATCCATCAGAGAAAAGCCTGTACCCTTATACAGCAAAGGCGACAGATAGGAATCATATTCCCGCTTAGCTCCCAACGAGAGGGACACAGCCCGGTTGGTCAGCCGGTAATTCAAGCTGTCAATCTCCGTCGCCCACAATGACAAAGAGACCGACGAGAAAAACAAAAAAAACAAAAAACGTCGAAACGTAACATTATTCATAAACTTCACATATATTTAGTCCATCCACTTCAGCTATTCGAAAAGCACGTTTAATAGGAAGAACACGTAACTGCTCCACCTCACAGCCAATTTCTCTTTTTGAAATAAAGCAACGTCAATCCGGAAAAGACAATCATCAAGACAATAGAAAACGGATATCCAAACTTCCAATCCATCTCCGGCATAACCTTGAAGTTCATACCATAGATGCTGGCTATCAATGTAGGCGGCATGAATATCACCGAAACCACAGTAAATATCTTGATGATTTTGTTCTGCTCGATATTGACAAGACCAAGGAAGGTATCCTGCAAGTAATCCAAACGTTCGAAACCAAACTTCGTGTGTTCAATCAAGGAATTGATGTCCTTGATGACCAAATTCAGCCTCGGTTTGAGATCGGCAGGTATCAAAGCACTCCGCAAAACGTTGGAAACCACACGGTGCTTATCTATGATGTTTTCGCGCAGATGCATCGTCTTTTCCTGCAAGTTCTTAATTTCCAAAAGCATATCTTCATCAATATCTTCGGCCACGGTCAACGTCTTACTCAGTTTCGTAATCTCCGAAGTTGCATCCTCAATCATGTCGGCATCATATTCTACCCGCGTTTCCAGCAATGCAATGAAAATATGGAATCCCGTCAGGTAATTCTTCGGATTGGCAAACATCTTCTTCACCGTCTCGTTGAACGATTTCAAATTCGTATCACGTGCGGAAACCAGAATGCCATTTTTCAAGATAAAGGAGACCGGCTCCTTCTCATAAGAGTCCAGCAGAAAATTGGAGTTGGCCACCAACGTATCTTCCGTCTCCATGAAACGGGACGAAATTTCAATTTCCTCTATCTCTTCCTCTTCCTGAATATAGATTTTCAGGAACTGCTCCAACTCCGACTCCGTCTCCGGTTCAACATTGTTCAAGTCTATCCACACGAAGTTATTTAAAGGTACGGTCTTCAAAATGTTTATATCCTTAGCTATTTTCAGCCTATTGTTCTCAAAATAGAACAATCTTACTTCCGATGGTCTCATCTTTCTCTTTTTTAGAAGTAAAAAAATAGTGTTTTTGCTCTCAATAGAGACACAAAGGCAGCTTGCCGCCCAAGTTCTCCTCCTTCCTATTTTCGGCGTACACTAAGGAATCTTATGCTTATCTACTATATTGGTAAGCTCCACAAACTCATCAACGCTCAACTGCTCCGGGCGTTTTGTGAACACAGGCATTCCGTACACGGGGTTGTCTTTCCCGAGCATGGCCTGCAAAGAGTTCCGCATCATCTTACGACGCTGGTTGAAACTCAACTTCACCACCTTCACAAAAAGCTGTTCGTCGCAAGCCAGACCTTGAACCGAATTACGTCTCATCCTTATGACGGCCGACTTCACTTTCGGTGGCGGATCAAAGACATATTCGTGGACGGTAAAAAGATATTCTATGTCATAGAACGCCTGCAACAAGACGCTAAGGATACCATAAGCCTTACATCCGGGATGGGCGGCAATACGTTCGGCCACCTCCTTCTGTATCATTCCGGAGCAACAAGGTATATGATCCCTATTTTCCAAAACCTTGAAAAATATCTGACTGGATATGTTATATGGATAATTGCCTATGACAAATAGATTTCCATCTCCATAGAGTTCGGACAAATCCATCTTCAGAAAATCGCCCTCTATGATACGACCTTCCAACGCATGGAAATTCTCTTTCAGGTAGGCAACGGACTCCCGGTCCAACTCCACTACCTTCAAATCTATGTTTTCATTTTGTAAAAGGAACTGGGTAAGGACTCCCATTCCAGGACCTATCTCCAAAACCTTAGTAGGTTCTGTGATCTCCAAACTTTCAGCTATGCTGCGGGCAATATTGAGGTCTTTCAGAAAATGCTGCCCTAAAAACTTTTTGGGCGTTACTATCATATTCCATGTTACTTTTATTAAATTAGTAAACAAGTGGATAGTAAACGAGAAACTTACGCTACCCCATTAGGAAATCCACTCAATACAAGGTTAGCTCCGAGAAGCCGGCTCTCGTATTTTCAACTCGGCAAAGGTAACTTTTTTTATCCACACTCTGAAACTTATATCCATTAAAATACGAAAAGGTGACGCTTTTTGATTAATTTTGCGGAAATAAAAATCGAGACAAAACGCTATCATTTAGAATAGGAATGAGAAAAGAGAGCATAAAGAAAATCCTCCAAATAGTAGGTTCTTTCGCCATTGGTTTTTTGATATTCTATCTTGTTTACAAAGATCAAGACCTAGTAATGATGAAAGAGGAACTCAGCAAAGGCAACCTTTTTTGGATTATATTTCCCGTATTTTTAGGGGCTTCCAGCCATTTTGTCAGGGCATTGAGATGGAAACAGCTCATAGAACCTCTAGGAAAATCGCCACGTCTCATCAACGTATACTTTGCGGTAATGACCGGATATTTCGCCAATTATCTATTACCAAGAGCCGGCGAGGTGGCCCGCTGCGGCGTACTGAAGAAATACGAAGACATACCGTTCACGGAACTGCTTGGCACCGTCATCGCCGAAAGGGCGTTCGACCTCATCATTCTGCTTTGCTTTATCGGTGCAGCCATCTTCACACAACTGGACGTCTTCTCGCAGATATTCGCATCCGGAAGCAGTTTCGAAGACAAATTCGGATGGATCATCTACAACCCGATTGCATGGATATTGACAATTGTTGCCATAGCGTTTCTTTTCGCCATCAGAAAGAGGTTGAAGGAATTGACCTTTGTAAAAAAAGGAAGAGAGTTGGCAAAAAACGTGATAAACGGCATAAAAACCTTCTTCAAGGTAAAGAACAAACCTTTGTTCCTCTTCTATACGGCTATCATCTGGCTGTTCTATTTTGACATGCTATATCTCAGCTTCAACGCATTCGACTTCACGAAAGAGCTTGGCGTCACGAGCGGACTGTCTACCTTCTCCATCGGAAGCTTGGGCATCGTCGCACCCGTACAAGGCGGCATAGGGGCATGGCATTTTCTGACCATCGAGTCGCTGAAGTTCTACGGTGTGGCCGCGTTGCAAGCCGCCACCTTCGCATTTGTGGTGCATCTGATGCAGACACTCATGATCCTAATTATCGGATTCATCAGTTTCGTATCGCTCCCATTTGTGAACAAGACGAGAAGACAATAGCCACAAGCAAATAAAACCATTACTATCAAAATAGGCCCCATAGATTTGAATCGCAAATCTATGGGGCCATTCTTTTACCCTATCCTCTAATCGTCATCTCAATATACGCTTGATTCTATTCGCCTCGTCAATCAAACGGTGAAGATCCTTCTCATCACTGTTTTCCAAAGCCTTTCGGAAACTCTGTAGTTTCTCCATGTTGGCACTTCCTAACCATCGAGTCGCTGAAGTTCTACGGCGTGGCCGCACTGCAGGCCGCCACCTTCGCATTTGTGGTGCATCTGATGCAGACACTCATGATCCTAATTATCGGATTCATCAGTTTCGTATCGCTCCCATTTGTGAACAAGACGAGAAGACAATAGCCACAAGCAAATAAAACCATTACTATCAAAATAGGCCCCATAGATTTGAATCGCAAATCTATGGGGCCATTCTTTTACCCTATCCTCTAATCGTCATCTCAATATACGCTTGATTCTATTCGCCTCGTCAATCAAACGGTGAAGATCCTTCTCATCACTGTTTTCCAAAGCCTTTCGGAAACTCTGTAGTTTCTCCATGTAAGAGTCCAGAACAGACATCACATTCTCCTTATTCTGAAGAAAGATAGGTGCCCACATATCCGCGTTACTCTTTGCCAAACGGGCTGTCGACGCAAATCCTCCCGATGCCAAGTCGAAAATGTTTTTCTCGTTTTTCTCCTTGTCCAAGACAGTCAGAGCCAGAGCAAAGGAGATGATATGCGATATGTGGGAGACGTATGCCGTATGCACATCGTGGTGGGCTGCACGCATATAGATAACCCGCATATTCAGGCAGTCATAGAGGCTACGCACCAATTCGACCGCTTTGAAATCAGAATCTTCCGCATTGCAGATGATACCCGCACGTCCGGCAAAAAGATTCGGGATGGCCGCCCACGGACCACAATACTCCGTTCCGGACATAGGGTGGGATGCCACATAGTTCTTGCGTTTTGGATGATAATGTACGGAATCGTTCAGTTTCTCTTTCGTAGAACAGACGTCCATAACCACCTGATTGTCGTTTATCTTATCCAAAACATCGGAAAGAATACGCAAAGCGGCACTTACCGGCACGGAAAGAATAATCAGGTCGCTTTTCTTGACCAACTCTTCGTAAGGAAGGATTTCGTCCACCAATCCTATTTTCTGCGCAGTAGCCGCATTCAACTCCGTATTGTCACAACCAATGAAATGATCGGCAAACTTATTACGGCGAAGATCTATCGCCATCGAACCTCCAATAAGGCCTAAACCTATAATACCAACTGTCATCTTATTATTCTTTTGTTATTACATTTTACATTTTGAAATCCACAGGCCATAAAAAAAGCCCCGCTTAATGCAGGGCTTTTAATATCTTATCACATCAACACACATAAATATAAAAGCCCTACTACCTCCGATAAAAGAAGTAATAATAGCAATAATAATATGTCATGTTCATGTTGACCATCTACCTTGTTTGAAAACGCAACAAAGTTACAAACAATATTCCTCCATCCAAGTGATTTGAAAAATATTTTAGACTATAATCGCCATAATTCTTATCTGCCAATCGGTTTTCCAATCAATTTGCACCTGTAATCAAATCATTATATTGTGACTCGAAGAACCCCTCCGCATAAAATTTAGAAACATCTTTCAGCGGGGAGAAACAAAGCACGAAACCATCACCGTTAAACTTCACAGAAAAAAGATCCGGTGCAATGTCCGCATTCTCCAACGGCCTGGAGGCTATCTTATAAATGCCGTTCCGGAATGTAAACATACGCTTAAACCCTGATTTCACATCAAAACAAAAGCTTTGTTCTCCGGAGACGTAAATGCGCATGGTGTAGATGGAATTATTGGATATACTGAATTGCGTATTAGCAGAACCCACCGAGGTGCCACAACTGACGGAATCATCACCAGAGACATCTTTCAAGAAAAGATCGGCCACCTGTTTATCAACGCACTTGCGTTCAGCCAGATAAAGATACTTACCAGACGGGTACATCTTGCAATACGTATTATAGGAAGCAACAGAAGAGAGGGAATCGGCCATGTGCCAAGCGGCTTCGTCTGCCGACCAGCAGGAAATTTCCTTTTTATCCAAACAAAGGCACTCCTTCTCCACCCTTCGACCTTTCTTCAGGGCAGAGCGTTTCCTATTCTCCAAATCACGCGCCGCATTGCCATGAGAACGAGAACGCACACCGGCAATCTCCCGCCCTATCTTTCCCTTCTGGCTCAACTTCTCCGTGAAACGGTCGGCCACACGTTTTGCGGCATTGTCAGAAAACCACTCGGCAATCTCATCCACCAGATTATGTCCGTCACCACTCAGCGGATACTCTTCCGGATAATCCATCTCCAATGAGTTTTTCCGATTGTCCACGACAACCGTCGTCGCACCGTCCTGCACCTTTTCCTTCTGCCCGCCACCACAAGAGATCAACGAACAGCAAAACAATGACAACACATAAAACCTAGAACAATATAACTCTCCCATAACTTCCAATAAATAAAATGTGCCATCTGCAGTATCAACCGCAAACGGCACATTAGATAATATTCTACATTAATCGTATCATTCCCTTCTCGTATACACCATGTCTATCCTAGGTCTTTTCAAAAGATCCGTAGAATTGCTTCCATATAACTTTGTAGCCGTAATCCACAATTCTTGATTGTAGGCATACACATAATAAGAACCTTGAGTATCTACAGCAACCCTCGATATAGGAACCAAAACCATAGAATTGGATATGGACGACTTGCCAGAGAGCCTCATCTGTACGGCCTTCGTCATGTCAAAAGAATAGGAATAGGACGCCGTATCAAAAGCCGAATAGAAAGAGGAGATTCCGTCAGGAGTCTTATTCTGCGCAAAGAACGAAACGACAGAATCCTTATTTATGAGCAGCATGGCCGAGTTCGGACTTTTAGACATATCCGTAGTCCAGTTCAAATTCTGAGCCCACAACTTCATTCTCGCACTATTAAACATCACCTTCGTAGTGTCTGCCGCATATCTTCTTACCGAATCTACCATCACAGAAAACGGCACATCAATCGAAGTATAGATACCGGAAGGAGTATATGTATAGGTATAAGAGGAACCGTTGTTTGTCAAAGAATTGAAGCTTGACTCCAACCCCTCATGTCTGACCAAATCGATCCTAGCCACCGATTTGTTGGCAGAAAGGAAGACATTAGACGCCAATATTTTAAGATGTTTACCACTTTTGTCCTTTATATTAGCCGTATTCACAACCGTATCCCGTCCGTCATAAGTAGTAGTCAGCAATGCGTCATAGGTATAATACATTAAGAAACCGGCCACGCTTATCTTTACGATTCCACCACCATTAAACGAATGGGAAACATAAACGCCCTTAAATATATTATTGAACTGGGTCTGTGAAGTAACAGAAGAACCTTTCTGATAAATCTTGACCAATCGGTTCACATAATCGCCGGAAACCGGCACCTTTATCGTTCTCGAATTCTGTATCTGATAAGAAAGTGAGCCTAACAATGTATCCTTGTTGCAAAAATCGGAAGCCTTCGTATTCGTATAATATCTCGTCGAATTATTCAAAGTCTTGTTCAATGCATAGACCTTCACGGCCTGCAAAGAAGTGGAATCGCCAAAGAAATCGTCCTCATAGCCCATGTAAAAATAGGCGGAGTCGACCTCCATATTCGAAGGAGACTCTATTTTTGTGATTTTTCCGAACTTAGGATCCAAACCCTTCAATAAAGTATCGAGGATACCGGTAGTAGTGGAAGTCGAACTGACAATCGTTGTGTTAGGAAGCGTCAGGCCATCAATACGGGAATCGATTTGAGAGAGAAACTCCATCTTTGTCTTCCCGAAAGTAGGGTCCGTATATTCACCCAAAAAGAAATAAGAAGATTTGCTCAACGTGGAGTCTACCAGAACCGAAGACGACGAAATATTCACCATGTTAGAATAAACATGAAGCAAATCCTCTTCCGGCTGGATCAAAGAACCTACTTGACCATCATCCTCACAACTCGACAGGAGCAATGCCGACAGGCACATAAAAAGCACAAATTTCAACTTCATCAGTATTTTCAGAATATAATTTATTTTCAAAAAAATGGCTGGTGTCCGGACTAAAACTATTTTGCCAGAACTTTATCGTAAAAGCTGTTCACCTCCTCAAATCCATTTTCAGAAGAGAAATATGGAAGGAATAATTTTCCCTGCTGATTGATGAAGTCCACCACATCGCCGTTTACATGCTCGCTGGCCTGTATCACAGCGTCCGAATAATCGGCGGCAAACTTGGACAAATCAGCATAAGAGACATTTTTCCCTAAAATGGAAGCGATGTCAGAATCTTCCACTCCATCAATCTTCATTTTTTCGCCAAACCGTTCAGAAAACGGATTTTTGAAATCATCATTGTATAAAGAATATACTAATTTTGAATTTTTAAAGAATGGGTCCGTATTGAAAGCTTTTTTCACATATAATGGAGCCAATGCTGTCATCCATCCATGGCAATGGATAATGTCAGGAGTCCATCTTAATTTCTTCACCGTCTCAAGGACTCCTCTCACAAAGAATATGGAACGGTCTTCATTATCTTCAAACTCCCCTTTTTCATCAGCGACAGTGTTCTTTCTCTGAAAGAAATCGTCATTATCAATGAAATAGACCTGCATACGCGCAGCCTGAATAGACGCCACCTTTATTATGAGGGGATGATCCGCATCGTCAATGATCAGATTCATACCAGAAAGGCGAATGACCTCATGCAATTGGTTCCTTCGTTCATTCACACAGCCAAACTTCGGCATAAAAGTTCTAATCTCCCGACCCTTCTCCTGAATTGCTTGCGGTAATTGCCTACAAACATTGGCAACTTCCCCTTCCGACAAATACGGTGTGATTTCTTGCGCAATGTACAATATTTTAGTTGCTTCCATTATTTATTATAAGTCAATACTAAGACATGCAAAGATAACACAATAACCCAACAAGAACAAGTTTTATCACCAAAAAGTCCTTTTCCGGAAAAAGGGACGATGAAGAATTTCCTCTCAGCCTGCCATTGCGCCAGAATCAAACCGCACACTAGAAAATAGCCCTTTTTCTTTCCCATCTAATTTTTATTTATTTACCTTTGCACTGTCAAAAAAATGGCGTCTGAAATGGATTTCTCCACACAGACAACGACTTATAAGACAAATACATACAAACAAAAGCGGCATTCTGCCACACTTTACGACCGGGTGCATTCTATTACTTGACAGCTTTTGCTTTAGACAAAACAACTTATAATTTACATAGAAAATGAAAATTTATAAGAAAACAGCAGACTTACAAAACGCTCTGCTAGAACTAAAAAAAGAAGGTAAAAAGATTGGGTTGGTTCCCACCATGGGAGCATTACACGCCGGACATCTCTCTCTTGTAAAGAAATGCGCTGCCGAAAATGACGCATGTGTTGTCAGCGTATTTGTCAACCCTACCCAATTCAACAACAAAACCGATTTGGAGAAATATCCCCGCACATTGGAGAACGACGTGAAACTACTAGGAAGCGCCAATTGCTCCATCGTGTTTGCACCTAGCGTCGATCAGATATATCCGGAGCCAGACACGAGGGTGTTCGATTTCGGCCAACTGGACAAGGTGATGGAGGGTAAGTTCAGACCAGGGCACTTCAACGGCGTGGCCCAGGTAGTGAGCAGACTTTTTGACATCGTGAAGCCGGACAGAGCCTATTTCGGAGAAAAAGACTTCCAGCAATTGGCCATCATCCGCGAGATGGTGAAGAAATACGGCATCCCGGTCGAAATCGTAGGATGCCCTATCGTCCGGGAGAATGACGGCATGGCCCTAAGCAGCCGAAACATGAGACTCTCTGCCAACGAAAGAGAAAAAGCCGTGCTCATCTCCCAAACTTTACTAAAAAGTTGTACTTTTGCGCCACGGAAAGGCGTAGCCGAGTTGAAACAATGGGTGATTGACCAAATCAACGGCGAGCCGATACTGAAAGTCGAATATTTCGACATTGTAGACGGATTGACAATGCAGTCCATCAATAAATGGGACGACACGGACTATCCTGTCGGCTGTATCACCGTCTATTGCGGCGAAGAAGTTCGATTGATAGACAACATCAAATATAAGAAGTAAAGGACGAAGAGCGCGCCCTAACGACAATTTGCAAACAAATGTGAGGTATCCCTTTCTCTTGATACCACCAAATAAATGAAGTTATGTTTATTGAAGTAGTTAAATCAAAAATTCACCGAGTTACCGTCACCGAGGCCAATCTCGACTATATTGGCAGCATTACAATAGACGAAGACCTCATGGATGCGGCCAACATCATAGCCAACGAGAAAGTCTCCATCGTAGACAACAACAACGGCGAACGCTTTGACACCTACGTAATAAAAGGGGAAAGGGGTTCCGGCGTAATTTGCCTCAACGGAGCAGCAGCGAGGAAAGTACAGAAGGGCGATATCGTGATCATCATGTCATACGCCCTGATGGAGTTTGAAGAGGCAAAAGGATTCAAACCTTCCGTCATCTTCCCCGATACAAAGACAAACAAGATCATCAATTTATAATTTCCGTCTCCACACGGAGCGGCAATAAGAAAAAAGAAAGGAGGTGCCAGACCGGACATCTCCTTTTTTCATCTTCTTTTCGGAAAAGCCTCAACTCATCCTACTTTTATAATCCTCATATCCGAAACGACGCAACATTTCAAGACTTCCATCCTTTGTCCACAAAGCGATGGACGGATGTGAAATGCCGTTAAACATGGTGGTTTTCACCGTTGTATAATGGATCATGTCCATAAAAACAATCCGGTCTCCTATTTGCAGCTCTTTATCGAACGACCAGCTGCCCACATAATCGCCGGAAAGGCAACTGTTGCCACCCATCCGGTACGTAGGTTTTCCATCCACCTCGTCCGTAGCACCTAGTATTGCCGGTTTGTATGGCATCTCCAAACAATCTGGCATATGACAAGCAAACGAGACATTCAGAATAGCAGTCTTGATGCCATGGTTCTCCACTATGTCAACCACAGAAGAGACCAGCTCGCCCGTCTGCCAAGCAAATGCGCTGCCCGGCTCCATAATCACCTTCAGCCAAGGATATCTGGCACGGAAATCATTCAACAACGAGACCAAGAAATCCACGTCATACCCTTTCTTCGTCATAAGATGTCCGCCACCGAAGTTGATCCACTTGATTTGGTCAAAATACCTACCGAATTTCTGTTCAACAACCGCCAATGTTCTGGCAAGATCAGAAGAAGACGATTCACACAACGTGTGGAAATGCAGCCCCTCAATGCCAGATGGCAACCTGTCGCCCAAGAGATTTGCAACAACACCTAGCCTAGAACCGGGAGCACAAGGATTGTAAAGGTCTGTCTCCACGTCCGAAAACTCCGGATTGACACGCAACCCACAAGAGACAGGTCGGTCCATGCCTTCCAAAAAAGGCCTATGATGTTCGTATTGGGATATAGAGTTGAACGTAATGTGGCTACTACACACCGCGATTTGTGGAAATTCATCATCCGTATAGACCGGTGCATACGTATGGGCAAGATTACCCATCTCCTCGTATGCCAGACAAGCCTCAGACAAAGAACTAGCCGTTGAATAAGGTATGTATTCACGTACAATAGGGAAAACCTTCCACAAAGCAAACGCCTTGAAGGCAAGTATTATTTCAACTCCGGTCCGATCCTTCACGGAACGGATCAATTTGAGATTGGAACGCAACCTCTCCTCATCCACCACATAACATGGAGATGGCACCTTTGTGTAATCTATCATCCGATATATAGCCCTTTAGAATTTTACAGTCAAACTATTTTGACTTGGCAAATTTAGGAGAATTTCAGCAAAAAAACATCACGCAACACAAAGTTATCCGACTCACCTACAAATTAGCAAACCAAGGCCACTTCGCTCTCATCCCTATTCCACAACCTATTCATATCCCAATGGAATAATCAAATAGGAGCAGACATCACGCCCTTGATACCTGGCAGGAACCATATCAGGGAACAATGACACGACACGCAAAACCTCATCGTCCAAAGGCGTAGCCGATGGCATCATAATCTTACTGTCGGCCACAGCACCATTGTCATCTACCATAATCTTCAGCAGCATACGCCGACTCGACATAGAAGAGATGAAATTGGCACTCTCTTTCATATTGTCCGTGAAAAACGCATACATCGCATTCATACCTCCAGGAAATTCGGCTTTCCTTTCCGGTAGAGTATACACCGTGTCACATCCATTCGGATTCTGGACTACCACATAAGGCAACCTATTCTGAGCTTCCGCCGACACCATGGCGAAAAGCAAGACCAAAATATAAGCAAATTTCGTTTTCATATTCGTTTCGTTTTATTATTGAAGTTCTTTCCTTTCTCACACACATATGTAAATTTAATAAAAAATAATTCAGAAAACAAAAACAAAAAATACGTTTTACGCAACATCCTTCATAAACAACATAACAATTTGACAATTATCAACGTATGCGTAACAGATTCATTATCCATCAAAAAAAACAGACGCATCCAAAGATTGGACATCGGGATTGATTCCAAAAAAATTCGTCTTTCAGAATTACGGAAATAATGGTTGTCACTTTGTAGGGCAAAAGCACCTGCGCTGATGCCCGCTTTCCAGGAGATGAGGCACGTCCATCCGCTAAAA
>JACJXK010000019.1 GCA_020636675.1 Prevotellaceae bacterium
TTTATTTTTTATAGACTGTTGACAAATCAATTTTTCCTACAACTTTGATGTTGACGAGTTGCTCTCTTGTCTCTTTGGAAATATTTGTCTCTGTTGTTGTCTCTTTTTCTTTGCGTGTGGGCGATTCGGCAATGGAAGGGTTCTTCCTATTTTCTAAACATAATGGCATTTTTGCCAGTAGATTTCCGTCAAATATACCTTTTAGCCCAAGTATTTTCACTCTATTATCAAATCCTTTTAAGTTTCCTTCGCTAAATTTACTCATCCTATGTAGTGTGAATAGATATGCATTGACGCGCAATCCTAAATCTTTGGCAATGGCAGCCAGTTTGTATAGATAGTCTGTCACAGTGTCTTTGGGGGCTACTCCGCCGTATGTCACATTGCCACACATGCTGACCTTGCACTCTACAATATGTAATGTGTTGTCCTTTACAAAGATCACATCTATCTCGTTGTCATTTACTAAAGAGTCTTTTCTATATAGTTTTGCGGATAGGGAAATTTGGTCGTCTCTCAATCCAAAATCCTTCTTTATTCTCATGTATGAATACTCTTCAAACCAAGCCCCTTTGTAAAAGACCCTGTCTTCGGGGTTCTCATAATAAGTATCGGCACTCCGTAAGTTTGTAGGTAGATTCCAATTGGATTTTTTCACTTTGTTGAAAATGTCGTTAAGCTGCTGTTCTCCGTGAGTGATTTTAGAATTTGACTCATACCTAATTCCATACAGAGCCAAGTATTCGTTGAGGGAAGATGTGTATGTGATAGGGTAGCGAACGTTTTTGTCTGTCAAATCAAGAAAATCTTTTCCTCCAATTGGCAAGTAAACGAACCTCGCATCTCGTCTCTGGAAAAACTGGAATACTGCGATAGACATGGGTTTTGTTCCGCCTGTCTGGTTGACCCAATATTCATGGTTGTCGGGTAAGTCTTCAGACTCAAGTTTCTCCATCACGTCAGAGTAGCAATCGTTAGGAACCTCAATCCGTCTTGTGCTGTTTATTTCGAGTCCCATGGCAGTCTCAAGATTATTTCCGACACCTTTGTCCTTCATCTCCGGGGTCGTGATGAATATCTGTTCGTCGAATTCACGTTGTTTCTCTTTGTAGAACAAAAAATTAGCGATTAAATTATCGCTTAATATGGATATTAAAACTTTACTCATAATTTATTGTTATTTAAACATATATTTGTTTGGAGATGAAACCATCATTAAAACATACTTTAATGGAGACAAATTCGTTATGTCAAAACATTTTTTTGAGATAATCGCTGAAAATCATATTTTTTTCAGCGATTATCCTTAAAGTTGCTATTTGCAGATTTCGTCGAACCATTGTTTCGCAATGTCCTCGCCAACCCATTTTATTGTCGTTTGCCAACGGTCATTTTTGAAATCAGTCCATTGATTCATCTCTTTTTTTACAGCATTGTCTTTCAATCGCAATAGAGTTGTTTTTAGCGAATCCATTTGTTCTGTAGGTAACATAGTCAAGTTTGCTGCTTTCAACCATGACAAGACTTTGTTTTTGCAGACTTTAAAATCGGCAACCTTGTATTTTCCTACATTGGGACCGAATTCATATTTTTCGTCAAGCATTGTAGTTAACCCACCTTCAACTTTAGCTTGAAGTCTTGCTTTTGTTTCTGCTTCTGCGGCTTGTTGTGCGGCTTCTGTCTCTTTCTGTTTTATGACAGTTTCTGTCTCTTCAACTTTGCAAAGCCATTCGTTAATTTCTACAAATGAAACGCAAAATTCTTTGGCTGAAGCTAAGCATTCTTTGGCTAAATCGAGATTTTTACTGAAAAAAGCCTCTTTTGCATCAGTCATCATCTTGTTGTATGTATTCCTCCGTTCCTGTTGTTTTAACAATACAGCCTCTATGTTTTCATGTTGCTTATTTGCCGTAACGTTTCCAATAAAATGAGCTCTAGGGACTTCGCCTGATAGTATTTGAGAAAATAAACCGAGTTGGTTGCCGTTTGAGTATTCCTCTTTTCCTTTTAAAAATTCATTTGTATTTCGGTTTGTATCCATATGCATATAAGAAAAATCAGAATCTTTCTCGTTAGGAATGCCAATGGCCATCATTTGTAATTCTCTGATGGCATCTTGGTTTTGATAGTCGTTTACTTCTTCATGGAATTTATTAATAAATTCTTCTCTTGAGTTGGTCGTCTCTGTTGTCTTTAAAGATTCTATCTCAATATGCACTTTCCCATATCCATAAGGTTTTCCACTGCCGATATTGTGTCTGCAATTTTGATTGCCATCGAATGTGATGGCGGATATGATAGCCCCTAATTCTATGGGTTTAAGATTGTGAAATCGAATGGTTCCTTTGAACAATGTGTTTTTGTCCAAAGGAATAATGTGACTTTGCATTTCATCTGTACCCTGTGTGCTTTGGTATATGTTGTTCCTTGTTGGATATCTTTTCCTTCCTGCAATGTGAATGGTTTCACTGTTCCAAGTTTGTCCATTCCCTAAATATAAAGGGTAATAAGAAGGATTAGGAGAGGATAAAATTAAGGAGCGTTCCTTTAAAACTATAGGATTGGTAGTTAAACAGAATGCATGTCCGAACTGAACTCTACCTTTAGTCGAATTTGTGTTGGATGTTTGTCCGAGTATGGCCTCGGTCAAGTCCATTTTGTCGTGATTCAAATCGTCCTTACGTATGGCCGTGAATATACTATTGAAGGCAGGATATTTGAACATATAAGAAAGACCTATTGCTTCTATAGTTTTGTTTGGGGATGCCATGAAAAACACGGGAATTTTTTCGCCTTCTTGAATTTTATTTTTCCATAAATTGATGTAATCAGGAGATTCTTTGTGTATTGAGACAAACTCTTTGTAAGTTGTTTCTGGTATTTCTATATTTTTATTTTCAGTTTTAAAAGGGAATACAAATTCAAAATACTTTCCTTCCCACTTTTTCTCCCCCTTTTTGTTTGTTCTATTTCCCTTCTTCCTTTCTCCAGGTTGTCCTGTAAATACAATGGTTCCAGATTCTCCCTCTTTGTCAAAACGTACAAACAATCTATTTCCAACTTTCAAAGCCTTTCTTAACTCATTGTCTGCGCTAAATGTATTGACTAACGATGTTCCCTCTGACAGACTGTATTTTGCTTGTGCGGTTCGGTTTTCATCTTTTTTAAAGTTCCCATTTCTCACAAAATCATCTAGTCCAATGCCTAACTTTCTGTCAATTTCCTCTGCTGATATGCGCCACGGGAGTCCACAGTCGTTAAGAATATACTTGTCGTTAGACATTGACAACCACCCACAATGGATATTTTCTGGTTTTATTTTCTCTCTATAGAAATTACCATCAGCGTTGGTCGATAAATCACGAATGCCGAAACTTTGATTGCCAATGAATCCCATTTTACCAGCAGAGATTATCTCCAACACGTTTCTTATTGCTCCTTTTATGGAAGTTGCCGGAATGAAATATTTGCCGTCAGGTGCTTTGCTAAATGACTTATAGTTGTCGTTTTTTGCATCTACATCTGCATCTTCTCTTGTATGTCCGTTGCGTACAAAAATTGGTGTCTCTGCCGTTATTTTCAATTCTATTGTTCCACTTACTCCGTCCTCAAACGGTATGTCTTGTGAAATTTTATCTGCCCAGTCCGGGAAATAGACTTTCTCGGAAAGTGGTACGAAATTGAATGGTGCTTTTATTGTTGCCATAGTCTATTCCTCCTTGTTTTTAAATCCGACAAATACTAATTCTGCTGGTTGCAGTACTTCCATGCCTTCACATAGCTCATCTTTTGTTGCTTTCCAATATTGCAGAAATCTGAGTTTGCTTATTTCACTCATGCGATTTGGCAAAAATTCTTTTATCTCCACATCATTACGGTTAAAGTCAGAAGATTCAACCTTTTTCGTGAGTACAATGTATTTGCCATCAATATATTTTATACTCGTGGAAACCATTTTTAAATGGTCATATAACTGTCCTTCAATGACAAAAGGATTTATATTGTCGGCAATATCTAATTCAAACTCTTCATTTTGCAAAATCTTTGGTGCTTGCTGGTCGCTGAACCAAAGATAGCCATCGTATATTGATTTTTCTACTTTCATTTTAATGGTTCTCCATTTTTAGTTATACTTCCTGTAAATACCCCGTTTCCACGATTTACGCCGCCTCCAA
The DNA here is from genome assembly GCA_020636675.1 of Prevotellaceae bacterium. Classification (GTDB taxonomy): domain Bacteria; phylum Bacteroidota; class Bacteroidia; order Bacteroidales; family Paludibacteraceae; genus RGIG10190. The sequence goes on from JACJXK010000019.1 coordinate 4,176, forward strand.
GCGGAAGCATTCCTTTACAAATGTCAGTTAAAGCCGTTTCAAAAGATTCTTTAACTTTATCTTCTTTTTGTAAGACTTCGGATTTCACCAATATTATTGTTTTAAACTCTTGTCCTTTTCCGAAGGTGGTTTTTTCTGTAAATAGTGCGCCATCAATGGCTCCTCCTGTAAAACGGTCGATAGATACGTGATTGAGAATCTTATCTTTTCCCGCTTTTGATTCAATGATGTCGGAAAAAATGACATTGCCACGTTTTTGATTTTTCTCCGACTGATTCTCATATCCGAATAACTCTTGGACAGCTTTGTTTTCATTGCCGACCTTGGCATTTTCATCGCCAACAAAAAATTTGTTGAGTCTATTGTAATGAAAAGCTACTCTGTGGGCTAAAGCTCCTTTTACAGAAGTGGCTGGAATAAGTACTGCATCCTCTTTTATTTCAGGTCTTCCGCTTTTCCAATCTATATATGATGCTTTTACCGGCGTTATGTCGGCTTCTTCATCACCGAATCCGCTGCTAAACAGGAAGAAGTCCTCGGGAATCAATGTCAATTCATATTTTGTCCACACTTTGGATTCTTCCTTCTTATTCTCTTTTTTGTCTCCATTCCAACACTCTGAAAGCGATGAAGATTTACTTAAATAGAAATCCAAATCGTCGGGTTTTGTTAAGTCGAGTTGTTTGGTTATGCATGACACAATCTCTATTTCCCCAAAACCGCAACGGGTGCCGCTTCCTATTCGGAATGCTTCCGATTGTATTTGATTCAACACATCTTCAAATAAATTGAAGTTGTTTCCATCGGAAACCATTTCAATTTCAAAGCAGAAACGGGTGCCTTTGAATACAACTTGTTCGTCAAATTTGCCGGCCTTCACGGTTACTCCTCTATGGTCAATTTTAGCATGTTGACGAATGGGTAACTCCTTGTATTTTGAATAATATTGATTGTCCCAATCAATATTCCGAAGCCCATCAATAGGTCCTCCGTCTGCACCTATCATCTTTGCTTCGGAAAAGATGATTTCAGAACCTTTCCCGTCCTTTGGGCCTCCTTGAAATCCAAAGAATGCATCGGAATACTTTTTGCCGTGTGTTTCGTCAATTGCATGGCGAATAATTCCGGCAATGCTTGTTCCGGGAATATATGGGAGCCCGTTTACATCAGTTGCGATGAGGGAGTCTGTCATTATGTTCTTGTCTCCGGAGCCTACGGCTAATGGAGTCTTGGCTTCCAGCACAATACGGGCAAGGAAGCGATGTGTGTAAGTCGTCTTTTTACTTTCCATTGTTTCTACATCTTTTTGCCATTTGTGCGGCGAGGTTTATAATTGCGGTTTGCGCGTTTTCGTCAGTAAGTCCTTCGAAGAAATTTTTGAACTTGTTTATTCTTCCTTTCTCTTCCCATTTGTCTTTCGCTACGCCATGAGTGAGGTAGGCATTGTCAATTTTCACTTTTTTTGTTTCACCATTTTTAGTGATAGACTTTTCCATCGTTTTGGTAAATAATTCTATTTCTAAGTCATTCTTCGTTTTGCTTTGCATGGCGATACTACGAATTGTTCCCCATTGGGAAGCGAAATTTTCAGAAGTGAAAATATTCATTCTTGATGGATCTTCCTTTTTTTCTTCGACGGTAGCTGCATATTTACGCACAAATTCATTTACCATTTTATATACGGAAGCTTCTTGTGAAGACTCTTTTATCTGGCGTGCAAGATATTCTAAAAGGACATCGCCTTCTAAATTACCTTTCCATTCTTGTTTTTGTTCATTCGCATCTTTGATGGCATAAAGAGCTTTCCCATTTTCTCCTTTCTCTTCCAAGAAATCCGGATTGTAGATGACTTTCCCGAATCCTTCATTTTGATAGGAGCCGATGTGCTTTGAAGAGAAGTTCGTATCTGTACATCCCTTAATTACAAATACACTACCTTTTTCTATTCCACAGCGGTCTGTGTCATAGCACTGACGCTTAAAGTTCCATGGTGCATACTGAAATGTGCGGATTTGTGATTTCTCCCAACATATTTCTCCATTAGTTAGTCCTAATTGAGTAATGCTTGGACGGAATGTTAAATTACCATTATCATCAAGGAAAATCAAACGACTATCGGCATAAATGGTAACAAAATCACCGGTTTTCCTTCGACTCTCACTTTCTTTAAAATCACATTCTTCAATTTCCACCAATCCATATTGAGCAGTGCGTGAACGTCCGATGCGCTTTATTCCCTTTATTGCTTCTTCAATTTTTGAAACCATGCCATCATCATCTACTTCAACAGAGAAATAGAATTCAGCTCCTTTGTCCAATGATTCATAGCCATACATTGCTTCGTCTTTTGAACGGCGTTTTTCTCTGTCGTAAGCCGATTTGATGGCAAATGATTTCTCAATCTGAGCAGGAGTGGCTTCGTTGTCGGCAAATGCATAAAAACCTGATCGACATTGCTTGAGTTGCTGTGGTCCTCCATTGTCGTTTTTGTCCTTATCTCTTTCATAGAAATGATGTAGATAACAAATGTCCGTAACTTTCTTCATCTTTGGATAGAACATAGAAGCGGGGATACGAAGACTTCTCTGATTATTTCCACTAATTGAAGGGTGTGCATCTCCAAAACGGACTTTGCCACTATGAAAAAGTGTCATTGCTTCATCTGAAGAAATTCCGTTGTACAAATTTCCGGCTACAACTCCTAAGAAATTATTTCCGGGTATAAAATCCAATGTTTCATTATTTCCTTCTGTAGCCGATTTTACATTTAGGATAACATCTGTTTTCAGTGTGCATTTAAATTGTAGTGTTCTCATTTCTTATCTCCTTCCTTGATTGTGATTTGACAACGTCCTAATCCTCTGTTGCGATTCAGACCGAGCCGTTTGATATATTTTAATCCGTTTTCGATAAGCTCTTTGTTTTCCTCAGGAATGTAATGAATCATCCCTTCGAGAATGCAAGGAACCACCACTTCCATTTTCCGGAGGCTATGTTCTATGGCAATTCCATCTTCTCCGATGGCTGTTGATGCGATCGCTCGATAAAGATAATCGGTGGCGTTGTTGGCTAAAATCGCATTCTTATGTGTTTCGCTCAGTTCTGCATTGCCAAAGAAGAGTTCTCCTTGCTCTTTCTTCTCTTTGTTGTCGAAATATCCGAATAGTTTGTTTGTGTCAAAAGTGTCATTGTCTTGAAACTGTAGAATATTCTCGACAGCCTCGCGTACCAATCCTTTCATTGTCTTCCCTGGTACAAAGGGAAGTCTGTTTTTGTCCTTGACGACTAAGACATCTACGTCGGCTCCGGCAGCTAATCCTGATCCGCAATGCCAATCGGAAAAGAATTCTATTTTATATTGTATGTCCATTATTTGTCCTCCTCTTTTTTTGTTGTTTGATTACTGATTGAATAAAGAGCCAACATGTCATAAACTGGAGATTTATTGGGGTCTCCAGTAACTGTTAACACTAACTTTTTGAGTTCTGTATTTGTTAGAATCTCTAAAAGTCTAAATAGTTTCTGTTTAGCTGCCTCATTTCCATTGTGCATTAAACTCATCCATTGGCGAAGGTGCGATTTGACTGCGTTACCTTCTTTTCCTTCAAGAAGACTAATCTGATCTTGAAGTTTCTTAATTGTCCAGCGGCCATCGAGCTCATTAACATAGTAAGGTCCATATTTGAATGTGAATGAATCGCAAGGAGTAAGCTCTCGTTTAACAATCTCTTTGTAATCCTCCACAAAACTATCCTGAACCTTATGGAACATCAGGCAGGAAGGAGCCAAACCATTGTTTGCTTTTTTATGTTCGTCGGATTTCGCATCTTTCTTTGCTTCCGAACATAATGATTCGGCTAAATCATAGCCATAATAAAAAGGATACGATGATTTGATGAAGGCAATGCCGGCACAGGCAGTAAGACTATCGGCGCCACCTTCAAAGATGTTGTGGTCTTTTATGATTTTTCCTAAGTGTTCTTTCGATTTTTCTTCAAACTGTCGCAAGAATACTGTTACATAATCAATGGCAATGTCTCCGCGACAAATTACGGTTAAATCATCTCCACCAAGAACTATTGGACGAATAGGAATTATCTCTGTATCTGTAATTTGACACTTCTCCTTGACAGAAACAAATGCGGCATTGGCGGATTCTATTGTAGCTTTGTCTAATTTTTTGGAAAACTTACTAAATGTGTCTTTGTTTTTTCCGATTTTCTGAACTATTTGTCCTAACCCGTTACCATCCGCATGAATGACAGCAATCCAATCGTTCTTTTTTGTTATATCTTCGATATTGTATGCTATCAAACCATCAGAAATGTTTTTAATATTAAAACTCTTTTCACAGAGTTTCTTTGTCGTTCGTTTTCTGCGATTTTTTCTTACCTTGTCTGATTCATATCGTTTTTCATAGGTGGCGGCATCTAAATACTCATCTTCATCCTTGTCGTGAGATGTCGCTGGCAACCCTGTTTTCCTTGATCTAAGAATTCCCATCAAACCCAAGGTTGTGGAATTCATAGGTTTGTTGCGTTGAGTTCGAAGTCTTGATTCAAGTTCGTCAACTGCTTTTTCAAAATCGGTAAACTTCACTACAGCTTGGCTGATAGTGATTCCGGGTGCCATTTCCATTACCTTTTTCGGGAATTCGCGAACAGCCTTTTTGCAATCTTCTTCCTCGTTGAAAATAAACTTAATTTTACCTGCTGCTCGAAGAATTGATTCTCCATTTTCTGAGGCAAACTCATCAAACGCAGACGTGCAAATCTCTTCTACCAATTCACTCGCACCAACAATGTCTTTCAACTCATTGGTTTGAAAAATGAAGTTTTGGATGCCTTGCACCGCCGCTCCATATAAATACTTTTCTTTTTCCATGTGTTATACTTTGATTATTCTTTCTCTATTCTTTTTACCATTCCGAACCCCAGACTCACGCCTTTGCCAAGGCCGGCATAGTCGGGCAGGGTGGTGTTGGATTTGAAGGCGATGTCGAAACTCATCATCTTCACTCCTTTGTAGGTGGTGAGGCGAGGCTCTTCCATGTCGGTTATCTCACAGGTCACCTCTTTCTCCAGAAAGATGCCCAGCCCCTTGCAGAGCGAGAGTATGTTGCCCGTCAGTATGCGTTGCAGAAACTGCAGCTTCGCCACTATGCCATCGAGCGAGAGGTACTCCTTGTAGTTGTCCGAGCTGAGCGGCAGCCATTTCCGCAAGGTGTAGCGGAATTCGGAGTCCCAGGTCTGGATGAGCGTTTGGTTGGCCTTCACACTGTCAATTTCGAAATCCTCTTCGCGGTCGCCAATCCGCAGGTGGAAATTGCAGGCGGCAAAGAACTCTCCGATGGCTTCCGTCCCTTCTCCAAAACAGACAATGGCGGCGCACCCTCCGATGCGTTTGTATTGGATGAGCGGGTAAGCATAGCGAAAGCCGTCGCCTTCCGTATGGTTGTGGAATAGGGTGTTGGTCTCGCTATCCTTTACTGCGTTGAGAATGGCTCCTCGGAAAAGAGGAACTTCACATTGTCGTATCGAATTCTTAGATTGTATGATAAGACTTTTCGTGGCGTCCGTCATCTTGTTTTTCAGTTAGTTGGTGAATGTAAAAAAATAGTCGTTCTTTATTAGATTTTTCAATTCGTGATTTTCGCATCAAACTGTCTTTCCAAGAAAAACAACTATGGTTATCTGTGCGTAAAAATAATTTAATCTTCATTAAAAACAAAATTTGTTGAGACATAAAATAAAACGGCTTCCGTTTTTTATGCTGTGTATTAGGGGGTGGTGTTTTTATCAATAATTATGAATGTGTCTGGTCCAAATGATTTTCGTATTCCGTTAATGTTCTTATCTTTGCACGATTTGATTTTTTTGACAAAATAAAAATAAAAGGAAATGTCTGATATGCAGAAAAACCATCAGGTCGGTCTGTCTACAAGTGAGGTGTCGGAGAGCCGCGCCCAATATGGAAGCAATGTGCTCACTCCACCCAAAAAGGCGTCTGTCTGGTCTCAATTTATGGAGAAATTTCAGGATCCGATTATCCGGATATTATTGATAGCTCTACTACTTTCTGTTGGCATATCGTTTTACCAGTATTATACGGGAGAGGAGGGCGCCAGTGTTTTTCTGGAACCGTTGGGTATTTTGGTGGCTGTCATGTTGGCTACCTGTGTGGGCTTCTGGTTTGAGCTTCGTGCGAATAAGGCGTTTGATATATTGAACCAGGTGAATGACGACACCTTGGTTAAGGTAATCCGAGACGGCAATGTGAATCAGGTCACTAAAAAGGATATTGTGGTGGGTGATGTTGTCTTGTTGGAGACGGGCGAAGAGGTGCCGGCCGATGGGGAACTTGTGGAGACGGTGGGACTGCAGATTAACGAATCGACGCTGACGGGTGAGCCTGTGGTGAGGAAGACGGTCGTTGAGGCTGATTTTGACGAGGATGCGACCTATCCTTCCAATCATGTAATGCGGGGAACTACGGTCATCGACGGACATGGCATTGTACGTGTGCTGAAGGTGGGCGACGCTACCGAATACGGCAAAGTTTTCGTCGCCGCACAGATAGACGATAGCGTCAAAACACCACTCAACAAACAATTGGATGGCTTGGGTTCTTTGATTACGAAAGTGAGCTATCTGATAGCTGCATTGATTCTTATAGGTCGGATGTTTGTCTATTTTTATGGAATGGACCATGCGTTTGATTGGTTGCACTTCGGCAGTTATCTGCTCAATACGGTCATGATTGCCGTGACGCTGATAGTGGTGGCTGTTCCGGAGGGTCTGCCTATGAGCGTGACGCTGAGTCTGGCGTTGAGCATGAAGCGTATGCTTGCCACCAACAACCTGGTGAGGAAGATGCATGCCTGCGAAACGATGGGCGCCGCTACCTTCATCTGTACAGATAAAACAGGCACGCTCACGCAAAACCAGATGCGTGTCTATGAAACCAATTTCTATGGATTAGGAACGGATCAGAAGCTACAGGAAGACAGGATGGGCGGACTCATCAAGGAGGGAATATCGGTTAACTCTACTGCTTATCTGGATTTCTCCGATAGTCAGAAGGTTAGAGCCTTGGGAAACCCGACGGAGGGGGCATTGCTCCTATGGCTGAATGATAGTGGGGTCAATTATCTTTCCATCCGGGAAAATGCGGATGTGGTGGAGCAGTTGACGTTTTCTACTGAAAGGAAATACATGGCGACGGTGGTGAATTCTCCCATCCTAGGGAGAAAGGTGCTTTATGTGAAAGGTGCTCCCGAAATCGTTCTTTCGCTTTGTAAACAGGTGGAGGGTAATGTGGATAGAACGGAGATCGAGGGACAGCTGTTGGACTACCAAAATAAGGCGATGCGGACATTAGGTTTCGCCTATCAGGTGTTGACCGATGATGCGGAGGTTTTTGTGGATGGAAGAGTGAAGGTTGACAATTTAACCTATCTTGGTGTTGTGGCCATCTCCGATCCTATCAGGAAGGATGTTCCGATGGCAGTCAGAGAGTGTCTGGATGCAGGTATCTCGGTTGTCATTGTTACCGGAGATACTCCGGGAACTGCCAAGGAGATAGGTCGACAGATAGGTTTGTGGACGGAGAAGGATGGAGACCTGAACCATTTGACGGGGGTGGAGTTTGCTTCGCTCTCTGACGAGGAGTTGGAGAAACGTGTCTTGGACCTTAAAATCATGTCGAGGGCCAGGCCTATGGACAAGGCGCGTCTGGTTAAACTTCTTCAGAAAAAAGGACAGGTGGTGGCTGTTACGGGAGATGGAACGAATGACGCTCCTGCTCTGAATGCTGCTCACGTGGGCCTTTCCATGGGCGACGGTACTTCTGTGGCAAAGGAGGCTAGCGACATAACCATCTTGGATAATTCATTTAGCAGCATTACCCGTGCCGTGATGTGGGGACGCTCGCTTTATCAGAACATACAGAGGTTTATCCTGTTCCAGATGACGATAAATGTGGCGGCCTGTATCATTGTGCTGATTGGTGCGTTCTTGGGGACGGAGTCTCCTATTACGGTGACGCAGATGCTTTGGGTCAACCTGATAATGGATACCTTTGCCGCGATGGCACTTGCCTCTCTGCCTCCTACGGAAAGGGTGATGAGAAACAAACCGCGTAAGACGACAGACTTTATAATAAACAGACCGATGGCATACACCATTTGTGGGGTTGGGTTGATGTTTGTGTTGCTGCTGTTTGGCTTGTTGCAATATTTCAAGCATGAAGATGTGACCTCTTTGTCTGATTTCAGCATAGCAAGTTTCTTGTTCAATTACTTTAATTTTATCTCTGTGCCGGAAGGATTGTCTCCATACGAACTATCCATGTTCTTTACGGTCTTTGTGATGTTGCAGTTCTGGAATATGTTCAACGCCAAAGCTTTTTATACGGGCAAATCTGCGTTTAGCTGCATGGTGGGCAGCAAAGGATTTCTGCTCATTGCTTTGGTTATACTTGTGGGGCAGGTCGTTATAGTGACAATAGGTGGTAAGATGTTTAATGTGGTGCCTATAAAGCCGATGGATTGGGTGCTGATTGTTGCGTCAACATCCGTTGTGCTTTGGATCGGAGAACTATTCAGGTTGTTTAGAAAGTAAAAAAACGGCCAAAAAATTTCATAGAAAGAAAAATAAACACGTTATTTGTAACAAAATAAAAAGGTAATATAAAATTTCAATAAAATGAATCATATAATGAGATATTTGGGTCTAGTACTCATTTTGTTAGGTGTCATAGTCTTAGGCGTTTATTATATGGGAGCATTCACTAGTAATGGAGCTTTGCTTTTTGCCGCAATCCTTATGGTAGCCGGTTTGATTGGCCATATTGTAGTGAATAAGCTGTTTCAGGAAGATTAATGAAACACACAAATGAATTAGATGAGAGGAGGATGTTTATTCTCCTCTTGTTTTTATGCCGTTTCATATAGGAGGAAAAGGGTTGCAGTTGAAAATGGCATTGGCTTCTCCTTTTTTGTCCCTATGGTGAAATCCCGTTGAAATGGCGAGACTGAACTTGTCTGAACAATCTGCTGGAGAATGAAAAGAGATTGCAGAAAACAATATTCGGCACTCTTTTTGTTTGTATTATTTATTATAACAACACGAAAAATTTCAGTGAAATGTTAGGAAAACTATTCAACCATAGACCGGTTCTGATTTTCATGGTATGTATGGTACTTGTGGGTTGCATGACGTCTTGCGTGAACAGATCGGGTGACGCATTTAAAACCGAAAACTTAACAAAACTGGATAGCCTGTTTGCTTCCATAGAAGAAAGTGGGGGCTGGATGGGGAGCATCTCTATCTTTCAGGATGGGGAAGAGGTTTATAATCGTGCCTTTGGTTATGCCAATGTCCAGGATAGAGTCAAGAACAATAGAGATACAAAATTCCGCATAGGTTCGTTGACGGATCTTTATACGGCTACCATCGTTATGAAGCTGGTGGAGAATGGAAAGTTAGGATTGGATACGAAGCTGAACGAGTACTTCCCTGAGATAATGAAATCTCCTCGCATCACCGTTGAGGATATGCTGAGACATAGAAGCGGCATCTTCAATCTGATGCTGGATCTGGATTATTGGACATATTATTATCTGCCGATCACGGAAGATGAGCTTTATCGTAAGATTGTGGATGGAGGTCTCGTGTTTGAACCTGGGCAAAAAACGCAGTTTTCGAGCAGCAATTATATCCTATTGGCCATGATGGCAGAGAAAATAGAAGGAAAAAGCTACGGTCGGATTTTGGATAGCATGATCTGTAACCCGTTGGGTCTGAAAAATACGTACGTGGGGTCTTCCATATCAATAAAAGATAATGAGGCCTCTTCCTATTATGACAAATCTCCGGAATGGAATTTGGCCAAAGAGACAGATTTGACAACGGCCATCGGAGAGTCATCCATAGTGTCGACACCTTATGAGGTGAATCTCTTCGTGTCCTCTCTCTTTTCCGGAAAATTATTGTCGGAGGGATCTGTAGAGAAGATGAAAATGGTGGTGGACAACACCTCTTTGGGGCTGCAGAGGCTAGATAGAAATTATCCTAACCTGGGCGTCGTTGGCAATATAGATGGATTTGCCTCCGAAATGATTTATGTTACGGACGCAGACAAGAATGTGGTTGTCTCTTATTTCTCAAATGGTTCATCTGCTTCTGCCGACATCATGGCATATGCATTGTCTGTTTTTTTTGGTGAGAAATCCTCGTTGCCTATATTTAAAAGGCAAGTGGTGCTTTCTGATGATGAAATGGCTGGTTTGGTTGGAGTTTATGCTAATCTGCAATATTCCACATCGTTTGAGATAGTGAAAGATTCTGCGGAACATTGCTTGAAACTGATGTCGCCCGATGGTGTGGAGGCGATGTATGTTGAGTGTTTTGAAAATGGAGAATTTAGTGCGACTTTTTCTGATGGTGATGTGCCTGTCGATTTCTCTATTGTCTCAGACAAGGGAATCATGAGGCTTAGTAATGGTATGGAGTTGAAGAAGTTAAAATAGGGATAGACGTTGTCCCGCTGCCATGAAGCATTATGCGGAGAAACTTAACGAATGTTTCTCCGTGCCATAATGCACCTGTTTTTGAGAGTAAATGTAAATCTACCAAGGATAAGAAAAATTTCTTATCTTTGCCATAAAGCAAAAAAGGAAGAACTATGATGGAAGAAATCAGAGAACGCTATATGAATCCGTATACGGATTTTGGTTTCAAGAAGATATTCGGGACGGAAAATAACAAGGAGTGCCTCATTAGCTTCCTGAACGCATTGTTGGACAAACCCCAGAACGGGGATTTGATTGATGATGTGGAATACATGAACACCGAGAAGTTTGGCAATCAGATAGGTGACCGTAAGGCTATCTTCGACATCTACTGCAAGACTCGGAGCGGCGACCGCTTCATCGTGGAGATGCAGAAGGCTAGCCAGAACTTTTTCAAGGATAGAAGTATCTACTACTCCACTTTCCCCATTCAGGAACAGGCACAGAAGGGAGACTGGAACTATGAGCTCAGTGCTGTTTATACGGTCGGTGTCCTGAATTTTAATTTTGAGGAGGGTGAAACGAATTACCATCATGAGGTGAAGCTGACGGATTTGGAGAGCAAATGCGTGTTTTTCGACAAGCTGACCTTCATTTATTTGGAGATGCCGAAATTCAACAAGACGGAAGCGGAACTGGAAACCATGATGGACAAGTGGTTGTTTGTGCTGAAAAATATGTCCAAGTTTTTGGAAAAACCAAAGTCGTTGCAAGAGAAGGTGTTCAATAAATTGTTCTGCGTGGCAGAAATATCCAATTTCTCAAGAAACGAGCGTTTTGACTACGAGGAGAGTTTGAAGGTGTATCGGGACATGAATAATGTGCTCAACTCTGCCAAGGAGAACAGCCGGAAAGAAGGAATTGAAATCGGAATGGAAATAGGTCTGGCAAAGGGCATTGAAAAAGGTTTGTTAGAAGGAGAAAAGCAAGAAAGACTTAAAAATGCCCAAAAATTGAAATCATTGGGAGTTGAGGTGGAGATAATCATGCAAGCCACTGGTCTTGCCAGAGAAGAAATAGATTTATTATGAATATGATGCTGTGTCAAATCTTAGTTTTTGCGAAGATGGACTTTCTCTGAAATTGACAGACAGCCCGTCTCAACAATAAAAAGAGCCATATCAGAACTCCAAAGTAGAGTTTGATGCGGCTCTTTCTTATTTGTCAGTTATAAACGGGACTTTGCGGAATGCTCATTTTTGTTTTGACATCTCCTCCGCCCGTTATAAGGCTTTACCTGTGTGTGAAACCTATCGTCCCATCAGAACCAGCAAGATGTTGATGTCGCTGGGTGAAATGCCCGGGATTCTACCGGCTTGGCCTATCGTCTCCGGATTGATTTTTGTGAGTTTCTGCCTCGCCTCTGTGGATAGTGCATGGATGGTCGAATAGTCAAACTTACCTTGAATCTTGATGTTTTCCAAACGATGTAGTTTGTCTGCAATCTGAGTCTCTCTGTCTATGTATCCCTGATATTTTATTTGTATCTCAGTTGCCTCTACAATCTCTCCCTCTCGGTTCTTTATTTTCGAAATCTCCGATTTCAACGCAGGAATAGCGGTGGCAAGACCTTCTATCGTCAGTTGAGGACGATTGACCAAATCCACCAATTTGCAACCGCCATTAAGTGCGGTAGTCCCATTCGCTTCCAAATAACTGTTGATATAGCTGGCTTTTATCGAATAATTGTCGATGAAATCGACAAGTCTGTTTATGTGAGCTTGTTTTTCTTTGTATAAGTCAAGCCGCTCTTTGCGTGCCAATCCTATGTTATATGACCTCTCCGTTAGGCGGGCATCCGCATCGTCCTGCCGTAGTAATATTCTGTATTCAGCACGGGATGTGAACATACGGTATGGCTCGTCAACGCCTTTGGTGACCAAATCGTCGATTAAAACGCCAATATAGGACTCGTCCCTTCCTAGTAGGAATGGGTTTCCGCCGTGGCAATTGATGTGGGCGTTGATTCCCGCCAAGATGCCTTGTCCTCCGGCTTCTTCATAGCCGGTTGTCCCGTTTACTTGTCCGGCAAAAAATAGGTTGGCCACAACCTTCGACTCCAAGTTGTGCTTCAGCTGAGTAGGGTCAAAATAGTCGTATTCGATGGCGTATCCGGGTCTGTATATTCGCACATTTTCAAGTCCCTTCACTGTTCTCAGTGCGTTTATCTGTATGTCGAGAGGGAGGGAAGATGAAAATCCATTCAGATAATACTCTTGCGTTGTCTCACCTTCCGGTTCAATGAATAGTTGGTGTTGTGTCTTGTCTGCGAAGGTGACTATCTTGGTCTCGATGCTTGGGCAATATCTTGGACCAATGCTTTTTATCTGTCCGTTGAACAATGGTGAATCTGGTAATCCTTTGCGCAGTATGTCATGCGTCTGCTCGTTCGTATAGGTGATGAAGCAACTCTTTTGTTCGAGGGGACGTGGCTCGAAATCAAGATAGGAAAACTTGTGAAAATCGTTTTCTCCGTCTTGTACTTTCATGACGGAAAAGTCGATGGAACGGCCGTCTAGCCTGACAGGTGTTCCCGTCTTCATCCTTCCGCTTTTTATTCCTAGCTCGTTGAGTTGTTCTGTCAGTCCGTAAGAGGCAGGCTCCGATATCCTTCCGCCTTTGATTTGGACGTGTCCGCAGTGAATCAGTCCGGAGAGGAATGTGCCGGCGGTGATGACCACGCATTTTGCCTCGAATATGGCCCCCATGCTGACCTTTACTCCGGTTATGGCCCCGTCTTTGACGATAATCTCGGTGGCAAAGTCTTGCCAAATGTTCAGATTCTCCGTGTTTTCAAGTATGTTGCGCCATTTTTCGCTGAACTTCTGTCTGTCGGCTTGGGAACGGGGACTCCACATGGCGGGACCTTTAGACCTGTTCAACATCCTAAATTGGATGGCGGTCAAGTCTGTCACGATTCCGCAAAATCCGCCTAATGCGTCGATTTCCCTTACAATCTGACCTTTGGCAATTCCGCCTATGGCCGGATTGCAGCTCATCTGGGCTATTTTGTGCATGTCCATGGTGATGAGCACGGTCTTTGATCCTAAATTGGCGGCAGCTGCCGCCGCCTCGCAGCCGGCATGCCCTGCTCCTATTACAATAACGTCATATTTGAATGTCATCGTCAACGCGTTTTTTATCGTGGCACTACGGTTGTTGTTCGTGCCATCTTTTTTTCTGTTGCAAAGTACGCAATTTTTTGACTCTCTTACAAATCGTTGTGAGACAAATCTGTGATAGATCGGTAAGGGTTTCTTCTTCTGTGTTGGATGTGATGGCTCTGCTCTTGTTCCTTTGTCCCTTTTTTCTCTTTCTGCTTGCTTTGACGGGTGTTTTTGTATATAAGTTGCAAAACTTTTTATTGTCGGTCATATCCTGTTGCCTTAAATGTCCTATATTTGCATATTATCCTTAAAAAGGTACGATACATGAAGCAGATATTGTTGACATTGTTCTTTTTGTTGCAGGGCACATTTTTTTATGCCGCGGTGACTGAAGTTTCCGGAGTGGCTAAAGATTATGCAGGAAAAAATATCCAATTGTTGACTTATACGGACAAAATCATAAATGAGATGCGCATCTTGGGCGAAACGACTGTCGATACCTCTGGTGCGTTTTCGTTCTCCGTCAATCTTCATTCTGTCATAGAGGCTTTTATCCCAATGGAACTGTCACGTGGCTTCATCTATCTGGTGCCTGGCAAGTCTTATCGAATTTCGTTGCCGCCTTACGCCGAACGTAGTTTGGCTCAAAAGTTAGATCCTTATTTTGAACCGGACGATTATCTTTTGGATTGCAAGAATCTTGAAAAGGGGGAGTTTAATTATCAGATGATGGAGTTCGAGGATGCTTTCGATTATTATACGATGAAGCATATCACATACGGTGCGGAGCCCGACTCTATCAATAAGTCAATCGCCGACTTGCGCCGTATTTTCGCCGATTTGGATGATGATTTCCAGTTTCAGTTTAAGGAATACCGATATCTATTGCTCTCGTCGATGTCGCCCAAAATATCTCCGGATACGCTTATCTCAAGTCTGAACAGGATGGGTGCGGATGTTGCGAATCCTGCTTTTTGGGATGTGTTTAATAACTTGTTTGACGATTTCATCAAACGAGAACGGGATGGAAAAGAAGAGAGTATCTTGTTTGATAACATATTGAAGACTAAAAATATAAAACTATATTTCGGTTTGATAGCCAACCGTTATGGCATAACAGATTCCAATCTGAAGGAGCTGGTGGGCATCAAATTGCTTTATGATTTGGTGAATTCGGGACTCTATGATAGGTTTGAGGTGGTTGAGATGCTTCGTAAGCTGGGAGGAGGCATCTTGTCCGAACAGAATCGGAGTCTGCTTGCAGATGTGGTCGTTAAAGTGTCTATCAATATGATTGGAACTCCTGCTCCTGACTTTGTGGGAATAGATGAAAATGGAAAGGAACGCCGACTGTCTGATTTTAAAGGTAAATATGTCTACGTCAATTTCTGTAATGGACAGATAGAACGAACAAAACGGGATTTGGATGTCTTGTCCAGGTTTAGTGAAACGTATAAAAGTAATATGTTGGTGGTCAATCTTTTCTTATATGACAACCGGAAGGCGTTGAAGAATATGGCGGCTCCTTATAAGGGAAACATGGTATTCTTGAACGCTGGTCAGCCGGATTTGTTAAAGAAGGCGTTTGATTTGAAGAATGTACCTTCATTTATGCTTATAGATAAAAACTCTAATTTTATGCTTACCCAGGGTGCGGAACCTAATGATGAACTTCGACTTTTAATGGAGCGTCTTCTAAAGGAGTGAGTGAGGTACCTAAAGGATTGATAACCTTGACAGGCTCATGTTTCTTGGCTTGTTAGAACTGTCGGGATGAATGGAGATTCCGTACACTCTCATTCGTCAAATGATTTGCCGCCTCTCCTTGCCGCAAGATGTTTTGTTAGGCTAATCTCTTCGTGTCTTCGTGGAAGCGGGTCTCCGTATCCTTCCTGAATAAACTCATTTTTGGTTTCGCGTCTTTGTGCCGTTTCGGTCTCCTTGCCGTTTCAAAAAACAAAACCATCCTGAAATGTCTTCAGAATGGTTTTGGTATTCAGTAAGGTGTCCTTTTTAATTTTTGACCATCTTATAAGTGGCAGACTGGCCGTTGTATGTTATTTTCACGAAGTACATGCCAGCATTAAGAGATGATGTCTCGAATAAGGAAGATATCTGGTTTGTTATGTCCCTTTTTATCATGACTTTTCCCTCTAAGGAGAGAATCTCGGCAGTCACTTTCCCTTGCCCGTAGTTGCGTTCTATAAGATCAATGGCTATGTAATCGTCAAATCGGGTAGGATATACGAGGAATGAATTCTCTGATATGGATTTCTCTATCTCCTTCTCGCCCGAAAATTCGGAAGGGTCTTTCGCCTGAACCATTCTGGCGATGGCGGCAACAAAAGGTGCGTTGTAGTCGCATCCACCTTCCGTCTCCGTATAAGAGGCTCCGCCTTCGATGATATTCCCGAATACTCCAGTGCCGGAAGGCCCTCCAATCAAACCGCCGCTGGCAAACATGAATTCACAAGTGTTCTTGACTTCGCTTGTGGGATTGTCGTTTCTTCCCATCGCGTTTCTGTGGTGTATCCTATATGTCATGTCGCCTTTGAATCCATGAAGGAATGTGTGGTTGAACTCGTTCTTTCCCAAGACATAATCGATGATGCGCTCGTTGAAGTTTTTTGCTTTGTTGATGTCAAAACTTGTTGTGATGACGCCATCTTCTACCAGTTTGATGAGTAGGGATGCTGCCACCGCACCTCCGCAGGCAAGTTTGTTGGTCCCCCATGTGTTGGAATAGTAGGGGAATCCGTTGGAGTTGGCCTCTGCCTTTTGTAGATGCAGGTTGAACACGTTCTTCTCCAAGAAGCTGGCGAACGAACCACCTTGGCCGTTGTTGGCGCTTGGATCTGCCTTTATGATGTAGTAATAAGAGAAGTCTGTCATAGTGTCCCAAGCTAATGGGGAGTTTGATTCCCATTTTCCGCTGAGATATTGTAGTGCGTCAGCCTTATATTGTGCTTCGCCTGTGAGACGATAGAGTAGGATGGCGGCTAGAGATAGCTCATCTGTCCATTCCGAGTTTGGCGAACCGTAAAATTCAGGGATGGCAGCATGTGCTGACTTGTTCTTCTTCGCAAAATTGTAGGCCTTGATGGCATAAGTCTTGCACTTCTCCTTATAGCTTGCGTCCGGATAATGGATGGACATGAGGGCAAGTGCAGAAGCGTAGTTGGCGGCTTGTGGCCCGCCTTTGTCCGTCGCTGTCCAAACGGGGCGCGGGTCGCCTCCGTTGCTGACGGACATGTCCGATTGTTTGGAAGAAGTGACCCATACGTTGTGGTCTCCTCCAAACCCTACGTAATAGACAAACGTGTTGTCGTCTATGAAGGATTTCATAAAATAGTCTGTCGCTATCTTTGCCTCGTCCAACACGTCGGCTATGCCGTTTGGCGATTTGTAGGCGTCGTCGTAGTTGTCCTGAAACGCACCGGGCCAGATGTCGTAGGCTACCAGCAAAGAAACGGCGGCATATCCCATCGTTGTTCCTACTTTAATGTGGTCTCCACAGTCATGCCAGCCTCCTGTCAGGTCATAGTTCCCGTTTCCGCCTCCGTTGACCGAACCTTGACCGTCCTTCGTGTGACAGTACTTCTTTGTCACTCCTGAGTTGTTCATCAACATCCAGTTGTTCGTGTTCCCGCAACGCTGGCCTCCGAAAAATTTCAGTCCCATGTTGAGCGCCTCCCTGTAGTCTGATGCGGAGTATGCGTCCGTATATGAACTAAAGTCATAAGCGTAGGCCGAAGTGGCACCCATCATCGAACCCAATAGTAATGTGTAAATTTTTTTGTTCATTCGTTGTCGTTATAAGATGATTGTTCTTCTTGTTTTATGAATCTCCTTTCCCCTTTTTATGTCTAGTTGAACGTATGGAAACGAAGATGACCTTGTTATTCTTTTCCGTTATGTGGATTGATAATTTGATGAACCCCCTGTTCCCGATGTGTGATTTCAACCTCAACGCCAAACTTCTTTGCGATATGTTCGGCGGTGTGTTGGGCGGAATAGACGGAACGATGCTGACCTCCCGTACATCCGAAGGAGAACATCAGATGGGTGAACCCTCTCTCTATGAATCGGGCTACATGGGCATCTGCCAAAGAGTAAACGTTATCTAAAAAGTGCAATATCTCACCGTCTGACTCTAGAAAGTCGATGACGTTCTTGTCCAGTCCCGTCGATGTTTTGTATTGTATGTATCGCCCCGGATTGTGGACGCCTCTGCAATCAAATACATATCCGCCACCATTCCCGCTTTCGTCTACGGGAATCCCTTTCTTATACGAAAAACTAAACACTTGCACCTTTAACGGAGCTTGTTCGTTTGGAGTCTTTGGCATCTGGAGGTCTGGCAGTTCGGTGATGTTTGCCAGCACCTCTGTCAGATACGGATATTCCGGATAACCGCCAGCAAGCAGACTCTTCAGGTTGTTGACCGCAAAAGGAATACTTTCGATGAAATGGGGTTTCTTTTCGAATATTCCACGGAATCCGTATGCGCCTAGAACCTGCATGGTTCGAAATAAAACGAAGTGACGTAACCTTTTCCTGAATAGGTCCTCGTCTATATCTGCGAATCGTTTCACCGCATTTAAGTAGGTTCGGATTAACTTTTCCCTCAATTCATCGGAGAAGTTGGCCTTTGCTTGCCATGCAAAAGATGCTATGTCATAATAGATAGGGCCCTTTCTGCCTCCCTGAAAATCGATGAAATGGGGCTCCCCGTTTTTAATCATGACATTGCGCGACTGGAAATCACGGTATAGGAAGGTGTCCGATTTGTCTCCTAAAAGGAGTCCGCACATTCTTTCAAAGTCGTCTTCTAACTTCGTTTCGGAGAAATCGATTTTCAAGAGTTTTAGGAATGAATATTTAAAGTAATTCAGATCCCATAGGATGCTGCGTTTGTCGAATGATGGAAGTGGGTAGCAGACTGAGAAGTCAAGGCCTTTTGCTCCGGAAAATTGAATCTCTGGTAATTTTCCCATCGTTTGACATATCATAGATTCCTCCTCTTCCGAAAATTTTCCTTCCGAAATTCCTTTTGAGATATATTGAAAGAGGGAGGTGTCTCCTAAATCTTCCTGCAAGTATCGGCGGTGATCTTTAGATACGGCGTATACGCGAGGTGTGGGCAGATTTTTCTCTTCGAAATGCTTGGCTAATGCGATGAAAGCCTCGTTTTCTTCGATGCTTTCGCCTAACACACCGATAAGGCTCTTGTCGGAAGACGTAAACCTGTAATAGATACGGTTGGATCCTTCTCCCTTTATCTTTGTGCAAGTTGGATTTTTTTGTCCCGTATATTCTTCGAAAAGAGAAATTAATTCTGTCATTTTATTTTTCTGCTTTTGATGTCTGTTCTCCAATTACAAAGATATAAGATGGCTCTTGAATATATCGAAACAGTAGCTTTGAAAAATCACAGAACTTCGTTATATCTCAAAAAAAAAGCCTTCTCGAAAAGAGAGGCTTTCGCAAAATGAAGGTGGAGCATAGCGGACTCGAACCGCTCACCTCAACACTGCCAGTGTTGCGCTCTAGCCAGATGAGCTAATGCCCCGTCATTATTTGGAAACAAAGATAATGGAATCTTCTAAAAATAATGCTATTTTTGCAGAAAAAGATTGAAGTTATGATCGTTTTTAATACCACCTATTTGGTTTCCGCTGAGATTCATGATACTTGGTTGCAGTGGATTACGTGCCAGTACATTCCTGATATGTTGTCTACTCAATGCTTTGCGGAGCCGAGATTGTTCAAGGTCTTGGTGGAGGAGACGGAAGGCATCACCTACTCGTTGCAGTTTTCTGCCCGGACGGTGGCGCAGGTCAGAGAGTGGCAGAATAAGCATAAGGAGAGGCAGGAGTCCCAACAGAAGGATATGTTTGGAGAGTCGGTGCTGTTTTTCTCTACTTATCTGAAGGAGATTGTTTGAGTGATGGAATGTCGAGAGGAAGAGTTGGAGACTTTGTCTTCTGCTGTCTTTCGGAAAGTTAATTAATCGGAGATGAATGTTACTGAATGTGCGAAGGAGGTCATAAATGCTCGTGACCGAATTATTTTGGGTGTCGATCCCGGTACCAATGTGATGGGATATGGACTTCTGAAAATAACGGGGAACAAACCTAGTCTTATGTTGATGGGCGTCCTTGATTTGAAACAATATACGGACCCTTATATAAAACTGAACAAGATATTTCTTCGCACGTTGGAACTGGTGGATGATTATCATCCGGATGAATTCGCGATAGAATCGCAGTTTTTTGGCAAGAATGTGCAGTCGATGCTGAAGTTGGGACGTGCCCAGGGTGTGGCTATTTCTGCGGCCTTGTATCGGGGTGTGCAGGTAAACGAATATGCACCGTTGAAAATCAAAATGGCAATTACGGGCAATGGTATGGCTTCCAAGGAACAGGTGGCCGAGATGCTACGAAAGTATCTCCATATCCCTACGGAACAGATGCTCCCGCAATTGGATGCGACGGATGGATTGGCGGCTGCCCTTTGCCATTTCTTCCAATGTAAGACATTGGGAAAGGAGAAGAAATTTAATAGCTGGAAAGATTTTGCTTCTAAAAACGAGAAAAGAGTGACTGGCTTAACCGCACGAAAAGAAAGTTCGGTAAAAGAAAGAATGTCTAAAAAGACGGAAGAAGGAGAAGATTGACGGCGATGTTTTGTCTGGTTGTCAAATATTGCTATTTTTGCGCTTGAAAAGGCTGGCTTCTAAAAGCCGCATGAATATGTCTATTTTAAAAGAGAAAAAATGGAAGAAAAAGAGGAAATGAACATTTTTTTGATGTTCAATAAGTTAGGCCGGTGTGTGCTTTCCATCATAAAGGAGTTGTGCTCGTACATGGGCTTCCTTCTGAGAAAAACGTTTAAGTATAAATGGTTGTTACTGTTGTTTTGGTTGGCCGCTATAGGTTACTCTTTATTTCAGACCACTGGATCCAGAAAAATATATGAAGGTGACATGATTCTTTCCATCCATGATGGCAGCTCCTCTTTTTATGCGGATATGCTATCTACCTTGGATAAATATGTGAAGGATAAAGATTCCGAAGGATTGGCTGCTGCCCTGGATATTCCGGATACGCTGGCAATGAAGGTGAGGTATATAAAGCCTCATTTCTTGATTGATGTGAATAAGGACTCCATCTATGACATGGTGGACTATTCTGACAAGTATGAAGCTTCTGATAGCGTCTATGTTAGGATGAAAGATGGAATCAATGTCACTCTAGGAATGGGAGATGTCCGTTCTTTTCCCGCTATGGAGACGGCTCTCGTTTCCTATTTTATGAGAAATAGATATCTTCAGGATCTGAATATGTCGAGAATTTCATATCTCGATGAAATGGAGAAATCTTTGAAAAAAGATTTGGTTGAACTGGACAGCCTTCAACGTTTGGAGTATTTCGAAAGAAGCACGAATGGCGTGAATATTCTGAAAGATTTGAAAATCAATACGGACAAACAGATGTTTTATTTCAACAAGGAGGATATCCTGAAAAAGAAGAAATCTGTCTCTGGAGATTTATTGTCGAAGGCGGAGGTCGTTTCCGTGTCTAAATCATACCAACCTACTTTTAAATCGGTCAATTCGAAGATTAAGGTGGCTTTTGGAAATTGTTTGAAGGCATATTTGCTGTTCTTGATTGTTGCTTTGCTTTTCGATTATAGAAAATCTATTCTGGACTATCTGAATAGGAATTAGATTTAATAAACTGAATATGAACGGGAGCGGAGATGATTTTGCTCCCGTTTTTTTTGTTTTAGAAAAGTGTTCGGAAATAGCCATTTGAAATCTATCTTTAAAAATTACAAAAATCAAACAGAATGAACCTTTTAGCATAATTATTTTTTATAATTTTGTGACTTCATGGGGTGATGCGGAATGTCTTGATTTTTTTGTAAAAAATGTTCGTGTTGTCATGCAGGTCGCATAATTGTAGATTTGAATTAAAAATAAGCGAAATATATGGATTTTATTAGTAATCTGTTCCTAGGAACTGGTGTCGGTTCCATCCTTGTGTATCTGTGCCTTACGGCGGCGATAGGCATCTATGTGGGCAAATTGGGAATAAAGGGAGTGAAGCTGGGCATCGCGGGTGTGCTGTTTATGGGAATCTTGTTTTCCCATTTCAAAGGTCAGGCGGGCAGTGAACCTCTTAATCCGGAAATCCTTCATTTTATAAAAGAGTTCGGACTGATTCTCTTTATCTATGCAATCGGTGTGGATGTGGGGCCGAGATTCGTCAGCTCCTTCCGCAATGATGGTATGACGATGAACTTGATGGCCTGTGCCATATGTGTGCTCGGTACGCTTATCGCTTTGGGCTTCTATTTGTTTGCTCATGTTGATCCGGCTGTGATAACCGGGGTGTTGTGTGGTGCGGTCACTAATACTCCCGGACTGGGTGCGGCCCAGCAGGCGTTGGGTTCCAACCCGGCGGCGATCAATCAGGCGGGCATGGCTTATGCGGTGGCTTATCCGTTCGGAGTTATAGGTATCATCTTGACGATGATTATTGTTCGTGTTATTTTCCGAATAAAGATCGATGCGGAAGCATCCGATTACAATAACAAATTGGACAAGAACAGAACACAAAAGTTGGAAAGCGTGGAGATTACGGTCAGTAATCCGAATCTTTTCGGTCAGAAAATATCTTACATAAAGGCTTTGGTGGAAAATGAGTTGGCTATCTCCAGAATACAAAGGGGAGAATCCTTCGTGGTGGCTTCTGAAGACGAAACATTGCAGGAGGGCGACGTTATTTTTGGCGTCTCTTCAACTGAACATATAGCCAAACTGAGGATGAAAATTGGTAATGTGGAGATTGGCATGAAGAAAGACGTTTCCGGTGCATTGGCTATGTTTAATGTGCTGGTCACAAACCGTAAACTGGCAGGGAAGACAATAGAACAGATAGGTATCTATCGAAGGTATGATGCCAATATCACCCGAATATTCCGTGCCGGTATGGAAATCCTTCCTACCAAAAACACGACGATAGAATTGGGAGATACGCTTCGAATCGTAGGAAAGAGGGAACTCCTTTCCGATATACAGAAAGAAATAGGAAATTCAGTGCGAGAGCTTGCCATCCCCAATACGATTCCTATTTTTCTTGGAATCTTCTTGGGCGTGGTGTTGGGTAGCATACCTATTGCCATCCCTGGACTTCCGGTCCCTGCCAAATTGGGGTTGGCCGGAGGCCCGCTCATCGTGGCGTTGATACTCGGACATAAGGGAAGGATAGGCAAGTTGGATTTTTATATGACTCCGGGTGCCAACATGATGTTGAGGGAGTTGGGTATTATTCTCTTCTTGTCGTGCGTTGGCCTTTCGTCGGGCACTAACTTTGTGAACACGATATCTGGCGGTGGTTACGTTTGGATGCTTTACGGTGCCATGATTACGTTCGTACCGATTTTTTTGGTGTCTGTCGTGGCAAGGTTGATGAAGTTCAATTATCTGAAGATTTGCGGAATAGTATCCGGTTCGATGACAGATCCACCAGCATTGGAGTATGCCAATTCGTTGGCTCCCATCCAGGCGCAGTCCACGGCATATGCGACGGTTTATCCGCTCACCATGTTTTTGAGGATATTGTTGGCGCAGGTTCTTATTTTGGCCATAGCATGATGCCGTGACCTGATATTTTTTGATTTTCTTATGGAAGGTTGAAAAATAAACGCTATATTTGCAGCCGATTTAAAAACTAAATAAATATATCATGTATTTAAATTCTGAAATAAAGAAACAGATCTTCGAGAATCACGGAAAGTCTAATACCGATACTGGGTCAGCTGAATCTCAGATAGCGTTATTCTCTTTCCGTATCTCGCATTTGACTGAGCACATGAAGTCAAATAAAAAGGATCATAACACTTCAAGGTCTCTTAAAATGCTAGTAGGAAAGCGTCGTAGAATGCTTGACTATTTGAAGGAATGTGATATCGAAAGATACCGTGCAATCATCAAGGCTCTTAACCTTAGAAAGTAAGAGGTCGTTAGGTCGTTTAGGAAGGCGGATGCTTAGGTGTCCGCCTTTTTTTGCCCATTTTTTTGAATAGGATGGAAAATGAATGCAATGCAGTCGGATCCGGATGGTTGTTTCCCATTTGGGGATGGTGTGCGTTTGTTGATGCGGAAGTCCGCATCTATGTGGTGGGGCGCTGATGAAATCTCTTTTGGCATTTGCTTGTTGTGAACTCGGATTAATACGGAATAAAGTGTTATCTTTGCAGCGTATTTGTCTAATATGGATCCTAAATGCCAACGGAAGCACTTATAACGCAAGATTCGTCCACAGTTCCGGAAAGGGAGCTTGTAAGTCTGGATAGCCTTTCTCTGCAAGGTGATGATTTGCTGGTGGATTCCACTGCTTATTATTCGTTCGCGCAACCCTATTATAGAGTTTCCCTCTATATGGATTCCATTCCGGATGAGTCTTTGTTCGTGAGTCGTCCGGTCGATTACCAACGTCTGGTCAACCATACGGAGGGTTATCGGGTTTTGGAGATGATCGCAGCAGATTATAAGAAGGAGCATGTGCAATTTCCTTCTAAAGATGGTGTACCACTGCAAGTTAATGTTCAGATGCAGATGTGGTTCACTCCATTCGTTTTTCTGATGTTTGTCTTGTATGTAGTTGGCTTGGCGTTTAGTCGGCATACCTTTTGGCGGGAGATGAAGGGATTGCTCTTGCCTTCGTTTGAAGATGCTTTTTATGGAAATACAGCAAAGGAGGAATTTCAAAACAAGGTTTTCCTTTTCTTCCTGTCGGTGATCAATGTCTCCTTGTTTGTCTATTTTTGTTTTAACGGGGAAGGAACATTGTCTGTAAATTATCCGTTTGTGTTGGCTATGTTTGCTGTCTCTGTACTGATGTTCTATTTGCTTAAAATATTACTTCTCAGACTGATATGTTTCACTTTCTTTGATCCAAAAACATATATAAAGGTAGAAAGGACGTTCTTGCTCATCCGTTCGATGTCAGGAATGTGTTTGATACCAGTCTTGTTGATTGCCGCATATTCTCCATCCGTATTGCTGATCCCTTCCCTCTATGTCGGAGTGGCGATGTATGCGTTGTTGGAGTTCATTTATTTGTTAAAAATGGTGTCGCTTTTTTTCAAAGGTACATTTTCGATATTCTATTTGATTTTGTATCTTTGCACCGTTGAGATTTTGCCAGTTATAGCCCTTGTTTTCGGGCTTTCTTATATGTTAAAGGCTTAATTTTTGTCAAAATGTCTAAGATAAAAAGTATTTTGGTATCGCAGCCCCAGCCGACTTCAGAGAAGTCGCCCTATTTCGACATCTGTGAAAAATATGGTGTCAAAATAGATTTCAGACCGTTTATAAAGGTAGAACCAATAATGGCCAAGGATTTCAGACAGCAGAAGGTGTCTATTCTTGATCATTCTGCCATCGTTTTTACGGCGAAAGCTGCTATCGACCATTTTTTCAGATTGTGCGAGGAGATGCGTGTCACGATTCCGGAGAGTATGAAATATTTCTGCGTCTCAGAGGCTGTCGCGCTTTATCTGCAGAAATACATACAATACAGGAAACGTAAAATCTTTTTTGGAGCTACCAATAAGATTGAAGATTTGATGATTGTGATTAATAAGCATATTGATGAAAAGTTCCTGATTGCGGTTTCTGATGTGTATGATTTGAACAAATCGGTTTCCGAAGACCATAAAAACGACATCATCGCCTTGATGGATAAAAGTAAGGCTGTCTATACGAAGGCTGTCTGCTATAAGACGGTGAGTGCCGATTTCACCCAAGACAAGGATTTCAATTATGATATGTTGGTCTTTTTCAGCCCTTCCGGAATCAATTCTCTTTTCAAGAATTTCCCTAATTTTGATCAGGGAGAGGTGAAGATTGGCTGTTTGGGAGCGACGACGGCTAAGGCGGCCAAGGATGCCGGGCTGCGTGTCGATCTTGAGGCTCCAACTCCTGTGGCTCCTTCTATGGCGGCCGCTATGGAACTGTACATTAAGGAATACAATAAAAAGAAATAATAATATTTCTCTGACCGGGGAAGTGTCCGAAAGTGGAGAAGGTGTTATGAATGACCTTTCTTCTGTTGACAGGCTCGTCTGACTTTCGGATACTTTCTCTTTTTTTATTCGGATTTGTCCGTTCGCTTAATTTGATCGAGATGTTATATAGAAACACATTCCCTAAGGCGGAACATCTGTGCGGTAAAACTTCGGTGGATAAGCTTTTCACGGAGGGGAAATCGTTCTTGAGCTATCCTTTGCGGATTGTTTTCTGCCTGTCTGACAAGACTGATGTGCCCGTGCGTTGCCTGATGGCGGCGCCTAAGAGACGGTTTAAACATGCTGTGGATAGGAATAGATTGAAACGGCAGTTGCGGGAGTCCTATCGACTCAATAAAGGTGTCCTGCTGTCGGCAGTGGAAGGTAAGGATTATCAATTGTTGGTGGCCTTTAATTATATAGGAGACAAAGTGGAATCTACCGCCTTCGTGGAGAGGAAGATGAGAGTGGCTTTGGAAAAACTCGCCGCTAAATTGCCATGATGGAATCTGCTAATGGTGGAGGAACTCCTGGATTCGTCTCCAGATCGTTTGCAAAGATGTTGATGTTGCCTGTCTTGTTTTATCGTTATTTCATCTCCCCTTATACACCTCCTTCTTGTAGATATACGCCAACTTGTTCGGAATATGCCCTGATCGCGCTAAAAAGATATGGGGCAATCAAGGGTCTCTGGCTGACGTTGAAGCGATTGTCCCGTTGCCATCCATGGGGCGGGAGTGGCTATGATCCTGTGCCGTAATAAGGTGTGTGCCTGCCTATGTTTGTTTTCCGAAAAACACTGGATAAAATCGGATGAGGACAATTTCAGATGAAAATCCTATGGTCATCATTGACGTGGAACAGCATGTCTGCCCTGGATGGCATCTCCGTGAGCAAGAACCTCGTTAGCCTTTCGTAGTGCGAGATGAACCGTGCCAGTTCCTTGTCGTCCATTACACGCAGGTTCTTTTTGCCTTGGGTGCGCATCATCAGTTTCTTTTCTTGCAGACTTCTCCACTCGTAGACTTTGTTGAAAGATGGCACCTGCAGCATGACCAATAAGTCCAATCTCTCAAATAATGGTTTGTATGTAGTTTTGAGTTGGTCGTTGACGTAGCATCTCCATATCCCGTCGGCGTCCTCGGTCTCTTCCAACATGTTGATAGGATATGCCAGCTCGTCCTCCGGTTGTTCCGTGGCGCCCATTATCCATCCGTCGAACAGGATCACATCGGGCCGTCCTGTGAACTTCTCCCACTTGGATGCGGGGCATCGGTCGTCTGTGGATTTGTCGAATCGGGGTATGCTGGTGATTGCCTTCGCGGCTGCATTGCATAGGGAGTCGAGCGTATGTTCTCCTAACTTGATGTCGTGAGTGCCAGGAACGCCTCTGGTCAGTAGCAAAGGATGGACTGTTGCCGCCAGCTTCTCCCTCTCGGCTCTAGTCAGATATAGATCGTCGATGCTGAGCAGCGCAACTCTCATGCCGAATTCGGTTTCCAATACCACCTTCAGTAGATTGCCGAATGTAGTCTTCCCTGCGCCTTGAGCTCCGTTTATTCCAATTATTTGGGTTTTGGAGGCTACGTTTAATCCTTCTGAAATGAGTTTAGCAAGAGGAACATAGATTCGGTCAATGTCGTCCATCAAAATGTTGTCCAGCATAAGCTCCTTTAACTTTTCTCTGAAGGCAATACGTGTTTCTGATTCCTTGATTTGCATAAATATCCGGTGTTTTGTTGTTTGTCTGAAATGGAATGAAGAAAAGTACTATGGTCTCACTCAATCTCATCTCCGTGACTTTTCTTCGTTCTTGTGCGAATAAAAAATCTCCTATTCCGGTTTCCGGAAATAGGAGATTTGGAATATCTTTTGTAAAAATAAGACTATTTTTTGTCTTTTGAAACATATTCCGAAGATTTTTGCAAAGCTTCGTTTATGTTTGAACAGATGTTTTCTGTGCCGACCACTTTGTCGAACCCGGCCTTCTCCAAGGTGGAGCGGACGTGCTTGTTTACGCCGGAAAGAACTATCTGGATGCCTTCCTTTTTGGATTGTAGGCACAGTGTCTCAAGATTGTGTATGCCGGTTGAGTCGATAAACGGCACCTTTCTCATTCGGATGATTCGTACGTTCGGCTTGTCGCCAACTTCGTTCATGATTTCGTCAAACTTGTTGGCGATGCCAAAGAAGTACGGCCCGTCTATTTCGTAGACCTCCACGCCGGCAGGAATGATGAGTTTGTCTTC
This sequence comes from Prevotellaceae bacterium, assembly GCA_020636675.1. Lineage (GTDB taxonomy): Bacteria > Bacteroidota > Bacteroidia > Bacteroidales > Paludibacteraceae > RGIG10190. The sequence goes on from JACJXK010000019.1 coordinate 32,186, forward strand.
GTGGAGAGTGATGTCGAGGTTTTCTCCCGGATCAATCTCGTCCTTGAATACTCGGATGACAGAGGCTTCGTTCGTACGTTTCAAGAAAAGTACGATGGCAAGCAGCAGCCCGATTTCGATGGCGATGGTCAAGTCGAAGATGACAGTCAACGCGAAGGTGACGATTAGTACGGCGAAGTCTGATTTCGGATTCTTGGCCAAAGAGACAAATGTGCGCCACCCGCTCATGTTGTAGGCCACGATAATCAGGACACCGGCCAGACATGGCATCGGAATGTAACCGACGAGTTGGCCGAGGAACAGAAGCACTAGCAAAAGGACAATGGCATGGATGATACCTGCGATAGGCGAACGTCCGCCGTTGTTGATGTTGGTCATTGTACGTGCTATGGCTCCTGTGGCGGGTATGCCGCCGAAAAATGGAGTGACTAGATTGGCTATGCCTTGTCCGACAAGCTCGGTATTGGAGTCGTGCTTGTCTCCGATCACACCGTCTGCGACCATGGCCGAGAGCAGAGATTCGATGGCTCCTAACATGGCGATGGTGAATGCGGCAGGGAATAGCTGCTGGATGACGTTGATGATGGTCTCCCCCTCTTTTAGTGTCATCTCTGGCATCTTTGGTGCCGGGATGCCGGAAGGCAAATCGTAGATGTCGCCGATTGTCTCAATGCCTACAACGCCGAAGTATGTCTTTAAAATCCAAACGCCCAATGTGATGACGATGATGGATACTAGAGATCCTGGAATCTTCTTTGAAAACTTAGGAGTGATGATGATGATGGCCAAACTTGCCAATCCGATGCCTAATGCCAACCAATTGATGTCTCCGGAATGTTGGAAGTAACATATCCATTTTTGGATGAAGTCTGCTGGTACCTTCTCGATGCCGAGTCCGAAAATGTCGTTCATCTGGGTGGAGAAGATAGTCAGCGCGATACCTCCCGTAAAGCCAACGATGACGGGGTATGGCACAAACTTGATGATGTTTCCCAGCTTGCATACACCCATCACGATAAGGATGATGCCCGCCATGACGGTGGCAATCATTAGCCCGCTCAAACCATACTGCTGTATGATGCCGTAGATGATGACGATGAAAGCTCCGGTAGGTCCTCCTATCTGGACCTTAGTGCCTCCGAATGCCGAAATGATGAATCCGGCTATGATGGCGGTGATCAAACCTTCGGTTGGGCCTACTCCCGATGCGATACCGAATGCGATGGCGAGTGGTATCGCAACGATACCTACAATGATACCTGCCATGAGGTCTGTTATGAACTTGTCTTTGTTGTAGTCTTTAAGACAAGAGAAAAGTCTTGGTGCGAAAACACCCGAGATGGAAGCCTTCATTGAATTTATTCAGTTTTTAGCGTTATGTATTAAATGCAATTTTATCGTATAAATATACGATTTTTATGAAAAAATCATGCAAATTTACAAAAATTAATTTTGCCATTGTGCAGATTTTGTTTTGTTTTTTATTGATAAATATCAATTTGTAAAAAATGAAAGGCTTTTTTGTTTGGAGTGTTTGCCGATGTGCGATGGTGGTCCCGGATGGTGATATGATGGGTGCCTATAAGGGAACTGCATGTTTTTATGATGTCTCCAATCGAATTATCCTATTTCGCTCAGTTCCATCCAACGCATGGTTTTCTTGTCTAGTTCATCGATAATCTTTCCTATTCGTTGCGATTTTTCTATCAGTTCGTCACCTTGTATGGTTCCGTTAGAGAGCCCGTCTTCGATGTCTTTCTTCTCTTTTTCCAAATCCGCTATTTCCTGCTCTATCTGTTCGAATTCCTTCTTCTCCTTGAAGGTCATCTTTCGTGGTTTGGCCGCAGTGTCTTTGGTGGAACGAGTATCTTTCTTCTCCGCTCTGTCTTTTGTTCCCTCTTTCTCTTGCCTGTCGATGACAGATTTGGCCTCCTTCCACTCTCTGTAGTCGGTGTAGTTGCCCGGAAAATCCTGCACGTCGGCATTACCGTGGAAGACTAGCAGATGGTCTACTACCTTGTCCATGAAGTAGCGGTCGTGAGAAACGACGATGACACAACCCTTGAAGGCTTGGAGGTACTCTTCCAATACGTTGAGGGTGACGATGTCCAGATCATTGGTGGGCTCGTCCAGTACTAAGAAGTTGGGACTCTTCATCAATACAGTGCAGAGGTAGAGCCGTCGGCGTTCGCCCCCGCTGAGTTTGTAGACGTAGTTGTGTTGGGTCTCCGGGGTGAAGAGGAAATGCTGGAGAAACTGTGATGCGTTCATTTTTTTCCCGTCACCTAGGCTGACCTCCTCCGCAATGTCTCGCACTACGTCAATCACCTTCATTTGGTCGTCAAACCTTAACCCGTTCTGACTATAATAACCGAAACGTACCGTTTCGCCTATGTCGATGGTTCCTTTGTCGGGCTTCTCTTCGCCAACCAACATTTTGATGAAGGTTGATTTCCCCGTTCCGTTGCTTCCTACGATGCCAAGCTTCTCGTACCTGGCAAAGTTGTAATAAAAATTGTCAAGTATCTTCAGGTCTCCGAAACTCTTCGAAATGTATTGCGCTTCGAATATTTTGCTTCCTATGTAAGAGGCTTTTACCTCTAGGTTGACGTTTCCGTTTTCCCGCTTAGCCTTCACTTTCTTCTCTAAATCGTAAAAGGAGTCGATTCTGTATTGTGCTTTTCCTGCTCTAGCCTGAGGCTGTCTGCGCATCCAGTCAAGTTCTTTGCGGAAGAGGTTGTTGGCTTTTGTTAGTTCTGAATTTTGTATGTCTATGCGTTCTTGCCTTTTCTCTAGGTAATAGGAATAGTTGCCCTTGTAAGCGAAAAGCCGCTGCTGGTCTATCTCTAATATGTCGCTACATACTCTGTCCAAAAAGTAACGGTCGTGGGTGACCATCAGCAATGCCATTCTTGATCTTTTGAGAAAATCTTCCAACCATTCTACCATCTCCAGGTCGAGGTGGTTGGTGGGCTCGTCGAGGATGAGGAGCTCTGGCTCGGTAATAAGTACATTGGCCAAAGCAACACGTTTCAGTTGCCCGCCGGATAGATTCTCGACTTTCTGTTCGAAGTTGTGAATCTTCAGTTTGCCAAGAATCTGTTTGATTCGAGTCTCGTAGTCCCACGCTTTTAAGGCCTCCATCTTGGATAGGAGTTCGTTGAACTTTTCTTCGTCGCCCGGATTTAGTAATGCCTCCTCATATTGTCCTATTGTTTTTACAATTTCGTTGTCTGATTGGAAACAGGCTTGAAGCACATTCAGTCCTGCCGGATATTGAGGATCCTGAGGCAGAATGCCCACCCGAAGGTCTCTTCGAAAGGCGATGTTGCCATTGTCGTATTGCTCTTTCCCCGCGATGATGTTGAGTAGAGTGGTTTTGCCCGAACCGTTTTTGGCGATGAGGGCTACTCGTTGTCCTTCAAATATGCCGAAGGAGATGTTTTCGAAGAGGAGATTGTCTCCGAATGATTTTGTCAGATTCTCAACCTGAAGATAGTTCAATGCCATAAAATCGTAATTTATGGCAAAGATAACTTATTTGAATGGATAAAATGTCTTTTGCGTCGAATCTCGTCGTAAAATCGTCAGGTCGTCAGATGTGTGGTTTAGCATTCCCTAATGATATAGGAGGCGATAAAGTTGCCGAAAGTAGGTGGCATATAGGACACGGTGCCTACGGTCGAAACCTTGTTTTGCTCGTCAGTGCATGGGATGATGGCCTTTTCATCGGCCAATTCGGAGCTAAATACGACCGGAAACCCTTTCTTTATGCCTATTTTTCCCAATCTCTTCCTGACGGCTTTCGCTAGGTTGCAGTTGTATGACTTCGATATGTCTGCAATCTTTATCTGTAGGGGGTCTGTTTTGGCTCCTGCTCCCATGGAGGATATGATCTTCATGCCCCGCTCTATGACGTTCTGTATCAGAAAAACTTTCGGGCTGAGCGTATCGATGGCGTCAACCACATAGTCGAAATGGCCGGAGTCTAACAACTGTGGAATGCGTTCGTCTTTCAGAAATTCGGTGAAAACGGTTATTTTTAGGTTCGGATTGATGTCTAATAGGCGCTTTGCGAGAACTTCTGTCTTGTATTGCCCGATGGTGGAGCGTAGTGCAACCAGCTGGCGGTTCAGGTTGCTTTCGTTTACCGTATCGCCGTCTACAATGGTCAATGTCCCGATGCCGGCCCGACAAAGCATCTCGGCGGCGTAAGCGCCTACGCCACCCACTCCAACGATAAGGATGTGCATGTCTCCCATACGGTTTACTCTCTCATCTCCCAAAAGGAGTTTGGTTCTCGTCTGCCACATAGTGTCTACTTTTTATTTTTAAAGAAGAATTGATTTTATCTGTGCGTATATTTTTGCCTTTTCATCGACTGGTTTCGGATATGCTCTGGAGGAGGATGGCATCCGGTATATTGTGATGCACTTCTCCTCGAACATGAGTTTGGAATGCCCGCCTACAACGGGATCCTCGACGTCAAATTGTCTGCATAATGTTTGTGTGGCTTTTTCTCCTGTCGTGACAATGGCGATACATTTCGGCAACTCCCGTAAGAATTGGGCAATGTCCATAGTCTCTTCTATCTCCAGAAATTGGTCGGCTGCATTTCCCTTTAGGCGGGTTACGGTTTTTGCGGTGTCACTCAGCGCAATGCCTTTTTCGGTTAAGAAGTCGACTATTTTCTTTTTGTCAAACCGTTTCTCCGATGAAATCGTAAAAAAATCTTTGTCGTTGAAAAATAAAATGCCGAAAATGCGCCACATGTCATTCTGCCAATTGGGATAATAGAAGTCCATCGACCATCTTTTTTTGGATGGAGGAAAACTGCCAAGCATCAGTATCTTCGCATTCTTGGGCAGGAATGGTTCCAAAGGATGTTGTTCCATGTGCTTCTATAGATTCGGCAGACTCATGCCCGTTATCTTACGGTAAAGGTCGAGCGCATAGATGTCTGTCATCCCGGAGATGTAGTCTAGCACCGACATTATTTTCTGGTAGGGATTGTCTCCCTCTGTCTCGTATTGTTCCGGTATGCGGGCGAGCAGCTGTTTGGAATAGGCCTTGTTTGCGTTGAACACCGCGTTGATTTCCTTTTCTATCAGCGTATAGATGATGTTGTAACCGGCTATCTCGATGTCGACCACATCTTTGGATTTGTATATCTTTTTGTAGGATATTTCTTCGCACTCTTTGTATGCCTTTTTGATTGGGTCGCTCATGCCGTTGATCAGGGATTCGGTGTGGGTGCCTTGTAGAATGGAATCCTCATTTTCGACAAACACACGCGAACATTCGTTGACCAACACTCCGATGGCAGTTGACCGTAGATATGCGATTTGCTCGTTCTCGTCGGTTACCGGTTCCATCCGTTTGGTTTTCTTTTCTTGCTCCTCTTTGGAAAAAAAGTTGAGAAGAAGTTGCTTCGTGTCCTCTGTGCTGATGAGCTTCAGCTTGTGTGCATCTTCGATGTCCATGATCTCGTAGCAGATGTCGTCTGCCGCTTCGACGAGAAATACCAACGGATGTCGGGCGTATTTGTATTCGCTGAGTTCTATCATGCCGAGGTCGTTGGCTATCTTGACGAAGTCCTCTTTTTCGCTCTGGAAGAATCCAAACTTCTTTTTCTCTCCTATATAGTCCGATTGATAGGGATATTTGACGATGGATGCGATGGTGGAGTAGGTTAGCACGAAACCGCCTTTCCTCCTTCCCTTGAATTGGTGGGTGAGCAGACGGAATGCGTTGGCGTTTCCTTCAAAGTGTATGATGTCGTTCCATTGGCTGTCGTTGAGATGGTGTTTCTCTTTCAGAAGGAGTCCATTTCCTTCTGAAAAATACGATGAAATGGCAGTTTCTCCAGAATGTCCGAATGGAGGGTTGCCCATGTCATGGGCTAAACATCCGGCAGACACGATGGATCCTATCTCGGAGATGTGCTCGCTTATCCCCTGACCATGTCTGGCGATGAGCTGTTTGGATACGTTGTTGCCCAATGATCTTCCTACACAGGACACTTCCATGCTGTGCGTGAGTCGGTTGTGTACGAAGATGTTGCCGGGCAAGGGAAATACCTGTGTCTTGTTCTGTAAACGACGGAAGGGAGATGAGAATACCAAACGGTCGTAGTCTCGCTGAAATTCGGTGCGGTCCTGCTTCTTCTCGTCATGGTAGGTCTCAAGACCAAACCTTTTTGTCGAAATTAATTTCTGCCAGTTCATCATGATTGAACCTTGTTTTAATCGAATAAAATTGCGTTATGTGCATCTCATCTCCATCCTTTTCCATGCCTTTTTGGCGGATGGTTTGTTGCACAACAAAGGTAATGAATAAGGCTGAGACGAAAAAGATGAATCTTCTTCAATGTTGAGAATGGGTTCCGGTTTTCTGCAAAACAGCTCGTGGGGTAACCAACATAGACCTCTTTTTCAGGTCGCTCCCTGTGCTTTCTGCCAAATTCTAGAGATAAAATTCCAACAGCATCAGACTGCTATTAACTTTTTTGTATCTTTGAATTTTAATCAAAACAAGGATCTCTTCTATGACGTTATTTAGCAAACGGTACGCGTGCCATGGCTTGTGTGTGCTTGCCATTACGGGTTTGATATGTCTTTTTGTCGGGACTTTGAGTTTCAATGCGATGTTTCTGGACCCGGTAGGACAGGCTATAAAAAGCTTCCGTTTCACCGACTCTTATTTTTATATAGAGAATAATTCGAAAGAGATTACCGATGCCAACATGGACGTTGTGCTGTTTGATTTGTCCGGTTGCTATTCGCGTACGGAGATAGCGGCAGCTGTCCAGAAACTATATGATAGTGGTGCGAAGGTGATTGCTCTCGATGTGATTTTCGGAAACAGCATGGCCCAGGGAAAGGAGGCCAACGATAGCTTGATGAACGTGATGGCCCGCTGTCATGACCGGATTGTGTCGGCGTGTAGGGCGGTGCCGACAGTGGAAGGGTTTAATTTCGAATCGTCCTATTTTGTGGGTGTGGCTGGTTGTCGGGAGGCTTGTGTGAACATGGAGAACGATGTTGTGCGTACGTTCGGCCCGAAACTTTGTTTTGGCGACACGTGTTTGCCTTCGTTCGTTGATGTGATTTGCCAAATGGCTTATCCCGACCAATACAGTGCCTTTGAGAAACGGGCTAATGAGGAGGAACTTATCAATTATAGGCGTATCGTTTTTAATAGGATCCATATCTATGATGAGTTTTATGGGGAGGATGTGGATGGAAAGGTCGTTTTAATCGGCGATTTGGAAGATTTGAGGGACTTCCATAGTGTGCCGGTAGATATTGATGGCTCCAACCGTATATCGGGGACCATCATTCATGCGTATGCATTGTCTACCATAACGAAAAACAGATTGATTAACTTGATGCCTGATGCCTTTGGCCTTGTCATCGGTTTGCTTGTCAGTTTTTTGTTCTGTGTGTTGTGTTGCCAGGTGTCTGAAAAATATGACAAAATCAGCGGACTGGTCATGAATGTATATCAGGTAATCCTTCTGCTCCTTATGGCATTTGTCGGCGGCATTGTATTCCTGAAGTTGAACTATAATATTAATCTTATATATGCGATGCTTGGCATAGGTCTTGCAGGTTTTTCCACGGATTTGTGGTATTATGTCGTTACTACAAGAGGATATAAATGGTTGCGCAGATGTGTTCCAAGGGTACGGCATCAGCTGTCCCAGATTAAGCGGAGACTACTGACAGTAAAAAGAGAGAGAAAAACGAGGGGAAATCAGCAGTCGGAATGACGGAAGATTTTCTTTGAAACAAAATAGTATTTATAAGTAATGAGAAGTATTATATCCATATTGTTTTTTGTGATGTCCGTTTTCCCTTCATTGGCTCAGAACAGAGCCTATAAAGATGCGCAGACGGGGAAGTGGGGATTCCGTAATGATGCGGGAAAGTGTGTGGTGAAACCCATTTTTGACGAGTATGATGCTAGCAACACTTTTACTAAGATACGGAATTTTGCGGTGGTGCGTAGCGGTAACCTTTGGGGATGTGTGGGTGTTGACGGCGGTTATGTGTCTAAAATGGTGTTCAGAAATAAGATACTTGCAGCAAAAGCTGGCATGGAGTGGAACTCGAAGGCTAAACCGGGGGAGGTCATATATGAGGCTTATGATGTGAAAACACGAAAGTATGGATTCTCCGATTATGCGGGAGAGTGGTTGATGAATCCTATCTATGACGATGTGGATCCCGATTATAATTTTGTGAAGGGCAATAAACTGTCGGTTGTGAAGTTTGACGGATATTGGGGAAGTGTCGATAAAAAGGGAGTTTTTACGACAAAACCTGTGCTTGTTTCGGCAGAAGATGCCAGAACGGCTGCGGATGAGGTGGTGAAGTATGCTGCCTTGGGCACAAATGTTTATGATGCTTATGACGCTACCCTGAAGAAATGGGGTTTTGCCAATTATAAGGGTTTTTGGGTGGTGCGGCCTATTCTCGATAATGTGGACCGTGATTATACGTTTGGTGGCGGTCGTCCCTTTGCCGTTGTGAAATATAAAGGCAAATGGGGGTGTGTGAACAGACTGGCTTCGTTTATCGTGAAACCTACTTATATGGATGCCCAATCGGCTAAGAATGCAGGTTTCGCATGGCAATCCAAAAATCCAACGGCTATCTCTCCTTCGCAATTGGCTAGTGTTGATGATGGAAAACATAAGGATGAAAATGTGGCAGGTAGGCTGCGCCAAACTTCCGTGTCTCCCCAAAAGGAGAATACGGTGGCGGTGCTTCCTCGGTCGCAGGTGCATTCCACTCCTCCTTCCCTGAAGATTTTGACACCTAAAGATGGCTCCGATTACACGACGAATGAAATCACGTTTACCTATGAGGCTAAAACGGCGGACGGTAGTACTCCGGAAATCCTTTCGTATGTCAATGGTGAATTGCAACCCAAGACCAAGGGGATAAAGCGTGTGGGTAGCCAACTTACTCTTACTTTGCCTAGGATGGAAGATTGCCGTGTGCAGCTGATTGCAAAAGACAAGAATGGACAAAACAGCGATCCTGCTGTCGTGCTGCTCCATTATAGGGGAAACAGGCCGAAGCCTAATCTTCATGTGTTTGCCGTTGGCGTGAGCGACTACGAACAGACGGATCTGAAACTACAACATGCGGCAAAGGATGCTTCCGATTTTTCGAAGGTCGTTTCGGACATGAAGACCTCCATGTATGTGAAAAAGACGCCGGTGCTGATTGCTGACAAAAATGCGACGGATAAGAACATAAAGAAAGGCCTTTCTACTCTTGTGAATCAGGTGGAACAGGGAGATGTGGTGATGCTTTTCTTTTCTGGCCACGGTGCTAAGGAGGGTCGTGAAACCTATTTCCTTTCGTGTAATGCCGAGAGTAATGATCTGTTTTCCTCTGCGGTCAACTTCGATGCTATCCGTACTGCCATAAGACGGCTGAAGGACAGAAAATGCCGTGTGCTTATTTTTATGGATGCCTGCCATTCCGGCGCGTTGTACGGACAGAAGTCGGTGGCGGAGAGTTTCGCTTTGTCCGAACCTGGTGTAATCGGATTCTACTCCAGTACGGAGAGCCAAAAGTCTAATGAATCCGAGCAATGGAACAATGGTATATTTACGAAGGCACTGATTGAAGGCCTACGTGGTCAAGCCAAAGATGCTGATGGAAATATCACAATCGACGAGCTGGAACGTTATATCCGTGAGTCGGTAAGAAAGGCTACCAATGGCAAGCAGATGCCAATATTTGAGAATAAGCAAGGTAACTTTGTGCTGTTTGAGGTGGTTAAATAAATGAGAAAAATATAGAAAAGGAAAGGTGATGGATTTAAGTCGGATAAAGAATGTGTTCTTTGATTTGGGTGTGGTGCTTATTGATCTCGATAAAAAACGTTGTGTGGAGGAGTTTCGCCGGCTAGGTGTCTCTGATATTGAGACGCAGATAGGGCAGAGCTTCAAATCTGGACTGTTCTTTTCGTTGGAGGAGGGTTCTGTTACCCCCGCTCAATTTCGGGATGAAATCAGAAGGATGTCCGGGATTTTTATTGCAGATGCGGACATTGACCATGCTTGGAACCTTTTCTTGAGGGAGATCTGTCCCGAAAAGTTTGAATTGCTGAAACGTCTTAGACGTAATCATCGTGTTTATATGCTCAGCAATACCAATCAGATCCATTTCGATTATATGCGTATTCATACTTTCAAAAAGGAGAACGGATGCTCGTTGGAAGATTGTTTCGACAAATGCTATCTTTCTCATGAACTGCACCTCAGTAAACCGGACCCGAAGATATTCGAGTATGTTTTGTCTGATTCGGGCGCATCTGCAAACGAAAGCCTTTTCATCGACGATAATGAGCAAAATGTGGCTGCGGCAAAAGCTCTTGGCTTCAAAACTTGTCATTACCGTTCTTTGTCCGATTTGGAGTCCTTGTTTGGTGCGTTTTGATGGACGTGTTAGTGGCTAACGCTTTTGTCCTAGTTTTTTACTTAGGTACCAAACGACAATTCCACAATTCCACAATAAGGTTTGAATCGTCCGTCTTTATCTTTCAAATCCCAACTTGCTAATTGTTCCCGAATGGCGTTTTTTGGCCAATTTGCAGAATGTTTTTGATTGAGATAATCTATTACTCCTTTTAGTGTGCGTCGTCTATTCTCTGATAATGTTTTGTTGTTCAAATTTAGGATGTCATTTATCTCTTTGTCGTATTGGTGTTCTGATGATTTTATATCTCCAGTCTTGGAACTATAGGATAATGAGGAAATGAACTTATCGTCGAATATGTCGAAGGACACATCTTTGTCATCTTTCTTCTTGTCACAATGAAAATTGTTATCAATTGCACCTGGACAACAAATCACCATGTTCTTGTAGTCTAGTTCTCTCTCTGTATCTTTCTCGACATTGAAGATGCTCTATTCGAGAGTCTTCGTTGCTGTTTTTGTCTTTGGATGGAATCCTTCTCATGCAATATGCACATATATATCCCTGCTCTTCAAGTAATGAACTGCGTAGTTCTGGAGTGGATGTGTATTTAGCCCCAGACGTCAGACGGTAGGCTAACCATTCTTTCGGTTCTGAATTCTTAATGATTCTCCTCATCGTTGTCAGAAATAATACAGTTTAACATGGCTTCGGCTTCCGATAACTCAGGTAGGTTGTCTCCCAAATCTTTTTGTAGGGTCGCCAATAGTGTTCTGGCTTCGTTGTTCTTTTCGTTGTCAATAAGAGAGAATAATTCAGTTAATTTATCGTCTACCTTTTGGTCTCTTGGAGTCTGCCCTAGTACGTTTTCTGTAATGGATGAAACATTTATCCCATATGTGTTTATAGAGGAAATGACATTATATCCTGCTTCTCTTGAAAAGGAAAGTTTATATATTATGTTTTCTTCATTGTTTTCTATTCCAGACATTATCATTGGTGCATGAGGTGTGATGATAAACTGTATATGAGGAAATGTTTTCCTTAAACCAGTTAAAACAGTTGATTGTAGAGATGGGTGTAGATGTAAGTCAATCTCGTCGATCAGGACCGTACCTGAGGTCTCACGGCATGCATCTGTTCCGTAAATGCCTCGATTTAGTAATGCACATCGAAAGGCTATGTCGGTGATGATGTTAATCAATCTTCGATATCCATCTGATAAAAAGTCAGATTCAATCTCTCTGCCATCCATAAGAATGAAGTAAATCTTCTTTTGTATTGGCCTTATCTGTAAGTCTTGGACGATTTGACATCCTGATATTCCTAATGCACTTTGTATCGCATTTCTTACGATGGTTATTTCATCGTGATTTTCTCTTCCTTCCTGAAGTATAAGCAAACGGTTGATCCAATAGGGAAAAAATCCGTCACCTCCCAAACATTCATAATATCCGAAAGATGGTTTCTGCTCATAATGTTTAAATTTTCCGGCATCTATTTTCCTGTTTGCATGAATGTCTTCTGTTGAAAAACTTGCGAAAAGAGGTAATGGCCTTGTTTGTCCTGACTCTGAAAAATATTCTTTCTTTAGTGTGGATGAATATTCTTTATATTCTCTTATCTCCGCTATTAGTGCACGACTGTTTTTTTTGCTGTTTTTTGCAAGAACGTTAGATGAAAAATGTGAATTTTCAGTCTCTATGTCGAAGGAAATCTGAATAGGTAATTCTGGCGCAATTATTCCGTTTGTGCAGACTTGTCTGAAATCTTGAGTGTTGGGATTAATCCATTTCGTGTTTTCATCACTAAATCCAGAAAAAAAATGCACTTAAAATGTATTTACACGCTCTCAATACTGAAGTCTTTCCGCTAGCATTGTCTCCAATCAATAGGTTCACTCCTCGTTTGAACGTAAACAATTGATCCTCATAACACCTAAAATTTTGTAATCTAATATTTTCCATCCTTTTTTAACTAAATATTATAGCAAAACAATCTGTTCCGTATAGTGAAAACGACGTGTAAAGACAAAGGTAATGTTTTTCATGAAGACAGCGGTTCTTCTGTGAAAAAAACACCTATACCTCAATTATTTCATTGTCTTCCACGTACCAGATGTACCCTTGGGTCTCATGTCCCATCTGAGAGAGTATGCTTTTATATTCGTTTATCTGTTTCTCGTAGCGTTTGTTCTTCTTCCCGAATTTGAAGTCGATGACGGTCATTAAATTACCTTCTTGGATTACCCTGTCTGGACGGCGTGTCTGAAAAACTCCGTTTTTATCGTGGAAAATAAGCTCACATTCGTTAAATAGCTTGATTCCTTCTCTAAACCAGTCCGCCACTTCCGTTTTGCTGATGGCAGCCTGTACGTAATGGATTAGTTCGTCGCGCTCACCTTCGTCCTTGATGGTTCCCTCGAATAGCAGTTTGTCTGCTGCTGCGGGTATGTCGTTTATGCTGCCGATGTTTGCGAAGAGTTGGTGCAGCAGGTTGCCCCGATTGATGTATTCGTTCACGGATGGGCCATCTTCTTCGTTGATGAAGTCTTTTGACCTGTTGGACTGTCGGAATAGAGCCTTTTGCTTATGTGAGAAATAGGAGAACCTTAATGCCTCTGGTTTTTGATTGAGTTTGTTGGCAGATTTGGACTCTTTCTTCCTCTCTTTCGTATAGAGCTGTCCGGAAGTATAAGTGCTGTTTTCTTCGTCCCATCCAGTCTGAAACTCCTCTTCTTTCTGAAATATCGAAAGCATTAACTCAGACACATCTCTTGATAACTTGTCGCTTTCTCTTTTCTTCTCCTTCTCTTCTTGCCGATGTCCGAACAAAATCATATTCTTCTCGGCTCTTGTGAGTGCCACGTAGAGTAGATTCAGGTTGTCTACAATCAGTTGTTCCGTCTCCTCTTCATATTCTTTCTCGAAAATGGAATTTTCCATCTCTTTCCCGTATTTGATGGGAAGAAGAGGCAGTTCCGAATAGGGTTGCTCGTCTGTGGAGCACCATAGCAGGGGACTGAGGCCTTGTTCATGGGTGAGTGCCCAGTCGCAGAAAGGAAGGATGACCGTGTGGAACTCCAATCCTTTGGATTTGTGGATGGACATGATTTTTATTCCGTTTATTTCGCTGCTGAACGGGATGGTTTTTCCTCTCAATGTCTTTTCCCAATGGGAAAGGAATGCTTGTATGTCTGACGATTTGTTGACCAGAAAATCGTTGATTCCATCGAGAAATGAGTACATGTAGCTCTCTTGCCCGTTTATGGTGTCGAGGTGCATGGTCCGGTATATCTCCTCTACCATCTCGTAGAGAGGAAGTAAGGCGGCTTTCTTTAACGAAGACTCTAGTTCCATGATGCCGGTTGAACATTCTTGGCTCATCTGTCCGGCTAGTTGGCTTATGTCTTGTTTGCCTATCTCCGATTGGTAGGAGAGCGAGAGTTGTGCCTTATATATCGGGTTCTCCGGATGTGCGATGTATTGTAGTGCCTGAATAATCATCTGTACGGCGACGGATGAGTCCAGCCGGTAAGCTTCGTCTGATATCACATCGTAGATGAAGTCCTTTTCCGGATTGTTCTTCTTGTAGTCGGAGAGGTATTCGGCGATTAGAGGGATGCTTTTGTTCTTCCTGACTAGTATGGTTATCTCGTCGGCACGGATGCCTTGGCTTTGCAGGTTCTCTATCTTTTCTACGAGTCTGGCGAGTGTGTTTTCGTAATATTCTTCTTTCTTGCCGGAAATGAATTCAACGCAGACAGATCCCTCTTTCTCCTTCTTCGAACAATCTTGTGCCACATCGGAGTATCCCTTCTGCATATTCTCGTTCTTGTCTTCCATGAATAGGTTTATTTCCTTTATGGCAGACAGGAATATGCGGTTGTTGAACTGTATTATTTCAGATTCGCTTCTCCAATTGGTCTTTAATGGAATGATGTCGATGCCCACTCGTGGCAGCTCCTTGTCCAGATTGCCTAGTATTCGCCAGTCTCCGTTTCTCCATCGGTAGATGGATTGTTTCTGGTCTCCGACAATGAGGCTCATGGCGTTTTGGGAAAGGCCCTCCATGAGCAAAGGCTTGAAGTTTTCCCATTGCACCATGCTGGTGTCCTGAAACTCATCAATCATGATGTGTCTTAGTGTGGCTCCTATCTTTTCGTAGATGAAAGGGGCGTCGTTTTGGTCAATCAGTTCGTTGAGTAGGTTGGGTGTGTCTGCCAGCATGAAGCGGTTGTCTTCGTTGTTTATTTCGCGTACGGTCTCCGCAATGTCGTATAGCAGACCTACTTTGTTGATGTGTTTTAAAATGAGGTTGCAGGTGTTGATGTGTTTGCCGTTTTTAGTGCGTATCTCTTCCGTATTACTCAAAATGTCGATGAAATGGCTTTCTGCCAAGGCGATGACAATCTTTTGCATCGGACCTTTTTTTGCCCATTTCTCCGCATCTTCAAGGCATGCTGAAGCGCGGGAGCCCATGTCGCTTTTAAAATCTTTTTTTTCCAGTATTTTGTTGAAGTAACCGGCCACGCCACTGATTCCGTATGCAAAATCTTCCGTTTTAATCGCATTTTCTTCGCATTTGTCACGGAATTTCTGCGCACAAAGGATAATCTCCTCTTCTTTTGAATCCTTTATCTTGTAGAGTATCTCTTTGTATAGCTTGAGATATTTTTTGTCTCTCAGCTTTTCTGTAATGTCTTTCTCTTTCTCTTTGTAATCTTCGCGGAAGATGTTGTATCCGAAACTCTCAAGCTCTTGGCTCAATTTCCAGTCGGAACCGTTTTCTACTTTTTCATCGATGTAGTCGCTAATCCATTTCAGAAGGTCGCTGTCTTCTTTCACTTTGGAGAACATCTGGACAATGGCCTCCTGTAGGATGGGGGTGACGTTTATCTCGATGTTCATGTAGGCTCCGAGTCCAAGCTCTTTCGCTAGGTTTCTGAGTATGGATTGGAAGAAACTGTCTATTGTTTCGATGCGGAAACGGCTGTAGTCGTGGAGCATCATGGTCAATGCGGTCTGAGACCGTTTTCTAATTCTGTCGTAACTCCATTTCTCATCGCCTTGAGAAAGCTCTCTCTGTATGGTTTTTAGATAACTGTCAGATTCTTCCAACCCGTTGGCGATGCCGAATAACTCCGTCAGAATGCGGCTTTTCATCTCTGTCGTGGCTTTGTTTGTGAATGTCACGGCAAGGATGTTGGCGTACTCCGATGTGTTTTGGATGATGAGTTTCAGATACTCTACGACTAGCCGGTATGTTTTGCCGGAACCAGCAGAAGCCTTGTATACTTTTAGCGTCGAATCGGACATTTTTTTTAGTTTAGTGGACATGGAAGATCAAATTAGCCGAGAACGGCAAAGTGCAACTGCATCCAAACAATGTATCTTATCGTCTTTCCGACAAACATGAATGCCAATACCAGCCATACGTTGCTACGTAGAAATCCAAGAGCTACGGCAATCAAATCTCCTACCACGGGAAGAAAGGTGAGTGCGGCGAGAATGGAGCCTTTCCCTTGAGCCCAAGCCTTTACTTTTTCCATCTTCTCGTATTTGATCTTCAGATATTTTTCCATCCATTCCGTTTTTCCCAACAGTCCAATCCAGTAGCAGGTGAGCCCGCCTAGGGTGTTGCCTATGGCTGCGGAGAAAAGACATCCCGCAGGGTCTAGCCCGGCTACCAATAGCGAACTTAGTACAACCTCAGAGCTTAGAGGCAGGATGGTTGCAGCCAGAAAAGAGGCTAGGAAAAGTCCGAAATATCCGTATGTGGCGAAGTTCTCCATCTTGTGTTATCCAAAAAAGAATAGAATGCCGGAGCCTATCGCGAATAGAAGTATGGCGATCCGTGTGAATTTGCTTTCGTTTAATGAAAAGTACCTGCCTAAGATGATACTCAGAAATAGAATGAGAGGGAAGGCCAAAATGTCGCTCCCAGGTACTCTTAGAAACAAGAGAAGTAATGTCCATAAAAAGAGTATTATCAGATGAGAAAACTCTTTCCTTGGCTTTATGTTGTCTTGTGTGTCGCCTACCGAGAAGTTGAAAATGGATAAGATTGCGAGTATACCCAAAAAAGATATATATAGAATGCTGAGGGTGGAATATTCAAATTTAGTGTGGAAGATGTCGACGCCATCTGTAATATACGTGACCAAGGTCTCCGGATGTCCTACCCAAAGATAGGCGAGGAATGTGTATAGATAGGGGAGAATGAGCCCCATCGACAAGGCAACGACTGTACGCATGTTGAGCATGGAACAGCTGTATGCGAATAGTATGAATGGAATGACGTATGTGATGCTGGAAATGGAGAACAACGAGGCTATGGACAATAAAAAGGCCACGTTGAACGCTTGTATCGGATTGCCTTTGTTGACGTAGAAAAAGGAGGCATATAAGGCCGTCATCGCGATGAGGGTGACAAGCATGCCTGCCGATAGGCAATGGGGCTGTATGAGAATGGATCCGATTATGAGAAAAAACAGAGGGGGGAGAATTGTCCTTACCCGAATGAAGGAGAAAACCTCGTTGAAATGGAGTAAAATGAAATTGATGAGCAGAAAAATGCCGAAGCTAATGGCTTTTCCGATAGACGAACAAGTTGGGAAGCCGGATTCTATCAGAGAAAAAAGGGGAGAGCTGCCTATTACGGCACTCTCCTCCTTTGTGCTAAGGGATGGGAAAAACAGATCGTACCATAGGATACAAGCAAGTATAATGCAGAATATGAAATTCTGGGCACTCGGTGCAATAGTATCTGTTAATCTACCTTGTCGCATCTCTCTCCCTTTCTTATTTCAAATCACGACCGATGTCTGAACGAAAATATTTTTTCTCGAAGTTGATCTTCTGCGCATTCTCGAAAGATTGCTTCAGGGCCTCCTCCTTGTCTTTTCCGTAAGAACTTACGGCGATTACTCTACCTCCGTTCGTGAGAAGTTTCCCGTCCGAGAGTTTCGTCCCTGCATGGAAGGCGATGCTGTCTTTTATCCCTTCCAGTCCGGTGATGACTTTCCCCTTCTCGTAAGCCTCAGGATAGCCTCCTGATACCAACATGACGGTGACGGCTGCCCGCTCGTCTTCGATGAGCGTTTTGCTGTCAAGGTCGCCATTGGCTACGCCTTCAAATAAATCGACCAAGTCTGATTTTATTCTCAACATGACGGCCTCTGTCTCTGGGTCTCCCATCCTGACGTTGTATTCGATGACCATCGGCTCGTTTTTCACATTGATCAGACCTAAAAAGATAAAGCCTTTGTAACATATATTTTCATCCTTGAGTCCTTTTATGGTAGGAATGACAATCCGTTCCTCCACTTTTTTCATGAAAGTCTCGTCGGCGAACGGAACCGGAGATACCGATCCCATGCCACCTGTGTTGAGCCCAGTGTCACCTTCTCCTACTCGTTTGTAATCCTTCGCCACTGGTAATATCTTGTAGTTTTCTCCGTCGGATAGGACGAATACGGAACATTCGATTCCGGATAGAAATTCTTCGATGACTACGGTAGAACTTGCGTTTCCGAATTTGCCGTCGAGCATGTTCTTTAGTTCCCGTTTCGCTTCTTCCAAGTCAGAAATGATGAGCACTCCTTTCCCTGCGGCAAGTCCGTCTGCCTTTAGTACGTATGGAGCCTCTAGTGTCTCAAGAAATTTGCATCCTTCTTCTATCGTCTCGGATACAAAGCTTTTGTATCTTGCAGTTGGGATGTTGTGACGTATCATGAAGGCTTTGGCAAAATCCTTGCTGCCTTCTAGTTGCGCACCTTCTTTGGAAGGACCGATGACGGGAATGGACTTCAACTTGTCATCGTTCTGGAAATAATCGTAAATGCCTTTCACCAAAGGATCTTCCGGACCAACGACAATCATATCCACCTTTTTCTCGATGGCAAACTTGCCGATGGCATCGAAATCGTCAGCTGCGATGGCTACATTCTCGCCGACAGAGGCTGTGCCTCCGTTTCCCGGAGCTATATATAACTTGGATACCTTGGAGCTTTGGGCTATCTTCCACGCTAATGCGTGCTCTCTTCCTCCCGAACCTAATAATAAAATATTCATCTTTTTTGACAATTTAGAAGTAGAACAAAAAGTCCTTACTGGTGTTTCCTTGTTTGAATCAAATCGTGTCAAGTGATAACGCTTGCTTTATTATGGTAGCACTTTTGCTTCTGATGCTTTGTGCTACTACCCGGCTGCTTAATACCTCAAACCTATATCCCTCTTTCAGTAAAAACTCGATGGCTTTTGGTAACGCATATTTCATGTTTTTCTCCGCTTTAAGAGAGTCATGGAATACAATGACAGACCCGTTTCTGGCATACTTCCTCACAACGTTGAAGACAAAGTCTCCGCTGAGACTCTGGTTGTAGTCTCTTGTGATG
The DNA here is from genome assembly GCA_020636675.1 of Prevotellaceae bacterium. Classification (GTDB taxonomy): domain Bacteria; phylum Bacteroidota; class Bacteroidia; order Bacteroidales; family Paludibacteraceae; genus RGIG10190. The sequence continues at coordinate 51,026 of JACJXK010000019.1, forward strand.
ACGTCCCACATGACAACCTGATATTTTTTCTTTAACTGAATCAGTTGACGGATGGTGAGCTGTCCGTGGGGTGGACGGTACAACCTGCTGTGTATGTAAGAGTCTGCCTTCTCAACGTTCTCCAGATATTTTTTGGTCATGTACTTGAACCCTTGGATGTGGTTGAAGGAGTGGTTGCCCACTTTGTGCCCGGCTTTTATCACACTTTCGAAAACATCAGGGTGTTTTCTTACGTTGTCTCCAACGCAGAAAAAAGTTGCCTTGATGTTGTATCTCTTCAGCATGTCTAGTACCCAAGGCGTTACTTCCGGAATAGGACCGTCGTCAAATGTGAGATAGACGGTCTTCTCCTTTTGGGGGATTCGCCAAACGGCATTCGGGAAAAACATCCTGAATGCCGTTGGTGTTTGTTCTATAAGCATTTATTTGCCGTATGATTTATAAATGTTGCTATATTTCTTTAGCAATTCATAATCGGGTTCGAAGGATTCATTGTCGTATTTCTCTTCTATCCTTAGGATTTCGGAGAAGATACCCAAGTATTCCTCGAATTCGCCCATCGCCTTTTTCCGGATGGAAGGATCCATCGCAGATATCCAATTGAGATACTGCAATGAGGTCTTCTTGAGGTCGGAAATGATAACATTGGCCTTGTCTCCTTGGTCTAGCAGGAGGTATTGATTGGCCAACAAAAGGGATACGTAAGAGTTCGGAACGGTGGAGCTAGGGATGACCTTCATGCAGTAGTCGAGTGCGGCTATTGCACTGTCTTTCTTTCCCTCCTTCATTAGAGCGTCGACCAAACGGTAGAACATATGACGGAATGTTGTTGTCATGCGGAGGTTGTTCTCGTCCAGATATACCTTCGGATTTTCAATGCCTCCCCATTTGAACTTATGCATCATGTTGTCGTACATGGCCTCTGTGTTTACGCGTCCGTCTTTGTCTTTGATAGGAACAATCCTGTATGCTAAACCTTCTAGTTGGAAATAATCTCTCAATCCTAGGTAACTGTCGTTTCCGACCGTTACGGCGTAGTAAATAGGACGTTCCCAATTGTTGTGCTGCAACATATCCAGAATCATGATTTCGTGTTTGCCCAAATAGCGTTTGTCTCCTAGGTCGATGTCCATATTTGTGACAATCATATCGGAGTCTTTGGCTTGGACAGTTCCTGACTCGATGGCGGCGTCTGGGTCTACCGGTAGGTACATCTTGTTGGACGGAATGAAGTCAAAGTCGTTTCCGTATCCGGCAAGTTGTTTGTATCTAGGGTCCGGACTTGTCAATACTGTCATGGCGTCAGCCACCTCGATGGAGTCGTTGATCATGTTCAGTATGTATGCCACGTCCAGTTTCCCGTTTGAATACTGTTCCGGCTTGAGTGATATAGGTAGCGCCTGCGATTCGTAGGCTTGCCGTTTCATCTGATCCACGTACCAACCCATCTGCAAATAGCTCAGGTTTGCCACACGGACGTCTGTCCTTACGCCTTCCACCTCCTGGTTGTACCATAGAGGGAATGTGTCGTTGTCGCCGTTGGTGAAGATGATGGCGTTAGGCGCCACCGACAACAAGTAATTCTGACCGAAGTCTCTTGCTGTATATCTGCCAGAACGGTCGTGGTCGTCCCAGTTTTGGGCAGCCATCAATGCCGGTACCGGCAAACATATCAAAGTGGCGATGGTTGCGGAGAGTTTCTTGCCGAGTATGCTCGAGAGACATTTGGTGATGAACATCACGCCAAATCCTATCCAGATACAGAATGCGTAGAAAGAACCTGCGTAGGCGTAGTCACGCTCTCTTGGCTGGTATGGCGTCTGGTTCAGATAAAGAACGATGGCCAGACCTGTCATGAAGAAAAGAATGAATGTGAGCCAGAAGTTCTGCATGCTTCTTCTCTTGTCGCTTATCATGTAAAGGATGCCGAGGATGCCTAAGATCAGAGGCAAGAAGAAGTACGTATTGCGTCCTTTGTTATTCTTCTGTAAATCTGGAAGATTGCTTTGGTCTCCCAGAATGAAACTATCGATGAAGTTGATGCCGCTTATCCAATTTCCGTTGGTCACTTCGCCATGGCCTTGAATGTCATTCTGCCTGCCTACGAAGTTCCACATGAAATATCTCCAATACATGAATCCTACTTGATAACGGAAGAAGAACATCAAGTTTTCTCCGAAGGTAGGCACTGTGGCAGATTGAGTCTGTCCCATGTTCTCGTATTGAATCTTGCGGCCTTTTATGCTTCCCCACTCTTTATATGCGTTTATGTGGCTTTGTTGCTTGCTGTACATACGAGGGAAAATCATGTTGAACGCGTCGACGTATCTGTACTTTTCTTTGTGCCCGTACATCTCGTATTGGTCTGGCTCCCCGGGTGCGGATTTTATCTTCTTGGCCCAAAGAGCTTCTCCCACTTTGCTGTCTACTTTCCATCCGTCGTTGTCTTTCACCCTTTTGTATTCGGCTGCGTATGATTCGCCATAAAGGAGAGGAGTGTCGCCATATTGGTCACGATTGAGGTAACTCTTCAGTGTGAACACGTCGTCTGGCGAGTTCTGGTCCATTGGCGTGTTGGCCGCCGAGCGGATGACTATCGTCGCATACGAGGAGTATCCGAGCAAAATCACTGCCGAACAAAGTAGAATCAGATTTAGCATCGGCATGTTTACCCACTTGCGTTTAAGGAACAATACCATGCAAAGTGCGACTATGAGTATGATTCCCAAAAGGATGTGACTGCCAAAGAATGGAATTCCTAACAGTGATATGGATAGTATGAAAGCTATTCTTGAACGGAGGTTGCTGCCGGTGAACGTACTGGCAGGTTCGTCATCCTTCTCCTTGTATGTCTCAATAATGCCCCATACAAGACATCCTACTGTCAACATGGCATAGAATAGGGTTCCGATGTTGAATCCAAAACCGAACACGTTGACGAACAACAGTTCGAACCATCCGGCTACCTGCACGAATCCGGGAACCAATCCGTAAAGGATGATGGCCAGTAGCACGAAAGATATGCCTAACGTCAGAAGTGTTCCCTTGACGCTAGGTTCGTACTTTTTGTAGTAATATACTAATGCCAAAACGGGAACTGCCAATAAGTTCAGTAGATGGACACCGATGGAAAGTCCCATCAGATAGGCTATCAGAACCAACCATCTGTTGGCATGAGGCTGGTCGGCTACGTCTTCCCATTTGAGCATGGCCCAGAACACGACGGCGGTGAATAATGAAGAGAAGGCGTAAACCTCACCCTCGACGGCCGAGAACCAGAACGTGTCCGAGAATGTATATGCTAATGCGCCCACTACGCCACTGCCTATGATGGCGATGATGTTGCCTGCGCTTAAATCTTCTTCTTCCTCAATCAATGCCCTGCGGACAAGGTGTGTGATGGTCCAGAATAGGAACAAGATGCAGAGCCCGCTGCAAAGAGCGGAAAACGTATTGACCATCATGGCTACATGAGCCTGGTCGGAAGCAAAAAGGGTGAAAAAACGTGCTGTGAGCATGAAGAACGGTGCGCCCGGTGGATGCCCGACTTCCAATTTGTCTGCGGTAGAAATAAATTCACCACAATCCCAGAAACTTGCGGTAGGCTCAATCGTCATTGTGTAGACTGCTGCCGCAATCGCAAAAACAATCCATCCTGAGATGTTGTTGATTAATCTGAACGATTTCATTTAAAGTATAATGTTTTTATGTATGTTTCCAACCTTGCTCTTTAGCCAGCTTAATAATAAACATAAATCTAAAGCACGCAAAGTTAATCAATTTTTCATAAGAAAAGAATTAATATTAGATAAAGGCCAGGGATTTTGGAAGAGATGTGAAAAATTGATGTTTATCTCGTGTCGTTTTTTAGACACGGAAAAAGTGGGTCCTTTTTTGATAAAAAAAGGACCCACTTCCCTTGAAAAGGAGATGTTGCCTATTATGGTAACATATAGAATGCTATGCCTTCGTATTTGTATCCTAATCTGCCGGATCTTAACTCGTTATAACTGGTTGTGTAGAAGTGATCGCTAGGATAGTCAAGGAAATATCTGTATACAGGTATTGTTCCCGGTTGCGCTTGTTTATAAGCGTATCCAATGACACCTTCATATTTCCAATCGCTGTTTCCGCTTTTTAATTCGTTGTAATTTGTTGTATAGAAATGGTCTCCTGCTATCGGACTACAATATCTATAAATAGGACTAGTCCCACTGACTTGAGTTGTGTATATTCTGCCCATGCTACTTTCAATGTTTTCTGCGTAATTCTGCAGAAATAACTCATAATAGTTGGTCGTATAGAAATGCTCTTGCAAATCAGTCAAGTAAGCGCGGTATAAGCGTTTTGTGTTGCCAAATGGATACCATTGCGCTATGTATTTTTTGTCTGTTGCAGACAATTCGAAGTTGGAAGGAACGCTGACGTTGTTACTTGTCCAGCTGGCAGGAATGCCATAAGTCATGATAGATGATTTGTCGAACGCAGAGTAATTTGTCCCTGTCATGGTATACTTTTCTATAATGTTATGATAGGTAGTTGCTTGGTCCCATCCTTGGGTCGTTTTTCCCCAATTGTATACTACAGATTCATTCCATATTATATTTGCTGCGGGTGTTTGATGCTCATGAATCAAACCCAAAACATGTCCTAATTCGTGACGAATAACTCTCTGAAATTCTTTTTCTTTTGTTTGATGGTTAAACCATCCGAAGTTGATTGTTGGTTTGCTCTGGTCAGTTATGTATTTACATTCTGTGCCGAGATAGGAATAGCTTTGCCCGCTGTTGTCAAACCGAACTCTGATTGTTGCATTTATATTGGAAGGAACTATCACAAAATTAAGGTTGGCAAAGTTCATCCATTCATAAAGATATTTTTTGAATTTCTTTTGGAGAAATTCATCTCCGTTTAGAAATTTGATCCCCGTTTTCCCATTTGCAAGATTTGACAATCCCGGCTCTTAATTCACTGTCGGCATAGCGAATGTCGGTAAATAGTGAATTCTCGTTGTTGATTTGTTGTGTAGAATAAACGCTCGTTTCTTCTTTGGATTTCTCGTCCTCGGAACATGAGGATAGAAAAATCATGCTTACAGCACTTAATAACAAAGTTTTTTTGACTATCACTGGAAT
>JACJXK010000002.1 GCA_020636675.1 Prevotellaceae bacterium
CAAGGACATGAGCTGGACGGTTAGCACGGAGAAGATGGCGTTGACCAACAATGCGTTCTTCATGCACTGTCTGCCGGTACGCCGAAACATGATTGTGACCGACGACGTGATTGAGAGCCCTCAGTCGCTGGTCATTCCGGAAGCCGCAAACCGCGAAATCTCAGCGGAAACGGTCATCAAACGGATGCTGGAGAGCCTATAAATAGACAAATAAGGAGAATAAGGAAAGAGGTCGTCAGCTATTGGCGGCCTCTTCTTTCTCCGTGTCGTCAGTATCGATTTTAACTTTGTAATATATTATGTTGTTATCTGTCGTTGGTCTTTTTCTTGGATTGGCAATCATTGTATTTGCCGCAGACAAACTAGTGGAGGGAGGCTCGGCATTGGCCGCCCGTTATCATATCCCTAATATTGTGATAGGTCTAACTATCGTTGCATTCGGTACCTCGGCTCCCGAATTGGTAGTCGGCTGTATGTCTGCCGTTCAAGGGCAGTCGGCGTTGGCTATAGGAAATTCACTGGGGTCTAATATTTTCAATATTCTTGGTATCCTCGGTATATCTTCGTTCATCTATCCGATGGATATCCTTAGAAATACTAGGAAGATAGAGGTCCCTTTGTCCATTCTGGCTTCATTCCTCGTCCTAGGTGCGTTCTTTTTTAGAGGTCCGTCCATAGACAGATGGGAAGCTGCCGTTTTTCTCCTCCTGTTCGTTCTTTTTTCAATCTACACTTTTTATATTGCCACCCACAATAAGACCGAAGATGTGGAGGTGAAAACTTTGTCCGTATGGAAATCGGTATTCTTTATAGCTATTGGTTTTGCCGGTCTTTTTTTCGGCGGACGTTGGCTTGTCAACTCGGCTGTTGATATAGCCCAATGGATAGGCATCTCGGAACGTATCATCGCCGTCACCATTATTTCCATTGGTACGTCATTGCCGGAGCTGGCAACTTCCATTGTGGCCGCCAGTAAACATAAGGTAGACATGGCGGTGGGTAATGTGGTGGGGTCCAACCTGTTCAATACATTCCTGATTCTGGGTGTCAGTGCTTCCATCTCTCCTATCCATATGGCGGCGGAGAGTATGGTGGATATACTTTTGAATATTTCAGCTACGCTATTGCTTTACTTATTCATCTTTACGGGCAAAGGTCGTCAGATAGAACGTTGGGAGGGGGCTGTGCTGGTCGCTCTCTATGTCGCTTACCTGCTCTTTTTGATTCTCGGCTAATTTCTTTCTTTTGAGATCTCGGCTGTTTTTGAGATATGTTTCGCTGTAGAGAGAAACATAAGGAAGCGGGCCTATTTGTGTAATGTACGGATGAGGCCTGTTGTTCAGCCGTAAGATGCCGATATATCCCATTGCGGAAATATTTTGCCATACCGAAATTTTCGTATTTTTGTAAAAAAGAGCAGACACATTCATGACTGAAATTTATTTCTCTATAAACCTCATTTTAATTGTTACCCATCTTTACGGCGGGCTCATCCGATTGGCATATCGTCCGCGGGCCTATGCGAAGAATTTCGAACACTACTTTCCGGCATACAAGCTCGTGGTGTTTTTCTATTGGATGCAGATAATGGAGTTGCCCTATCTACTTAATATCTCCAATCCGGCCGCCCTGTTTTATGCCAATACGTTCGATGCGCTTTTTCTTCCTGCCATTCTTGTGCCAATTATCAATCGCTATTTCTTCCGCCAATCTGAAGGTATAGGAAGAATATTTCTGAGGTTACTGCCGGTGGCGGGCGTTGTCTCCTTTTTGTTTCCGTATGCCTTCGGGTGGCTTCCTTTTACAGAAAATGTCCGGACGGTGGCATTCTGGGTTGTGTGCGTGGAGTTTCTTTGTTATCTTGTTGTCTTATTGTTGAATAGGGTAAAAATGGAACGAAAAATACGTTTGGTCAATGAGATGACCTATTCCAATGAATCCGATTTTCCGCTTCGTTTTGCGAGCAATGTCAAGTGGTTCCCGTTGTCTTGTTCTCTGTTCTGTTTTGTCTTTTTCCTTTTGGATTCGCAGCCGGCGAAGATGGTACACGATGCCCTTTTCATTGGCGTCAGCGTAACTTTTCTGCTTTATGTCCTCGAACCCCATTGGGGCAAAGGGGAAGAATCGCAGTTGCCCCAATCCAAGCAACCGGCCATACGTATGTCGGACGGTCGTCGGCAAGAGTTGGAAGATCAGTTGGTGGATTTGTTGCGCAACCAGAAAATATTTACGCAACCCAACCTGAAGATGGACGAGGTGGCACGTCTGCTTAAAACCAACCGCAGCTACCTTTCCGAAACCATCCAGTACGGTCAGTGGAAATCGTTCTATACCCTTGTCAACTCCTTTCGCATCGAATATGTCCTGCAGCAGATGCAGCAACATCCCGAAATGAAGATGGAGACTCTGTCCATTGATGCCGGATTTGCCTCCGCCAGCTCCTTTTCCCAAATCTTTAAGAAATTGAAAGGAGTGCCGCCAAGCGAATATCTGAAAAATCAGGAAGTGCCGAATAAATAGTTTGTGGGAAAAATCTTATCGCTGCAAAAAATAATCCTGCCTATCTTATTTCTCCTATTGGTTTTGTCTGTTTGCAGAAAAGAGAGATTGTAAAATAATGCGGCCTATTCGGGAGTGAATCGTATTGTCCCTTTCGCCCGATTTTGCGTTTTTTTTTCAAAAATTTACGCAAACTAAAGCGAATTGTTTTAAACTAAAGGCAATTTATTAAAAAGAATGTACTTTTGTGGTCTTATTTCGTCCGGATAGATAGAGAAGGGACATAAAACGTGAATTTTTTCCGTTTTTTTCGCTTTTTTGCATAAAACGTAGTGGTTTCCCGCTTCAATTAGTCGAATTTCGTCGATGAAATCGTTTTTTTTGTTTCCGGCATGAGTGTTTGACTTCGAACTTGGAAAAAGTTTTAGGACTTACATCGTTTTTTTTCGAATTGATAATTAATATAAAATGAAGAAGACATTTATTTCCAAAATGGTTTTTGCGGCTAATAATGCAATGTGGGGTCGCGAAGCCAACTCGATTACCATTACGATGAACTTGTCGGGTGGCACAATGCAGTTAAATGCATCTTACAAAAGAAATATAAATAATTAAAATAATTCGGTTATGAAAAAAAGTGTACTCACTTTTCTCATTTTTTTGGTTTGCACACTACTATTTAGCCTGCAAGCGCAAAACATTACAGCATACGTTTCAGGTACCGCTACCACCTACGCCATAGCCAACCTGACAGAAGCCACCGCAAACACCGCCGGCAATTTGGCGAATGCCGACAGTATCGTAGTAAGTAACACGTGGACAGCAGCCAACCTGCTCACCCTGCAAAAAGCTATGAAAGCCACGTGGAGCAGCACTAACTCAACTACAAACAGCACGCTGCAAAAAGTGGATATGCGTGCCGTAACCCTAAGCGGAACCGGCTTTACCAGCTTTATCGGGCCAGCAGGTTTTGGTTATTTGTTCAGCAGTTGCACGGCACTGACCTCCGTCATACTGCCCAACACCACCACAAGCACCGATGTTTCGTTCAGGTCTGCTTTTAATGGTTGCACAAAACTGCAAAAAGTAGAGAATTTGGATAAATTTACCAAGATAACTGATTTAGAAGCTGCTTTCCAGAATTGCGAAGCGTTGGATTCGGTACGCTTGGGAACGAACCCAAATAGTTTGGGTTCCGGTTATTTGGGCTATACCTTTACCAATACGAAGGTTGCTTGCCTAAAATACCTGCCTGCAGGAGTAAATACCATACCGCAAACGTGGGTAAGTGCAGGCTACAAGAACTTTGTACTACCGATAACGGTAGGCGAAGTAACAGTAGAAACATATACGGCAGGCAGTGCAATGTCGCTTGCCGTGCCTGAGCTTACGTACGCCTACTGCGCCAGCACCGATACCACGTGGCAGCTGTCGGCAGACAATACGTTTGCTACCATTGCTTCCGAATGGAACGTTACGGCACAGCACACCGCCCAAGCGTCAGAAGACGGCTATTACCTGCGTTGTGCCATAACCGCTCCGCACCGCTCCGGCAGTGGCGATACGGTTTATTACGCTGCACCGCAACAGATTACGGTAGCAGCCATTCCTTCTGTTGCCAACCTAACCACGCCGGCTGCCATTTGCAGCGGAGAAGCGTTAGCCTTAACCACTCCGACAGTTACGGACAACAACAGCGCCGTTACCGGACAGGGCTGGCAAATTTCAGGAGATAATTTTACGACCGTCTCTACTTATACTGCTGGTCAAGTTTTAGACGACACCTATAATAATTGGAATTTGCGCTATTATGCCACAAACACTTGCGGAACAGGCTACAGCGATACGGTAATGATAACCGTCAATCCACAACCTACCGTAAGCCTTTCTGCCACCGAAACCGCTATCTGCCCCGGTAGCAGCACCACGCTTACTGCCTCCGCTACCGACTACACCACCCTGAAATGGTATGCCGATGGCGTAGAACTTACCGATTCTATCAATGAAACGAGCATTACCGTAAGCCCAACCTCTACTACCACCTATAAGGCGGTAGCAGTAAATGAGCAAACCGTGGGAAGCGAAACCATTACTTGCGAGGCGGAAGCCGAGCAGGAGGTGGTCGTAAATAAAACGTATAACATAACCGAAAGCAAAACCGTTTGTACGGAAGCGTTGCCTTATACATGGAATGGTGTAGTGTTTACCGAAGCGGGCACAAAAGTCGCTGCTTTGCAAACCAAAAATGGATGCGACAGTACTGTAACGATGACGCTTACAGCAATAAAGCTTACCATTGATTCGGAAGAAGATCTGGTTGACTTCCGCGATGCCATCAACGACGGAACAGACGCAAAGCAATACAAAGGCGTAACCCTTGCCAATGGCGGTGCAGGAATGTACTTTACGCTTACTGCCGACTTGGATTTGAGTGGCATTTGCTATAGAGTAGATGGCACTACAACCAATGATAAGAGTTGGCGTAGAATCGGTTCGGCAGTCCAGCCTGCCAGTCCGTTCCAAGGTTCTTTCGATGGTGGTGGACACACCATAGACAATCTATATATCAATGCGATATATTTTAACCACGGTCTGTTTGGTAAAATTGAAAATGCCACAGTGAAGAATCTGTCGCTTACCAACGCATACATAGAGGGATACGGATATCTAGGCGGTATTACCGGAGAGATGAGTCACTCAGAAATCAGTTACTGTCATGTGAGTGGTATCATAAAGATGGAGGAGAACCAGTACCGAGATTATTTCGCTGGTATCTGCGGAACTGCTTCCGATTCAAGTGCCATCAATTATTGCACCGTTTCTGGCTCGGTATCTGGAACCCAAAGAGTGGGTGGTATTTGTGGCTATATTAGTGGCGAAGGCTCTTTGATAAACGGTTGTACCAACTTGGCGGATGTAACTGCCAGCGTACAATATGTGGGTGGTATTGTCAGCTATGTAAATGGGCAAGCCAAAATAACCAACTGCGTGAATGCCGGATCTGTTCACAACTTACAAACCAACTATACCGGTGGTATTGCCGGCGATTTGTTCTCGTTTAGTAATGTTTCTCCTAAAACACGCATAGAGAATTGCTTGAACGTAGGAAATGTAACTCACGACGGACCTTATGGTCAAGGCGTTGTTTATGGCAGCGTTTATGGCGGCATCAGCTCTTCCGAAGTCATCAATTGCTACTACGACAAGCAGATGAGCACCGAGTCTCAGTTCGGCTATAACTCCAGTGTTGAAGTAGAAAGCAACCATGAAGGCTCTTTGACAAGTGCTCTTGTAGGTGAAGGACTAAAAGGTATTTTCCCAGATAGTGTCTGGGTCTTTACAGATAATATGTATCCACGCATCAAACAAACAGCCAACACCGATGTTTCAGTGGTTGCAGCAGCACCAGTATTTCTATTTGCAGATGATGATTCCTATCAGCGGATTGATACGGTTTATACCGATTTCAAGGTTGGCAAAGAGGATGATGTCCTGTTGTCTTCGCACGAAGGTTTCTTGACTATTTTGGACAATTCGGTATCTATTGCTTGTGAATATGGTGTAACAGATACCCTGACAATGGAACGAAACACGGCAAGAAGAAACGTGCCAATGGCTATCTATAAGCAACAGCCGGATATTGACACCATTGATTTCAGTATGTGTGAGAACAAGGCGGATGTCGTGTTGGATCTGGTAGCACCTATCGCCGGTACTTGGGTTAGCTCAGATGAGAGTGTGGCAGAAATAACAGCATCGGGAGAAATAGTTCCTCAGAAAGCAGGAACGGTTCTCTTCTCGTATATCGCTACTCAAGGAGGATGTAAAGACTCCGTGAGGGTGAATGTATTGCCTGTCTATCAACATCAGGAGCAAGTTGTTATTTGCGATAACAACCTGCCATACACTTGGCGCGGAACGGAATACAGCATAGCGGGCGTTTACTACGACAGTCTGCAAACCCTAGCTGGTTGCGACAGCGTTTATCAGTTGAAGCTGACGGTCAACGAAACGTTGAAGAACGAGTTCAGCCAAGTTGCTTGCGACAGCTACACATGGAACGAGCAAACGTATACCACAAGCGGCGACTACGAACAGACGTTCACTTCCGCAAACGGTTGCGACAGCATCGTAACGCTCCACTTGACAATCAACGAAACGTTGAAGAACGAGTTCAGCCAAGTTGCTTGCGACAGCTACACATGGAACGAGCAAACGTATACCACAAGCGGCGACTACGAACAGACGTTCACTTCCGCAAACGGTTGCGACAGCATCGTAACGCTCCACTTGACAATCAACGAAACGTTGAAGAACGAGTTCAGCCAAGTTGCTTGCGACAGCTACACATGGAACGAGCAAACGTATACCACAAGCGGCGACTACGAACAGACGTTCACTTCCGCAAACGGTTGCGACAGCATCGTAACGCTCCACTTGACAATCAACGAAACGTTGAGAGAAGAGATTAGCGAGAAATCTTGCGACAGCTACACATGGAACGAACAAACGTATACCACAAGCGGCGACTACGAACAGACATTCACTTCCGCAAACGGCTGCGACAGCATCGTGACGCTCCACTTGACAATCAACGAAACGTTGAAGAACGAGTTCAGCCAAGTTGCTTGCGACAGCTACACATGGAACGAGCAAACGTATACCGCGAGCGGCGACTACGAACAGACGTTCACTTCCGCAAACGGCTGCGACAGCATCGTAACGCTCCACTTGACAATCAACGAAACGTTGAAGAACGAGTTCAGCCAAGTTGCTTGCGACAGCTACACATGGAACGAGCAAACGTATACCACAAGCGGCGACTACGAACAGACGTTCACTTCCGCAAACGGTTGCGACAGCATCGTAACGCTCCACTTGACAATCAACGAAACGTTGAAGAACGAGTTCAGCCAAGTTGCTTGCGACAGCTACACATGGAACGAGCAAACGTATACCGCGAGCGGCGACTACGAACAGACGTTCACTTCCGCAAACGGCTGCGACAGCATCGTAACGCTCCACTTGACAATCAACGAAACGTTGAAGAACGAGTTCAGCCAAGTTGCTTGCGACAGCTACACATGGAACGAGCAAACGTATACCACAAGCGGCGACTACGAACAGACGTTCACTTCCGCAAACGGTTGCGACAGCATCGTAACGCTCCACTTGACAATCAACGAAACGTTGAAGAACGAGTTCAGCCAAGTTGCTTGCGACAGCTACACATGGAACGAGCAAACGTATACCACAAGCGGCGACTACGAACAGACGTTCACTTCCGCAAACGGTTGCGACAGCATCGTAACGCTCCACTTGACAATCAACGAAACGTTGAAGAACGAGTTCAGCCAAGTTGCTTGCGACAGCTACACATGGAACGAACAAACGTACACCACAAGCGGCGACTACGAACAGACGTTCACTTCCGCAAACGGCTGCGACAGCATCGTAACGCTCCACTTGACAATCAACGAAACGTTGAGAGAAGAGATTAGCGAAAAATCTTGCGACAGCTACACATGGAACGAGCAAACGTATACCGCGAGCGGCGACTACGAACAGACGTTCACTTCCGCAAACGGCTGCGACAGCATCGTAACGCTCCACTTGACAATCAACGAAACGTTGAGAGAAGAGATTAGCGAAAAATCTTGCGACAGCTACACATGGAACGAGCAAACGTATACCGCGAGCGGCGACTACGAACAGACGTTCACTTCCGCAAACGGCTGCGACAGCATCGTGACGCTCCACTTGACAATCAACGAAACGTTGAAGAACGAGTTCAGCCAAGTTGCTTGCGACAGCTACACATGGAACGAGCAAACGTATACCACAAGCGGCGACTACGAACAGACGTTCACTTCCGCAAACGGTTGCGACAGCATCGTAACGCTCCACTTGACAATCAACGAAACGTTGAAGAACGAGTTCAGCCAAGTTGCTTGCGACAGCTACACATGGAACGAACAAACGTACACCACAAGCGGCGACTACGAACAGACGTTCACTTCCGCAAACGGCTGCGACAGCATCGTGACGCTCCACTTGACAATCAACGAAACGTTGAAGAACGAGTTCAGCCAAGTTGCTTGCGACAGCTACACATGGAACGAACAAACGTACACCACAAGCGGCGACTACGAACAGACGTTCACTTCCGCAAACGGCTGCGACAGCATCGTGACGCTCCACTTGACAATCAACGAAACGTTGAGAGAAGAGATTAGCGAGAAATCTTGCGACAGCTACACATGGAACGAACAAACGTATACCACAAGCGGCGACTACGAACAGACATTCACTTCCGCAAACGGCTGCGACAGCATCGTGACGCTCCACTTGACAATCAACGAAACGTTGAAGAACGAGTTCAGCCAAGTTGCTTGCGACAGCTACACATGGAACGAGCAAACGTATACCACAAGCGGCGACTACGAACAGACGTTCACTTCCGCAAACGGTTGCGACAGCATCGTAACGCTCCACTTGACAATCAACGAAACGTTGAAGAACGAGTTCAGCCAAGTTGCTTGCGACAGCTACACATGGAACGAGCAAACGTATACCACAAGCGGCGACTACGAACAGACGTTCACTTCCGCAAACGGTTGCGACAGCATCGTAACGCTCCACTTGACAATCAACGAAACGTTGAAGAACGAGTTCAGCCAAGTTGCTTGCGACAGCTACACATGGAACGAGCAAACGTATACCACAAGCGGCGACTACGAACAGACGTTCACTTCCGCAAACGGTTGCGACAGCATCGTAACGCTCCACTTGACAATCAACGAAACGTTGAAGAACGAGTTCAGCCAAGTTGCTTGCGACAGCTACACATGGAACGAACAAACGTACACCACAAGCGGCGACTACGAACAGACGTTCACTTCCGCAAACGGCTGCGACAGCATCGTAACGCTCCACTTGACAATCAACGAAACGTTGAGAGAAGAGATTAGCGAAAAATCTTGCGACAGCTACACATGGAACGAGCAAACGTATACCGCGAGCGGCGACTACGAACAGACGTTCACTTCCGCAAACGGCTGCGACAGCATCGTAACGCTCCACTTGACAATCAACGAAACGTTGAGAGAAGAGATTAGCGAAAAATCTTGCGACAGCTACACATGGAACGAGCAAACGTATACCGCGAGCGGCGACTACGAACAGACGTTCACTTCCGCAAACGGCTGCGACAGCATCGTGACGCTCCACTTGACAATCAACGAAACGTTGAAGAACGAGTTCAGCCAAGTTGCTTGCGACAGCTACACATGGAACGAGCAAACGTATACCGCGAGCGGCGACTACGAACAGACGTTCACTTCCGCAAACGGCTGCGACAGCATCGTGACGCTCCACTTGACAATCAACGAAACGTTGAGAGAAGAGATTAGCGAGAAATCTTGCGACAGCTACACATGGAACGAACAAACGTATACCACAAGCGGCGACTACGAACAGACATTCACTTCCGCAAACGGCTGCGACAGCATCGTGACGCTCCACTTGACAATCAACGAAACGTTGAGAGAAGAGATTAGCGAGAAATCTTGCGACAGCTACACATGGAACGAACAAACGTATACCACAAGCGGCGACTACGAACAGACATTCACTTCCGCAAACGGCTGCGACAGCATCGTGACGCTCCACTTGACAATCAACGAAACGTTGAAGAACGAGTTCAGCCAAGTTGCTTGCGACAGCTACACATGGAACGAACAAACGTACACCACAAGCGGCGACTACGAACAGACGTTCACTTCCGCAAACGGCTGCGACAGCATCGTAACGCTCCACTTGACAATCAACGAAACGTTGAGAGAAGAGATTAGCGAAAAATCTTGCGACAGCTACACATGGAACGAGCAAACGTATACCGCGAGCGGCGACTACGAACAGACGTTCACTTCCGCAAACGGCTGCGACAGCATCGTGACGCTCCACTTGACAATCAACGAAACGTTGAAGAACGAGTTCAGCCAAGTTGCTTGCGACAGCTACACATGGAACGAGCAAACGTATACCGCGAGCGGCGACTACGAACAGACGTTCACTTCCGCAAACGGCTGCGACAGCATCGTGACGCTCCACTTGACAATCAACGAAACGTTGAAGAACGAGTTCAGCCAAGTTGCTTGCGACAGCTACACATGGAACGAACAAACGTACACCACAAGCGGCGACTACGAACAGACGTTCACTTCCGCAAACGGCTGCGACAGCATCGTGACGCTCCACTTGACAATCAACGAAACGTTGAAGAACGAGTTCAGCCAAGTTGCTTGCGACAGCTACACATGGAACGAACAAACGTATACCACAAGCGGCGACTACGAACAGACGTTCACTTCCGCAAACGGCTGCGACAGCATCGTAACGCTCCACTTGACAATCAACGAAACGTTGAAGAACGAGTTCAGCCAAGTTGCTTGCGACAGCTACACATGGAACGAACAAACGTATACCACAAGCGGCGACTACGAACAGACGTTCACTTCCGCAAACGGCTGCGACAGCATCGTAACGCTCCACTTGACAATTGGGCATCCTGTGTTATTCGATAAAGAGGATATGGTTTATCTGGGTGCGGGTTATAATAAAGATGGATTTGATATCCCTGCCTCTGCTATAGCGACGGAGGGTGTCTATTCCTTCGAACAGCATCTTCTTTCTCAATATGGATGTGATAGTGTAGTTGTCCTATCTTTGATAGTGAAGAAAGAGGAGCAGGAAATTGTTCTGCTCCAAATAAACACAAGCAAGGATCATTATTGTGAGGGAGATGAAGCCTTCCTTTCATATCAAATAGCTTCGGGCTCACCGTTGACGTATGAACTTGATTTCGATGATCAATCCAAAGCAGAAGGATTCCGGTCTGTATCCGGTCAAATAGAAGATGTCCTTACCTTCTCAATTCCGGAAGGAGCCTCGGCAGGAAAACACACCGTTACGTTACAACTGTTCGGTGAGATGAAATCCAGCCAGAAATTAAGTGTCACGTTCTCCGTCGGCTTGAATTCGGATAGGATAGAGAAGCTGTGGAACGACGTTGTGGTGTGCAAGAATACGGACAATAAGATTGCATCTTACCAATGGTACCATGAAGACGAACTGATAGAAGGCGCAACCAACCAATTTTACTGTGACATGAATGGTTTGGAAGGAAACTATTCCGTAAAGGTGGTGACGGTTAATGGCGATTCGTTGTGGGTATGTGAGAAGTATTTCGAGAGAGAACTTCCTCCGTTCACTATTATCTCTTATCCAAATCCGGCAAAACCGATGACTAACTTTACCGTGGAAGTTTCAGGATTGGACGATTCGCAGATGGAGAAGGCAAGCCTGTTCGTTTATACAGCTGCCGGCGTCATGGCTTATACCTCCAATCAGGTACAGAAACAGAACATCTTGGCATTGCCTACGGGTGAATATGTGGCAGTCGTCACTGTCGATGGCGGAAAGAGTGTGAGTTGCAAGGTTACTGTACTTCCTTAATGGAGGTGCAGACCCTTTGGAAAAATGATTTTTTTGAAAAATACGTGTAGAATGAAAATGATAAAGACAAATAGAAACAGAATTCTGGCGGTTCTTGTGGCGGTACTCTTCCTGTCTTCAACGAACGGACAGAACCAATATCTGAATATGAGCGTAGGCGGAGGTCTCCATACGCTGCAACATGATCCTTCCTTAGGAAGTCATACGCCCGGAATCGGAGGAACCTTTAATGTGAGCTATGTCTACTTCTTCTCTTCCCACTGGGGTTTAGAAAGTGGACTGGGAATCTCGTATTATCAGTCTAAGTCAAAGATAGACGGATTGGACGAGAGCCGCGAGACGGACGCTGTTAATGGCGGACAGGCCTACTATCTCCGCAGCATCTATTCCGGATGGGAGGAGAAACAGAGGATGATTACGGCGGAGCTTCCTGTCGGAATCTATTATCGCACCGATTTGAGCACAAAAACATCATTGTTGCTCGGCTTTGGAGGAAAGTTGACGCTGCCTTTCTGGAACGAATATAAGGTGACGGACGGCAGCTTCGAGACCAAAGGCTACTATCCTTTCATGAATGTGGAGATATTTGATTTGCCCCACCATAAGTTCGGCAGGGATGAAACCCGTTACAGCGACGAGATGGACACCCGCTTAGGAGCAGCCCTCTATCTGGATCTGGGATTGAACCATTGGCTAAAAAACGGCATGGGTATCTATTGGGGCGTTTATTGCAACTACGGGCTGACGGATGTGATGGACAACCATGACAACAAACTCAGAGCCTCTGACGGTTCCTATAATGGAGTGCTTGCCTCCGATATGGTGGACAAGACCAATCTTCTGGCTGCTGGCGTGAAGCTGGGCGTTACACTCCCTTTCGGAAAGAAGGAGGTGCAGCCACAAGAGACGATGGAGCAGGAGACACCTCTTGTTCTGCCCGATACACAGAATGTCGTTCCGGCAGTGACATCTGATTCGTTGCCAAAAGTAAATGATGCTTCTAATCCGAATGATTGGAGGTCTGTTGCGTCGCTGATTAAAAATCTGCCGGAATGGGAGAATTTTAAATATGTCAATAAAGCAGATCTGAAGCAAGTTGATGAGGCCTATGCCGCTCTTTCCGATTCGGAAAGAGATTCTCTGCCGATGGCATTGGTTTATAAAAAGGAAAAATTAGACAAACAAGTGGCCAATACGACAAAAGAGAAGATGAAAGAGGCATTGTCTAAGAAAGATAAATACTCCTTTTACCTTGACTTGGCATTCCGGGATTTCTCGGGAGAAGAGCGAGCTTATATGAAGTACATCGCAGACTGTTTGAAGATGAACCCGGATGTGAAGATCAAGATCACCGGACATACCTGCAACATAGGTACTGCCGAACGCAATGAGATGCTCGGATACGAACGTGCCTTGTTTGTCCGTGATGTCATGATGGAGATGGGTGCCGATTCGGAACAAATCGAAGTCGAGACGAAGGGTCAAAGAGAACCCGTTGAGCCTAATACTACCGAAGAAAACAAGTCGAAGAACCGACGGGCGGTCCTGAAACTGATAGAATAATCCAATTCGGATAAGAATGAAAGTGCGGAGCAATTCTGAAAAAATAGCTCCGCACTTTTTTTATGGGAGAAATCCGGCAGTGGTCCTGTTTCCCAAACGTACATTTTTCTGCCGAAATCGACACCTACTCCATTCAGCACAGACCTTGGATAATCCACTATCCCTTCATTTATTCATACACTCGCTATCTGCATCATTCTGCCTAATGTAATGATAGTCGAAAATCACGTTTTTTTATTATATTTGCAGTCCTTTTAATCTGTTATACGGAACATGAATAGAGGAAGAAAAATGACGGGAACTGCGGCGTTGGTCGACAGAACAACAATTCAAGTTAGATTCAGTGAGGTTGATTCCATGCGTATCGTATGGCATGGAGAGTATATCCGTTATTTTGAGGACGGGAGGGAATCGTTTGGTAATCGTTACGGTTTGTCATATATGATGCTCTATGATGCCGGATTTATGGTCCCTATGGTGGAGCTTCATTGCGAATACAAAGCACCATTGAAGGTCGATGACCGTGCCGTGGTGGAGACTCGTTTTATAAATACAGGTTCTGCTAAGATAGTTTTCGAATATTCTATTTATCGGGAATCTGACAATGTTCTAGTTGCAACGGGTAGGAGCGTACAGGTTTTCCTGGATGGGAATAATGAACTTGTACTGTCTTGCCCGGATATATTTTTGGAATGGAAAAAAAGATGGAAAATAACAGAGTAGTATATGCTGTCGGTGATAATATTATCACCTCTTTGGGTGTTACTACCTGTGAGAATGTGGACAACATACAGTCTGAAAAGACTGGAATAAAAGGCTGTGTGGATGAGTCTCTCTATCCGGAGCCTTTTGTCGCCTCTCTTATTGACGACTCCCGCATGGCGGATTCTCCGCTATGGAAGAGTCTCTCCTCTTTCCATCGGTTGGAACGGTTGATGATTTTCTCTGCCTCTGATGCCTTGGCAAAAAGTGGTGTCGATGCTTCTTCCTCACGTACTGCTTTCATCTTTTCCACTACGAAAGGAAATGTTGATTTGTTGGTCAAACCAGATGGTTTGGATCGGGATGCCGAATTAAGCGAGATGGCGCATCGTGTTGCCGGATTCTTCCGGTCGGTCAATAAACCTTATGTTATCTCGAACGCCTGCATCTCCGGAGTGTTGGCTGTCATGCTTGGACAACGTCTGCTCAAATCAGGGGAGTACGACCATGCGGTTCTCATTGGTGGCGATTTGGCCTCGGAGTTTGTTATCTCCGGCTTCATGTCGTTCAAGTCGGTCAGTCCGTCTCCGTGCAAACCTTATGATAAGAGTCGGGACGGGTTGTCGATGGGCGAAGGTGTGGCCACCTTGGTTTTGTCTATAGACCGGACGTTGGTTGGTGATGCGCAGCCTATCATGGTGGCTGGTGGTTCGAGCAGCAATGATGCAAACCATATATCCGGGCCGTCGCGCACCGGTTATGAATTAAGTATGGCTATAAGGCAAGCGATGGAGGAGTCTGGACTTGCGGCTGCCGATGTCGATCTGGTGGATATGCACGGGACGGCCACTGTCTATAATGACGAGATGGAGTCGAAGGCGTTGGGCCTTTCCGGATTGACGGAGTCTCCTTTGCTTAGTCTGAAGGGCTACATAGGGCATACGTTGGGAGCTTCCGGACTGATAGAGTCTGTCGTTTGTCTGGAGTCCATCCGCAGGCAGATGCTGTTCCGCACCTTGGGATTCTCCGAGGTGGGTGTCCCTGTCGCAGTTAATGTGACGACGGCCACCTCTAATGCTAAGATTAAGAATGTACTTAAAACGGCCTCCGGTTTTGGCGGTTGTAATGCGGCGGTGGTCTTCTCTACGGAGAAGGGCGGCAATGTTGTGCCGGACGACGATTGTGTGGAAGTGCTTAAGGAGTGCGTCATCAAGGATAAAATGGTGATGGTTGACGGAACGGTTGCCTTTGACGGAACGGATACGGAAAACTTCGCGTCGTTCATCCGTGCGGCTTTCAAGTCGATTTCGGAGCCGTATATGAAGTTCGCAAAAATGGATGATTTGTGTAAGTTGGGAGTGACGGCGGTAGATTTTCTGCTGCAAAACGAGCATTTGCATGAAAAGTACGGGGAGACGGAAATCTCCATGTTGTTGGCCAATAGATATTCGTCATTGGATACGGATCTGGTGCATCAGCGCATCATTGATGATAGGTCGACCTATCAGTTGAGTCCTGCCGTCTTTGTCTATACGTTGGCCAATATAGTGATGGGGGAGGTTTGTATTAGAAATAAGTTCAAAGGTGAAAACCTTTTTCTGATAGATAAGGAGTGCGACAGAAAACGGATGGAGCAGATCGCTTCCTTGTCGCTTTCTCATGGTAATTCAAAGATTGCCATCGTTGGTTGGGTGGATTTCCTACAGGAAGATTATTCTGCCCATCTGCTTTTGGTGAAGAAGAGATAATAGATGTGTTTGTTAAAATTGTAATATATATTTGAATGGAAGATTTGATAAAAAACTTGAAGGTGCAATTGGTTGAAGAGTTGAATCTGGAGGAGATTAATCCGGAAGACATTGATACGGATGCTCCTTTGTTTGGGGAGGAAGGTCTTAAGTTGGATTCGATAGATGCCTTGGAAATCATTCTTCTTCTTGAAAAACATTATGGTCTGCGCATTGGTGACCCTAAGGAGGGAAAGAGTATATTCTATTCTGTCAAGACCTTGGCGGATTATATCACGGCAAATAAAAAATAAGGGAACGGATGGGCAGTTATGTTACCGGCATAGGGGTTATCTCGGCGATAGGCCGAAACGTAAAGGAGAATCTGGATGCCTTGATGGCAAAGAAATCCGGCATCTCTCGCCTTACTCATTTTGAGTCTGCCCGCGAAGTGCCTGTTGGGGAGGTGAAGTATACGGACGGGCAGCTGCGGAAAATGCTCGGTTTGCCCGAGAAATCCACCTACTCGCGCACTGCCCTTCTCGGCATGGTGGCGGCACAGGAAGCCGTCTCGGATGCTGGAATAGATCTGCGCTCAGGGTTGCGGGTCGGACTTATCTCCTCCACCTCGGCGGGTGGTATGGATTTGAGCGAAGGCTTCTATAAACAGATGCTGGCGAAACCCAATGGTGGTAGACTTCGTGATGTGGTCTCGCACGATTGTGGAGACAGCACGGAAAAAATAGCTGCTTATGTGGGCATCAGAGATTTCATGACGACCATAAGTACGGCATGTTCTTCGTCGGCCAATGCCATTATGCTGGCAGACCGTATGCTCCGCCATAATCTGCTGGATGTGGTGGTGGCTGGAGGCATAGATCCTCTTTGCCTATTTACGATAAACGGGTTTAGCTCGTTGATGATTTTGGATAAGGAGCTGTGTCGGCCGTTCGATGGCATGCGTGCCGGACTCAATTTGGGAGAGGGTGCCGGTTTTGTCGTCCTGCAAAGGGAGGATTCCCTTCGGGAAAAGTCTCCGTATTGTTGCCTTGCTGGATATGCGAATGAGAATGATTCATACCATCAAACGGCAACTTCGCCCGATGGTGATGGTCCCTTCCGTGTTATGGCAGGTGCGTTGAAGAAGGCTGGACTTCAGCCTGAAGATGTTGATTATGTGAATGTTCATGGCACTGGCACGGGGAATAATGACCAGTCGGAAGGTACGGCGATGTTCCGACTTTTTGGCACAAAAATGCCCCGTTTCAGTTCGACGAAAGTGTATACCGGGCATACTTTGGGTGCTGCGGGAGGTATTGAGGCCGTTTATTCGGTCCTTTCCATCACAAACGATGTGGTTTTTCCCACTTTCAATTTCAAAAACCCGATGACAGACCTCCCTCTGTTTCCGGAGACGGAAACGGTTGAGCGGGCAGGTGTGAAGGTGGTGATGTCCAATTCGTTTGGTTTCGGCGGAAACGTCTCCTCCTTAGTGTTCTCCGCCTTAAAAGAATAATCGGAATGAAAAGCTGTTATATACAGAACGTAAGTTCAATCAGTCCTCAACCCACCTTCTCCGGAGATGGATTTCTTGACGTCATTGCCGGGAAAAATCCGGAGAATCCATATTTGTCGGCCATAGAACCCGACTATAAGGCGTGTATCCAGGACGCAGGCCTTCGTAGGCGTATGAGTCATGTGGTCAAGATGGGAGTGGCTGCCGCATTGGCTTGTGTGAAGGGTTCGTCTGTAGACAATCCGGACGCCATCGTCACGGCAACGGGGTTGGGGTGCCTGGCCGATACGGAAAAGTTTTTGAACTCAATTGTGGTCAATCACGAACAGCTTTTAAACCCTACGGCATTTATTCAGTCTACATTCAATACGATAGGTGCTCAGATTGCGTTAATCCTTAAAAATAAAGGATATAATTTCACGTATGTGCATCGAGGTTTCTCTTTTGAGACGGCGTTGCTGGATGCCATGATGCAGATGGCAGACGGAGAAGCCAGACATGTACTAGTGGGTGCCATAGATGAGGTGACGGCCTCCGAATATGAGGTGATGAGACGGATGGGATTTTGGCGGCGAGGTGCCGTCATGGGCGAAGGCGCCCAGTTCTTCATGCTCTCTGCGGAGAAGGAGGTAGGCTCTTATGCGCGGCTGCGGGATGTGGATCAGTTTTTGCTGGCGGATAATGATACGGCAGACGGACGGATTGCCTCTTTCTTGAAGAGGAACTCCGTTACGGTGGACGATCTTGATTTGGTAATTTTAGGCAACAGCGGAGATGCCAGGCTGGACGTTCCGTTCTTGAATCTGAGAAACGGAATGTTTGCCAACCTGCCTACTGCGCAGTTTAAGCATCTATGTGGAGAGTGTCAGACCGCTGCTTCGTTCGGAGTCTGGTGCGCTGCCAATATATTAAAACGACAAGAATTGCCGTCCGCCATGAAGCCTAGCGGGCGAACGGACGTTTTTCGGCGGGTGTTGTTGTATAATTCCTATCGAGGAGTCAACCACTCGTTGTTTCTTCTTGAGGCTGTTTAGAAATTTATAGATATGGTGGTTCCGCTTATTCTTATATTAGTCTTTGTAGTCCTGTTCTCGTTGGTCTATGCCTCTTACGAGATCTCTTCGGGAGTTTATGTGAAGGCATATTGTAGGAAGAAGACCAAAGAAAAGGTGGTGGCATTGACCTTTGATGACGGGCCGCATCCACAGAACACGGAGAGGGTACTTGCTGTCTTGGATAGGTGGAAGGTGGAGGCCGCTTTTTTCTGTATCGGGAAAAATGTGGAGGCTCAGCAGACATTGGTAGAACGGATGTTCCAGTCCGGGCACCTTATCGGAAACCACTCGTATTCGCATCTAAATGGTTTTCCCTTGTTCAGACGGGAGCGGATGCTGAACGACATACGTAGGGCTGATGATGCCATTTTCTCGGCTACGGGTGTGCCCGTCCATTTCTTTCGTCCGCCATTCGGGATAACCAACCCTTTGCTGAAAAAGGCGTTGCGTTGTTTTGATTATTATGTGATAGGATGGAATGTCCGCTCGTTTGACACGATGACGGATGATGTGGAGAAGATTGTTGCTAGAGTGGAGCGAAAGATAAAACCAGGATCTGTCATCCTTCTGCATGACAGGTTGCCATATTCTGCGGAGGTTCTGGAGCGCATCCTTGTTTTCCTTTCCGAAAACGGATATGAGATAAAGAGAGTTGATAAATTGTTTAATATAATTTAGTTGATAGTTATGAGGAAATTGGTTGTGTTATGGGTGGCATTGTTTGCCTCTTTTGCTTTTGCTACGGCTCAGAATGGCATGAAACCCGTCGCGGATGTGGACGCATTGCTTTCTAAAATAAAGGTGGAGATGCAAAAGGTCTCTTCCCTACAGAGTGATTTCAAACAGGTTAAGCACATCTCTGCCATGAAGGGCGATGTGACCTCGACGGGAAAGTTCTACTATTCGAAGACGAACAAGGTGTGTCTTGAATACACCACTCCCATGAAGTATCTGATCGTCATCAACGATTCGAAAATCATGATGGATATGAATGGCAAGAAGACGGTATATGAAGTTTCTTCCAACGGATTGATGCGAGAGATGGTTACTGTAATCTCCTCCTGTATGACGGGCAATCTACAGGCTTTGAACTCTAACTACAAGATGCAGTATTACCAGAATGCCACGGAGTATTTGGTGAAGGTGTTTCCTCTGAATGCAACTGCAAAGAAATACATAGAAGAAGTGGATATCCGATTGTTGAAAAGCGATTTGTCTGTCTCTTCGATGAAGATGGTGGAGCCATCCAAAAAGGCAGATGCGGAAGACAAGGACTTTACGGAATATATCTTCTTGGACAAGAAGATGAACGTGACCATTCCGGCATCTAAATTCAGTGTTCGAAAATGATATGATGGATTCTTCTATGCGCATATTTATCCCATTGGCACTGGCTCTTCTCCTTTCTTCTTGTACACCTAGGCTCTTCCGTGACATGGAGTCTGTTGGAAAGGTGGGGATAGCAAAGGAGGATCTTTGTCCTGTCTTCGCAAAAACAGATACGGTCATCACGTTTAATATGCAAATAGACTATAAGGAGAACAATTTTGCGGGTCTGTTGGTTGTTAGTGGAGGAGAAAGAGAAAGATCCACTCGGTTGGTTCTTACCAGCTATTTTGGAATGACGGTCTTTGATTTTGAGATTGATGCCGACAGCTTTGTCGTGAACCGTTGTTTTGAACAGATGAACCGGAAGGTGGTGCTCTCGCTCTTGGAAAAAGATTTCCGGACGCTCCTCTTTTATAATGTTCCGGAATCGATAAAAGCACGCAAATGTGAAAAGGGTTCTATGGTGGGATATAAGATGGAGGCGTCTGACGGGAAGGCCTATTATCTGATAGATGGATTGTCCCGACAATTGCAGAAGATACATCGTCCGGGGGCCGTCAGATCATTGCAAATTGACTTTGTGCAATACGAACAAGGATTTCCTTCCGTAATAGAGATGAAGCATCCGACAATTGGTTTGAAGATGAGATTAGAGTTGGTTAAATAAAATAGAATAAAAACGAATGAAAAAGGTTGCTGTGTTTTATTATACACAGAGTGGACAAGCATTGAATATTGCGAAAAACATTTGTCAGTCGATTGAATTGGCTGGGAATGAGGTTGTTTATAAAGAAATCGTTCCGGAACGGAGTTTTCCATATCTCTGGAGCCGAGATAACTTCTTCGAGGTTTTTCCGGAGACTCGTCTCGGAATTCCGCCATACGGAATAGAAGAGATGGATCTTTCCGATGTGCAGGATGCCGATCTGGTGATGGTGGCAGGTCAGTCTTGGTACCTTTCGCCTTCTCTCCCTATTCAATCTTTCTTCATTTCTTGGCAAGTGAAGGATTATTTGAAAGGAAGAAATGTTATCTTTGTCAATGGTTGCCGAAATATGTGGTTGATGACTGTCCGTAAGGTCAGAAAGTATATTTTTGAGGCAGGCGCCAATCTGGTGGGGCATATCGTCCTGCAGGACAAAGCGGCCAATCTGGTCAGTGTGGTGACTATCGTCAGATGGTTGTTTTATGGAAAGAAGGAGGCTTCCGGCATCTGGCCCCGGGCCGGTGTGTCAGAAAAAGACGTGCGGGAAGCCAGCCGTTTCGGTGACGTGATTTTGACGGCTCTCGAAGCCAACGATTATTCCAAGCTGCAAGAACGGCTGATGGACAAAGAGGCTGTCCGCTATAAACCAGGAGTTGTTTACGTGGAGAAAGTCGGTCATCGTATCTTTGACATTTGGGCACGTTTCATAAGGGCAAGAGGAGAATATGAAGATGAGAAAAGAGCCTTCAGAAGAAATCTTTTCTTCTTGTATGTCTTTTTCGTTCTTTACATTGTCTCTCCATTTGGAATGTTGGTCTTCTATCTGACCTATCCTATTCGTCTTTTCTTTGTTGGCAAACAGAAAAGGAAGGCGTGTTACGAGTTGGGTTGGAATGCTTACGAGAAAGTCCAGTAATGAAAAAAGTTCTGATGGAGGTGTCACTTCCGGCCGAACGATAAACATAAACATAAACATTAAAAGAATGAAAGAAGCTGTTTTTATAACAAAGGCCTCGAAATTTTTTCCTAACTCGCCGATCTCTAATGATGAGATGGAGTCTTATCTTGGTATGGTCAATGGTCAGCCTTCGCGTGCGCGCAGAATAGTTTTGGGGAAGAACGGAATAAAAAATAGGTATTATGCGTTGGACAAACATGGAAACGTGACTCATACAAATGTCCGTATGGCGGCAAATGCCGTGAAGGGACTGTTTGAGGAGGGGGATTTAACCCTCGATGACATGGATCTATTGGCTTGCGGAACTGCGTCTCCAGAACAGATAATGCCTTCGCATGGAGTGATGGTCCATGGTGAGTTGGGTGGCAAACGGAACATTGAGGTTGTCTCTTTTGCCGGTTCCTGCTGTACGGGCGTCGAAGCGCTCAAGTATGCATATATGTCGGTTTTGCTTGGCAATTCGGAGAATGCCGTTGCCTCTGCCTCCGAACGCCTTTCGGCGTGGATGAGAGCCTCCTATTTCGAGAAGGAAGCGGAGAGTTTGCAGAACCTGGACTCCCGTCCTCTGTTGGCCTTTCAAAAAGACTTTCTTCGTTGGATGTTGTCTGATGGGGCTTTCGCACTTCTTGTGCAGGACAGACCTGCCTCGTCGGGGTTCTCTCTGCGCATCGATTGGATAGAGATAACCTCTTATGCCAATAAAAAGGAGACCTGCATGTATGCCGGCGGCGAGAAAAACGAAGAGGGAGAACTCTTGGGATGGACAATGTTTCCTGAATCGGAATGGTTGACAAAGTCTCTCTTCTCTCTGAAACAAGATACCCGGATTTTGGGAGAAAACATAGTCAAACTTGGTGGACAGTACATGGTAGATCTTGCTAAAAAACACCATTTTACTCCGGATGATATCGATTGGTATATGCCGCATCTCTCCTCCATGTACTTCAAGGAGCAGATATTGGATGTGTTCAGAAGTCTGGACTTTTATATACCGGAAGAACGATGGTTCCTCAATCTGCCGAAGGTGGGTAACATAGCCTCTGCTTCTGCTTTTGCTATGATAGAAGAAATATTATATTCCGGCAAACTGAAGAAGGGTCAGAAAATCCTGATGATGGTGCCGGAGAGCGCACGCTTCTCTTACTGCTACTGTATGATGACCGTATGTTGACTTACATAGCCATAAATATGTTTTTTAGATATGAAAATAGAAGATGTTCCTCAGGATCTGAAGTATTTCAAGAACACCATAATACGAGACGTGACCTATGCTGTCGATGACAAAGGCAATTATCGGAGTGTATTGAGCGATGGCTGGAGCGTAAAGAATGATGCGTTGGATGTTACTCTGGACGACATCAACGAGGAGTGCGAATCCATCAGGCAAAGAGTACTGGCAGGGGAGACCAGCCCACTGGAATACCATGCGGCCAAGAACTTTATGGGGATAGACCTTCTCTCTGACTATACGGGAATATCCAAAAGAACCATCCGCAAACATTTTGATCCTAATGTGTTCTCTACCTTGGACGAGAAGACATTAAATAGATATGCGGATGTTTTGCGCATCTCGATAGATGAACTGACGAGCATACCTGAATAATTGAAATAGGAAGATGGAATTGGAATTTGAGCACAAACCCGCAGCCCATTGTGAAAATGGAGTGATAGCCAATATGTTGAGATTTTACGGATTTGAATTGTCCGAACCGATGATTTTTGGTTTGGCGAGCGGTCTGTTTTTCTCCCACATGCCTTTCGTCAAGATGGCAGGAATGGCGGTCACCTCCTTTCGCACATTTCCGGGTGTGCTTTTCTCCAGAGTGTCAAAGGTGTTGGGCTTCAAAATAAAGACAAGAAGGTATCTGAATGAAGAAAAGGCGATTGCCGATATGGATAAGATCTTGCTTTCTGGTACGCCGGTGGGTTGTGTGGTGGGAATGTATTATCTCCCGTATATGCCTTTGGAATATCGTTTCCATTTCAACGGACATAACATCTGCATTGTCGGAAAGGATGAACAGACTGGCAATTATCAGGTGAGCGATCCTAATGCCGTGGAGAAGGTATATATATCGAAGAGAGATTTGATGAAGGTGCGTTTCGCCAAGGGAGGCACATATCCTCTTTTCGGACAGATGTATTGGGTAGAGTCCGTGCCTGAGAAACTGCCGGATTTGGACTCTCTTGTCAGGAAGGCGATTAAGAAAAACTGTTGGCTGATGACCTCTCAGCCAAAGTGGCTTCCTTATTTCGGCGTCAATGGCATCTATTGCCTTTCTCGCCGCATACGGAACTGGGAGGATACGATGGGTCCGCGGAAGGCGGCTCTGAATCTGGCACAAGTTATCCGTATGCTGGAGGAGATAGGTACGGGAGGCGCCGGATTCCGTTATATGTATGGCGCATTTCTACAGGAGGCGGCAAGAGTAACGGGAGTGGAAGAACTGAATGCCTTCTCTGTGCGGATTACTAAAATAGGCGATTTGTGGCGCGAGTTCGCATATAAAGCGGCCCGTGTCTTCAAAAAGCGTCAGGGTGAACAATATACGTATGAGGAGTTGTCCGAAATATTGGGCAGAATTGCCGTATTGGAAGAAAACTTCTATAAAGAATTGAAGAGAGTCGTCTGACTCCGAAAATAAAGATTCATGGGCCATATCATAGAGATAAAGGATTTGCACAAGACATATAAGGGTAATGTCAACCCTTCTGTGGATGGCTTGTCATTGTGTGTGGAAGAAGGGGATGTCTTTGGCCTTTTGGGGCCAAATGGTGCAGGAAAGACGACCACCATCGGCATCTTGTGTGGTTTGCGTACGCCAGATAGAGGCGATGCCTCGATATGTGGATATTCCGTAAAGGAGGCGATGAAAAAGATAAAACCATTAATAGGTGTTGTTCCTCAGGATTTTGCGCTTTATCCTATGTTGACGGCGGTGGAAAACCTCAGGATATTCGGAGGTATATATAACATACCGAGAAAGCAGCTGATGCCGAAGATCGACTCCTTATTGGATACCTTCGGCCTCTCTTCCAGTCGAAATCGCGCAATAGAGAAGTATTCTGGAGGCATGAAGCGGCGCGTCAATCTGATAGCCGGGCTGCTGCATAATCCCCGTATCCTGTTCTTGGACGAGCCGACGGTGGGTATTGATGTGCAATCCCGGCATGTGATCCTCGAAAATCTGAAACGGATAAACAAGGAGGGCACTACCATGGTCTACACCTCCCACCTTTTGGAGGAGGCGGAGCATTTTTGCTCCTCCATCGCATTGGTCGACGATGGCCGCATTGTCTGTGAAGGTACGCCGAAGGCGTTGGTGGCGGAGGCGGGAACGAAGAGTTTGGAAGAGCTGTTTCTTCTGAAAACAGGTAAAAAACTAAGAGACTGATGCGTAGGTTTTGGGCTTTACTATATAAAGATATTCTCTTGCTGATCCGCGATTTGGCAGGATTGGCCATGATGTTTCTAATGCCTTTGGCCTTGGTTGTCCTGATGACCTATCTGCAAGATAGCACGTTCAACTCCATCACAGAGCATAAGATTCCGCTGCTGTTGCTGGACGAGGATAGGGATTCGTTGGGCATCTCCATCGGACAGAGTGTTGAGGCTTCCCATATCTTTAGTGTTGACACCATGCTGAAAGAGGAACCTTTGACCGCCTTGTCGTTGGAGAGGGAGGTGGCGAAGGGCCATTATCAGATAGGTATCTTTATCCCTCGAAACACGACAGAGAAAATCCGTCTGGGCATCCGGAAAAGCGTGCTTGGTACATTCGGGTCGGATACGGATACGGTGCCGATACGGATGGATAGCATCTCTATTTTTGTGGATCCTACGACGAAAAACTCATTTAAGGCGACTATCATAAGTTCTATCCGGGAATATGCGGCGCGCTTGCAGGCGGATTTCGTGCTGCGTGAGGTGTCTGTGGAGGTGAACAGGATAGTTCCTGTTCCGATAGGAAAGATAGAGATGCCTAAGGAATTGGTCGGCATAAAGGAACGATATGCCAGATTGGACGAAGGAAGGCTGATGCCCAACTCCGTACAGCACAATGTGTCTGCATGGAGCATGTTTGCCGTGTTTTTCATCGTCATATCGCTCTCCGGAAATATCATAAAGGAACGCGACGACGGCAGCTTTACCCGCCTGATGACGATGCCTTGTCCCTATTGGCTTTACTTGCAGGCAAAGATGGTCGCCTATCTTATGGTGTGCCTTTCTCAGTTGTTCCTGATGTTCCTGATGGGAGTCTATGTGCTGCCGTTGTTGGGGTTGCCGGCTTTGGAGATGGGTCATAGTGTGGCCGCCCTTGTCCTGATGTCGTTTTCGGCCTCGTTGGCTGCCATCGGTTACGGAATAGCCATCGGTAAGATGGCCACAAGCAACCAGCAGGCAGCGGTCTTTGGCTCTATCTCGGTAGTGATTATGGCTGCCGTTGGCGGTGTCTGGATCCCGGTTTTCGTGATGCCGGAAATCATGCAGACAATCAGCCGGGTATCTCCTCTCAATTGGGGAGTGTCCGGATTTTACGATATCTTTGTCCGTGACGGAGACTGGCATTCTGTATTGCCTGAATGTGCGGCATTGCTCTCTTTTGCTGTTTTGTGTGTCACAACAGCCATTGTTTATGACAGACGTAGATGAATTGATTTGGACGCGAGGCGTCTTTTCGGAAAGAAAAGTTTAACATTATAAATAGAACTTATGTCAAAAGAAGAAGAATTAATAGAGGAATTAAAGACGCAGATTATAGATGCACTTTCGTTGGAAGATATTACGCCTGCCGACATCGATGCGGATGCTCCGCTTTTTGTCGAAGGATTGGGCCTTGATTCCATCGATGCCATTGAACTGATGCTTCTTCTCGAACGAAATTATGGTATCCGTATCGAGGATCCTAAGAAACGTAGGGAGGTGCTGACGTCCGTTCGTACCATGGCTAAACTGATAGAGTCTAAAGGTCAGGTTAAGGAGTAGTCAATAGATGGCGAGACGGGTTTTTATAACAGGGTTCGGCATCATCTCTGCGATAGGAAATGGTGTGGAAGAGACGTTGGCTTCTTTGACGGAGCGGAAAAGCGGGATAGGACAGGTCTCTTTTTTGAAGACATCCCTTTCCTGTTTTCCTGTTGCTGAGATAAGGACGGATAGTGACGGTCTGGCTAGGTTGGCGGGAATACCATTGTCTCCTGTCCATAGCCGCACATTCCTGCTCGGACTAATCGCTGCTCGGGAGGCGGTCCGTATGTCGGGATGCGAGGGGCTGTGCTCCTCGATGGGTATGATTGGGTCTACTACGGTAGCCGGAATAGATCAGAGTGACCGCTATTATCGAAACCTCTTGTGTGGCGAAGCTACGCATAAGGATAAGATACCTTCGTTCGAATGTGCCGATTCCACCGAGTTAATTGCCGATTTCTTCGGCATAACTCACCATGTGACGACAATCAGCACAGCTTGTTCCTCCTCAGCCAACGCCATCATGAACGGAGCAAGGATGATAAAGTGTGGCGTGGCTGACCGTATGTTGGTGGGTGGCTCGGACTCCTTGTCCCGTTTCTCGATGAACGGATTCAATGCTTTGGAAATCCTTTCTCCGACCGGATGCCGTCCGTTTGACAATGATCGCAATGGTATCACTCCGGGCGAGGGCGCCGCTTTCCTTGTGCTGGAGGCGGAGGAGATGGTCGGAAGCAGGACCGTCTATGGAGAGGTGAGCGGTTACTCCAACTGCAATGAGGCCTTTCACCAAACGGCCTCGTTGCCCGATGGAACGGGGGCTTTCCTCTCTATAAGCAAGGCTCTGCAGTCGGCTTCTATCGAAGCGTCTGAGATTGACTATGTCAATGCCCACGGTACGGGAACCAAAGTCAATGACCTTTCTGAAGGTAGGGCTTTGAAGACTGTTTTCGGGAAAGAGATGCCTTTGTTCAGCTCTACGAAAGGATATACGGGACATCCGTTTGCTGCGGCGGGAGCCATGGAGGCGGTCTTTTCGCTTCTCTCTATCAATCATGGGTTGGTATTCCCGAATCTGGCGTTTGAAACGAAGATGGAGGAGGTGGATGTTGTGCCTGTCACTCAACTTTGCCGCCGTCCTATCCGTCGTGTGCTTTCCAATTCTTTTGGGTTTGGCGGTACTGATACAACATTAATTTTTTCGAAGGTATAGAATCTGACTATGATGCAGGCTTATATAAATTCCATAGGCATAATATCTCCGCAACTGACTTTTGACGGTTCTTTCCTGTCTGCACCTATTGTGCATGTGGAGAGCCAGTTCCTGATGTGTGAGGAGCCGGTTTATAAGGAGTTCATAAATCCCGTTCAGTTGAGGCGCATGTCGCGCATTCTGAAAATGGGGTTGGGTGCTTCTAGTATTTGTATGGATGCGCGCTCTGACGTGCGGCCGGATGCCATTGTGGTGGGGACGGGCCTTGCCTGTGTCTCTGACTTGGAGAAGTTCCTTCTTTCGATAGACGACAACCAGGAAAAGATGCTTTCTCCCATTCCTTTCATAAACTCATCCCATAACACAGTAGGGGCACAGATTGCCATGATGCGTAAGTTGACGGGATATAACATGACCTATTGCCATCGCTCCTTCTCGTTTGAGAGCGCCTTGCTGGATGCTCTTATGCTAATTGCCGAAGGAGGTGTGAGTAATACGCTTGTGGGCGGAATTGATGAGCATACGGAAGGGTTTTTCAAAATATTCAACCTTCTTGATTTCTGGAGAAAGAAGTCTGTTGACAATCTGTCTCTTTTCGAGGGATCTCACCTTGGTACGATTTGTGGCGAGGGTGCCGCTTTTTTCTTTCTGGAAAAGAATAGGCAAGATGGCACTTTGGCAAAAATCACCGATGTGCAGACCTTCTTGAAAGAGTGTGACGCTTCTGATGTGAAAGGGGAAATGGATGCTTTCCTTGGCCGTAACGGACTGACGGAAGTTGACGTGGATATGTTCGTGTTAGGTAGAAACGGCGATAGCTTCGGCGATGGCATATACCTCGACTTGGAGAGACTTTTGCCGGAATCTTGCGGCATTGCCTATTATAAACATTTGTGCGGCGAATATATGACATCTACTTCGTTCGCATTGTGGTTGGCAGCTCAGATGCTGCATACGCAGAAGATGCCTGATGTCATAATTAAAAATCCCGTCTCTGGGCGACAGCTGCGAAGGATCTTGATTTACAATCACCATCGGAGGAAGGAACATTCCTTGATTCTGGTGGAGAATGCCGATCTGTAAATGAAAGAATGAAGGAAAATAAGGTGGATATGAACATCTTGTCCTTTTATTGGAAAAAAATCCTAATGTAATATGATTTGTCGATGAAAAGGAAAAAAAGAGGCGGTTCAAATGATTATGAACCGCCTCTTTTTGTTAAACTAAAATGCAATGTTTGCAGAAGCCTTAATGGCTCCGAATAACCGTATTACTTGATGATTAACAGTTGGGAAGATCCATATATGTTGCGAAGCGCATACGTGCCGGCTCTGCCTACTAGGTTCTTCACCGATTCTTGGATGTTGTCTCCCTGCTTGATCGTGATGTCTCCTATCTTTGTTCCTAGAAGCGAATATACCTCGTATGATTTCTCTATCTGGTATACGGTTGTCTCTTGTTCCAATCCGGTATGGGAGACGGTTGTCGTTTTGAACTCAATATAGTCGATGTTGCCATTTGCTCCCGTAATCTCTACCTTCAAGATGTGCTTGCCTTCTGAAATGGAAGGAGTTTTGCCTGTGATAATCTCGTAGGTGTCCCAACTGTTGTTTGCTGTTTGTGGAATGGAGATGGCATCTGAGATGGCCGTGTCGTCCAGATAAAGTTTGAATCCTGCCGATGTGCTTCCGGAGGCTACGTTTGCCGACCATTGATAGATGTCCGTGTATTTGACGTCTATTGTGAATTCTACCCACTCCCCGACGGCGGTGTAGCCGATGGCATATCCGTTTCCTGCTTCAACGATATCCACTCCGTTCTCAAGACGCATGTTCCCGTCTCCTTCGTTCTTTGCGTCAGAATCGTGGTAGGCGTAGCCGTCATCTCCTTCGTCATAGTTTTCCATTTCCACCTTTCCAGGAATGGCTTGTGCGGTTCCATTATAAGGACTTTGTGATAATTTGACTGTCACAGAAATCTCCTCAGAATTGTATGTCGAGTCGTTGCTGGCTGTCATGATGGCCTTGAATGAATAAGTACCCAAGTCGAGATTTTCTACTACATAGGAGAATGGCTCTTCGGTCAAAGTGGCAATGATCGCGTTGTCTTGATAAATATCTATCTTAGTGACGGTAGAACTCTCTACTGTCGCATTCGCTGTCAGCGTGACTGCAATGCCTGGCTCTATTGATTTCTCTGAAGAGGAGAGTGTAACCCCATTTTTAGGAGCGACAGGATGGCTGCTTCTTATTCTGTTGAAGAAGGTGATCATTTCGTCGGTGAATTCGCCGTTTACACCATGTCCACCTCCGTTTGGATAGTATTCGCAGTCTACTCCTGCTTTTTTCAAATTGTTGTAGAACTTTTCGCCCTCACATTGAGGAACAATGTTGTCGCTGGAGCCGTGTACAACCATTACAGGAGCGTCGTCTTTATCTATGAATGTGTTGGCGCCGAGCAGTGCGTGTTTGTCCGGGCATTGTTGGTCGCTGCAGCCTCCTACCATATCGTTTTCTGGCGACATGTTTATTGGATTTCCGCAGCCTTTGTCGCGGCAGTCTACTGGTCCTGACCAGTCACATACGGCATCTACCCAACTGCTGAATTTGGTATAATTGCCCAATTCACCCTCAATATCCATGGTCGCAGATCCTACGGTGTACTCTTTCTTCACGTCTCTTGTTACGCCCATTAGTGACGCTAAGTGACCGCCTGAAGAAAATCCGGAGATGGCGATAAAAGAGTCGTCTATCTTCAGAGATTCGGCGTTTCCGCGCAAATAGCGCACCACTGCTTTTATGTCGTTAATCTGAGCGGGATAAAGGGCGTCGTTATATGTCCTGTGGTTGGGGGTTACGAAGATATAACCTGCATCCAAAGCGGCTTTTCCAACGGTGCCTAAATCGGCGGAGC
Organism: Prevotellaceae bacterium; assembly: GCA_020636675.1. Lineage (GTDB taxonomy): Bacteria > Bacteroidota > Bacteroidia > Bacteroidales > Paludibacteraceae > RGIG10190. Next base: position 30,667 of record JACJXK010000002.1, read on the forward strand.
CTTTGGAATTATTGCTGCCCCATGCGCTTCCGTAGATGTGGATGATGACATTGTGCGTCGACTGGTTGTCGTTGGGGTAATAGATATCCAACTTGTGGCCTATATGGTTATCGCCAACATAGTCGATGTCTGTTTTCGACGTGTATCCATCCAATCCGCCCCCCGATTGGGTGCCTCCGAACTGGGCAAAACAACCCAAATTCATACATAGTAGAAGAACTACAAAACTAAAGTGTCTCATAATAAAAAAATTAAAGTTACCAGAAATGTTTATGGTTTCTCTGTAAAAAAATTAAAAAATATACATTTAACAGTATTAATAGTATTTCAATCACACGCATGAAATTCGGAAGTCTACATTTGTTCGTTGTCTGTTCGTTTGTCTATTGTCTTGTTTGACTTGTGCATTATCTCACGATAATAATGGAAACGGAAACGGAAATGGAAACGGAAACGAAAATGTAATATGAACTTTCAACTTCAGACAATTACAAATTTATAGGCACATTGATAAAAATAGTATGAAAAATCAATCAATTTATATTTATTTGATTGGTAGAAAGTTAAATTCAATAATGACTGGATTTTTATGCCGATATTTGTCGGAACAAGATATTTGTATGTAAAAAAACGAACCGTCAGAGTTAAGTTTCCTCTTGGATTGACGGCTCGTTTTTTATTAGAAAATAAAATTATATTTAAGAGATGGTCTTGTTATTTGAGAATGAGTAGGCGAGATCTACCCGCTTCGTCCCTTATCACATAAGTACCTTTTGCTCCTATCTTTTCTTCTGTCCGTTGGACTAGATTGTCGCCACTTTGAAGTTTGATGGTGCCTAAGTCTTCGCCTAGGAGGGAATAGATGTGGAATGTCCCTTCCTGGAAGGAGATGTATAAGTCTTCTGCCCCGGAGGTATGTGGCGATACTGCCTTGAACTCCAGATAGTCGATGTTGCCGTAGGCACCTGTGATCTCCAACTTCAGAATGTGTTTTCCTTCGGTGATGGAGAGCTCGTTCCCTTCTATCGTCTTGTAGGTGTCCCATTTGTTGTCGCCTGTTTTTGGAATAGAGATGTTGTTGGTCACGGGCTCGTTGTCGATGTATAGTTTGAATGCGCCAGATTCCAATCCTGATGACACGTTGGCTGTCCATGTGTATTTGTCCGTATATTGCGCGTCGATGGTATATTCCAGCCATTCGCCTACGGCGCAGTGTCCTAGAGCGTATCCCTTTCCGTTGGGCATCTCTTCGATGTCGACACCGTCGGTCCTGTAGTTGGAGCCTTCGTCCTTCTCGTCAGAGTCGTGGTAGGCAAATCCTTCTTCTCCTTCGTCATAGTTCTCAACTTCCACTTTGCCGGGAATCTCTTGAGCCACGCCGTTATATGGTTGTTGGGGCGCCTTTACTGTTACTTCTATGGCAGATGAGCTGTAGGTTTTGCCGTTTCCATCTGTCATTACTGCCTTCATCTCGTAGCTTCCCACTTCGAGGCCTGTCACTTCGTTCTGATAAGGCTCTTCGGTAGATATACCGATCAGTTCGCCGTCTTGATAGAATTCTACTTTTACAACAGTTGCCCCTTTCACCGACGTTTTTGCGGTGAGGGTGATGTTGGCAGGAGCCTCGGCCATCTTTTCGGAGACAGTAATCGAAACGCCCGTTTCGGAGTATTTGCCACAATCTAACGAATATTGTTTCACAAAGTTCCAAATGCCGATGGAGGTGTGGTGGCAGTTGTCGTTGGCGGGTATGTGACCTCTTCCTTTTACGGTGTATAGCACCACGTCGGCGTCACACTCTCCGTTTTTCCAATAGGTTTTGGTGCAGCAGCCCGAAGGTTCTTGCGTGACGGTAGGATTGTCGTCGCATCCGTTGCGTTTACGCCATCCTTCCATTGTGTTTTCCGCGCCGTAGTATTGCCCCGCATCGTAGATCACAACATCATCGCCTGTTCCATGCGTGTGTACCAGCGGGCATGGCCTTGCGCTCTTGAAACTTGGATTGCTAAGCGTGTATCCTGAAATTGGAGCGAATGCCGCAATTTTGTCCGCAATGTTGTTCATGGCGTGGTAGGTGAACATACCTCCCATCGAGAATCCGGATAGGTAGACGCGGTTTTTGTCTATGTTGTAAGATGTGTACATCTCATCGATGATGGTAAGAATGAAGTCTATGTCTTTCGTCCCACTGATGTCCCATGTGGTACCGTCCGACTGTGGATAGACCACGAGGAAGTTGGCCGTGTCTGCCACCAGTTCCCATTTGGCTTCGTTTTTCTGATAGTTGATGTCTTGGTTCATTCCGTGCATGGAGATGACGAGCGGACGGTTGTCTGTCAAGCAATCTGGTGCGTAGACCAAGATGGTTCGTTGAGAGCCTTTTACGTTTATCTGGATCTTCTGGTTGAACTTGGCAGCCATTGTTGCCAGACAGCATGAGATGGCCAATGCGAGAGTTAAAAGTCTTTTCATGTGTTTTTCATGTGTTAGTTTGTGATAAGTAAGTCTATTGTCTACGGAAACGTCTGTGACCCCATCCCTATGATGGTTTGTGTAATTTGTATTCTCAGAGTCTTTGAGAGGCACAATTCCTGTGTGGATTTGCCCATCTGCTGTTGTCATGCAAAAAGGAGGAGAAAGGGACTCGTACAAATGGGCGTTTGCCGAAGATTCGATCTCCCCTCCTTTAAACCATATAAACATTTTTAATCATTACAAAGAAGGACATTTCTCCTGACTTAAAACATAAATATCCATTCATAAAATATAATTATCCGTGCAAATAATAAGAAGTTTCTTCCTCCGTCATAAGATTCTCTTGCCAGCCACAACAGGGCTCTGTCCGTAGCATCATATCGGCATGGAGTAGAGGCGGGCTGTCTTATGCGGATGCTTTTAATCGGGAATGCCGTAGTCGATATATAGAAGGACGCACATCGTATCTTGATGGAATGTTTTTGCCAAAAAAAAGAGCGGTTGAGGAATGTTTTTGAAATATAGATTCCTTATCTTTATCACACTAAATAATAACGAACAGAAAAATTGACATGAGATTTGCATTACGGCTTCACATAAACAAACAGGCATTCGGCAACATGTTGCCAATCAACTACCAGTACGAACAATCCGCAGCGATCTATCATATCCTAGCCCGCGCCAACGAGCAATACTCAGCATGGTTGCACGAGAACGGTTATGTGCTGGATTCGGGGAAACGGTTCAAGATGTTCACCTATTCTCCTTTTAAAATTGAGAAGCGGCGCGTATTGGGAGAGGCGAAAAGATTATGCGTGCTTTCGGACACGGTGGAATGGCAGATTTCGTTTCTGCCCGAGAAATCGACGGAAAAGTTTGTGCAAGGGCTGTTTGCCCAGCAGACCTTTGAGATAGGCGACCGGCTGAGCAGGGTGCAGTTTCAGGTGCAGGGCATCGAGGTGCTGCCATCTCCGGAGTTTGCCGAAGAGATGGAGTTCTCGGCCATGTCGTCGATAAGTCTCAGGCACTTTCGGGAAGATGGCACGATTGAATATCTCTCGCCTGCAGATTCTCGATCAAGAGAAATTGTGCAGGTCGGGCTATTAAGCAAATATGAAGCGTACCACGGAAAACCTTACGCGGGCGACTTGAACTTTGACTTCAATGTCTTGAACGAGCCAAAACGTAAGCTAATAACCATAAAGCAAGGCACACCCGAAGAGACCCGCATAGCAGGCTATCTATGCCAATTCCGCATGAAAGCCCCGATAGAGCTGATGAAAATAGCTTACGAAAGTGGTGTGGGAAGCGGAAACAGTCAGGGCTTTGGGTGTTTGAGGGTGAGGTGAAAAAAATAGGAATATTGACAAAAACTGTCAAAGTAATGAATTTTATTTGCAGATAATATTTAATGATATGATACGAGAAATAATAAATTTTACGGAGAATCTCATTGCTGATATACCAGATATTATGCAGTGGAAAGTTGAACCAAGTCAAGGAATTCATATAATTGTTGAACTTGACAATCAAGGGCGTTGGATAAATGGAGAAAAGGATTGTTTCTGTACGAATACAGATAAGGATAATATCCCTTTTGCTATGTTAGTTCAATATGAGCAGGCTGGATCTAGGGTAGGAACTACTATGAATAAAGTGTTGGATAAGAAGAAACAAATCTTCTCATGTTCACCTTTTATTCTGAGTTTTAAAAAGAAATCATTATCAAATGATAAGTTAGAAGGATTTGGCATTGAGAAAATTATAAAATTATTACCAGATTATTTTGCGAATGCGCAGAATACATGTCTCTTGGAAGATGAAAGATTAATACAACTTTCAAAAGCTTTTCAACAACAATGTTCTGAAGTCTTAAATTTTCTACAGGCTAAAATTGTTACGCAAAAAATAAAAGGAGAAGACGTAGAGGTAAAACTGTTTGATCTTATTAAAGATGATGAATATATCAATCTGTATCTAAAAAATGCCACAATTGAAGAGTATCGCTCTGCACATGATGTTTACCTGAAAGATAAATTGTTTAATTGTAACAATTATAATAAAGAGTCAGAAAATGAAATTTTAGGTTTAAGCAATTTCTTAAACGGATTAAATAGTAAAAAGCCGTTTTTGGAACATAAGACTTCTTTAAATAATATAAACGGACGTATTTCTACAAAAGAAGCAAATGTGCTTAGTGATTTTGAGTCATTAATAAACAATAGAATATTGCCAAATCCTTTGCCAATAGTTATTGATGACAAAGAAGCAAATAAGGCAATCATAAAGATTTTTAATGAAGATTCCGACCCTATCTCATATAGAGAAGTGTTGAATAGATTATTTGCTCGAAATAATATTAAAAACTTATCAGATTATTATTTAATAAATTATTCAAAAAGGAAATCCATTGTACTTAATGATGTGGATTTTGTGCCTCTTTTCCGCTTTGCTTTTGATAAGCCACTTACAATATCCAATATATTTCAATGTGGAATCAATGAAGAAAAAGTATTTAAACCATATACTTCAATAGGAATATCAAACATATTCGATTTTGAACGGATTGTTGTAAAATCTATATTCAATAACTCATTAGTAAAAATAAAAGACGATAGATACTCTACCAATTACTTTGGTGATATTGATCCAACTTATGTCAGTGGTGGAGATACAATGTATTTATTGATTCTAAAATATAGGAAGGCCTTTTATGACTACATCTATAAATCAAAAATAAATGCAATTAATGGGTTGATGTTTAACGATATGATGGCTCAATCTATTTTGTCAAATATCCAGAAAGATGATGTGTCTGGCAGATTTAGTTGGAACAATACAATAAAAGAAAAACTCAACATTTGGTTTAGTCTATACAATTTATTCAATAATAATATAAAACAGGAGGAAGACATGGCTTCAAAAGTGACAGAATTAGTTTCAAAGATGAGTGCCGTAGCCAAAGGCCAATCTCATTTTGAAAATCCCGAAGAATTTGCTTTCGGGGCAGGACAAATCGTGTCCTATTTGATTGATAGAAGCGTTGCAAGCAACAAAACTTATGCAATGCTTGAACCTTATCTGCAAAAGTCAAAATCCGGACAATTGCAGGACGCTATTGCGCAGACAATAGCAGTATATAAACACGACATCAGCACCTACAAAGGAGCTTTTCAAAGTTTGTCTTCGGACGTGTTGACGTATGATGACAACATAGAAGTAAAACCTCTGCTTAAGTTCTTTCTGGCAGGTTGCTTTTGCGATTGTGTGATTTATCAGAAAAAAGACAGTAATAATAATTAAAGAATAGGAGATTAAAACAATGACAGAATTTAAAAACAGGGTTTTTGGATGTGCTATAGTAAAAGCCATTAATTCAAATTATAACGCAGACTTTTCAGGACAACCACGCACGTTGCCTAATGGTACTATATATGCAACAGATAAAGCATACAAATACACCGTAAAAAATTATTTGAAAGATGTATATTCGGATGATAAGGTGTTCTATTTTAAATCATTAAATGAAAATCTTAATCCACTTTCTTTGGATGAAACGTATTCTAGATTATTTGGAGAGTACCCAAAAGGGACTGGAAAAGAAAAAGACAAGATAGTAAAAATGTCTGTTGCAAAGAATCTGTTGTCATGCATTGACATTAGATTGTTTGGCGCAACGTTTGCCGGGGCGACAAATATATCATTACATGGGCCTATTCAGGTTAATCATGGAGTAAATGTTTGGAAAGAAAATAATATTTTCACAGAGCAAATCACCTCTCCTTTTAGCAATAAAGCCGATGATCCCGAAGCGGAAAAGGGCATGACTACTATTGGCCGTCAATCGCGTTTGGAAGAAGGCCATTATTTGCATCATTTTTCGATCAACCCACAAAATTTGTGTGATATAACAGAACTTGCAGGAGAAGGTGCAGATAAACTTTCTTCGGATGACATTGAAAAACTCAAAGAAGCCATGCGCCGTGGCGTAACTTGGTACGATTCTGCATCTAAAGCGGGTTGCGAAAACGAGATGTTGGTTTGGATTCAACTAAATGAAGGATCAAAAAACGTTTTACCTAATTTCACTACTTTAATTAGTCTGAAACAGGAAAAGAAAGATGGTAAATGTGTCTATGACTTTGCTAAACTAAAGGCAGAATTAGAAAAAATATCTTCTGATATAGAAAGAATAGAGATTTACTATAACAAACAAACGGTTGCAATAGAAAATTTACCTGATAACACGACAGAAAACGACATATAATATGGCAAATCAGAAGTTAATATCGTTTGATCTAAAAGCGGAGTTCGGATTCTTTAAGAAACCGGACATCAACGATGGGCTCTATTTGACGTACAATATGCTTCATAGACCGGCACTGCTCGGAATACTCGGCGCAATTGCGGGGTTGCAGGGGTATCAGAAAAATGGCGTTTTGCCTGAATATTACAATAAATTGAAGGATTTGAAGGCCGGAATCGAACCGTTAGATTCGGATAAAGGCAATTACACCAAAGAGATACTCAGTTATAATAACGGAACCGGATTTGCCAGTGGCGAGGCCGGCGGAAATCTGATTGTAACGGAACAGATTCTGATAACGCCGGCTTATCGTTGTTATTTGCTATTAGACATTGATGAAGAAATTGAGAATAAATTGTATGTAAATCTGCAATCTTATCAAGCAGAGTTCCTCCCCTATATGGGGAAGAATGATTTTTCGGCATGGTGGGAGAATTTTGAGGAGTATCCTTTTTCTGAGTTTGATTTTTCGACAAATTACACAATTGCCTCTATTTTCTCAAAGACGGAGGCTGCAAGCAAGTTTGTGGTTAAATCTATGAGTATGTTTTCAGCTTCAGAGCCAACATGGCTTTATTTTGAAAAATTGCCAGTCTGCTTTGACGAACAATTGTTTCAATACTCATACGCTGATTTTGTATATTCGAATGCAAAGTTTAGTAAGGACATGAACATGAGTGAAGCTGGGAAATTCTATAAACTAAATGAGAATACAGTAATTCAACTTACTTAAATGGACTTTGATTTCAGTTACTTTAATGGATTTATAGCGAATAGCAACAGCTATTATGCTCATTTACCTAAAGAAACAGAATGTTCTCGGCGGCCAGAGTTGCTGTCGGAACATTCTGCTTTGGTTTATGCTTATGCAAAAGAAATTATCAGCAAACAATCATTGGGCGGAATCATAGAAAACTTAATAGAATCCTCGATTCCTGCTGGTTTAGACGTCAGAAAAATAAATCCTTTAATATCGGATCTGTTTTATAAATCAATAGCATATCATGACCTTGGCAAGGTAAATAAGAAATTCCAGATTGCCAGGATGAAGAATAGGGCGGATGTGTTATCTGTATCACATGGCTTTGACAGTCAACATTCGATAATTGGCGTATATCTGTATCTTGCTGATTTTTTTTCAACACTATTGAAAACAGAATTGACAGAAGCAGAACAAGTCTTTTTGTCGAATGTCTCTCTCTATTTAAGTTACTCTATTTATAAACATCATGCCCCCTGTCTGAATGAAAGTCAAAATGATACCGTCTGGGATAATGAAGATTTATTTGTTTTAAAGTCATATTTATCGCTGTTTAAAATAGATTTAAATGATGAGCAAATAGGTTTATTCCATAATTGCTTTTTGAAAAATGCAAATTTCAATTTCTTCTTTGAACGATATAACAGTGATGTAATAAAGAAAAAAAATACCTTCCCGTTGTTTGCCTTGTGCAAACTAAACTATTCTTTGCTCACTGCCTCTGATTATTTGGCGACAGCCCACTATATGAACGGATGGACTGAAATGTATTCGGATTATGGACTGATAGACGATGCGCTTCGGCAAAAAATTATCTCAAACATTGAACGTAACAAAACTTACAACAAGGCTGTATATAAGACTATAGCAAAAGATGACATTCCGAATGCCGATCAATTGAGGGAACCGTCTAATAATAATCTAAATGAACTAAGAAAAGGTATTGCGATAGAGGTCATTCAGAATATACGGAAAAATACGAACAAGAATCTGTTTTATTTAGAGGCACCAACCGGAAGCGGTAAGACAAACGCCTCTATGCTGGCTTTGGCTGAATTGTTACGAGCCGACAGACAGCACGAGATAAATAAGGTCTTTTATGTGTTCCCGTTTACGACATTGATTACTCAAACATATAAATCATTGTCAGAAACATTTGGACTGAATGTTGATGAAATAGCAGAGATACATTCAAAAGCCTCGTTTCATACCGGAAACTATGAGGATGATTATTTGAATTACCTTGATAATTTGTTCGTTAACTATCCGATTTCGTTGCTCTCTCATATCCGATTCTTTGATGTGCTGAAAACAAATGGGAAAGAGACGAACTATTTGCTGCATAGAATGGCAAATTCGATTGTAATTATAGATGAAATACAATCGTATTCGCCGAAAACGTGGGATAAAGTTATCTATTTCATAAATAACTATGCGCACTTCTTCAATATGAAGTTCATTATCATGTCGGCAACACTACCTAAGATTGGGGAGATATTAGACGACAAAGGTTTGGCGGGTGATTTTGTTTATTTAGTGAAGGATAAGTCCAAATATTTTCAGAACCCGAACTTCTGTAAAAGGGTAAATATAGATTACAGTTTACTTGAATGTCCGTGTGCGACAAAAGAAGATAAATGCGATTATTTGAGTCGGTTGAAAGAGTGCTTGTTTGAAAAATCAGAAGAATTTGCTGCTCAGAACGAATTGCATCCGCAAAGTGTCCATACAATCATCGAATTTATCTTCAAGAAAACGGCATCAGAATTTTATTCTATTGTAAAAGAGGACAATGACTTTTTTGATGAAGTGTTTCTATTATCCGGTACAATCTTAGAACCAAGAAGAAAAGAGATTATAGACAAACTGAAATCTTCTGCACTACGCAGTAAAAAAGTACTATTGATCACTACACAAGTTGTTGAGGCCGGCGTTGATATTGATATGGATTTGGGCTTTAAGGACAAATCTATAATTGACAGTGAAGAGCAATTGGCCGGTCGCATCAATCGAAATGTCAATAAACCACGATGTACACTCTATCTTTTCAATTGTGACACGGAGAAAACCCTGTATGGCAAAGATGATAGATATCGGTTTGCGCGAGAAATGGATTTTGAGGACTACAAAAGCATTCTTGATTCCAAAGACTTTGACAGACTGTACAAAATGATTATTGACAAAACTATAAACAATAATAAATCGTCTCTTATTGAGAACATCCATGATTTGGAAGGTTATGTGGCAACGCTCAATTATGCAGAAGTTGACAAACAATTGAAACTAATAAAATCACTGAATGATTCTGTGTTTGTGCCGATTGACATTCCAATTCAATATCTCAAGAACGACATTCCAATTCTGGATGAATTTGAAATTCATCATGGAGAGTATGTTTCTGGTACAGATGTTTGGGATGCGTATGCCAATGTCATTTTCAATAGAGAAACTGATTTTGTGGAAACCAAAATAAAGATAAAGAAACTGCAAAGTCTGATGTCTGCCTTCTCGTTCTCCATCTTCAAAGGGGGCAATGATTATGATGTGCTAAAAACGTATGGTGAAGAAAAGCTTGGATATATCTATCTAAACTCCTATGTTGATGTATATTCGTTCGAAAATGGTGTGATTGCGGAAAACTTAAAGGATTCTAATTTTATATAGTTATGCGCATTAATGCAACTCTAATCAATCTATATCAGGTATGTAAACGAGAGATGTGGTTACATGCGAATGGAATTCGCTTCGAGCACACCTCCGACCTTGTGTACGAAGGCAAGCTGATCCATGAGGAGAGCTATCCTCAACGATCTGAGAAATATGAGGAGGTAGAACTCGATGGGATAAAGGTCGATTTTTACGACACGAAGAACAAGGTCATCCATGAGATAAAGAAGTCGAACAAGGTGGAGTCCGCCCATGAGTGGCAGCTGAAGTATTACCTCTATGTGTTCGAACGGAATGGCATGGACGGGGTGACGGGCATCTTGGAATATCCCACGTTGCGGAAAACGCAGGAGGTGGTGTTGAGCGATGTGGACCGGGAGATGATCAGGGAGATGGAGTCGAAGATCCAGTCTGTCGTCGAGAGCGAGGCTTGTCCGCCAGCCGAGAAGAAAGGCATCTGCCGAAACTGCAGCTATTATGAGTTCTGTTATAGCTCGGAAGAGGAAAATACAAATAGACAGGATTGACAGGAAAAACAGGATGATTCCTATCGGGCAATCAAAGTTTTTACTTTAATTAAGCATGGATTCTGTCCGGAAGATATTAATAACTAAAATCAGAAAGTATGATTCATGAAGAACTGACGTCAAAAATTATTAAAGCGGCCTATAATGTGTATAATGTTTTAGGTGGCGGTTTTTTGGAAAAGGTGTATCATAATGCCATGTTGATTGAGCTAGATGATTTAGGGTTGATGGTCGATTCTGAAAAGCCGATAAAAGTACAATATAAAGGGGTGACAGTTGGTGATTATTATGCGGATATCGTGGTTGATGGTGACGTTATTGTGGAACTCAAAGCTGTTGAAAATCTGAGCAAGGTGCACGAAATACAACTGGTTAACTACTTGTCGGCAACGAGTGTGGATGTGGGTCTGCTGGTTAATTTTGGAAGTGCAAAAGTGGAAGTTAAACGTAAATATAGGGAATATAAAAATCCTGCTAATCCTGTATATCCTGTCTGAAGAATTATGAGAAAAACTTACTATTTATTTAACCCGGGCACCTTGGAGCGCAAGGACAACACGTTGAAGTTTACCCCATTCGAGGAAGATGGGAACGGAGAGATGTCGAGGCCCGGCCAGCCACGTTATCTTCCGGTGGAGGATGTGGCCGAGTTTTATGTGTTCGGTTCGTTGCGCGCCAACAGCGCATTGTATAATTTCCTTGGGCAGATGGACATCGCCGTCCACTTCTTCGATTATTACGAGAACTATACGGGTTCGTTCATGCCCCGCGACGGACTGCTCTCCGGACGGATGTTGTTGGCTCAAACTGCGGCATATCAGGATCCGGCGATGCGGTTGGAGATTGCCCGGAAGTTTATCGAAGGGGCTGTCTTCAATATGAAGAAAACGTTGAAATATTACGAGAACAGAGGCAAGGACACGTCGCCCATGGCGATGCTGATGGACGGTTATGCGCAGAAGATACCCGAAACGAAGAACGTTGCGGAGCTGATGGGAATCGAAGGCAACATCCGCCAGACCTATTACGATGCGTTCAGTCTGATCATCGATGCCTTCGACATGGGCGGACGCACCAAGCAACCCCCTCGCAACGAGGTGAACGCGCTGATATCTTTCGGGAACATGATGTGCTATTCGCAGTGCCTACGGGCAATACATCAGACTCAGCTGAATCCGACCATCAGTTACCTGCATACACCCGGCGAACGGCGATATTCGCTCTCACTGGACATAACCGAGGTCTTTAAGCCGATACTGGTAGACCGTGTCATCTTTAAGGTGTTGAACAAAAAGGAGATTCAGACGGAGCATTTCGACAACAAGATGAACCGCTGTCTGCTGAACCAGAAGGGGAAGAAAATCTTTGTAAAAGCCTTTGAAGACCGTCTGAACGAGACGTTCCAGCACCGTACCCTCGGACGGAATGTGAGCTACCGACATCTGATGAAACTGGAGTGCTACAAGTTGGCCAAGCACTTGCTGAAGATGGAGGAGTACAAACCGTTTAAGATGTATTGGTAAACCATAAAAAAACAGAATGGTATGTATGTGATAGTAGTTTATGATTGTGGAGAAAAGCGAGTCGCAAAAATGCTGAAGCTCTGCCGGCGTTACCTGAATTGGATACAGAATTCCGTTTTTGAGGGCGAGATATCGGAGGTGAAGTTGAAGGAGTTGAAGTATGCCGCAGAAGAAATAATGGAAAAAGAAGAAGATAGTTTGATTATCTTTGCTTCCCGTAGGAACGAATGGTTCGAAAAGGAGATTCTCGGGAAAGAACGTGCAAGCACGGATAATTTTCTGTAAGACGCTCAAAAACAGATTGTTTTAGATTCGTTCCGGATTTCTATGTTGTCGAACGTATATTTTTAGGGAGGAAGAAAGGTGAACGGATCACGAAAAATAGGAAAAAAAGTTCTTTGACATAATGGAAATCAAATAATTAGGCATAGTTGTCGATGCCCCTATGTTTTTATACAATTGTACATCGACAATTTTTTATAACTTAGCAGGGCGAAAAATGAGGTCTCAAACCCTTATTTTCCGCCCTTTTCTGCCGTCATTTGCACGGCTTTTAATTGCACCTTATGGGATTGAAACCATTTCATATAGATTGACCAAATTGCACCTTATGGGATGAAAATTTTAATTGGCAAGGGGATCTTTTAATTGCACCTTATGGGATTGAAACACTCAGTGTCATAAATTAACTTTTGAAATTGCACCTTTGGATTGCCAAATACAGGAATTACCAGTTTCGTGGCTTTTAATTGCACCTTATGGGATTGAAACGAAATTTCTATTGTTTGTCTTCAAATCTTTATACTTTTAATTGCACCTTATGGGATTGAAACATTTGAAACGAAGTTGATAAACTTTTAATTGCACCTTATGGGATTGAAACATAAGTTTCCTTAAATTTTACCTTATGGGATTGGACTTTTTGAAGTACACTTTTAATTGCACCTTATGGGATTGAAACAAACTATATGAAAGCTCGAAGCTTTTAATTGCAACCTTATGGGATTGAAATAAAAATAAAGAATATATAATTACATGAATTGCACTTTTAATTGCACCTTATGGGATTGAAACACTAGTAATATTCTTTGAAAACTATTTAACTAATGATTTTTAATTGCACCTTATGGGATTGAACCTCTATGGGATTGATTCTAACGTCAACTAAATCACTTTTAATTGCACATATCATTGGGATTGAAACTTAAAATAACTTCTTTTAATTTTTTATTTACCTTTAATTGCACCTTATGGGATTGAAAATAAAGAATTTTGTATAAACCTCACAGTTAGTTTACAACTTTTAATTGCACCTTATGGGATTATTCCCATCTTTTAAGTCTTTAATATTACTTTTAATTGCACCTTATGGGATTGAAACTTTTTGATAATATTCATATTTTAAATCAAAAACAAACTTTTAATTGCACCTTATGGGATTGAAACTAATTGCACCTTATCTCTTTTAATTGCACCTTATGGGATTTGAATGAAATATTGGGCTTTAACCCTGAGTTCCTTTTAATTGCACCTTATGGGATTGAAAACATAACTGACAATACAGATATTTTAAAGGCAGCTTATAACTTTTAATTGCACCTTATGGGATTGAAACATTTTTATTTGAACTTTAATTATTTATGGCTTTTTATTTGTCACTTTTAATTGCACCTTATGGGATTGAAACTATTTAATAATTGCTTTATCAGTGTGAAGCTCTTATCTTTTAATTGCACCTTATGGGATTGAAACATCTTAACTTTTGATTTAAGAAAATTTTTATGGATTGTGCTTCTTAATTGCACCTTATGGGATTTAATTGCACAACTTATGGGATTGATGATCTTTTAATTGCACCTTATGGGATTTTATGGGATTGAAACATGGCATTGGATCTTTTAATGAAAGGATTAAAACATTATTCTTTTAATTGCACCTTATGGGATTGAAACATAATTTCCTAATGGGTATGAATGATTATTTCTTTTAATTGCACCTTATGGGATTGAAACTTAGTCTGATTAAGCTTTGCTCAAATCTTCAACCTTTTAATTGCACCTTATGGGATTGAAACATTATTTATTGGTATTTATTTATTGCATATAAATTATTCTTTTAATTGCACCTTATGGGATTGAAACAATTTCACATATTAATATTCGCATCTTTCTTTTAATTGCACCTGCTTTGAAAATTGCACCTTATGGGATTGAAACACCTTATGGGATTGAAACCTTCAAATAAATTTAGTTTTCGAATTCATACTTTTAATTGCACCTTATGGGATTGAAAATTTATGCTACTTTTAAATTTACCTTATGGGAGCCATTACATATTGTATTCGAAATGCTACTTTAATTGCACCTTATGGGATTGAAACTTATGGGATTGAAACCACCTTTTAATCTGTACTTTTTAATTGCACCTTATGGGATTTAAAACTTATGGGATTGAAACTTTTGCACTTTTAATTACCTTATGGGATTGAAACACATGCTTGTTTCGATTAAAATTTGCTCTTTTAATTGCACCTTATGGGATTGAAACAACATTATAATTGGAAAAGATTATTTAATTGCACTTTGGGATTGCACCTTAGCGGGATTGAAAAAGATATTAGGAAAAAACTTTTAATTGCACCTTATGGGATTGAAACTTCTCTTTTAATTGCACCTTATGGGATTGAAACATCATTTAATTACCTTATGGGATTAAAATTTGCTTTTCAGTTGCCATAAATGTCCATAGATCTTTTAATTGCACCTTATGGGATTGAAAACAAATTTTAAGGGTGGAACGAATTAAGAAGCTTTTAATTGCACCTTATGGGATTGAAATTAATTACTTTAATTCAACACTTATAGAAGCAATATATCTTCTTTTAATTGCACCTTATGGGATTGAAACTACTTGAAAAATATCGTCTATTAAGAATTAGATTTTTCTTTTAATTGCACCTTATGGGATTGAAACATAACGTAATTATCTTTAAATTGTTTCGAAACAAGATAAAACTTTTAATTGCACCTTATGGGATTGAAAACGGATTAAAGTCACTTTTTAAAACTTTGCACCTTATCTTTTAATTGCACCTTATGGGATTGAAACAGGAATTATATTTTATCTTTTATTGCACCTTATGGGATTGAATACTTTTAATTGCACCTTATGGGATTTATAATAATCAAATGTTATATTTTTAATTGCACCTTATGGGATTGAAAAATTGAGCACCTTATGCTTTTGAAACACCTTATGGGATTGAAACTTTAAGATTTTAGACATGCTGACATTAGAATCTTTCTTTTAATTGCACCTTATGGGATTGAAACAAACAAATTCTCCGTCGATTACAGAATTAATTGGCATAACTTCTTTTAATTGCACCTTATGGATTGAAACTCATTAAAATCCTTGTTTGGGAAATCGCATTCGTTCTTTTAATTGCACCTATTTAATTGCACCTTATGGGATTGAAACTTATTATACATTTTTTTTAATTGCACCTTATGGGATTGAAACACATAAAAAATGTTTAACAAACTCGTTGAGGTACTAAATCTTTTAATTGCACCTTATGGGATTGGAAATTTTGAGTTTAATGCACCTTATGGGATTGAAAAAGTTGATGGTCAAATTGAACTTCAAACATTTCTTTTAATTGCACCTTATGGGATTGAAACTATACTATGAATCGAATGGCTGTTATAATACAATTGCACCTTATGGGATTGAAACTGACTTTTTAATTGCACCTTATGGGATTGAAACAGGGATTGGATTTGTATTGTAATAAAAACAATAATACTTTTAATTGCACCTTATGGGATTGAAACTTTTGAAAATGTAATATCCATCATTGGAAGAAACTCTCTTTTAATTGCACCTTATGGGATTGAAACTTTCTATAGCATCTCAATTTGTTTAATTGGTCATCTTTTGCACCTTTAATTGCACCTTTATGGGATTGAAACTTTCTTGTATTTGATTATTATATTATTAATGTTGTAAATTCTTTTAATTGCACCTTATGGGATTGAAACTATGATTGAAAACTTTTAATTGCACCTTATGGGATTTTGCTATAAATTGAAACAAAATTTCCTCGAAGCAAATCTTTTAATTGCACCTTATGGGATTGAAACAAGCTTGAATGTATTTAAACATCTGATTGGAGAACTAAAACTTTTAATTGCACCTTATGGGATTGAAACTTTTCAAATCTTATTTGTTGTATGCATTTATCAATTTCTTTTTAATTGCACCTTATGGGATTGAAACAACGTCAAATGGAAATATCTTTGTTTACATTTTTGACTTTTAATTGCACCTTATGGGATTGAAACATATTGGTCTTTTTTGCACCTTATCAATGAAATCCTTTAAACTTTTAATTGCACCTTATGGGATTGAAAAAATGAGAAGCTTACACAAATTTCTTTTAATTGCACCTTATTAGGTTGCACCTTGGGATTAAGGCTTTTTTGCACCTTATGGGATTGGATGCTTGAAACTTGAAACTTTCTTTTAATTGCACCTTATGGGATTGAAACTTGAAGAAATATAAGTTCACAAATTCTTTTAATTGCACCTTATGGGATTGAAAATTTGTCATTGCTTGCTTTAATCTTTTAATTGCACCTTATGGGATTGAAACTTATTTTTATTTGTATTACAGAATGTGGACATGCTTTTAATTGCACCTTATGGGATTGAAACATTTTATATTAGGGCAAAGATTACTGAAATAAAAATAAACTTTTAATTGCACCTTATGGGATTGAAAACGATAATGATAATGTGTTATCTATAAACAGATTGGACTTTTAATTGCACCTTATGGGATTGAAACCTTATGGATTATAAATTTTAATTGCACCTTTTAATTGCACCTTTTGGGATTCGAAAAATAGCAGATAATTAGTATCATTACAAAACTTTTAATTGCACCTTATGGGATTAATGAGGAGCGGCTTGCATATGCTTTCATAACTTTTAATTGCACCTTATGGGATTGAAACACAGTTTGTTTATAATTATGATATTGTTCATCTTCGCTTTTAATTGCACCTTATGGGATTGAAACTATATATGACATATAGCATCTATTGGGTCATTACTAACCTTTTAATTGCACCTTATGGGATTGAAACCGAATGAGGAGCGGCTTCATATATTTTCATAACTTCTTTTAATTGCACCTTATGGGATTGAAACAATCCTTGCGAATAGAGGCGATATTGTTCGTCTTCGCTTTTAATTGCACCTTATGGGATTGAAACGACTGATTTTCCGCTTCGTTAAAGAACTCATCAGGCTTTTAATTGCACCTTATGGGATTGAAACTTTGCGAAGTAAAGGAAGAGATTCAAAAGGAACAATTACTTTTAATTGCACCTTATGGGATTGAAACAGGTGAAAGTGCCATTCTCACTACTAGCAGCAATGCTTTTAATTGCACCTTATGGGATTGAAACCTCAAGGAGCTTGCTGACATGACTGGGAAGGAGTACCTTTTAATTGCACCTTATGGGATTGAAACCATGTTCTCCCTGTTCGTATTTCTGAGCGACAAGAACTTTTAATTGCACCTTATGGGATTGAAACGCGGCGAACAAACATGTTGACAAAAACAGTGAGTCTTTTTAATTGCACCTTATGAAAAAATAGGCTGGGGTGCCTTCCGTTATTTGGAATACATCTCTCTTCCCTCCACGCTCAAAGAGATTGCCCCTGATTTTTATTATGAAGAGTGTGTCGGGTCGTGTGAGTATCCTCCGTATATAGAGGTGAATCCTGATAATCCTTGTTTTTATGCGGAAGGCGGTACGTTGTACTATAAAGGCAACAATAAACAGGTCTTAGACGGCCCGTATAATGGGAGAGAGCATTGATGACAATGATATCGAAGATTATGAAACGGCGGCGGAATGATGCTTCTTGGTTCATTCCGCCGCCGAAGAGGCGTCTACGCCTGTCTTGTTGTTATTTCTTTATCTCATCTTCGTGTCCTGCGAAGTCGTAAACTTCATCGTGTTGACTCATGTCCAATCCCATCCGTTCGCTTTGTTTCGAAACTCGCATCGGAATCATCTTGTTGGTCAGCCAATAGAGTGCCATGCTCATCACAAATGAGTAGGCGAAAACCAGAATGATGCACAAGCAATACATAAGCATGGTCAGTCCGTCGCCGCCGTCTACCAGTACTCCGACGAAGAATCCGGCAAAAACAGTGCCTACGATACCTCCCAATCCGTGTGTGGGAAATACGTCCAACGCATCGTCGACAGAAGTGTGTTCTCTCCAGTGAACCGCAATGTTACAGATTATCGTTATGCATAATGATATGAAAATGCTCTGTCCTACGGAAACGTATCCTGCAGAAGGTGTTATTGCCACCAATCCTACCACGGCCCCGATGGAAGCGCCCATAGCCGACGGCTTCCTGCCTCTAAGACAATCGAAGAACACCCACGCCAACATGGCGGTTGCTGATGCGGTATTGGTATTCAGAAATGCTTTGACGGCAACTCCGTCGGCAGCTAAAGATGACCCGGCGTTAAAACCGAACCAGCCTAACCAAAGCAGAGCCGCTCCGAGCATGACAAACGGGATGTTTGCCGGAGCCCGGTTCTCCTTGTCGTTCGTTCGCCTGCCGAGGAAAATGGCACCGGCCAAAGCCGCTACACCCGAAGAGGCATGTACCACGATGCCACCGGCAAAGTCTTTTATCTCCACTCCTGTGCCGAAGAAGTTCTTGAATAGTCCGTCGGGATGCCATGTGCAATGGGCTAGCGGACAATAGACGAAAATACAGAACAGCACCATAAATACCAGATAGCTGGAGAAATGGACCCGCTCTGCAAACGATCCGGTTATCAAGGATGGGGTTATGATGGCAAACTTCATTTGAAACAACGCAAACAGCGCGAACGGAATCGTTGCCGCAAACGTTTCGTTTGGCGCTACTCCCACATTCTGGAACATAAAGAAGGAGCACGGATTCCCGATTATCCCTAATCCTGCCACGTCGTCGCCAAAGGCCAGGCTAAAGGCGAAAAATACCCATAGCACACTGATGATGCCCATTGCGATGAAGCTTTGCAGCATCGTCGATATTACATTTTTCTTCCGCACCATTCCGCAATAGAAGAAAGACAATCCTGGGGTCATCATCAATACTGTTAACGAGGGCATCGCAATGGTGAAAGGTGGCAAGGGATGCCCAATTGGCTCCTTGTTCCAAGGCTTCGCGTATGTTCTTTCCTGACTTTAGATAATAGTAGGCAAATGCGGCTTGGAAAGTGTCTCCGCATCCGGTGGTGTCTATGACTTTGCGGACTTTTATCGCATCCTGAAAAAATTCCTCTCCTTGGTAGAAGGCAATGCTTCCGTGTCTGCCCATTGTCAAGACAACGAGTTTGCCACTTTGCTCTGCCATCTCTTTGTAGAAAGATTTGTCGGTAGGCGTCGCGGATATGAAGGCAATGTCTGAACCCACTAACAGGGGTGCCATGTCGATGTGGTTCTCTTTGTCCATGAAGTCTATGGAAAGGCATTGCGTCTCTTTCTTCCTCTTCTGTATCTCGAATATGTTATGGTTGTTGGCACAAGTGGAGATGAGGTCTGCTTGATGGATCAGTTCCCAGTCTTTTTCTGTCGGAGCAAAGAATTCGCTCACGCCACTGATCCAACTTCCCTCTGTTCCGAATCTCTCGCCTTCTTTATCTACCGTTAGCTGGTTTTTGGCTGTCATGCCATCTGCTATGCTTACGTGCGATAGGTCAAAACCGCTGCGTTCCATGGCAGCTTTGATGCTCTGGCCGTTTTTGTCGTTGCCGATGCAACAGATCAGATGGATTGTCTCTTCTTTCGATATGGCGTGCCATGTCAATGCTTGGTTGAAAGCATTGCCGCCGATGTATGTCTCGTTTGTCTGAGGATAATGGTCGGCGCAACAAGCGGATAGTGTGACTAGATTCATCTCTTTTTTATGATTTCAGATATTCCATACGGCTGGCGTCCATACGGATGAAGATGAATAGTAGGATGGTGAATCCCCATAGGGAGGAACCTCCATAGCTGAAGAACGGCAGTGGTATGCCGATGACGGGTGTCAGTCCCAGTACCATGCCTATGTTGATGGCTAGATGGAAGAAGATGATGGAAGCGACGCAATATCCGTATATCCGGCTAAATTCGGACCGTTGCCGTTCGGCGAGATAGATGATCCGGAGCAGTAGGATGAGGAACATGATAAGCACAAATAAGGAACCGATGAATCCGTGCTCTTCTCCCACCGTACAGAAGATGAAGTCGGTGTCCTGTTCCGGCACATACTTTAGCTTGGTCTGTGTGCCGTTAAGGAATCCCTTTCCCGCAAATCCGCCCGAACCGATGGCTATCTTGGACTGGTTGACGTTGTATCCCGCTTTCTTAGGGTCGTTTTCCATGCCGAGTGTCACCTTGATTCGTATCTGTTGGTGGGGTTGTAGCATATTTTCGAACGCATAGTCTGCAAAGTGTGCGTATCCTGTAGAGCAGAGCATGAAGATGGCAATCCAAGTATAGGCCATTTTCCTATGGATGATGCTGGTGACAATGAGGTATATTACGGAGGCTGTGATGGAGATGCCTGCGATGTAGGTAAACTGTATCGGAGTGTCGAAAAACTTGTAGACACAGAAGGATGTTCCGAATAGTAGAATATTGCCTATCAGTATGTTTCTGGAGACGATGACGTTTCTTCGGTATGCTACCAGCAATCCTATCTGGACGACGATGGTGAAGACCATCACCAGGAATATGCCATAGGACTCTTCCGGGAATGCGGCGATGATAGGTTCTTGCCCGAACCGTATGGCTACGATGAAGAAGATGACGAGGCATACGCCTAGGAAGAGCACAAGACCCGGCATTCCTTCCCGGTAAAGCACGATCAGGAAGGTGGCGTATACAAGGGCCGATCCTGTCTCTTGCTGAAGGATGATGAGACAGAATGGCAATAGGATGATCAGCCCTAGAAGCATGGCATTCTTCATGTTCTTGAGACGGAACCAATAGGAACTCATGACCTTCGCGACGGCTAGACAGGTGGCCGCTTTGGCAAACTCGGCGGGTTGCAGACTCACCGGACCAAGAACCAACCAAGAGCGTGACCCCTTGATTTCCGGCGCAATGGCCAGCGTCACGATGAGTGAGAGTATGGCGATGCCGTAGAATACGTAGGCGAAGATGCTGTAGACTCTACTGTCCATACTGATTAGTGTGGTGGCGATGAGAAACGAGCACCCAATCCATACAAGCTGTTTGCCGTACCTTTCGGAAAAACTCCAGAAGCCGGCATCTTCGAAGTTGTAGACGGCTCCGTATATGCTGAACCAACCAGCTATGATCAATGCGACATAGATGCCGATGGTTATCCAGTCTATATTCTGTAATATGTTTACTCTACGATTCAATTTTGAGGAAGTAAATTAGCGTTGAACATTCGTTCTTCCATCCATAACCTTCGTTTTGGAATGTATCCCTTTAGATATTTCTCCATCATCAGTGTGGCAATAGGGGCGGCCCATGTGGCGCCGAATCCGCTATTCTCAACAACAACACATATTGCGATTTTTGGATTGTCTTTTGGCGCGAAGGCCATGAAGATGGAGTGGTCTGCTCCGTGGGGGTTCTGTGCCGTTCCTGTCTTTCCGCAGACATCTATGCTGTCTATCCTTGACCCCCAGCCTGTTCCTGACTTCATTACCAAATCCATGCCTTCGATTACGGGATCGTAATACTGGGGTGCGATGGTGGTCACCTTCCTCTGGATGAAGGAGGAGTCGATTTTTCCGCCCTCAATTCCTTTCACCAAGTGTGGCGTGATGTAGTGTCCCCGATTGGCGATGGTTGCACTCAGGTTGGCAATTTGCAAAGGAGTGGCCAATACCTCGCCTTGTCCGATGGCCAATGATATGATGGTGAGAGATCGCCATCGGTCCTTCCCGTATATCTTGTCGTAGACACCGGAGTTGGGTATGTATCCCCGTTTCTCGTTAGGCACGTCGGCTCCGAGTTTGTATCCAAATCCGAGGGATACGATGTGGTCCTTCCAAACCTCGAATGCGTCTGATACTTTCGGGTATTTGCGGTTGTCCAGCATGGCTCTGAATCCAGAACAGTAGTAGGCGTTGCAGGAGTGCTGAATGGATTGTACGAGATTTAGAGGAGAGAAGTGCGCATGGCATCCTACGGTAAAGCTGCCGGCATGGTATCCTCTTGAACATCCGTATGTGGTGTTGCGGTCAATGATTCCCTCTTGTTGAAATATGAGTGCATTGGCCGTCTTGAAGGTCGAACCCGGAGGGTAACAGGCCATCATGGGTCGGTCAAATAGCGGCTTCAGTGGGTCGTTGACCAGTTTGGCGAAATTCTTCGAACGTTGTCGGCCCACCAGAAGGGAGGGGTCGTATGTGGGGCTGGAGATGAGCGCCAGAATCTCGCCGGTAGATGGGTCGATGGCGGCGATGCTTCCTATTTTGTTCTGCATGAGTTTTTCTCCATAGGCCTGCAAGTCGATGTCGATGGAGAGGGTTAGGCTCTGGCCTGCCTTGGACGGCACGTCATATTCGCCATGGTTGTAGCTGCCTTTTATACGGCCATGGGCATCTCTCAGAAGGATTTCGACGCCTTTCTCGCCTCTTAAAACTTTTTCGTAGGTGAGCTCAATCCCGTTCTGTCCTGCAAAATCCCCCGGTACGTAAAACTCATCTTTTTCTATGGTCTTTTTGTTCGCTTCTCCGATAGAACCCAACAGGAGTGCGGCGTTGGGATAGTTGTATTCGCGTAATGTCCTTTTCTGGATGTATATGCCGGTAAATCGGAATAGCTTCTCCTGTAATATGCCATATTCTGCGGCGGAAAGTTGGGAGATGAATGGTTGAGGAGTGTATCTTGAAAACCCGGCCTTGCGTTTGATCTCCTTCATCCTATTGTCGAAGGTGGATTTTGATATCCCGATGGTCTGACAGAAATCGAGCGTGTCGAGGTTTTTTATCTCTTTGTCAATGACCATGATGTCGTATGCCGGTTTGTTGAAAACCAACAATTTGCCGTTCCGGTCCTTGATCAATCCTCTGGCTGGGAATTGTATTTTTTTGAGAAATGCGTTGCTGTCGGCCTTGTCCCGATAGGAGTCGTCAATAATCTGAAGGTCGATAAGGCGTAGCACAAAGACGATCACAACCAATATCATGAACCCACCAATGACGAGCTTCCTGTTTTGGTATTGGTCGTTGATCATTATCTTCTGAATTTAAAGGTTTCTATAACTATGATCATTAACATGGTGAAGATGGCGCTTAACCCTGTCTTGGTCAAAATGCTGACAATGTGAGTGACCGATCCGTATTCTATCAGAAAGAAAACGAAATGGTGTATCAGAACTAATATCAGTGCATATTGGATGAACATGCCCACCCGGTAACTTTTAAATGACGGAATGATGGTGACGTCATGGTCTTCTCTCGGACCAAATGTTTTCTGCATGAGAGGCGCTGCGTATGCGATAAGAACAGATGCGAATGCATTGTAGCCTGGTGTGCCGGAGAAGACGTCGATAATCAGTCCCATTCCGAAGCCGATGAATAACAGAGCACTCCTCGAAAGGTTGGATGGCAGCGTAATCAGGAACAACACATATAAGTAGGGGTTGATATATCCGAAGAAAAGGATGTTATTTAGTACCAGCACCTGTACCAGAACGTAAAGGATGAATATGGCGGTTTGCTTTAATACGAAACTAATCATTTCTCGGCCTCCTTTCTTGTCTTTTCCTCCAACTTCTTCTCTTCTTCCGCATTGTTAAATTCAATCACGTCTACGTAAGAGAGTTTGCTGAAGTTGGCCAATAATTCTATCTCTATGTAGAAATAGTTGTCGTTCTCTTTTCGGAGAACTTTTACCTTTCCAATGTCTATCCCTTCCGGGAAAATGGATGAATATCCGCTGGATACCACAGTGTCGCCCACGTGTACGGGTATGTATAGCGGAACTTCTTCCAGTAGGGCTATCCGGTCGTCGATGCCTTCCCATACGACAGAGCCCGTCTGACTTTTGTCCTTTACCTTCGCGCTGATGCGGGAAGCCGGATTGAGAATGGGCAGTACGACGGAGAAGTGGTCTGACACGCTGCTGACGATGCCTATCACGCCATGCTCGTTGATGACGCCCATCTCCGGTTTGATGCCATCTTTTCGGCCTTTGTCCAGTGTGATGAAGTTCTTCAGCTTGTTGGTCGATGCGTTGATTACCTTGGCGGTGATGAACGTATAGCTCTTGTCTATTGCCAGCTGTTTCCTTCCTTGATAGGAGGTGTCCTGTTTTAAAAACCGCAGTTCGTTTTCAAGAGAGTAAAGGCGTTGCTTCAGTTCCGTATTCTCTTCCGCCAAGGATTGGTTGGCAGACTTTAGCCCGAAGTATTCGTATATGGTATTGGAGGTTTCGTATGTCTTCCCGACAATGGCGTTGCTTGAGTTTAGAAAAACACTCCGTTGAAACTGATTGTGTTGGACAACCAAAACGAGAGATGTTATTTCTAATGCCAAGAATAGAAAAAACACCCTAAAATGGATAAAAAACCGAAGTAATGACCTCATGCGAATTTATTGTTGAGCAAGATTTGAGATATGTGCCGAAACTGCTCTGCAGTGCTGAAGAGGTGTGGATTTCTTCTCGTGCCTATAAAGCCAGGATATTCTCCTTCTCCCTTCAGTTTATTAACGACAAAAACACGCTGCATATACACCGTGTTTTTGTTATTTTATTGCAATATAATGAGAAGAATGTTAACCGAGAACCCTTCTCCCTATACTGGGTCCTATCTCATTAGGAATGAGAATTTATCCACATTCTTAAGTGCGACTCCTGTGCCTCTAGCCACGGCGTGCAGAGGATCGTCCGCAATATGGAATGGAATTCCGATTTTGTTCGTCAGACGTTTGTCGAGTCCTTTCAGTAACGCTCCACCACCTGCGAGCCAGATGCCTTTGTTTACGATGTCGGCGTATAGCTCGGGAGGAGTCTGTTCCAGCGCACTCAGTACGGCAGCCTCAATCTTGGAGATGGACTTCTCTATACAGTGGGCAATCTCCTGATAGGAAACGGGAACTTCCATAGGAAGTGCAGTCATCTGGTTAGGACCGCGCACGATGTAGTCGTCCGGAGCCTCGTCGAGGCTGGTAAGAGCCGAACCGACGTTTATCTTGATAAGCTCGGCGGTACGTTCGCCCACCTTGATGTTGTGCTGTCTGCGCATGTATTCGATGACGTCTGCGGTGAGGTCGTCTCCTGCGATACGGATGGATTTGTTGGATACGATGCCACCCAATGAGATGATTGCGATCTCCGTTGTTCCACCGCCGATGTCGACAATCATGTTTCCTTCTGGAGCTTCTACGTCAATGCCGATACCGATGGCTGCTGCCATAGGCTCGTATATCATGTAGACCTCGCGCCCTCCGGCATGCTCGGAAGAGTCACGCACTGCACGTATCTCGACCTCCGTACTTCCGGAAGGGATGCAGACCACCATCTTTAGAGATGGGGCAAACCATCTGTTGCTGGAATAAGCCATCTTGATCATTCCGCGCATCATCTGCTCTGCTGCGGAGAAGTCGGCGATTACGCCGTCTCGTAGCGGACGCACTGTGCGTATGTTCTCGTGTGTCTTACCATGCATCTGACGGGCCTTCTCGCCAATGGCGATCAATTTGTCTGTCCGACGGTCAAGAGCAACCACCGAAGGTTCGTCGACGACAATCTTATCGTTATGGATAATGATTGTGTTCGCCGTTCCTAAGTCCATGGCTATTTCTTGTGTGAATGAAAATAGTCCCATAGTTTTTTTTTCTTTTATATGGGGCGGCATGGCCGTCCCATTATTTCTTTTATTAATGTTTGAAATGTCTTGTGCCCGTCATGACCATGGCAACTCCGTTGTTGTTGCAGTAATCTACCGATTCCTGGTCTTTGATGGAACCTCCGGGTTGGATGACAGCCGTTATCCCTGCTTTCTTGGCAATCTCCACACAGTCAGGGAATGGGAAGAAAGCATCTGATGCCATTACTGCGCCTTCCAAACTCATGTTGAAAGATGCGGCTTTTTCTATGGCCTGCTTCAATGCGTCCACGCGTGAGGTTTGTCCTACGCCGCTTGCACACAATTGTCCGTCTTTCGCCAAAACGATAGAGTTCGATTTTGAATGTTTTACTATCTTGTTGGCGAATAGCATATCGTCAATCTCCTTGTCTGTTGGAGCTTTGGTCGTAACGACTTTCAAGTCTTCCGCCGTTTCTGTCTTGTTGTCTTTTTCCTGTACCAATACTCCGTTCAGTACGGATCTGATTTGCTTGACAGGAAGTTTCGTCTCTTTCTGTACCAAAATGATCCGGTTCTTCTTCTGCGTCAATATCTCAAGGGCATTGACGTCGTAGTCTGGAGCGATAATCACTTCGAAGAACAGCTTGTTGATCTCTTCGGCTGTCTCTTTGTCGACAACGGCATTGGTTATCAATACGCCGCCGAAAGCGGAGATTGGATCTCCTGCCAAAGCGTCTTTCCATGCGTCGATTAGTTTTGCACGGGAAGCTACGCCACAAGCGTTGTTGTGCTTTAGAATGGCGAATGTGGTTGAGTCGTCGAAGTCTGAAATCAGATTAACGGCAGCGTCGATGTCCAGTAGATTGTTGTAAGAAATCTCTTTCCCTTGCAGCTGCTCGAACATCTCGTTGAAGTTGCCGTAGAAAGTGCCTTTCTGGTGTGGGTTCTCGCCATAACGCAAAGATTTCGCGTGGTTGGCTGTGTATCTTAATGCGGAATCGCCGTCTCCGTCAAAGTAGTTGAAGATGGCCGAGTCGTAGTGCGAAGACACGCCGAATGCCTCTTTTGCGAACCATTTGCGGGTGTCAATCGTGGTTTGTGCCCCTTGTTCGTTAAGCAAGTTGAACAAAGGCTCGTATTGTGCTTTTGAAGCGACAATTACCACATCTTTGAAGTTCTTTGCGGCGGCTCTGATAAGGGAAATTCCGCCGATATCTATCTTTTCTATGATCGCTTGCTCTTCTGCTCCTGAGGCAACTGTGTCTTCGAATGGGTACAGGTCTACGATGACAAGGTCAATCTCCGGAATCTCGTAGTTGCTCATCTGGGCAAGGTCTTCTGCAAGTTCCCTTCTGCCTAGGATTCCTCCGAAGATTTTGGGATGCAGGGTCTTTACCCTTCCTCCGAGAATGGATGGATATCCCGTGAGGTTCTCCACCGCTTCGCAAGGTATCCCCAGCGATTCTATGAATGATTGCGTTCCACCTGTTGATATGAATTTTACTCCTTCTGCATGAAGTTTCTTAATAATCAAGTCCAATTTATCTTTGTGATAAACTGAAACTAGTGCAGTCTTAATTTTCTTTACCTCAGCCATTTAATGAAAAAAGTTATATTGATGATACAAAATTATAAAATAATACTCGTTTGTAGAAATAAAAGCTAATAATTCTTCTAAAAAAGAGTCTTTGTGTTTTTGATTTATAGAAAGATAGAAAAAATCATGCCATAAATGTCAGTTGTATGCGAATCTCATTTTTATATGTGATGTTTTGCTTCTTCGCACGTTCGGATTTTTCTTTGTCGTGAAAGTTGCCGTTTGTGAAAAACTTCCTTCCTGAAACAGAAATTTTATTTTTTTGATATCTTGACTTATCTTTGACGGATAATTTAGAAGACAATGACACAAACTCAGAAATTTATCGCAGATCTTCCTAAAGATAAGAGGAAGGGGCTTTCTCAACAGTTTTTCTCTCCGGAGTTGTTTTATGATGCCGTGTATCTTATCGTTCAGAACGGACATCTTCTGCAACAGACACAACCTGATATGTGGGAGATGAAACTGAAAAATGTAGAGTATTACCAGAAAAGGATGGAGGAGAAGCTGGATGCGATGGGTTTGGACGGGGAAAATCTGGTTGCGGACATCGCCAGCGATTATTTTGAGGATTATGTTCATTATAGGGAAATCCAGTTGGACATCACCAACCAACAGTTTATGGATGTCATCCGTAAATTGCAGTGATATTTATCCCTCCTTTTGTGGGGTGTCTGCTGAATCTGTCGGTTGTGAAATCTCCCCTTTGATATTTAGAATGTCTAATTTGTAAATCAATGATTATGAAACCATTTCTTCGTCTGGTGGCGGAAAATCTCTATGCTAAGTTTGGGGATGACCTTTCTCGCATCACAGTGGTTTTTCCTAATAATAGGGCGAGGCTCTTCTTTGGCGAATATCTTGCGGATATTGCGGGCAAGCCTATCTGGTCTCCGAAATACACTACAATCCAAGATCTTTTTGCCGGATGCACGGACCTTCGTATACCGGATACGCTGAAGTTGGTGTGCGATCTTTTTGCTGTCTATAACGAAAACGTGCCTACTCCGGAGACATTTGACGAGTTCTATTTCTGGGGCGAGATTCTTTTGAGCGATTTTGACGATGTGGACAAGAATAGGGTCGACGCTACCGCCCTATTCCGAAATATAAAGGAACAGGGTGAGTTTATTGATACTTTCGAACATCTGAGCGAGGAACAAAAATCCTATCTAAGGATGTTTTTCAAAAACTTCTCATCCGATATGCGTACGGAGCTGAAAGAGCGTTTTCTCAAACTATGGGATGCGCTTATCTTTGTCTATCAGGCATTTCGAACGAGGCTGGAGAGCCATGGTTTGGCTTATGAGGGCATGATGAACCGTATGGTGGTTGATAGGTTGAAAAAAGAGGGGCTGTCGGGATTCGATTCGGACAGATATGCCTTTGTTGGCTTCAATGTCTTGAATGAGTGTGAAAATGAACTGTTCTCTTTGCTTGATAATGCAGGTAAGGCGTTGTTTTATTGGGATTATGATGTCTTTTATACGGACAATCCTTATCATGAGGCGGGTACTTTCATCAATAAGAACAGACTACGTTTCCATAACGAGCTTCCGAAGAGTGTGTTTGATAATTTTGAGGAACAGAAGGATAGAAAGTTTACCTTCATAAGCTCTTCTACGGAAAATGCGCAAGCCAGATATCTGAACAGCTATCTGACGGAGGTGAAGCGGGAGGGGAAATACAAGGATGCAGACACGGCTGTTGTGCTCTGTAATGAGGGATTGCTGCTTCCTGTGCTGCACTCTGTCCCTGAGTGTGTGTCTGACATCAATGTTACGATGGGTTTTCCGCTCATGCAGACACCCGTATATAGTCTTGTTTCCAACCTGCTGGATATGCAGATGTATGCTGGTGCGGGCGGGCGGGAGTCCAGATACAGATATGTGGTGCTGGCTCCGTTGTTGCGGCATTCCTATATAAGGGCGGCTATGCCGGAGGCCGATGAACTGTTGGAGTCGTTGGCTAAGGATAAAATCTTCTATCCTACAATGGCAGATCTTTGTCGGTCAGAACGGCTCTCTTTGCTTTTTAGTAAAATTTCATCACCTTCTCAACTGACGCAGTGGTTGTTGCGTGTGTTGAAATGTGTGGCAGTTTATCATAAGAAGGAAGAATACGGTGGATCGCAGGAAGAGACGAATGCGGAGGAGAACGTTTTGTATGACGATCTTTATAAAGAGGCTTTGTTCCGGACTTATACGCAGTTGAGCAGGTTGGATGCTTTACAGAAGGAGGAGCAGATAGAAATCAGTATCCCGGTATTGGTCCGTTTAATCAAAGGATTACTCTCTTCCATCTCCGTCCCGTTTAGTGGGGAGCCGGTAAAGGGTATGCAGATTATGGGATTTCTAGAAACCAGAAATTTGGATTTCCGGAATGTGGTGTTGCTGTCTGTCAATGAGGGTGTGCTTCCTAACTCGGGTAAGGAGAGCTCCTTTATCCCGTATAATCTGCGCAAGGGCTATGGAATGACAACTATCGAACATAAAAACTCTTTGTACGCTTACTATTTTTATCGTCTGTTGCAACGTGCGGAGAATGTGACTCTGCTTTATAACTCTGCAACCGAAGGGTTGAACCGTGGGCAGATGAGCCGGTTTATGTTGCAGTTGTTGGCCGAGACGGATTCTGACGTTAGAACTTTCGACATCCGTTCGGATGTCCCTATCGCCGAACCGCATGAAATCGTGGTGGAGAAGACCGATGCTATTGTTGATTTCCTGAAACGGAAATATGATGTTAGGTGTAACGAGACGGCCTATTTTTCTCCTAGTGCGTTGAATGCCTTTATCGATTGTTCTCTTCGTTTCTATTTCCGTTATGTGAAGGGATTGAAGGTGGAGGATGACCTGACGGAGGAGGTGGAGCCGTCTATGTTTGGAACTTTGTTCCATAAGGCGGCGGAACTGTTGTACAGGGAGTTGGGTGCAGATGGGAGGATGATACAGAAAGAATCTCTTGTCGCACTGACTGATAGAAACAGTCGCCCTCGTTTGGAGGCTTATGTCGACGCTGCTTTCCGAACGGAATATTTCGGCATAACCGACGGCAGAGCGAAAGTTCCTGATTATACGGGCGAGCAGTTGATAAACCGAAAGGTGATTACAGACTTCTTGGCTAAACTGGTGCGTTTGGATGCTCAATATGCGCCGTTCTCCATTCAGGGGTTGGAACATCCTGTTTATGAGCAGATGACCATCCCCGTTGGTGATGAGCAGCTGCTGATAAATATAGGCGGAATTGTAGATAGAATGGATCTCAAGGAGGGCGTCTTCCGCATTGTGGACTACAAAACGGGAGGAACCGCCAAGGCGGATACGATAGAGAATATATTCGAACAGAAGGAGGACCGGGCAAAATATCTGTTGCAGGCTTTCCTTTACTCGACTATACGGCATCGTGAACTGCAAGGAAAATATGAGGTGAAACCTGCCATCTTGTATGTCAATAAGGCTGTTGATGGCTATCAGCCCGATGTCTCAGTGGTGGACGAGGATGGGAAGAAAAAGCCGGTAACCGCAATTTCCACTTATGAAGATGAATATCGCTCTTTACTGGAGCATCACATAGGCAGGATATTCGATAGGCAGGAGCCGTTCCGCCAAACTTCTGTTGCCGGGACTTGCCAATATTGCGATTATCGGGAGATATGTAGAAAGAGAAACTAAGTAATAGTCAAAAATAACTTGTGGCAATCTTGATGAAATGCAGTAGGGATTATTGGTTGGATTGATGGATTGAAAATTACCCCTCACAAGATGTTGTGAACTTTACCAAGATTATTTTTTAGTGGTCACTAAACTTGTTTGCTGGTGATGAATCTGAATATAGGTTCCCAATTGATCATTGGCACTAAGATGGCGCAACAAAATCCGTTGGCAAAGCCTGCGATGACCTGCATGGGCGTATGGGCCTTCAGATAAAGTCGGGCAGTGGCGAGTAGCCCGCATAACAAAATGATGGACAATAGACAGATGATAGGGAATATGTGCATGTGGTAGCAGATGCACAATGTTCCGCCAAGCATGGCTCCGATGCCGGTCATGTGTGCGCTGATTTTCCAAAAACGGCTCACTATCGCATCCGTTATCAGGGCGATGGCTACGGCTATGATCACAGATGACACGTAGATCGGAAATATGAGCATGTATAGCGAAACGGAGCATAGTAGGTAGGAAATGGCAGTCAGAATATAAGGGATGGTTCTGTCTTCCTTCTTCTTCAATGCCATGCCAGAAACCACCTTTAACAGGTATAGTATCAATATGGATGTCATTGGTATCACTGTTCCGAAGAGGGCGACGGAGAGGTAGGAACTACGTATGTAGAGCTCTGGATAGTAGGAGAAGAACTCCGCGGAAGTCAATAGCATGATTCCGTATAAAGGGATGAAAAGTGGAAATAATGCAAAAGACAAGAACTTCGAAAGTGCTTTCATTGAATGATGTTAATTTCTGTGTTTATATTTCTTTCCTGAGTCGTGATACCGGAAAATTTAATTGTTCTCTATATTTGGCTACCGTTCGCCTGGCTATGATGTAGCCTTTCTCCTTGAGAATTTCGGCAAGTTTGTCGTCGGTAAGCGGATCCCGTTTGTCTTCGGCGTTGATACATTCTTGCAGTATGGTCTTTATCTCCATCGTTGATATCTCTTCTCCCTGGTCGTTCTGCATCGTTTCGGAGAAGAAGTATTTGAGGGGATAGATGCCGAAGTCCGTTTGGATGAATTTGCTGTTGCTCACTCTTGATATGGTGGAGATGTCGTAGCCGGTGTCGTCTGATATGTCTTTCAATATCATGGGGCGGAGTTTGGTCTCGTCTCCTTCCCAAAAGAAATCTTTCTGTCTCTTTATGATGGCCTGCATGGTCCGTTGTAGGGTCTCTTGTCTCTGCTTTACGGCATTGATAAACCATTTGGCGGAGTCTAGCTTCTGCTTTACGAACATGACAGCGTCTTTCATCTCTTTGCTTTGGTTGCTCTTGTTGTTGGTGTACTCTTCTAGCATATCGGAGTAGTTTCTGTTGATACGTAGCTCCGGAATGTTTTTGTTGTTGAGCGAGAGGATTAGCTCTCCTTCTTGGTTCTCCAATATGAAATCGGGGACCAACTGTACACTGTTTTCCTCCAATACGGATACCCAGGAGCTGCCTGGCTTTGGGTTGAGTTTGATGATTTCGGCTACGGCATCTTTGAATTCAGCTTCTGTAACGGATTGTCGTTTTATGATCTTGTCATAATGCCTTTTGCTGAAATCTTCGAAACTGTTTTCCAATATATTGATGGCCAAAGTTATGTGGCTGTTCGTTTTTTTCTTTTTTAGTTGTAGTACAAGACATTCCTGTAAGTTTGTGGCTCCAACTCCGGCAGGCTCAAGTTTTTGTACGGTCTTTACCGCCTGTTCCATCTCCTTGTCCTCCACTTGAATGCCTTGTTGGAAGGAGTAGTCGTCTACCATGGATTCCACTTCCCTTCGTAAATATCCGTCTTGGTCTATGTTGCCTATTACATATTCGGCGAGTTCTTCCGTCTTTTTGTCCAGTGTTTTTAGGTGGAGCTGTTCAGTGAGGTATTCGTGGAGCGAGGATCCCGATGCGTAGCCTGTTTCGTCCTTTTTTTCGTCGTCGTTGCTGTTTACCAGATGGAGTTTGTAGTCGGGAATGTCGTCTTCGTTCTTGTAGTCCCCTAGACTGAAATCTTCATAGTCTTGAAAGTCGTCTTGTCCGTTGTCGTTGCCATCTTCGGAAAGAGAATCTTCTTGGGAAGAGATATCTTCTCCCTCCTCCAACGCCGGATTTTCTTCTATCTCTTGTTTTACCTTCTCCTCCATCTCCAACGCAGGCACCTCAAGCAGTCTTATCACCTGTATTTGTTGAGGCGAAAGCTTCTGTTGCAGTCTTTGTTGTAAACTTTGTTTTAACATGATGGCATATTTTATAGAAGACACACTGGTTTTATATGCAAATGTAATGTTTTTTTATAAAAAAGATGATAATAATCATTACAAGCTTCGAAATCGAAAATATGTAGTTCGCCGTGCTTTTATATGTGAATATTCAATGCGTTGATTGTTAATATTTTGATTGAATTTTGAATATAGGATTTTTTTTGCACAATTATGATGCCAAAGTATCAGATACGGTGGGTCCTGGTCTGTTGACTCTTCTTTGGCATAAATTCATCAAAACACAAAGATATTAACATCATTAATCTGTATTTTTGCTTGTCAGATGTTTCTTCAAAATTATTTTATGAACGACAATGTACTGGAAAAGCTGAAAACCTTGGCAGAATCGGCCAAGTATGATGTTTCTTGCGCTTCGAGCGGGACTACCCGTGGGCATACGAAGGGAACCATCGGCAGCACTTCGGGGTGGGGTATCTGCCATAGCTTCACCGAAGATGGTCGTTGTGTCTCTCTGTTGAAGATCATGCTGACTAATTATTGTATGTATGATTGCGCCTATTGTATTAATCGGCGAAGCAACGACATAAAGAGGGCAACCTTGTCGGTCTCTGAATTGGTGGAACTGACGATTGAGTTTTATCGGCGTAATTATATAGAAGGGCTCTTCTTGAGTTCAGGGGTGGTTCGAAATCCGGATTATACGATGGAAAGGCTTGTTCGTGTGGTTAAAGATCTTCGTTTGGTGCATCGTTATAATGGGTATATACATTTAAAAAGCATACCGGGAGCGAGTCAGGAACTTGTTAATGAGGCCGGCCTTTATGCCGACAGAATGAGCGTAAACATTGAGATTCCGAATGAGGCTAGCCTCAAGCGTCTGGCTCCGGACAAGAATTTCCAGAGTGTCCTTCAGCCGATGCAATATATACAGCAGGGGGCATTGCAGAGTCTGGAGGAAAGAAAACGGTTTCGCTCGGCTCCGCGTTTTGTGCCGGCAGGTCAAAGTACCCAGATGATAGTTGGCGCTACTCCTGATACGGACAAGGACATACTGAACCTCTCTTCTTATCTCTATCAGAGACCCACGATGAAAAGGGTGTATTATTCGGGCTATATTCCGGTGAATGAGTATGATAATAGGTTGCCGGCATTAAAACAACCTCCTTTGGTGCGTGAGAACCGACTGTATCAGGCCGATTGGCTGCTTCGGTTTTATCAGTTTTCTGTCGATGAAATCGTGGATAGTTCATTCCCTAATCTGGATTTGGAGATAGACCCGAAGCTTTCTTGGGCGTTGCGCCATCCCTCGCAATTTCCGGTAGATGTGAATGTGGCCGATTATGAGTTGCTGCTCCGGATACCCGGAGTGGGGGTGAAATCGGCGAAACTGATCGTCACATCCCGCCGTTTCGGACGGTTGTCGTCGTGGCAGTTGAAGAAGATGGGAGTGGTCATGAAAAAGGCACAATATTTCATCACTTGCAATGAGTTGCCCATGCACACCATCAATGAATTAACTCCCGAACGGGTGCGCGCACTCCTGACAAATGGAACTAGAAAGGTAGATGATGCTCAGTTGTTAATTCCGTTTACGTATTAGCTTATGGTGGTGTTTCGTTACGATAGGAGTTTTGAGGGGTTGCTGACCGCCGTCTTTGATGCGTATGCACATCACGAATTTCCGGATATGCTACTGGGAGAGGCAGATACGCCTCCTCTTTTTTTCGATGAAATGGTGCGGATATATACGGATTCGGAGAAGTCTACTCGCGTTTGGAACGGATTGAAGAGACGCATCTCCGAGTCTGCCTTATATATGCTTCCGGATGCTTGGCTCTCCGAGCTCCCTGGTGTGGATATGTTGCTGTTCAAATATATGAGGAAGGCTATTGATGCGCCTTGTAGCATTGAACTGAACTTTGGGGATGCTGATGTGATGGAACTCTTGAAGATATGGAAGAGCGTGGATAAGGAGCGTCTGCGGGTCATTCAGTTTGTCCGTTTTCAAAAAACGGTCGATGGTATGTTTTTCGCTTGTGTGGAACCTGTCTATAATGTTTTGCCGTTGGTGCTGGATCATTTTAAAGATCGGTTCCATGACCAGAAATGGCTACTTTATGACGTGAAGCGTGATTATGGATTCTTTTATGATGAAAGGGTGACTACGGAAGTTCATCTGGATGCGAAACAATGGGACGAAAATGGCCGATTGAACGAAGATTCGGCAGCTACTGACGAGCTGTTTTTCCAGAAGCTATGGAAAGGGTATTATAGCTCGATGACTATCAAAGAACGTATAAATCCACGATTACATCGGCAGAATCTGCCGGTGCGTTTCTGGAAATTCTTGCCGGAGAAAAGAAAATGATTTTGATGACTTCCTGGAGTGTTTTTGAAAAGACGATAAAAAAAGCGTCCCCAAAGTTCTGACTTTGGGGACGCTCACACTTGTTATTATCGTTCGTAATATGTACCTCACTTATGTAATTTGGAAGCTATCCATAGTAGAATTACCGCGCCAATTGTTGCTGAAATCAGTTCCCAAATCAAACTGCCATCACCAATGCCAATCAACCCAAACAAAAATCCTCCAATGAATCCACCAACTATACCGATAATAAGGTTCCAAGGCAAACCGCTACTCGCGCCTTTGAAGATTTTGCTTCCTAAAAAACCTGCGGCACAACCGATAATAATTGATAAAATAATACCACTCATCATTAAACCGTTTAGTTAGACAATAAAAATAATTTAGAAGAAGATCTCGGAAAAATCCATCGTGCCAGACTGTTAATGCCAAAGCTCGTTTCATTTAGCCCGATTTTTCAAAACAGCATCCCGACCTGAGGTCTAATCTTAGCTCTGATTCCACTTTGTCTTAATAAATTATCCATGCGGGTCGATTGCCGGAGGATAACTTCCTCCTCGCATCTCCCCATCTTTGGATGGTAGGCAATGGAATGAGAGACGGCGAACCGCACCTCATCGGATATAGCCCTACGATGGATGTCGATACTGTTGAAATATAAATTCAAAGATCTTCTTCTTCGAAACGGAGCTGGCAGCCTTTCTTGTTTGTGCCATTAACTTCCTCTTTGTCATCCTCTCTTGGAAGAGCATTTGGATGTGAAGCTTTTCGGCTGTTGTCCATCTCTATCGTTTCGTTGATGTAAATATATGTTCATTTTTTATAAAAAAGAAAAAAAACCAAGGCTTTTTTAGCCTTGGTTTTCTCTTCTTGACGTGAATCAATCCTGAAATATTTTCAAAACGAACCATATCATTATGAATCAATACTTTACAATATCTTGGTCTGGATCTTGTATATTCCTAATGGATAGGAGCTGAGAACACCCTTCTCCGTTGTCTTGCTGAATCCGCTGCTGATGGACCGAAGGTCGAAGGGGTTTTCGGCGGCGATTAGGATCATATAGTTCATTCCTCTAGGCTCGGTAAACTCCATAGGATAGTCCGTTAAGTCTATCGTACAATTGGCGGGAATGAGTAGGTGCGACATCGTTTGTGCGTCGTCCATTGGTAGACAGACGTATCTTTTCCCAAAAGAATCAATGTTTAAAACATTGACATACATTGGTTTGTTGCTGTTGTTCTTTATCCTGAAAAATGCTTGTATTCCTAATTTTACATCGTTTGTGATTATCTCTTGCGTCTCCCTGTTTCTGATTTCGAAGGAGATGGAGTAGTCTGTCTGCTCGTTTTTGATCTGACTTAGACTGTCGCCGTTGAGTTTTGTCTGTATGGATCGGAAAATGTCGTGTTCGGTGTCGTCGCCACGGTAGGTGCATCCTGCCGCCTCATGGCTGATTTTGTCCGATTCGCCGTTGAACATGGACTTCATGGCGTGTTGGATAAATTGCGCGCTGACAGCTTGTTGTTTGTCTTTTACCGATTCGATTGATTTTCCCACGCTCTTTGCTTCTGATTCGGGAATGGAATAAATCTTTTCGGCTTTTTTGTCGAGAATTGACAGTGCGGAGTTCTTGCCAATGCGGATGATGTCTTTTACGGTGAGCCCATTGCGTTTCTCTAGCTTTGCCCATTTCCCGTTTTTGTATATCTCGGCTGTGCCTATGGTTGAATATACGAATAAATCTTGTGCGTTTGCTATGCAGCAAATGAGCGACATGATAAATGTAAATGCTATCTTTTTCATTACTTTTCTTTTTTTTGTTTCAAAAATACAATAAACTTTTAACTTGGAATAAATGTTTTTATTCTTGTCCAATCAAAAATTGCGCCACGGATGTGCCTTGTTTGTATGTTTTGTGGTTTTTGGACTTATTTCGTGTGTTCATGTGGCTTCATAATTCGTACTAAATCACTACCTTTGCGTCAGAAAATCTCAAAAACAATATACTAATGAAAGCTTTAAAAGATTTGACGATTGGAATATGCAATGATCATGCGGGGGTTGAGGTTAAGAATTATTTGATGGATCAGTTGAAAGGAGAGGTGAAAGGTTTCAAGAATTTCGGTACGGATACGACCGACAGTTGCGATTATCCTGATTTTGCCCATCCTTTGGCATTGTCTGTGGAAAGTGGAGAGTGTGATCTTGGTATCGCTATTTGTGGAAGTGGCAATGGTATCAGCATGACGTGCAACAAGCATCAAGGTGTTCGCGCGGCGTTGAGTTGGGAGGTGGAGATTGCGAAGTTGGCCCGCCAACATAATAATGCGAATGTGGTGGGTATCCCTGCCAGATTTATCTCGAAAGAGAAGGCTCTTGAGATTGTTCGCATTTTCTTGACGACAGATTTTGAGGGTGGCCGTCATGAACGACGAGTTGCTAAAATTCCAGTGGAATAGTTTTCAATTTATATGAACTTTATAAAAGGGTTGCTCTATGGGCAGCCCTTTTTTATGCCTTTCTGTATTCGCTAAAATAATAAAAGGGAGTTTCGCAACTCCCTTTTATCCATTAACCTAAACCTTAACTATGAAAAAATCTACCTGTTTTTGTTTGCATTACAAATATGCAAACAAAATTTAATATACACAATAGTATACGAGAAAAACTTTTGACTAAAGTCAAATTATGCTATTTTTGTTTTTTGACTAAAGTTTTATTTGCCACAGTTTATTCTGGACATGACCTCTATCATGGCTCTGCTGTTGTGGTATGGACATTTCCAAAATCCGGCTTTCGCTTCCGTGCCGTTTACTACTCCATGTATATCAATGCGCCAGTTCCACTCCCCGTTTTTTTTGTCGATAATATGTCCGTCTATGAAGTCCCATACTCTTTCTGCTTGATCGAGATATCTCTGCTTGTGGGAGATCTGCCATGCGTTGGTGAAGCCGATGAGAGCTTCGGCCTGAGGCCACCAATGTTTGTCCGAATCGAGATGGTCCGCATATCTTTCACAATAGATGGACCCGTCTTTGTCCGATCCTTCTGCTATGGTGATGTCTGCTATCTTGATTGCAATGTCGTTGAATATAGGAATCAACGCTTTGTCTTCTATCACTTCTGCCGCCTCACACATTAACCAAGCACCTTCTATATCGTGTCCGTAGGAGTCTTCTTCGGACAGAATGGTCCAATCGTTGTCGAAAAACAGACGGAAGTGCATCCTTTCGTGGTCCAATATCTTGTCTTTGAAGATGAACAGCAGTTCTGTAATTCTGTCTTTCAAAGCATCGTCTTTCCAACAACGGAAGAGGTTGGTGTATGGCTCTAATATGTGGAGATGGGTGTTCATTGACTTTGGTGTGTTCTGGTCTTTGTCACTCAGACGCATATCAGCCAAAGGTTGCCAGTCTACGCTTAGTGCTTCTATGTATCCACCGAACCTTTTGTCGTAGAAATGCTCTTCCAAAATGTTGAATATATCTTTTGCGAGATGGAGGCTCTTGGTGTCGCCGGAGGCCTTGTAGTATTCGGATAGCCCGTAAATGGCGAATCCGTGTGCGTAAGCTTGTTTCCTTGTGTTGGTGGGCTGCCCGTCACAACCTATTTCCCAAAAAACGCCTCCGTTCTTTTTGTCTATGAAATATTTGGCGAAGTAGTCGAATGCGTGTTTTGCCATGGCAAGGTATTTATTGTCATGGGTGTAGTTATATGCGGCCGAGAATGACCAGAGAATCCTGCCGTTAAGGATGGCACCTCTGTTGGCATCTTCTTTTACTATGTTTTGTGGACTCATCTCCCCAAAAAATCCTCCACGTACATTGTCGGCCATCTTGTCTGTCCAAAATTGCAGAATATGCGCAAGTTCTTCCGACAGCTCATTGTAGAATGTTGTTATCTCTCTTCTCATTTTGTAAGTTTCTTGTTTTTGTCAATCAGCTCATTTATAGTTTCTACCGATCCGAATGAGTAGAGTTTGTCTTGAGGTGCGTTCTTGCAGTGGTCAATCAGTCTGTCGACCGATGTTTTTGCCACATGCAGACGAGTGTCGCTGGATGCGTAATAGATAAGTATAGTGCCATCTTCGTCGGCAATCCATCCGTTTGAAAACACTACGTTGGAGACGTCTCCCACTCTCTCTTCGCCCAAAGGGGCGATGAAATGGCCTGCCGGCTTATGGATGATCTTGGATGGATCTTTCAGGTCTGACATGAAGACATAAAGTGTATATCTCAGTCCTGCCGCTGTGTTTCTCACGCCATGGGCAAGGTGCAGCCATCCTTCGTCTGTCTTGATGGGGTGGGGACCTAGTCCGTTCTTTACTTCATAGATGGTGTGGTAGGTCTTGGCATCCATGATTATTTCGTCTTCCACCTTGGCATTCGTTATGTCTTTTGCTAGGCCAAACCCAATTCCGCCGCCGTTTCCGGTGTCGATGAATCCGTCTTGCGGACGGGTGAAAAAGGCATATTTGCCATCTATGAGCTTTTCGAAAAGCACTACGTTGCGTTGTTGCCCGGTAGTGGATATCAGGTCGGGTAACCTATCCCAATGGATGAAGTCTTTTGTGCGGACGATGCCCGCTGCGGCCAC
Source organism: Prevotellaceae bacterium (assembly GCA_020636675.1). Lineage (GTDB taxonomy): Bacteria > Bacteroidota > Bacteroidia > Bacteroidales > Paludibacteraceae > RGIG10190. Next base: position 71,268 of record JACJXK010000002.1, read on the forward strand.
GGCACTAGAGGTGTCGCCTTCTGATGCGTTCGGATCTTTTCGCTCGGTACAAAAAACTCCATATGCCCATCCGTCTTCGTGGGCGGTGAGCCGCATGTCATAAACGTTTGTGTCGATATTCTCCAGTTGAGGAATAGTGATGGGTCGTTCCCAAAATCGGAAGTTGTCGATGCCATTCGGACTTTCGGCAACGGCGAAAAATGATTTGCGGTCATTTCCCTCCACTCTAACTACCAAGAGATACCTTCCGTTCCATTTGATGGCTCCGGAGTTGAAGGTGGCGTTGAACCCTATTCTCTCCATAAAATATGGATTAGTCTTCGGATTATAGTCGAATCTCCAGCTCAAAGGCACATGGTTGCGGGTCAGTACCGGATTCATGAATCGGCTATATATGCCGTTGGTGCTGAATAACTCTTCGTTCTTCTTTGAAAGAAGCGCTTCGTGCTCCTTTTCTATGATTGATTTTCTTTCTTCAAAAATATTGTTCATTTTCCTTCTTTGAATTGGTTGAACTTGTTTAATAGCATGATTTGCTGGTCGTTTGCGAATTGTATGAAGTCGGCTTCTTGCTCATGACCTTTGAATGGCACGTAGAAGTGCTCCAGCCTATGGTTGCGCCATACTTGTGCGTAGACAATCTGTTTTGTCTTTTCGGTAGAGGTGAGAACCTTCAGCAAGTTGGTGGTGTACCAATTGTTTATCTCCATTCTTTCGCTTCCACATTCGGTCATGGCCGGAATCTTGTTGGTTTTCTTTGCGTAGTCTACGATTATCTCCAATTTTTTAACGATCAGGTCCAGCTTGTTTTCTACGAAGTCGTAATAGTTGTCCATGCCTATGATGTCCACGATGTCGTCTCCCGGATACCATTGAAGATACTCTTCTTCGCTGAAAAAATTTCTGTCAGGGGAGTAGGCTACCACGATATTGTCCACTCCTTTGCTCCTAAGATAGGTGATGGTGTGACGATAAAGGGCTTTGTATTCGTCGTGTGTGCAGTAGTTGCTTCCCCACCAGAACCAAGAACCGTCCATCTCGTGCCAGGGACGGAATATGACAGGAATCTTTTTCCCGTCTATCTGTAAAGAATTCAAGAAAGTGGCAACCTTGTCCAATTTCTGGTTGAACAGCTCCACCTTTGTTCCTCCCGGTATGAAGTTGAACACCATGGACGAACTGTCTGGCTTTGTCCATGAATTGTCGTTGGTGACGGGGTTGCGCTCGTGCCAGCTGATGGTGTTGATGCCTCCCATCTTATATGCGTGGATGATAAAAGATCGGATGGAGTCGAAAGGGACGGAGTCGAGGTTCATCTTGTCGTCTATATGGCCAAGGTCCCAGCTGAAAATGGCGGGATGGCTTCCTGCTACAGTTCTTATGTCTGATCGGTCATAGACGTTATCTCTTGTCGCATTCCATCCTATGCCGTAGGAAAGAGCGTCATGTTGACCGAAAAGGATGCCCTTCCCCTGCACGGAGCGTAGTTGGGCTTTCAACGCCTCTGTGGGTGCATTTGTGCCAGTTTCCATTGTGCCTGTGTTTTTGTTGGCTCTGCCGTCGCATCCGATGAGGAAGGCCGACAGCCCAGCCGCAAAGAGTGATAGTGATAATTTTCTCATTTTATTCCGTTGTTTTTGTTGTTTGAAAAAGGTGATAGTCTTTACGTTTATAACGTCAGCATTAAATGTTTCTTGCTATAATGCTCGGACTTTTGCAAAAATAGGGATCGACATTCTCTTTTGGATGTACGTTCGAATCAAATGTATATAAAAATGATGCAGGAATGAACTCTTTTTTCGAAAAAAGAGTGAATAGACGACTTGCTTTAAGTATAATGCTCCCCAGAATTTAGACAAAAACAAAGGTGGCGGGAAAGGCTTATCTTTGTAAAAAAATGGAAGAAATGGGAAGGAAAAGCAAGTATGATTCCACGTTCAAGACCAAGGTCGTATTGGACGCAATGAAGGAAAGTGAGACATTGAGCGACTTGGCCAAGAAGTACGAGATAGCGCCCAAGCAGATCACGGAATGGAGAAAAGAGTTCATGGAGAAATCCGGCATCGTCTTCGAGTACAAGGAAACGGAGAGTAAAGAGATAAAGGCGTTGCGGAGCGAGCGTGACAGACTTCTGAAGAAGGTCGGACAGCTGACGGTGGAAGTGGATTTTTTTGCGGAAGCCTGCGAGAGAGCAGGCCTGAAGAAGAAATAAGGAAGTTGGAGCAGAAACGTCCGTCCGGCATGAGCAGGCACAGGTTCTGTAAGTTGACGAAGACAAACCGAAGCACATTCTACTACAGAAAGAAAACGGAGGCGCAAGGCAACATAGACGTCATGAACAAGATGGACGAGTACTACAGCGAACATCCCACAGCCGGAGTCAGGACAATGCGGAGCATGCTCCTCATGCAGGGAATCGCAGTGAACGAGAAACGTGTCAGACGGCTGATGAGGAAGATGGGCATCCAAGCCATCTACCCGCAGAAGAAGCTGACGAAACAGGGTCAGGCCAAGTACGTCCATCCGTATCTATTAAAGGGAAAGAAGATAGACAGTCCCGACCAGGTATGGAGCACGGACATCACATATGTCCCCATGCGTCATGGATACATGTATCTGTATGCAGTGATAGACGTGCACAGCCGTTACATCGTCGGATGGAGGTTCAGCAACACGTTGGACAAGTCCAACTGCATAGAACTCATGGAAGAATGCATTGCCAAGCACGGGACGCCGGAAATCGTGAACACCGACCAAGGAAGCCAATATACATCGGCAGACTGGATCAACACATTGGAAGGGAAGGGAATAAGCATAAGTATGGATGGCCGCGGAAGATGCAAGGACAACATCTGGATAGAGCGTTTCTGGCGGACAATAAAGCAGGAATACATCTACCGATACCCTACGGATGTGGTGTCGGATCTGCGTGCCGGAATAGGCAGATATATGGAGTTCTACAACGAACTCCGTCCACATCAGAGTCTAGGAAACGCAACCCCGCCATCCAAAATATACCGCATCAAAGATAAGGCGGCATGATTTTTTTTATAACTTTGCGAAAAATTAGTTCCCCAAGGAGTTGGGGTACCCCAACTCCTTGGGGAACTAAAAAGAGATTAATCAAGTATTAACACTTGTCTAAATATGGGGAGTACCATAAATATACAGATTTTGCAATCAAAATAAATATTTTTTATTCATATTAGAACAAACACAACAGAACAACTGGCTTATTGTTGCATTTGTAGCCATGCACAAACTTTTATTTAAAAACATTATATTATATTTGCAGAAAATAACAATCAAAACTATTTATCGAATTTGAGAATTTTCATTGTACGTTGCAATTAATCAAATATTCAATAAAAATCTAATTTAAAAATTTTTCATAATGAAAAGACTTTTTCTTACAATCCTATTTCTATCTATCTTAATAGGATCTGTTTTTGCGTATCAACATGCTGTAATTACATTAAAATCAGGAGAAAGAATTGAATGTTTAGCTAAAGTTCCTCAGTTATCGTCATCCAAATTAGTTTACAAACTAAGTAAAGATCAAAAAAGGATGAAGGTAAAAAGATCAGAAGTTGATCATGTGACATTCCTAAATGACAAGGATAGCACCTATTTCTCTTATTCAGGCATACCATATGTAAGTATGTTTAATTCAAATAGGAAACGATTTGATAAAAGAAGAAATGATTTATGGTTGCCTATTCTATATAGAGGAGGTGAGGTGACTCTATTCTCTTATACAATTTGCGACAGAGGCTGTGTCACCTACTATCTACTTAAGACAAAAGACATGGATTATGCTGTGTCAGCAGGAGCAGAGAATATGCTTTTTGCTAAAAATTTTTTCATAAAAATAACATCTATGTTTTTTGGAGACGATCCTGACATAATGGGGAAAATTAATGATGGCACTTATAAATGCAAAGGAGATGATTTTTATGAGATGGTCCGATTATATAACGAAAGAAAGAAAAAATAAAAATTAATATTCCACAAGGATGTGCCTCTATATTGGCGCATCCTTGTTTATACCCCAAACAAATCATCTATTGACAACTCATTTCTCTAATAAGAAAGGTCCGGAATCTACCACATCATAAAAACAGATATTCTCTTTTTTGCAAGATTTCTTCATCTTATTCCTATATTTCCAAGAATTAGAACTGTCAAAAACAATCTGCTTGAAGTCAAATAACAGCCTTAACTCAGCAATCGAATAATCAGCATCTTCACTCAAAACCAATACATCTACCCTCAGTCTCCTTTGGGCGACAAAACCTTTAAGTTCCGAATTCCTCAAACAAAAGATTCTACGTCTGTCAATCTCATAATAGTTTCTATTTGAAACCATAGGCACAGAAGCCAACCGTTCCATCCAAAAATTTGAAATAGATGGGCAAACATTTTCCATAGGGACATTACAAGAGAGCAGATTCTTCCCCTTGCCACAATAGTTTACTACTGAAGAATTTCGGATATTGAATACTGCAAACCGTTCGCTGCCGTATTGATCATATTTCAGACAAACAAGCGTCAGAAAATAACAGAAGAGAGAGATCATCGAAAACTGCAACATACGTAATGAATGTGACTTAAGATAGAAGGAGAACAAAACGACAGAAAGGAAGGAAAATAAAACGTCTATCAATCCAAATCCGACATTGGAGAACGTAGACAATGGTAAGTGTCCTATCAAGCGTACAGAACCATTCATCAGTGTCAACACAAAATTCAGAACTGTTGCTATTGCATCACAAACAAACGGAATGTCAAGAAGCAACAACAGAAACATAGCAAGATAAATAACTGCTGCAGAGAGTGGAACGACCACAAAACCAGACAACCAAAAATAGTTGGCAAACTGATGAAAATAATACAAAGAGATAGGGAAAGTGCCAATCTGTGCGGCCACAGAAACAGTAAACAACGACCATATTTTACTAGGCAACCAACGACGAAAAGTAAAAATAGAGGATATATGCGGTTGGAAAACCACAATCGAAAGTACGGCCGTATAACTCAACTGAAAACCCACATCAATCAAATAAAACGGATGATAAAGCAATAGGAAAAAGGCCGAAGCCGCCAAAGTATTATAAATCGAAGTTTTCCGACCAATTAACATTCCTATACAAACAAAAGAAAGCATTATAGAAGCCCGTACTACGGAAGGTGACAATCCGGTCACAAAGGCATAAATCCACAATGCGGCAATCAACAAGATTGCACGCAACAATCTCCATTTTTGAGGTTTCCAAAACAAATCCAACAAAAAGTTGAAGACAAAGAAAACGACCCCCACATGCAACCCGCTAACAGCTAAAATATGACTCGCCCCGGTCTGTGCATAACTATCTTTTATCTCAGAATCCATATAATCCCTATCTCCCAAAACCATAGCAGACAGCACCCCTAATTCATCTTTTTTGAAATCATGCCTTTTCAGTTTTGTCACTAGTTTTTCCTGTACATCAGCAGCCATCGACTTGAGGGAGAAGCGATGCGTAGCTCCTACTCGCCTCCATTTTCCGGAAGGAAGATAGAGAGAAGCCGATATTCCCTTTGTACGAAGATATTTCACATAATCAAACTCTCCAGGATTCAACTTCTGTTCTCGAAACAGATTATCCGGGAATGTCAATATATCACCCCGTTTCAGATTTATGGAACTTTCATCTTTTGCCAAATACAATACAAGAAGAGGGTGCTTTTCAGACAACAAGGTATCTTTCGTTTCTCCTTTTGCAAAGAGACCAGACATTTAATTGTAGAAGCTTTTTTCTTCCGGAATATCTACTATTTCAGAAAGAAAAAGTTTTCCTGTCCCATTTCTAGGATTCCACAACATAGACATCTCACGTTCCACAAGCAAATAACCCAAGTTCATCAAAACGAGAAACAATGAGACGCCAAAAGTCCAATTTAGGCTGTATTTCTTTTTCGTAAATGTCAAAAGAAAAGAGAGGAACAATAAAAGTAAAGACACGAGGAACAGTACATCTCCATGAACAAAAAGAGGGCAATACATTCCACAAACAATTCCAAAAAGCAAAGGAAATAGCAAACGGACAAAAGGCATCCTATGCAAAAACATAAAAGACTCCATAAGAAAAACAAACTTTCAAAAAATAGATTTTCAGAAAACGAAAACAGATATCAAAACACAAAACAGATAAAACAACACTAGTGTCTCTTAATTTATGTTAATCAAATTTGAAGTCGAAATAGAGTTGTCCGTCATCCGGCTTTTCTTCATCCTTGAGTGGCAGAAGAAGGTCGCGTATATTATCCATGGTGAGCGCAGACTTGCCAAGGATTCGCATGACTTCGAATACGGGTCTGCCGATTTTGAGATCATGCTCAATGATGGCAATGAGGCAGTAGGTGATGATGGCAACATGAATTTGAATACGTACCGCATTCTCGGACTCTCCCAAAATCTCTTAACTTGGAGATGTTGCTTGATCCACTTGAAGAACAACTCCACCTGCCATCTATATCTATAAAGAAGGGTAATGTCCTTTGCTTTGAGGTAGAAGTTGTTCGTATAGTAGACAAAACTTCGATGCAGTTCAGGAGCATAGTAGACAATCCTTCTGATGGTCCAGGATACTTCTCCCTGTTTTCCATCTTGGTAAAGCGGATACTCTGGTCTTTAAGGACATTATCAGCACCATCAAGCATGCTTTCTCCGTCAACAATCTCGTAGGCAGTTTTACCCTTCTCCCTGATGATGAAGAATGCTCCAAACACATTGATATGATAGAGTCTGGCGAGGTCAAAGTAACCTCTGTCAAACACATAGCATGCCAATGGCTCGTATGAGAACCAGTCCATCGAGTTGACATCGTGCACCTTGGCATTGGTAATCCTGTAAAACACAGGAATCTCCGTGACAATGTCAATTTGGGTATGGATCCTGATGCCCGACTTGGTGCTTTTGAACTCTGCCCACCTAAATACGGACATGCAGAGATCGATGGTCGTGGAGTCGATAGCATAGAATTTCCCATGCAACTCAAACTCCTTTGTGATGCCTTGGGATTGGGCGACGGACACCATGTGGAATGCGAATTCCTCAAAGACACGATGATCTCTGAGAGCATTGGCCTTCGACAGCATCTGCCTATTGATGGAATGGTGGCCAAAACCGAGGTGCTTAGATTTCTTAGCATGGGCAGTAGTTATGTCTGTGAGTTCCCTGAGACTTCCACAACCAATGAGCTGACCGAACATCAGAACCAGCAAATGGTTCCAGTGAGACATCGACCAACCTGTGGTACGGTCGCTGTACTTGGCGAGTACTCGCCTGAACTGCCTCTGAGGGAGGAATTGTACAATCTGTGCAAAAACGAATATCCCTGTATGCATATCTGTTCCGATTTTGAATCGGATGCAAAGGTAAGCATTTCAAAACCCGGACAGGGTATCGTAGGGCTAAAACGTTATGAATAAGAATCTTAATTTTGAATTTAAATAATTTTAAGAGACACTAGTGAATAAATACAACATAAATATTATAAATATTTATCAAATAAATGTACTTTTGCAAACGAACGAGAATGTATTTTAACACAAACAATAATATCATTAATAATTACTTTTTATTAGATAAATAACGAAATGAAATAAAAATCTATGACAAAAATTTCACACGTATTTTTTGACATCATAAATAAAAAATAAAATTCAAAATCAAAAAAATTAGAAATGAAAGTAAAAACTTTAACCTCTTTAGTATTACTATTTATGTCTATTTCCTCAATGGCACAAAATCTTAAAGAAATTGTAGCTATTGTACGTCCATCTTATTCTGAAAATGATAAAACTTATTTTCTAGATATGGCTGCAGAATTTGAAAGACAAGGTTTTTTCCCTTCTGCAAGAGAGTTCAGATCATTAGAAAAAGGTGGTTTTGGATCAGGATTCCTTTGTAAGGATAAAAATGGGAAAACCTATTTGATGACCAACAAACATGTTGTACACAGTGCAAAAGAAGTAAACTTAGAATTTTCTATAAACGGAGCGTCTGTTATTTATTCAAGATGTATTGTTTCTAGAATTAGCAAAGATTATGATTTAGCTTTGGTAGAACTTCCCTCTGATGCAAAATTTGAAAACTATTTGGAAATTACGTCAGCCCCAATTAAAGATGGAGACAATGTATGGTCTGCTGGTTATCCTGTCTTTAAAGAAGAGCCATTATGGCAATTAGGAAAAGGTATAATCTCTAACTCAACCGTAAAAAATGAAGATTTTGGTGATGTTCATTCTATTTCGGTTATTCAACACACAGCGCAAGTAGACCCAGGTAGTTCTGGTGGTCCATTGATGATCTCTGAGGTAAACGACAAAAATGAAACAACATATAAGGTTGTTGGAATAAATACATGGAAAGTAATGCGTAGAGAAAACGCAAATTATGCAGTCAATGCAAATGACATGCTTGAATTTCTAAATAATGAAACATTAGAAGAAAAAGCAGATGATGCAACGTTGGAAAGCAGATCGAAAGAATTTCTTAAAGCTTGCAAGTCATCATATTCTGATATAATTCCTTTTATATCTAATGATTTTTTAATGTCTTTTACGCCTAAGTTCTTTTCAGGAATATTATCATCCGCATCTGATGATGCCAAAGAAAAGGCAACAACTCTTTTTAGAGAAAGAAAACCATTTGATGGAATGCGTATATTGTTGGCCGATGCCATTTATAGAAGTATCAAGAAAAAAGAACTATTCGAATATAATAAAGTTACAATGGGTACTGAAAATTCATCCACTGTCAACTTTTCGTATAAAGGAGAAACAATAAATTCAACTTGGAAAGTTAATAATGGCACATGGGAACTTGTTTCGTTTAGTACGATTAACATTGAAGAATATAAAAAACTCAGTATAAAATCAGGCATTTATATAGTAGACGAAGATTGGGCTGCCGTTTCTTTCAGACTATCTGTTCCTGTAAGTGAATATGCTGGAAATTTGTATGGAGTCACATTAGAAAGCAGATGGTATACGCTAGGATTAGCTCAGTTATCTGTATATGGAGGAAAAATAGGCATCAAAGGAGATCTCGGTCCTAAAGACAATAGTTTTACATTTTGTGATATAAAAATGGGTCTTAGTGTTCCAATTGGAATAAACCAATACGTAATTACTCCCTATGCATTAGCTGGCTTAGGAGGAGGAATAGTATCATATGAAATAATAACTGAAGAATATGACGATGAATTTGATTATGAGGAAGAGGATGGAGTTGAAACAAATTTTGAGTTTAATGCATCCGTAACTGCCGGAATTCGTTTTGGATGGAGATACAGAGAAGACAAACAATTATTTATTGGTATAGATTATTCGGGACAATCTTCTTTAATTATTGATTTCGACACGTATAAAACAAGAAGATCTCATATAGGATTATCACTAGGTTTGAATTTTTGATCAACTAAAAATTTGACCTAATAAAAAAACAGCATTCGTTAATATCATAAAATATGGAATATTAGTTGATCACAGCAACACTAGTGTTGCTGTGATCAACTTTTTAGGCTTGATCTGAAGACACGGAAATAATAGAGTTTATCATATACGAAAAGTAACATTACACTCTAATAACTCTTCCCTCCTTGCGAGGTTTAGGTTTGGGCATCTCTTCGGTAAGAGAATAACCTAAAAGTACATGAAGAACAGCATAATAGTCGGTACGTACATTCCAATCTATAAGCGTTTGATGTCCAAACGGATCGTCAAAAGAATCCCATGCCGAACCAATATAGCAAGAAGCTACACCCAATGAGGTAGCTGCCAGCATCATATTCTCGGCCGCTACGCATGCATCACTTTCCGAATAAAGAAAATTCTTTGGAGCAAAAAGAGTTACCACAGTGGGTGCTCCGTAAAAGGCACTTTGAATAGTTGCATCGTCTGCAATGCTTGGCTGGTCTTTTGAAATGTAAACATCAGCAGTAGATCTTCGTCCTGCAAAATGCAATTTCTTTATATGTCCTAATTTTTCATTTACATATTCCGGAGTAAACCCGTTCAGAAATCCGGAGGCGTAGCCAACGCCAAAGAGAGGTGAAACAGCCTGTTTTTTGTATCCGTTCGTCCATAAAGAAGTATAATAATGGACAAAATGACCAAATTATCCGGATTTTTCCGGAGCATGCCCGTTCAATGGCCGAAACAGGACACCGACCGCAATATTTTCCGGAGCATGCCCGTTCACTTCTTGCGAAAAGTTGGGCCTGCCGCCTCCTTTCCGGAGCAACCCCGTTCAGTCAGCCCATTGGGCAATAGGGTTCCGGCCACCTTTTTCCGGAGCATGCCCGTTCACTCCTCCAGGTCCTTCAGTTATTTTTGTGCTAGAATCAATAAATCTAGTACCGGAATGGCAGGAACAATAAAAGACATGAGCCTAATAAAACAAGTTATCCAGTTGAAGCAACTTGGAGAATCCAATCGTGGCGTCAGCCGCAAGTTATCAATAAACAAGGGGACGGTCAACGACTATGTCAATACGATCCAACGTAACGGATGGGATTATGGCGGGCTGTTGTCCAAGGATGACCCTGAACTAGAGCGTATGTTTCATGCCGGCTCTCCGGCGTACAGTGACCGGCGAATGCCCGACTTCCTTGCCCTACTGCCTTATTACAAGGAACAGCTAAGCAATCCGAAACTCCATGTGACACGTCAGTTGCTTTATGAGGAATACAGGGCGGGGCATCCCAGTGGCTATGGCAAATCCCAATTCTATTTCCATCTCCAGCAAAATCTCGTGGCTCAAAAAGGCTGTACCGCGGTACTCACAGAAACGTATAATCCCGGCGAGAAACTCATGGTGGACTTTGCCGGCGACAAGCTCGGATATATTGACACGGCGACTGGCGAAGTCATCAAGGCGGAAGTGTTTGTGGCCTGCATGCCGTATAGCGACTACACATATGTCATATGTGTCCCGTCTCAAAAGACGGAGGACTTTCTGTTCGCCGTCAGAATGAGTCTGGAGCATCTCGGTAAGGCCTCCGATTCTCACGCCAGACAACCTCAAGTCTGCCGTCATCAGCAACGACCGGCATGAGCCGAAGTTAAACAAGGCATTGGAGGATATGGGGAATCATTATCATTTTGTGGTATTGCCATGTGACCCAAAAAAGCCGACGCAGAAAGCTCTGGTGGAAGACAAGGTGCGGACAACCTACAACCGCATATACGCCAAGCTTCGCGGACGTACTTTCCACTCGATAATGGAGCTCAACAAAGCCGTGTGGAGCAGCTGTCGCTCTTCAACAAGACCCGCATGCAGAAGCGTCCGTACAGTCGAGAGGAACGTTTCCATGCCGCCGAGAATAGCCGTCTGAAACCACTTCCACAGAATGTCCACGAGATGAAATTCTACGCCACTTTACAAGTACAGGGCAATTGCTTTGTAGAACTCCGACAGGATAAGGTGACGCACTTTTACTCCGTACCATACATATATGTGGGCAAGAAGGCGCTTGTCATCTTTACGCGCTCCGTCGTGAATGTCTATGTCGACGGCATACAGGCCGCCTCGCACATGCGTAGTCATGAATACGGACACACATACCTCAAGGGACATCTTGCGTCAAACTGCAGAGCCATCATGGAACGCTCCGCATCGTATTACATAACATGGGCTTCCCGCATATCTCCTGAATGCGGGGACTATATCTCGGAGGTGTTCAATCCGCAGCGGACTAATCAGCCCGAAGAGGTGTATTATAAATTATGCGCGTCGATCATGAGCCTGAGCCGCAGGTATGAGACGAAGATTATAAACAAGACATGCAAACAATGCATCGACTTCAAAATCTTCTCCTACAGGAAGTTCGAGTCGGTACTGAAGCACAACACTCTCATCGCTTCAGAAGACGAACCTGCGACGTGTTTGAAGCGCCCGTACCAACAGACCACGTCAACATGCGCGGCAGCAGCTACTTCCAATGAGTATATACCAACAATATAATATCCGTTCACATTATGACAACAAACGAAATCACAAGGGCTCTGCATGGGCTCAAACTGGGAATGGCAAGTTGCTGGAACTCCCTGGAGGAGACACACCAGCTGGACAGACTGACCTTGCGTGAAGGCATGCAGATGATGGTGCAGTACGAGCGAGACACACGCCGGAACAACCGCGTACAACGCCTCATCAAAAATGCCAGCTTCCGACTTAAGGCGTCAATCGAAGAACTCGAGACCGACACAGCCAGAGGCATCGCAACGTCCAGCGTAAGCGATCTGTGCACGGGCAGTTACATCACCAACGGCATGACCGTCATCATCATAGGCCGGCCGGCACGGGTAAGTCATACTTCGCTTGTGCACTTGGCGACAGAGCCTGCAGGGAAGGAACAAAGGTGTTGTATTTTACAATGAACATGCTCATAGAAAATCTGAAGCTTGTGCACCTTGAAGGACGAGAAACGAACTTCTTCCGCAAAATCAGTTCTCATGACCTTCTCGTCATCGACGATTGGGGCATGGTTAAGCTTGAAGGGCAGACACAGCATGACTTCGAGCAAATCATCGACGACAGATATAACCGCAAAGCAACAATTCTTGCCAGTCAGTTGCCGATAGCAGATTGGTATAGTGTCTTCCAAAGTGAACTCATTGCGGAGGCCTGCCTAGATAGAATCGTTCACAAAGCGCTGAAATATCAGTTGAGCGGAGAGAGTTTAAGAAAGAAATATTAAATTTGCCACAATACTGAAGATTACCAACGGAGTGAACGGATATCACCGGAATTGGTGAACGGGTATCGGCCGGAATATACATCAATCTAGATAAAAATCCTGCCCGCATGCACGAAATTACTGAGTTAAGGAATGAATGTATCAGGGTGGCACAAGGGAAATAAAAATGTATATTTATAAATCAAAAAAATAAACTTATGGAAAAGAAAGTTTTATCATTTGGAGAATTTGTAAAGAGAATTCAAAATCTAAAAGAAGCGTTAAGTGTTCAAGGCATTCATTATTCAAATATTACTTGTAATGCTTCAGAAATTAGTGGCATTAGAGAAAGTACTGGCAATGATTTTAGCATTGATACTCATAAATTATATAATGCATATTCAAATTTGGAATATCCAGATGAATTGACTACTACTAATATTAAGGAATATGTTGGTCGAGTTGCATCGCCATCACTAGCTATTCTTATAGCATCTGGAATTTATAAAGAATAGAACTAATGGAGAAATCAGTTAATACTAATACAAAGAAAAAAGAAATCAATAGACAATCGAAAGATTTCTGATTGTTTAATATATGATAAGGATTGTTCTGAATTAAAAACAGAACAATCAGAATGAGTTGATTTCAGTGATGGATATTCGGAACTTACAGATAAATACCTTAGCAACGACTATTTCGATGATCCATTGAAATGCTGAGATTGAGAGAAATGGGAGAGGAATAAAAATCTAAGAAAGAGGAAGGAAATGCGAATCATCTTCCATGTAATTTTGATGATAATAAGTTGATGGATGAATCTTTTTTTAGATTAATGGGTTTAATGACTTCTGAAGATGTACCAGAGGAATCAGGTCTTTACTGTATTCGTATGAGAAAGGGTACTTCTTTACTAGAACCTTTTGGCTCAATACTAACTGAAAGTAAACATAATATTTTGTACATAGGAAAAGCAACAATTTTTTTAAGTGTATTATATGTGTGTAATATGAAAAAAAACAATAATTTAATAGAATATTTTAAATTTAACTAGGTGAAGAACTTTTTTATTTACAGATGTCTTTCCCGTAATTTCTTATGGTATGAAAAAAATTGTTTTTAGTGGATTTGTAGCATTTTGTTTAATGCTTATTTCTTGTCAAAGTGAAAAAACAAAGGTGTGTAAAATTGTAGATGATTTTTTGAAATATAATGATACATTATCTCTTTCAGAAGAGTATAAAGAGGCTTATAAATCTTGTGAAAAAATAGCTTATCTTGATGATTATAAATTGATTGCTAATAAATATAGAGATTCAATTTATAGAGTTGAAACAGCAGAACAGGTGACTTTTTTTTTAAAAAAGAAAGATGGAGAATGGAAAATAACAAATTCATATAATTTTTTTGATTTGAATTTTAATGTTTCCATTATAGATTCGCAGAAAGATGTTTTCTGGGATATGAAGCAATATGAAGTGATGAAGAATATAAAGAAAAATTTGCATATTTATTTTGATAATAGAGTGAAGAAGGATGGTAATTTTGCTTATGTAAATTTTACTATAGAAAATGAATCAGATTATGATATAAGCCATATTGAATATGGTTATCAATTGTTAGATTATTATGGTCAGATTGTTTATTCTAATATAGGATCAATATCCGAATTAATAGAGAAAAAGGGAAGAAGAGAAAGAAGTTTTAGTAAATATATAGGAGATGAGTTTCCTAGGTTTCCTTTTTATTGTTCTGGTTATATAATTTTTAAGTCAGGAGATTATTTGAATCAAAAGCAATAGAATATTTATGTCCTGCCAATTTCTAAATACTCCCGTTAATTACAAGGCTTTACTCTGTATCGTCTTGGTTGCTATTGGTTTTGTGGTTGGCGTTGAGATACAGAAATCGTCTGATGAAAAGGAAAACCAGGAGCGGGTTTCTAAGTTGGTGAAGAGGGTATATGTCATGGAGCAAAATATGGATTCGTTGAATTTCAAAAATCAACGACTGAAGGGACTTTTAGCCTTGTCCGATACGATCCCAATCACCTTTGGTATCGTCGTGCAGCGAAGATGAAGGATAGTCTCCGACGCATGGAGAGCCGACGTTCTTCGTCTCAACCCTCTGAGGCCGATATCGAAAACCGCCTTGAAACACAGGACATCTACGACATTATGGATTATTGCGGTTACGGACCGAAATAAAAGGTGTGCAATTTCTGATGCGTTGAAAAAATAAAAAATTTGTATTAGAGTCTATCTTCCCCAAAAACACTCTGTTTTTGCATTCTTCTGTTTTAGAAAGGAAAGGAGATTAGAAGTAAGCAGCCTTCATATTCTTTGCAGATAATTAAACTACAGAGACTTTTAATGTCCTTGTGTATTGTTGGTTTTTTTGTTCAATATTCGACATTTATTTCAATTTCGAAGTTTGTTGATTATCTATGTAGTACCTAGTCGGTACTACATGTATTGCCTGTTCATTATGCTGATAACCAAGGACTTCGTCCGCTGCTATTCATCATTTTTTTGTTAAACAACCTTGTTTTTCAAGCAAAATTAGAATCAAGTTTTGAGCACTCTACCTTTCAGGTCGGACTCGTGATGGTGTCATTCTCTTCGTGCTAACCAATGGCGTTGGTGCAGTCCGTTTAATAGTCTCGGTTTTATAAAATGCTTCTCGGAAGCTCTCCCGCGGTCGTTATGACCGCAAAAATTCATGCAAATACATTTCTTCACTAAACTTCAAAATAATGAGCTAATCTTCTGGTTTTCAAATTTTCAATAATAAAAGTAATTTGTACTAATTCGTGTTTAAAGTCTATTTATTTGTTAAAAGTTCGCAAAAATGCGAACAAAATTTGTTTTTATCTAAAATTTGTTCGTATATTTGCGAACAAATAAAAGAATAATGAGTTTATGAAAGAAGATTTTTCACAATATACGGAGAGTCAGAATGAGACGGCAAAGATAGCCAGTGCACTGGCACATCCAGCTCGGATCGCCATTCTCCAGTACATTATAGATAATGGCGGTTGCTGCTTTACAAACATCAACCATATTTTGCCTCTAGCCAAATCGACCACGTCCAGACATATTAAGGAACTTTTGGATGTAGGACTGATTATAAGCGATGACAATGCGGCTCGTCCGAAATATTGTATTAACAAAGAGATGACGGCACAGGCTAGAAACCTTTTCGCCTTAGTGTTAAACTGCAATTGTACTAACAAAGAAAATTATGAAGAGAAACAGGAATAGAATAAAACAGTTATCCATCATAGCGCTGATGTCTGTTGCTATGGTCTCTTGTACCCCAAAAGGTAAGAAAATAAAAGTGATTAATGAAGAAACAAGTATTAACCAAATAAATAATAAGAGTATGAGTGCAATAGAAATGAATAAAGCTATGTTCTTAGAGAAGGTAGCAAATTATGAGACTAATCCCTCAGAGTTCAAATATCTTGGCGACAAGCCAGCTATCATCGATTTCTACGCTACTTGGTGTGGACCTTGTAAGGCAATGTCTCCGGTAATTGATGAGATGGCAGAGAAGTATGGCGATAAGTTGGTCGTTTACAAGATAGATGTTGATAAGGAAGGTGAACTGGCAGGACTTTTCCATGTACAGTCTATTCCGACATTGCTTTTCATTCCGATGAATGGTCAGCCTCAGATAAGTGTGGGTGCTATCAGTAAGGCGAATTTGCAGGATGCAGTGACTTCAGTTTTAGGATTGAAGTAAGAGAGAGAAGGTTGAACATAACGAACGCGAAAGTTTAGATTAATGTCGAAATTTAAAGCTCAAATTGAAAATGGTAGATGTGTGGCCTGCGGGGTATGTGAAAAGACATGCCCACGCGAGGCCATTCGCATTTATAAGGGTTGTTATGCAGATGTAAACGATGCCCTTTGTATTGGTTGCGGACTCTGTGCTAAGGCTTGTCCGGCAGCTATTATAACCCGTGTTGAACGAATAAAAGAGGAGGAGAGAGATTGAAACAAATTAAAAAAAAGAGATGGAGCGATTACTTATGGATTGTTTCGTCTACCTATTTCATCCTAGGTTTCTTTAGTATAGCATACGCTTGGGTGGGACTGCTTTGCCTAGGCACTGCGTTGATAGTATCCATTGCCGGAGGCGGTAAAATATGGTGCAACAGCTACTGCGGACGAGGTCAGATTTTTATGCATGTGGGCAATACGTTCCACCTTACCCGTCGGGCCGCACCGCCAAGATGGCTCTCGTCGAAGTTTTTCCGCAACACATTTTTAGCCATTTTCCTACTAACGTTTGCTGAAGTCATCTATGTTACGGTTCTTGTGGCTCAGGGCCTACAAGATATGCATCAGACCATACATTTGTTCTGGACCTTCGATGTGCCTTGGAATTGGACCTATACGGAAGCCATATCGCCCGTGCATGCTCAGTTTGCTTTTGGCCTTTACGGCTTGATGCTTACATCGCTTATCATCGGCATCGTTCTCACCATCGTCTATCGTCCGCGTACGTGGTGCGTATTCTGCCCCATGGGAAACATCACACAGATGATTAGCAAAGCGAAGGCGAAGGAGTAGTTTTATGATTGATTATCCGCAATTATCCGTAAAAGGAATTGACTACTCCATTGAATTTTTGCTCAAAAACAAGCTTATTTAACGGGAAAATAATGAGCAACCGACTAGCCGCGAAGGCGGCTGCATAATAATAGCCGCGGACGAAGTCCGTGGTTATCAGCGCAATGATTAGACAATATTTGTAGTGCCGAACAGGTACTACATAGATAATCAACAAACTTCGAGATTGAAATAAATGTCGAAGTTTGAATAAAAAACAGGACTCACAAACTATATCATTTTATCACAAAATCTCTTTAAAATATTCCGGCTTGTGGAAACTGATTTTTTCTGTCGGGATAGGGAAGAGGGAAACATAATAGACTTTGTGCAGACGTTTGCCGTATTTGTAAATGTTTCCGAGATAATCCGTGCGGTTTCCGTCGTCGTTGAGATGAGGCAGATGTTTGAATGGAATCACTAGGCTGAGCGTCCATTCTTTATAACCGATGGTGGTGTCGAAAGGTGTGGTGCCTAGGCTGGCAAACCTGTCGATAGAGTGGAGCGTATCGGTGCTGCTTTGTCTGAGCCTGGTTTTCTGTAGCCGATGTAGAGCGTTCCGATGCAGTTACATTCAATGTTGTAATAACCCGAATCCTCGGGAGCTTTGATGAAACACTCCATGCAGGCATCCTTGTAAACTTCGCCTCCGTCTGTGTTTTCCAGACCGCAGGTCGAATATTCAGCCACATGGTAATCTATCACGAGCGCATCTTTTGTCCTTGAAATTCTGACCTTAGCCATTGGTGCACTGTCGTCATTAGCCACCCAGTTGAAACATTCCAGAGCTTTGTATTCTATGCCTTGTTTGTCCATCCAAGAGGCTGCATCCTTGACATTTAACTGTTGATTATTTTCGCTATTATTAGAACAAGAAACCGTCGTCATAACTCCAAAGTAAAATAAGGGGGGTTCTATTAATTCGAAATGCGGAAATTTCAAAAAAACAGGCATCATATAAACTGCCGAAATTCATGAGAACTCCGACAATCTGCCCGCTGGTTCCCAAAACTTGCCTTAAGTTATAGGAAAACGCACTGACGACACATGCCTTTCGCTTATGTTTTCTCCATCATTGCTTGCTTTTTTGACTCTTCAACACGACACGACCCACTCATCCGATGAAATGTGGCTGACGCCTTAAAATCTGTTCGTATCTAGAGATGTTATAGATAAGACAGGTGAGAGCGACGTTGGCCTTAGCCCTCGCAATCCCTATCGTCCTGACAACCAGTCCTTTCATGCTCTGTTCCATGAAGCCGAAGACATGTTCCACTCGGCATCTGACCTTTGACTTCCGACGGTTGTTCGCCTTCTGTTCCTGTGTCAACGGTCTGTTCCTATACCCTTTCTCGCATATCACGGCCTCGACTCCGTACTTCTTGAAGACGGCCTCCGTCCCCACGTACCCCGCATCGACAAAACAGGTCTGTCCTCGGTCCGTTTCGTCAAGAAGGGGTTCGAACCCCTTTGAGTCGTGCACGTTCGCCGCCGTCGTCTCATATTTGGTCACGAACTTGTGCCTCTCGTCGACCTTGGTGTGGCTCTTGTAGCCGTAGAAGGTCTCCCCCCTTTTTTTCGTCCAACGTGCGTCTATGTCCTTGTGGCTCTTCTTGTGGGGGGTGTCGTTCCATAGTTCGTCCCCATTCCCTTCCTTTATCTTCTGGTTCTCTTCCCGCGTGTTGCGTTGCCGGGGTGCCACGACAAAACTCGCGTCGATCATCTGGCCTTTGTTGAGTTCGTAACCCTTCTGGCGGAGCATTTCCGTGAACTCGTCGAAGAGCTTGTCGTAGGCATTGGCCTTAGTCAGCTCCTCTCTGTATTTCCATATGGTGCGGGCGTCTGGCACGTCGTCCACATTCTCGATGCCGACGAATCTGCGGAAACTGCCTCTGTCTACTATCTGATATTCAGTCTGTTCGTCACTGAGGCCGTAGTAGCGTTGTAAGAAAAGGACTTTGAACATCATCACGCAATCTATGGGACGACGTCCGGCGTTGCTCTTCCTCTCCTTTGTGAACAGGAGCCCTTCCAATGTCGCCCTGAAGGTCTCAAAGTCAAATATGCGGGTGATGTTCTCCATTGGATTCCCCATCTTGACCAGTCTGTCCTTGCTGTTGTCCTGTTCGAACAGCCCCGTACTCTTTGCCGTACGGAATGCAGTGAGTTTATTCATCGCTTTCTTCTTTTATGTACCACATATACAGCAAAAAACGTACCAAAAACTCAATTAATTATCTGATTTTTAAATATTTAATTTATAGAAGTCCCCTATATAAAATCAAACGGAGGAATCTTCATTTGGCATAGTAACGATGATGGAGACAACTGCACGGAAGGAAAAAAAGAACTTCTTGATTGCAAACCGGCAGCGGAAGATAATCCAATGTGGACTTCCACCAACGGAGCAGAGGTCTTTAACGACAGTTCCGACCCAAATGCCGTATGGGTTAGCGGAGAAAATGCAGGCATCTATCTTTGGAATTTCAGCGCATACGACACCATCATGTCTTTCCGCTGCGGAAAATGGATAGAGATTCCCTTCTTCACGACGGAAACAATGTCTGACGGAGGCTTAAACGGAGCCTATTATGACAGCATTGCCACCAAAGGTGGCGAATTTCCCCTCACTTTCATCGTCGAAAGCGGATCTCTGCCGGACGGACTGACTCTAAACAGCAATGGCACAGTCACTGGCATCGCCTCAAAAATAGGATCTTTCACCTTTTCTGTAAAGGTGACGGACCTGAATGACAAAAGCGAGACAAAAGAATACACGATCAATATATCCGATTCTTCCCCGTATGCGACGACATACAATATTCCCGGCAGTTTCAATATGGAATACTTCGACTTGGGAGGTGCAAATGTAGCCTATTATGATGCGGACAAAAGCAACTCCGGATCAATTTTACGCAAAGACAATGCAGATGTCTATATTCAATCCATCAGCAACGGCTACTCCATCATGCAGACCACAGCCGGAGAATGGACGCAATACTCCGTAAACGTTAAGACATCGGGCTTATACACTGCTACATTCCGTCATTCGACTACATCTGACGCAACAATCGGGCTGTACATTGACGGAATTTCCGCAGGAAAAATGACATTAACAGGGGTGGCGAATGCCTCCGGAACCAGCAACAGAAGAGGGTACACTACGTCAGAAGGCTCCTTCAACTTGACAGCCGGAGAACACAAACTAAGAGTTAAGTTAGAGGACGTTTCTTCAAACTTATATACCGACTCTGTCTCGTTCGAACTAAATCCGTCCAGCCTGATTAATACGATTGCCAGTGAAGGCATTGCCATCTCTCCCAATCCAACGAAAGAAGCGTTTCTACTACAGACACACAAACCTGCAAAGAAAGTCATAGTGAACTCCATTGACGGCATAGAGATAGATGAGTTTTATCCTACAGAAAAAAAAGCATACTTTGGAATAAACTATGCTCCTGGCGTATATGTTGCACATATAATCTTTGAAGAGAGAAGCCTTGCACTAAAAATCGTAAAACAGGAATAAGGACGATTAAATTTGTCAAAGACAGAAACTATAGGCTAGATGGTAGGGTTGATGCTCGGATGCGGTTTAGTAACCGTCAAAATGACTGAAGTCAATCTCACAAATGCCGTAGGTATTGTCTTTTGGGAGGGAAATGTTGCCTGCTCTGTTGCTCGTTCTACAGAAAGTACGGCAAAATTTTTATTCCCTTGTATCTGGTGTGGAAATGTTTGAAATTTACCAATACGAGATGTGCCGAACTTTTGCCAATTTTTTTTGATTACGATATCTAGTTGACGCGGATTCTCAATGGGGAATGTTGCGGGTTGCCATATTCTATTTTATGCAATGGGTGTGAAATTGCAAGATTATATTATGTATATTTGCTTACGATTGTCACAACTGCTAATTGTTAAATCGCAAAGAAAATGCAAGAAGATGTTTATGGTGATGGGCTAAAGGCCTATCAGAAGGGAGAGAAAAACGCTACATTCGTGGTGGAGAGTGATTTGGCGGAGACCGATGAGTGGCCTGTGTCTACTTTCTTCCGCGCTTATGCGGAGATGCCGGAGGTGGAGCAAATGGCCTTACAACGGGCAACGGGCAAAGTGTTGGATGTGGGGGCTGGTGCCGGAAGCCATTCTTTGTGGTTGCAGATGAGGCATCTGGATGTCACGGCTATCGATATCTCCGAGGGGGCTGTTGATGTGATGCGTGAACGTGGTGTTCAACATCCTTTGCTGGCCGATTATTTTTGTTTTGAGGAGGGCGGTTATGATACTATGCTGATGTTGATGAATGGAGTTGGCATTGTGGGTCGGCTGAATAGACTCTCGTCTTTCTTCTTGCAGGCAAAGAAAATTCTGAAAAAGGGAGGACGTATATTGCTGGATTCATCGGATATCCGTTATATGTATGAGGAGGAAGATGGCAGCATGATGATTGATTTGAATGGCGACTATTATGGCGAAATGGAATATACCTTTGGTTTCAAAGGGGCAAAAGGGAAGACTTTCGAATGGGTGTTCGTTGATTTCGACACGTTGGCCGATTGTGCTAAACTGCATGGCTTCTCTTGCGAAAAAATATACGAGGACGACCATTTCCTATATCTGGCCGAGTTGAGAAATGAAGCATGATTTAATCGTGGAGGAGAGATTATGAAAACACTTCTTGATTTACATACTCATACGTTGGTGAGTGGCCACGCTTATAGCACCATACAGGAGATGGCGGCCGCTGCTTCGGAGAAAGGCCTGAAAATATTGGGACTCACGGAACATGGTCCTGCTATGCCGGGATCTTGTCATCCTATGTATTTTCGAAACTTCGGGGTGATTCCTCGGGTCATGTATGGAGTGGAACTCTTGTTGGGTGCGGAGCTCAATATCATGGATGTTGCCGGAACCTTGGATATGGAGCAGACTGACATTGATAGGCTGGACATTAGGATAGCTGGCATACATTGCAAGTGCTTCAAAAAAGGAACAATAGAGGAGAATACGACCGGACTCGTGAACGTGATTAAGAATAAGGAAATAGACATCATCAGCCATCCTGCAGATGGTACGGCCGATCTCCTTTTCGAACCGGTTGTCCTTGCTTCGAAAGAATATGGTACGTTGCTCGAACTAAACAACAGTTCGCTGCGACCTGACCGTAAAAAGGAAAAAGCTCATGATAATAATGTGGAGATGTTGCGGCTATGTAAAAAATATGAAGTGCCTATTATAATAGGCAGCGATGCGCACATCTCTTTTGATGTGGCATGCCACGATCTTGCTTTGAAATTAGTGGAGAAGGTTGGTTTTCCGGAAAAACTGATCTTGAATGATAAGGTAGATGTGATTCATCCCATCCTTCCCCATTGATTTTTCTCTTGTGACTTTTTGAAAAATGGGCGAGAGTGACCGTACTGTTTCCTGTCTTCTGCTTTTGAACGGTTGCTGATATTAAAGGATTGGAAAAAGATTAAAGAATGAGAATTGTCTTTGTTGGCAGATAGAAGGAACATTTTTGACATGCAGTTATTCAAAATTTTGCTTGGAAATCTTATTGTACTATCTTTGCGCATTAAATAAATTTAATATAATGGCACAAGGAATAGATTATATCTCCTTACAAGATATTAAGAAAATCCTGTTTGATGGAGAGAAACTTCAGTTTAATGATGATGTATTCAGAAGAATAAAGGATAGTTATGATTTCTTGGAGAATTTCTCCAAAGAACGTATTATCTATGGCATAAATACTGGTTTTGGACCAATGGCGCAGTATCGTGTGAGCGATGAGGAGCGTATACAACTTCAGTATAATATAATTAGGAGCCATTCGACTGGTGCCGGAGATCCTTTGCCGGATCTTTATGTGAAGGCTGCCATGATAGCTAGGGTCGGTACTTTTGTACAGGGCGAGTCTGGGGTCCACCCTGAGTTGGTGGAGTTGCTGACTTCGTTCATTAATAATAACATCATCCCGTTTATTCCGGAGCATGGTAGCGTGGGGGCTAGTGGTGACTTGGTACAACTGGCGCACATGGCGTTGACTCTGATTGGAGAGGGAGAGGTCTTTTATGAGGGCAAAACACAACCGGCATCGGCGGTTTTGTCTAAACTTGGGTTGAAACCATTTGGTATCCATGTCCGTGAAGGATTGTCTGTGACAAACGGCACTTCATTCATGACGGGTATCGGACTTGTCAACCTCATTTATTCGCAGCAGTTATTAAAGTGGGCGGTTTATGCCTCTGTGATGGTGAATGAGATAGCGTCCTCTTATGATGACTTTATGAACGAAAAGCTGAATAAGGTTCGCCGGCAGGATGGCCAGCAGAAAATCGCCAAGATGATGCGTGACATATCTGCCTCTAGCTCTTGCATGAGGAAACGTGAGGATTATTTATATGATAATGCACATTCCACGACTAGTGTCTTTACTCATAAAGTGCAGCCTTATTACTCTCTTCGTTGTGTTCCTCAGATTCTTGGACCTGTTCTTGAAGTAGTGGAGAATGCGGAGAGGGTGCTTGTCAATGAGGTCAATTCGGCTACAGACAACCCGATTGTGGATGTGGAGAATAAAACAGTTTACCATGGTGGAAATTTCCATGGTGATTATGTCTCTTTTGAAATGGACAAACTGAAAATAGCTCTCACGAAGATGACGATGCTTATGGAACGTCAGATGAATTATCTGTTCCATGACCGTATTAACGGCATATTGCCTCCGTTTGTTAACATGGGAGTCCTGGGCTTGAACTATGGATTGCAGGCCTCTCAGTTTACTGCCACCTCTACAACGGCAGAGTGCCAGACTTTGTCCAACCCGATGTATGTGCATTCTATCCCAAATAATAATGACAATCAGGATGTAGTTAGTATGGGAACTAACTCTGCGCTTTTGGCAAAGAGGGTTGTCAATAATTCATATCAAGTGATGGCCATTCATTTTATGGCTATCGTACAAGCAGTAGATTGTCTGAAGATTCAAGATAAATTGTCGAAGGAAACGAAGACCATTTATGATGAAATCCGTGCTTTCTTCCCTGTGTTCAAGGACGATACTACAAAATATCAGGACATTGCCCATGTGGAGGAATATCTGAAGACAAAAAGATTTTAAGGAAAGCTCCTTTTTATTTATAAAAATAGAAGAAGATAAACAATGAAAGTTGCTCTAGTTACAGGAGGGTCGAGAGGTATAGGACGTGCATGCTCAGTGAAGTTGGCAGAGATGGGCTACTATGTCCTTGTGAATTACCAGTCGAACGAGGCGGAAGCCAACAATACGTTGTCTATGATTCGTGAAAAAGGGTGGGATGGCGAGATTGTCCGTTTTGATGTTTCTGTCAAGGAGGAGGTGGAAAATGCCATCTCTCAATGGCAGGAGTCTCATCCTGACACCTACATTGAGGTCCTTGTCAATAATGCGGGCGTTCGAAGGGATAATCTTCTTGTCTGGATGACAGACGAAGATTGGAGCAAGGTGCTAGATACTAGCCTTAATGGTTTCATGTATACCACAAGGGCAGTTTTGAAGGGTATGCTTGTCAAAAAATATGGACGTATCGTGAATATGGCCTCTCTTTCCGGTCTGAAAGGATTGCCAGGACAGACTAATTATTCGGCGGCCAAAGGTGCTGTCATCGCAGCTACAAAAGCGTTGGCGCAGGAGACGGCGAAGAAGAACGTGACTGTCAATGCCGTGGCTCCTGGTTTCATCCGCACCGATATGACACAGGATCTGGACGAAGCACAGCTGAAGGCTCTTATTCCGATGGGCCATTTCGGAAATCCGGAGGACGTGGCCGAGGTGGTCGGGTTTCTGGCTTCCAAGGGAGCTTGTTATGTTACGGGCCAAGTTGTTTCTGTGAATGGGGGTTTGTATACATAGAAAAACATACGGATTATGCGCAGAGTGGTGATTACGGGAATCGGAATCTATTCTTCCATTGGAAAGAATGTGGAGGAGGTGGCGGATTCTCTTTATCATGGGCGGTCGGGTATCGGCTTGGATCCTGAACGGAAGGCGATGGGATACCGGTCGTCACTGACGGGTCTCGTGTCTGTTCCTGATGTGCGCGATTTCGTAGACAGAAGACAACGCCATAGTTTGCCGGAACAGGGCTTTTATTCCTGTGTGGCTGCGCGTGAGGCGTTCTCTATGGCGGGAATTGATGGCGATTTTCTTGACAGAAATGAGGTGGGGGTCCTCTTTGGTGGCGATTCTAGTGCTGCCCCCATTATCAATAGCATAGATGATATACGGGAAAAGGGAACGACTCTTTTGGTCGGATCTGGTTCTGTTTTCCAGTCGATGACTTCGACTGTATCTATGAACCTTTCTGTGATATTTAAGTTGAAGGGAATTAATTTTTCCATAGCAGGGGCTTGCGCCAGTGGATCTCATGCCATTGGGATTGCGAGCACACTGATCAGGTCTGGTTTGCAGGAGTGCATTCTTTGTGGAGGTGCGCAAGAGGTGAATAAATATTCTGTCGCAAGTTTTGACGGCATCAGTACCTTCTCTGCGAGGGAGGATGCTCCTCATCTTGCGTCTCGTCCGTTCGATCGAGATCGGGACGGACTCGTCCCCAGTGGTGGTGCGGCGGCGTTGGTGGTAGAAAGTCTGGAATCGGCGCAGCGGAGAGGTGCCAAAATATTGGCCGAGGTAGTTGGCTATGGTTTCTCTTCCAATGCAGACCATATCTCTATACCCAATGTGTTGGGGCCTAAACGGGCGATGGAGATGGCTATCCGACAATCGGGGATGAATGTCGACGAAGTGGATTATATCAACGCACATGCCACGTCTACTTTGGTGGGCGACGCCAATGAGGCGAAGGCTATATCTGCAATATGGGGCGAAGGCTCCCCTTTGGTCTCTTCTACGAAGTCGATGACGGGCCATGAGTTGTGGATGTCTGGTGCAAGTGAGGTGGTCTATTCTCTTCTGATGATGGGAAATGATTTTGTGGCACCTAATGTAAATTTTGAGAATCCGGACGAGAGTTCCGCAATATTACATATTCCTGCCGTTACAGTAGATAGGAGGATGGATGTGTTCCTCTCCAATTCGTTTGGTTTTGGAGGTACAAATTCATCGTTATTGATAAAAAGGTTTGTATAGTAACACATAAATAAAATAAGGATATATGACGAAAGATGAAATTATTGACAAGATTAATACTGTTTTAGAGGAGGAGTTTGAAGTGGATAAAACGCTGTTTCTCCCAGATGCTCCATTGATGAAGACATTGGATTTGGACAGTCTTGATCTTGTGGATATGGTGGTTTTGATTGAGCATAATTTTGGAATCGTATTGAAAAACTCTGATTTTGCAGGGATAAAGACGTTCCAAGATTTCTATGACTTTCTGCACGAAAAATTGAATAAGTAGGATGCCGGTTTGGGGAGGCCAGTCGAGAGGTGGTTCGTTGGGATATCGGTTCTTTATCTTCTTGCTTCGGTATCTGGGAAAGGGCAGTGCGTATGCATTCCTCTTTTTCGTAGTCCCTTATTACATTCCTTTCGCACCAAAGGCTACAAAGTCAAGTTGGCGTTATTGGCGTAGAATCCATCATCTCGGACGGTTGGCCTCGATAAAAATGGTTTTCGTCCATTATTACCGTTTCGGGCAAGTTATTATAGATAAGGTGGCTGCCATATCGGGTTTGGATAACCAGTTTGAATATGAATTCTTCAATTATGAAGAGTTTCTGAAGGTGTTGGATGGAGATACGGGTGTAGTGATGATTGGCGCCCATCTCGGAAATTGGGAGATAGGTGGACAATTCTTCGGCAATTATGCACCGAAACTAAATCTGGTCATGTATGATGCCGAATATCAAAAGATAAAAAAGAGGTTGGAGGAGGTGATGGGAGACAAATCCTATCATGTCATTCCTGTGAATGAGGATGAGCTAACCCACGTCTTCTTGATTAAGGATGCATTGGACAGAAAGGAATATGTATGTTTTCAAGGCGATAGATATGTGGGTGACAGGCATACGATGGAAGCTCCTTTCCTGGGGAAAAAGGCGTTTTTCCCGGCCGGCCCGTTCCAGATAGCATCTCGTTTTAAGGTTCCTGTGGTTTTCTATTTTTCGGAAAAAGAAAGTCGTGATAAATATAGCTTCCGGTTCTATATGGCTGATCCGGTTAGACGGTCCAAAGACCGCAAACCGGAAGATGCGTTGCTTGCACAATATATAAATGTTTTGGAAGAGAGAATAAAGGAACATCCGGAACAGTGGTTTAATTTCTATCCGTTCTGGTCCGATTCTTAACTCGTTAATCTTATTTTATGAACACAATCTTATTGATTTCAGCAAATAGATACAAGAATCCTTATCCGGTTTATCCGATAGGAATCTCGTATCTGAAAACATATATAAAACGGATGTTGCCGGATTATGATGTCTGTCTATTTGACTTTAATAGGGAGGATTATTCTTCGTTGAAATTGGTTATAGAGGAGCAAAACCCTAGATACATAGGCGTTTCGCTTCGAAATATAGATGGCGCTAACTCGTTTGATAGGAGTAGCTTCATTCCAGGGTATAAGGAGATTCTGGATGAAATTAGGTCTTCGACATCCGTGCCGGTTGTCATCGGAGGAGCGGGCTTTTCTGTCTATCCGCAACTGTTGTTTGATGAGTTGAACCCCGACTTCGCTATCATAGGGGAGGGTGAACAATCATGGGTGAATTTGGTACGTATTTTGGACGCAGGAAAGGATTATAGTAGTGTTGAAGGATTGGTGTTTCGTGATGGTTCTGGAAAAATAAAGGTAAACGAACACGTCAATTATCTGAAGAATCTGGAGGTCGAGTTTGAAGATGGTCTAATCGACTATTATTGGACACATAGCGGGATGTTGAACATACAGACTAAACGTGGTTGCTGTTATCATTGCATCTATTGCTCTTATCCTATTATTGATGGGCGAAAGATAAGAACCCTTAATGCCGATCTGATTGTGGACAATCTGTTGAGGCTAAACAGAGAGAAAGGTGTCCGATATGTTTTCTTTACGGATTCCGTCTTTAATATTTGTCCGGAATATAACCGCGAGCTGGCTGAAAAAATTATCAGTAGTGGTTTAAAGATAAGCTGGGGCGCATATTTTTCTCCGAACAATATCACGGACGAGGAGATGGCTCTCTTTAAACGATCTGGACTTACCCATATCGAATTCGGTACGGAGTCTTTATGTGATGTCCAGTTGAAAAATTATGGCAAACATTTTACATTCGAAGATGTAAAGAAGGCATCTGACATCGCTTTGAAAAACAATGTCTTTTATGCTCATTTCCTTATTTTAGGAGGGTATGGAGAAACGGATGAAACCATAATGGAGACAATGGAGAATTCAAAGAAGTTGAATTATACTGTCTATTTCCCTTTTGTCGGAATGCGTATTTATCCACGTACACGGTTGCAGAAGATAGCCATAGAGGAGGGTGTCATCTCCAAAGATGATCTGCTGTTGAATCCGACTTATTACATCTCGAAGAATTTTGACATGCAGAAAATGAGAAGTTTGGCTCGTGCAACAGGAAAGGCATGGTCTTTCCCTGACGATCCACATGATCCTTCTATGGATTTGATAAGGTTAAAAAGAAAAGGATTGATATGGGAGTTTTTGAGAAAGCCTTGATGGAAGGCGAAGAAATATTGGAACTTATTCCGCAGCGGCCTCCTGTTGTTATGGTCGACGCTTTTTATGGAGAGGTTGGCGTCTGCTCTTATTCGGGATTGATGGTCAGTAATGACAATATCTTCTGCGAACAAGGTAAACTGAGAGAGCCGGGTTTGATTGAGCATGTTGCGCAGTCTGCCGCCGCTCGGGTAGGTTATGCCTGCAAACGGGATGATATTCCGGTTCCTGTCGGTTTTATTGGAGGAATAAAGAATTTTAAGATAACTCGATTGCCATTGGTGGGAGAGAAATTGTGTACTACAATAAAGATAGAGCAGGAGATAATGGGGGTTGCTCTTATCTCGACAAAGACTCAAATCGGGCAGGATGTCGTCGCAGAGTGTGAGATGAAGATTTTTTTGAAAGCGGAAGATTGACTCCATAGGTTACTCTCCTCCACTTCATAATTTATAGATTTAAGTAAAAGAAGAGCCATGTTGGATTCCAACATGGCTCTTCTTCTTGTTGTACGCCCAGCATGGGCGTAATCTTATGGGTGAAAGTCCCTAGCGAGCCCTAATAGTGGGAATCGTATAGCCAAAGGCAAGGGTGTCCATAGCGATGTGGAATCTGAAGGAAGCTGGCGGCAAAAGTCTGACCTGACGAACAGAAATCAGATACAAGGCTAAAGTGTGAGGGTAAGTTTGCAAAACAAAACAAAGCCCAATAACTATTCGGAATCAAATATAGTAAATCTGACAGGTATAAGATGGAAAGATTACGTTCTTATCTGGGGAGGTCTCACAGACGTGTGGAGATGTTTTTTTCAGAGACACGGAGTAAAGCTTGCTGTGAGAAGTCAGCCGAGGACATAGTACCAATATTATTGTTGTATTGGGAAGGTCTGAACCCTAATTAAGCGAGTAGTAAATGAATGTTAGCCGATAATGGAAAGAATGCAGAAAATATTATCCCAAGATGATAACTACCCTCAAAAGAATAGCACGGAATGCAAAGGCTATGAGGGAGTGCAGACTGTTATTGGTATAACTGAAAACCACCTCGTGGAAGTAAATTTTACAACAGAGCATTTAATGGAATACATCTTTAGTCCCGGCAATCTGAATAACGCTTATCTACAAGTAAAAAGGAATGCGGGAGCAAGTGGAGTTGATAAAATGGAAGTGGAAGAACTACTGCCATATTTGCGACAACACAAAGAAGAACTCGTTAAATCTCTAATGCAAGGGACATATCGTCCCAATCCCGTCCGTAGGGTAGAAATACCCAAAGACAATGGCAAGAAACGCCAACTCGGCATACCGAGCGTAGTTGACCGAGTAATCCAACAAGCGATAAGTCAAGTACTGACTTTAATCTATGACAGAACGTTCAGTAATTCAAGTTTCGGCTTCCGACCAAGACGCAGCTGCCACAAAGCACTTCGTAATGTTCAAAGCCATATAACAGAAGGTTACAAATATGCCATAGATTTAGATTTGGAAAAGTTCTTCGATACAGTCAATCATAGCAAATTGGTAGAGGTATTATCGAGAACTATCAAAGATAATCGCTTACTCTCTCTTGTTCATAAATACTTGAATGCAGGAGTCGTAATCAGTAATAAATTTGAAGAAACAACTTTAGGCGTACCTCAAGGCGGACCACTCAGTCCACTGCTAAGCAATATCATGCTCAATGAGCTTGATAAGGAATTAGAAAGACGTGGACATCGTTTTGTCCGCTATGCCGATGACTGTATGATACTTTGCAAAAGCAAACGTGCAGCCAATCGCACCAAAGAGTCAATCACTAGATTTATAGAAAACGAACTCTTCCTAAAGGTAAATAAGGAAAAGACGAAAGTAGGATATATTCAAGGTTTGAAATTCTTAGGTTATTCCTTTTATGTAATGAAAGGAGTATGTAAACTCTCTCTTCACTCTAAAAGTAAGGAGAAACTAAAATCTAAGCTAAAGGATTTAACTTCAAGAAGTAAAGGTTTTGGATATGAGAGATGTAAAATCAAGCTGAAAGAATACGTCCAAGGTTGGATAGGTTACTATAAATTAGCAGAGATGAAGAAATTTCTTTACTCTGTTGACGAATGGCTACGAAGACGTTTGCGAATGTGTATATGGAAATGTTGGAAGAAAGTCAAGACAAAGTTTACTAATCTTATAAAATGTAAGATAGGTAGAAATCAAGCTTGGCAATGGTCGAATACTCGCAAGAGCTATTGGCGTACTTCCAAAAGTCCCATACTATGCAGAGCATTGGATACAGATAGCCTACGCATAGCAGGTTATCCATTCTTGTCGGATTATTATAGTAAAGTTTATCGTAAGTAAGGAACCGCCGTATGCCGAACGGCACGTACGGTGGTGTGAGAGGTCGCATAGGGAATTAATCCCTATGCTCCTACTCGATTGTGGATTCGTTTTCAAAAGGCTATCTGGCGATAACTAATTTTGAAATCTGATATTTCCCGTCAAAGAGGATAATCTTTACCATGTAACTCCCCTTTGAAAGGTTTGAAACTGATATTCTCTTATCTCCACTCATGTCTTTCTTTACTATACGTCCATCTATGCCGACAATCTCTACAGATTCAATATCTGATTTGCAAGAAATGTCGAAATAGTTGCAGGCAGGATTTGGAGCTATTGTGATGGCTTCATCTGCCTTACTCTCTGTGACTGAAACTGTATCTGCGTTTTTTATGATTACGCGATATACATTGGAGTTGTAGCATGTTATGAATGTGGTCTCTTTTGAGTATGATTTGCCGTTAAATTCAACCGCATCTTTTTCTATTATCAATGTTGTGTCTATAACCGCTGGCATTGGTTTGTAAATCTTGAATGTTCCCGAAGCGTGAAGCATAGATAAGAAATAAACCATACCATTGTAATAGCGCCATTGTCCGGAAGGAGCTGATGTGTTCCATAGCTTGGTCACGTACTCTTTTGCCAACGTTTCATCATTCAATGCGAACACGCCTACGCCGTTGGCTCCTGCCATTCCTTCTGAGTAATTGCCTCCTTGCGCAGATCCGTTGACGGTGAAATATCCATTTGTATATCCGTCTTTCTTGAAGAAGTTCAACAGATTGCCCATCATGGTCGTCTGGCGGGAATCAGCCTCGAACCAGTGGTAATCCATACCAACATTCATGGCGCAACGGATGGCGTCGTATTTGTATTGGTCACTTTCGTATCCGCACCAATCAGGTTTGTATGCGCTACCGTCAAACTGACTGTAGTCGGGGAATAGTCCCGTTGATGAGTTGCTTGATTTGTAGAGCAAGTCACGGGCTGCTTTTGCTGTCTGTGCCCAGAAATCTTTATTTGTGTCCGTCCATCTTGCCCATAATTCCAAGAATCCAGGTAAGTTATAGGAAGGGTCTGTAAATCCATAAGAAGTTTCACCAAAGGTGATTAGCTTGCTGTCTAAGTTGAAGATAGGAGAGACAGTTCCATTGGCTCTGCCCGGTTTGTCCATTATCATCTTGATCAAGTACTGAGCTTCTTTCTCGTAGTTGATTTCGCCATCGTTGCCCCATCTGTGGGATGCGAAGAACAATGCGGTCAAGAAGTAAGCCTCTCCATCCGGAGCGCAAGAAGAGCCCTTTATCGTTCCGTTGGTTTCGCATTGCCAAGCAAAAAGACCTTCTCTCTGATCTCCGGATTTGTATTGCATGTATTTTTGAGCCCAACGCCAAAGTTTATCGAACTCCTCTTTGTGGTTCAGTTGTACGCAAATCATCATACCGTATGACATGCCTTCTGTGCGCACATCGCTGTTGCCTGTGTCGAGAATGTATGCCATGTCATTGCCGACGGTGTAGTATACGGTGTTAGTTCCTCCACCGAAGAAGTGAGACCAGATGGATTCGATTTTACTATCCACGTCAGTTTGTGATTTTCCTAAATACTCACTGAATAGGTTTCTGTAAACACCAGTGTAGTAGGCTCCATTGCCGGTTTCGTCGCAACTAGGGCCTGTGTATTCACCCTCGATGATTGGCGTTGGGTCTGGATCTGGATCTGGATCTGAGCCAGAACCTGAACCTCCACCTCCACATGAACTAATTGTTATGGCTGCGGATGTCGCAAGTGCCTTGCCTGAAGTCTTGTTGATGGTCAATGTTCCTGCCCCTGTTATTCCACTAGGAATATTCCATGTGTAAGAACCGCTAGCTGAGATGTTGCTCTTTAACTCAAGGTTAGAGACTCCGCTCACGGCGAAGTAATTGATATTGATGCCGGAAGATGCTTTAATGAAGAGTCTTACTTTGGAAGTAGATACGGGTGCGAATGTGGCTTGGAAGTCATTTCCGATGGTAGTGCCTTCGTATGCAGTCTTCCATGTTCCGTTGTCGTCATATTCGATACTGAAAGAAGATACCGTTCCGTATTTGGTAAACTCGTCAATGATGACGCCACCGACGGTGGAAGCCTTCGACAGCGATAACTCTACCCATTCGTCCGAATTTTCTTTTGCCCCCCAACGACTGTTTTCGCCGTGCGCACCGTCGTCAGTTAGGATGTTGTCTACAGACCAGGAGAAGGCGCCCTCTTCGTTGGCCCATTCGGAAGATGCTTTTGCGCTGGATGCGGATACGGCATCAGAAGACCCCGAATTCCAGTTTAATGTATAGGTGCTTGTTGCCTCTCCTGTCATTGTCCATGCGATGTTATATGAAGAGTCGGAACACCAAGATTGTGCACTGTTTGGTTTGCTGATGGCAAAAGTAGGGTCGGCCAAAGCCGCAGAACCTGAGGAAATTGTTACTACGCCGCCGTCAGGAACCGCGTCAAAATAGATGTAATTACCTTCTGTTTTAGATCCAATTTCTTCTCCGTCTTGAGAAACCGTTATCTCGGACCATCCGTCTGGTAAAACTCTACGCAAGGAGAGTGGATATTTGTAAGGGTCGTTTGCCAAGTCGTCAGTAATCTTCATTGTGATTTCTGTAGCCGTGTTGGTCAACTCTGTTATCTTAGCTGCGTTGCGCTCTTTGGAATAAAGGATGGCGTCACGGAAGGTACAAACCCATACTTTGCTGTCGTTTTGGCTGGCGAAAGACAAGGCTCCTTCTATTGCAGAAGTTGCGGTAGGTGAATATTCCGAACCGTTCTCTACTTCGTGGATTAAGAAAACAACCCATCCTTTTTTGTTGATGGCTGATTGCATTTGGTTCTGAAATGCGGATGCGCTGTTGCAACTTCCCGTATTTCCGCAAATCACAGATCCGATTCTGAAATAATTAGATGGAGTAGAACCCATTACTTGTCCGTCGCAGATACGTCCGCCGATGTAATACTTAGCAAGTTCCGATTCGGACGGTTCATTACAGTTCGGATAGGTAATTGTATTACAAACCTGTCCGGAAATATTTTGGTCAATCGTATTCTTGGAAGAACTGATCTCGGAGTCTGGCATTGTCTGTCCATGATTGACAGAGTGGCTACCAACTTCATGACCCTTGTTTACTAATGATTGGAAGTTGCTCCAGTTTGGCCCCCAGCTAATTACGGGATAGAAGCTCGCGGTATACTTGTACTTGTCGAACAATGGTACCGCATAAGTAAACTGCGTAGCGCAACCATCGTCGAATGTGAATGTGGCTGCTGACGAACGGAATCCTTTCCATGTCCCGACCTCGTATGCCGAACTTTGGGCAAACGTTGTTGCTACGGAAAGAATCATTGTCGTTAGAAACGAGTGTAAAAATTTGATTCTCATACTAAAAAATTAAAAAGTTCAATAAATGTAAGACACATATCTAAATAATAAAGGAAACGTCTTTTTCGTTATGTGTTGATGTTAGTCGTTACAAAATTATGTCAAATGTAGTTAAATGGATTCTTTTCGCTTTATGTTATGCAACATAAATATGTCCATTCTACTTGTTGTTGAGTGTTTATTCGTTTTTTTCGAATGGGGAGAAAATTGTTTGGATGCTATTCTCCCCGCCTCGTAGTCTCAAAGATGTGGGTTTTCTTTTTGTCAAAAAGAGAGAGTCTTTTTTATGGGACTCTCTCTGATTTTGATTTTTCGTTTCTTAATCTATATCGTTGATTACTTCTGAAGTTTAATCAGACTGTCGTTGTATTGTTTTACAATCGTCATGGTTGGGTCGTTTGCGAATACGGAGTTAAGACCTTGAGCCTCTTGTGGTGGATCGCCAAGATAGTCATCTCCGTTTCTCCACATGTTGTCTGTCCTTTCTGGATTAGGAAGTCCAACCCCGGAATATGTCCAAAAATTGGCTCCGGCCATTAGTCCGTTATGTTTTGCGCTTTCCAATACTCTGTTAAATGAGTAGCTGTAGTATTTGTCGCGGATGCGGACGGTCGAATTGGGTGCGAATGAGAATCCGTCTCTAGGCAACCCGAACTCTTCGAACACGATTGGTTTCTGTAACTTCGAGGCAATGGACATCTGTAGATCCATGTATTTGCCTACCTTGATAAGTGCCGAGTCTATGCTTCCATCCATGTCTTTCGGGTCGAGCCAGCTCCAGTTGTATGGCCAGATGTGCATGGTGAGGTAATCCACGTTTTTGTCAGAGTGAATCCTTTCGAATAGGTTGATGTCGTTCTCACAGCCCCAAGTGCCTTCCGATCCCGTTGTTACCAAGTGGTTGGGGTCGTTCTTTTTTATGAGTGCTGCGGTGGAGTCGATCCAAGAGATGAATAATGTTTTGTTTTCATTGGAGAATGCCCGAGGTTCGTTGGCTATCTCCCAAGTCATGATGGTAGGATCGTCTTTGTAGGCGATGCCGTTGATGGAGTTTCTCCTATTTGTCAGGAATTCCACATGTTTATAGAACATGGATTTAGCTTTCTCGTCATGGAGAAACCGACCGGAGAAAGACATGAATTCTCCCCATGTTTTCCCTTTTACCTCCGGATAGGGAATGGCTTCTCCTGTGGACCAGTTGACATATTGAGAAAAACCGCCGGACCATTCCCACGCATTATTGACGAAGAGGATGGCCACCATCTCCCTCTTTCTCATCTCGTCGAGTAGGAAGTCGAGCCCGTCTAGCAGATTCTCATCGTATCTGCCTGGCTCCATCTGCATGGCCGGACTTACACGGCGAGGCTCGCCATTGGGTCCTTCTGCTCCTGCTAATATGCGGAGGTTGTCTATCCCGTTGGCTTTCATGAGGTCCAGTTCCTTGACCAGTCGTTTCCTGTTGCCACCTTCTCCTGAAGATCCTAATGATGCGCCATACCAATAGTTGGTTCCTATGTAATAGTATGGCTTTCCCTTTCGGATGAATTGCCCGTTTTTTATGGAGATGAATTGACTCTCCACCGAAGAGTTCGTTTCTCTCCGACTGTTGCATGAGCCTAATAATAAGATACCCATGAGTAAAATGCTTATAATTTTATTCATACTTTAATTTTTGAAATTACTAGGAACATACACGATGAAAGATGGTGATATGTCCGTCTCTTTTATTCGGGTTGGGTCAGAAGTTTCCAACTGTCCGTACGGAACGGAGAAGCAGGCAGCCCGTCAGAGTCTGCCAGGTTGCAGTCCGGATTGGATGCCCATGCGTATCTGACAGCTATCGGAGTCTGTACTTGGTCGCAAGTGAGAATGACAGTGTTGAGACCAGTTATTTTGGCCTTTGCCCAATAGAATACCTTGTCTTCTCCGGCAAGTGCGAATCCTTTAAGTTCCTTTCCCTTTCCTGCTATTCTTAGACCTTTTCCTGTGTCGGAGAAAGATATGGTTACTGTATTTCCGGAGATGCTCATCTTGTCATAAACAGGTCCGCTATGTAAAGTGGAACTTTGTCCGTAACATTTGGCCAGTGCCCACAAGGACAGTCGTTTGCCGATTACCTGTTTGTTCCCCGGATGTATGTTCTCCGCATCTCCTGCGTCGATGGCAATCGCCATTCCTGTGTTAGGAAGTTGTAACGCTAGTTTTTGGGCTTCTCTCAGTTCTGGCCAAGCTTCGTCTGCTGGATTTGGAAGCCTGCGCATATGGGAAGCTAATTGTACAAAGAAGAACGGGAAGTCGCCCTCGCCCCAGCGTGTACGCCAGTCTGTGATTAATGTTTGAAAAAGGTCTCTGTATTCCCATGCCTTTCCTGCGTTCTCTTCTCCTTGGTACCAGATAACTCCTTTTATGGCGTAAGGAATGAGCGGGTTAATCATGGCATTGTATAGTACGGTTGGAGTGCCTTGACTGTTAGGTTGGATTGGCTTCGCTGCTATCTTGCTTAGGTCAAACCCTTTGTGACATTTCCAGACACCACTTAAATCAATTTTGTCTTTGCCGAAACGAAGAGCCATGTCTTCTGCTTTTCCATTGAAACCTCCTGCTCCTTGGAAATCGCTGACACGAAGTACGATGACATTTCCTTTCTCTTTGATCAAACCTTCTGGTACTGTGTAATGTCTGGTTTCTCCCCAAAGTCCGCTTTGCCCGACTTTCACTCCGTTGATCCATGCTTCGTCATAATCGTCAGAAGGTGCTATGTCCAGGGTCATTGCTTTGCCAACCCAATTTGGCTTTACATCAATTTCTTTTCTGAACCAGACCGAACCATCAAATAGACCGATGACGGTGCTTTCCCATAAAGATGGTAGACTGATGGTGTCCCAATCTCTGGTATCCAACTTTATGTGTGTGAAGATAGAGTCAATTCCCTTTATTCCAAGATCCAGCTTTCCCATCTCCCTAATGTATTCTTTGTTGTCTGTTTCGTATTTTTCCCTTTGTTCCAAGGTGTCTTTAGGTAGTGCCTTTACTCTGTTCACGTCTTCTCTGTACCTGTCTATCATAGACAGAGCCTCGGCACTGGTCCAAGATTCGGCTGCGGTTCCTCCCCATGCCGACAGGATGATGCCGATAGGAGCTTTAATCGTTTCTTGCAGGTCTCTCGCAAAGAAATAGGCGACAGCCGAGAAGTTTTTCACGCTCTCTGGGGTGCATGGCTTCCATCCGTCGGCAATCAGAGTGTCGATAGGATAGGTGGATGTGTTGCGGTTGACGATGAACAAACGGATGTCCGGATACTTGGCGTTGGCGGTCTCTTCTTTTGCATTGTCAACCGGAGCCCAGTTGTTGATCATTTGGACTTCCATGTTAGATTGTCCGGAGGCTATCCATACCTCGCCAACGGCCACGGATCTGAACCGAAGCGTATCGTTTTCCGTGGTTACAAGAAGGGAGTCTCCTGTCCCTGCTTGTTCTGGCCTCAGTTTCAGTTGCCAATGTCCTTGGTCGTCAGCTTCTGTCGTGACACACTGTGTCCTAAATTCCACTTTGACCTCTCCCGTAGGTGTGGTGCTTCCCCAAACGGGAACCTCCACTCCTTGTTGCAGAACCATGTTGTCGCTGAATAGTTGGGACATCTTCAACGGTTGTTTCTCGGGGGCTTTGCATTGAGCTAATAGGGCAATGATGGATAATAGATAAAACTGTCTTGCTTTCATTTTGTGATGTTGATTATTTGTGAGTTTAATTCTAAGTATTAACGACAAAATTTGCAAATTCTTTATGTAGATGAAATGAAATAAATACTTCAGTCTTTGATTTAGCCAAAGATAATAGGATTTATTTGAAATAGAAATTTCGGTTTTCTTATTTAAATAGGTGTAATATTTAATAAATGCAAAAAAAACATAATAAATAAATACGAAAGAAAGGTTGTTCTTAATGAAATTTTTTTCTGTTGGAAAGAAGTGAGTTGGTGGCAAAAATATATATATATTATTTTAATATATAGGCTTTTGTGTTGATTGTTTGGTGCTTGACTTGCTTTCGGTGCTGAACAATAGAACCTGTCTATTGTGTCTGTGTCTATTTATGGAGACGACAGAATGAGTCTGAAATGATTCCTCATATCAGCTTCTTGTGCTTGATAGTTTGGTTTTTACGGATATTTGTCATATCTTTGCGGTGGTTTAGTGGAATTGAGAGGGGGACGGCAGTCCCCCTATTTTGTTGCTAAAAACGAGAAAATGATAGAGAAGAGTATTGTCAGACAACTAGTTGAAGATTTCATCGCGGAATCAGACCGATTTATTGTTGATGTGAATGTCAGCAAAGATAATTCCATTTTGGTGGAGATAGATTCTAAAGATGGTGTTGCGATAGACGATTGTGTGGCATTAACCAAATATATAGAGTCCAAGATTGACCGCGAGGTGGAAGATTATAACTTGGAAGTGGGCTCTGCAGGCCTGTCTTCTCCATTTAAGGTCGTCGAACAATACCGGAAATATGAAGGTAGCGAAGTGGAAGTGTTGGATGGCGATGGGAAAAAACATCATGGAATACTGAAAGATGTGACGGATTCCTCTTTCGGAGTGGAGGTGGTCAGTAAGATAAAGCCGGAAGGCGCAAAACGCAAGGTGGAGGTCTCCGAAACCTTGACGTTCGAATACGATAAAATAAAATATACAAAATATACTATCAGATTTAAATAATCATGGCTAAACAAGAGGAGATAAGTTTGATTGATAGTTTTTCAGAGTTTAAGGATCTGAAAAATATTGATAGAAGCACAATGATCAGCGTGTTGGAGGAGTCATTCCGCAGCGTTATTTCAAAGATGTTCGGCACGGACGAGAATTATGATGTAATCATAAATCCGGACAAGGGTGACTTTGAGATATATAGGAATAGAAAAATTGTAGAGGATGCTGAGCTTGAAGATCCAAATACGGAAATCTCGCTGAGTGAAGCCAGAAAGATTGACGATGATTTCGAAGTGGGAGAAGATGTTACCGACAAGGTGGACTTCGCATCATTCGGCCGTCGTGCTATATTGAATTTGAGACAGACATTGGCTTCTAAAATATTGGATCTACAAAAGGATACGCTTTATAATAAGTATAAGGAAAGGATCGGTACTATTGTGATGGGTGAGGTTTATCAGGTTTGGAAGAAGGAGATCCTTTTGCTGGATGACGAAGGAAATGAAATGTTACTTCCTAAGACGGAACAGATACCTTCTGACTTTTATCGCAAGGGCGATTCGTTGCGTGCGGTTGTCGCTAAGGTTGATAACAAGAACAACAATCCTAAGATCATCTTGTCAAGAACTTCACCGTTATTCTTGCAACGTTTGTTCGAATTGGAGGTTCCTGAGATAAATGACGGACTGATAACTATACGTCGCATCGCCCGTATTCCGGGAGAAAGAGCAAAAGTGGCTGTCGAATCTTACGATGAGCGTATTGATCCGGTAGGAGCTTGCGTAGGAATGAAGGGAGCCCGCATTCATGGGATCGTCCGTGAATTACGCAACGAGAATATTGATGTCATCAATTATACGAACAATATGTCATTGTTCATCTCCAGAGCATTGAGTCCTGCAAGAATATCTTCTATCAGATTGATAGAGGAACATAAAAAGGCGGAAGTCTTTTTGAAGCCGGAAGAGGTTTCTCTTGCAATCGGTAAGGGAGGTATGAATATTCGTTTGGCAACGATGTTGACCGAATACCAGATAGAGGTCTTCCGTGATGTAGATGATAATTTTGATGAGGAAGATATCTTCTTGGATGAGTTCCTGGATGAAATAGAACCATGGGTGATTGAAATATTGAAGGGTATCGGTTGTGATACGGCTAAAAATGTTTTGGAGATACCAAGAGAAGAACTTATCAAACGTACAGACCTAGAGGAGGAGACTGTTGATGATGTGCTTCGTGTACTTAGCGCAGAGTTTGATAGCGATTCCGATTCGGATAAGAAAACGGATGATCAAGATGCCGAATCCCAGGTCGAAGAGTCGCAGGATGCGGAACAAGATGCTCCATCTGAAGGATCTGACTCTCAGGAGAAAGAAGAAGAACCTCAGAACTAAGGTTCTGGGTCTTTGTGCCTTACTCGGGCTTTCGGAAGAGACGTAGTCCGCAACCGTGCGATGATGAATTTTTAAAAAGTTTTAAAGTTAGAATATGTCTATACGATTAAGTAAAATTGCGAAAGAATTAAACGTGGGAATCTCTACCGTTGTGGACTTCCTTGATAAGAAAGGCCATAGCATACCTAATGATCCGAATCATAAAATTTCGGATGATGAGGAGGATATGCTATATCAGGAATTCAGCAAGGATAAGAAGATGAGGATAGACTCTGAGAGGGTTAGCCAGCAGAGACAGATCAAAGAGAAGAAGGAGAGTGTCTCCATAGAAGGTTTTGATTCGCCGAAGAAGAAGGAGGAGGAGATTAAAACTGTAATCCCGGAGGGTCAGATGCCTAAAATAAAGCCAGTTGGAAAAATCAATTTAGACAATTTATATAACAATTCCAAAAAGGAGGAAGCCAAGAATGAGAAGCCAAAGGAGGTGGAGGTCACGGCAACTCCCGTTGAAAAGACTCCTGTTGTGCCAGAGGAGGAACAAAAAAAACAGGAAGTGAAGGTTGAAGTTTCGGTTCCGGAGATGAAGGAGGAGAAAATAGAAGATCCTAAGCCGGTGTCGGCTGCAGAGGAGAATGCGATTGAAGATAAAGCGAAGGTGGCTAAAGAAAACGGAGCGGAATTGTTCACTTTAGGGACTTCAGAACTGAAGACGAATATTAATGTCGTTGGCAAAATAGATCTTTCGTCTATCAACCAACAGACACGGCCAAAGAAGAAGAGTAAGGAGGAGAGACGTAAGGAACGTGAACAGAGAAAGCCTTCTTTCAATAAGAATCCGAACCAGAGTGCTGGGGATACTTCGTCTTCTGACGATAAGGGATCAAATATGATCAGGACGAATGTCCCAAGATTGAATGGACCTAAGGTGGTTGGAAGTATCGACCTTAAAGCCAATTCTTCGGATGCTGATAAGAAGAAAAAAAGGAAGCGTATTCAGAAGGAGCGTGTTGATATCGCCGATTTCAATAAGGGTGGAAATAGGACTCCAGGCGGAAACGGCAACAACTCCAATGGCAACAACAATAATGGAAATGGTAACGGTAACCAGAAAAATGACAAGAAGAAAGTCTTCAAAAAATCTGTAGTTAAGCCGGAGATTAGTGAGGAGGATGTACAGAAACAGATTAAGGAGACGCTAGCTAGATTGACGAATAAAGGTCAGAAGAACACAACGTCAAAGCACCGTCGTGACAAACGTGAGATGCAATCGATTAAGCAACAGGAGATCGAAGAGCAGGAACGTTTGGATCAGAATAAACTGAAGATTACGGAGTTTGTGACCGTTAGTGAGTTGGCTGTAATGATGAATGTTCCTGTTACGAAGGTAATAGGAACTTGTATGAGTTTGGGTATTATGGTTTCTATCAATCAGAGATTGGATGCGGAAACTATCAATATAGTAGCTGAGGAGTTTGGTTTTGAGACGGAATATATCAGTGCAGAGGTGGCCGAGGCCATCCATGAGGAGGAGGATGCTCCGGAAGAGTTGGTTAGTCGTCCGCCTATTGTCACCGTAATGGGACATGTAGACCATGGTAAAACCTCTTTGCTTGACTATATCAGAAAGACCAATGTGATAGCAGGAGAAGCAGGAGGCATTACTCAGCATATCGGAGCATATAATGTGACATTGTCCAATGGACAGCAGATTACATTCCTTGATACTCCTGGACATGAGGCGTTTACCGCCATGCGTGCCCGTGGTGCCAAGGTGACGGATATTGCGATTATTATAGTTGCGGCTGATGATGATGTCATGCCTCAGACTATAGAGGCAATCAACCATGCTTCCGTAGCAGGTGTGCCTATCGTATTTGCAATTAATAAGATTGATAAACCTGCCGCTAATCCGGATAAGATAAAGGAATCTCTTGCAAAGATGAATTATCTGGTAGAGGAGTGGGGTGGTAAATATCAATCGCAGGATATAGCAGCTAAAAAGGGTACCGGAGTCAAGGAATTGATGGAGAAGGTATTGTTGGAGGCTGAGATGTTGGATCTCAAGGCTAATCCTAACAGAAAGGCAACGGGTTCTATCATCGAATCTCAGTTGGACAAGGGACGTGGATATGTATCCACCGTTTTGGTGAGCAATGGTACCCTCCGTGTTGGAGATGTTGTTGTCGCAGGTATCAGTCATGGTAAGATCAAAGCCATGTTTAATGAACGTAACCAACGCATCAAGGAGGCTCGCCCTTCTGAGCCGGCTTTGATTCTGGGCTTGGATGGAGCTCCTCAGGCAGGTGATAACTTTAATGTTCTGACAACGGAACAGGAGGCAAGGGAT
This sequence comes from Prevotellaceae bacterium, assembly GCA_020636675.1. Taxonomy (GTDB): domain Bacteria; phylum Bacteroidota; class Bacteroidia; order Bacteroidales; family Paludibacteraceae; genus RGIG10190. The sequence goes on from JACJXK010000002.1 coordinate 114,464, forward strand.
GTGGCCAATAAACGTATGCAGTTGCAACGTGAACAGGGTTTACGTACGTCCCGCCACTTGACTTTGGACGAGATAGGCCGTCGTATTGCTTTGGGTAACTTCCAAGAGTTGAACGTTATTGTCAAAGGTGATGTGGATGGATCTATTGAGGCCTTGTCTGATTCGTTGCTGAAGCTGTCTACGGAACAGATACAGGTAAATGTGATTCACAAGGCTGTCGGTCAAATCTCCGAATCGGATGTGATGCTGGCTGCGGCTTCCAATGCTATCATAGTGGGCTTCCAAGTACGTCCTTCTGTGACTGCTCGTAAGATTGCGGAGAAGGAGGAGATTGATATCCGTTTGTATTCTATCATCTATGATGCAATAGAAGAGATAAGGGCTGCTATGGAGGGTATGCTTTCTCCTGAGATGAAGGAGGAGATTACTGGTTCTGCCGAGGTGCAGGAAGTCTTCAAAATCACGAAGGTGGGTTCTGTTGCCGGATGTCTTGTGCGTGAAGGCAAGCTGAAGAGGTCAAGTAAGGTTCGTCTGATTAGAGATGGTATAGTGGTCTATACAGGAGAGCTCGCATCCTTGAAACGATTCAAGGATGATGTGAAGGAGGTTACTCTCGGATTTGAATGTGGTCTGAATATCCAAAACTACAATGACATTCGGGTTGGCGATATTATTGAGGGATTTGATGAAGTTGCTGTTCAGAGAACATTGTAAACTTCTTTTGAGATAATTCATACAGCTGTTTTGAAAGACAATAGAACGTTTTTTGGAACAGCTGTTTTTTTAATTTAGAGATAGTTTTGTCATGTCTGCATTGGATATATTGATTTTATTGGTACTGGTATTTGGTGTTGTTCGGGGAATATGGAAGGGATTTGTCCTTGAGTTGGCTGGTTTTGTGGGCATCATATTGAGTATCTATGCCGCAAGGTTCTATTCTGGCCTTGTGCTTGGCTTCTTGGAGTCTTTCTTTGGTGTAGGTAAGGAGGTCTCTCCCATTTTTGCATTTCTCCTGACTTTTCTTTTGGCAATGTTGGCTTTTCATTTTTTGGCCCTGCTTGCTGATAAGTTTGTTAGTTTGATTGCACTTGGGTGGCTGAATAAACTTTTGGGAGGCTTCCTGTCTCTGGTTAAATATATATTAATCTTAAGTATTCTGTTTAACCTGTTTGATTTGACCAATACGCGTTTGGATCTGTTAGATTCTGGTTTTCAGACAAAGTCCAAATTATATCAGCCTATGAAAAAAATTGCGCCTACCATATTGCCGTGTATCGACAGAAATGACATAACAGGAAAATTGCACGGCGTCTTTTCCATCAATTAACCTGGGAAAATCGTTACACTCCCAATTCATCACAGACTCTTATTTTATGAATCTGTTTACAAAAGGAATAGCCTTCAACGGCAGATCTCTTTTGATGATGAGTGCTATGTATAGGCATAGAAAGAGAGTGTTGATTGCATACCGGACGATGTCGTTCTGAATATTCATTATTTTGCTTGCCCCGAATAGAACAAATGCCCCGATGAAGTAGATGCCGATGGACTTCAAATCGTATTTGATCGGGTAGTACTTCTGTCCATAGAAGTAGGAGACAACCATCATAATCAGATAGCAGAAGAAGGAGGCCGCAGCAGAAGCCATGTATCCGAACAAGGGAACGAATGTAATGTTGATGGCCAACGTGATTGCCAGCCCGGCTAAAGAAAAATAGGCTCCAAACTCTGTCTTGTCCACTAGTTTATACCATAATGATAGGTTAAAGAAAATGCCTTGAAACAGATATGACATTAATATGATGGGAACTACCCGTAACCCTTCCCAATAATCGCTTCGGATAATGTGTTTTAGTATGTCGAGGTAAAACATCATACCAAGAAAAATTAGAAGTGAGAATATGATGAAGAACTTCATGGCGTCTGCGTATTCGCTACGTTTGTCGCCTCCTTTGTTCTGTGCGAAGACGAAAGGTTCGTAGGCGTATCGGAAGGCTTGTGTAAACACCATCATGACCATGGCTACCTTGAAACATGCTCCATAGATTCCGAGTTGTGTGTGTGCCACTGTCTGGTCTGTAATCAGATAGGGAAATATTATTTTGTCCACCGTCTGGTTCATTATACCGGCAATGCCCAAAATGAGAAGTGGCAGCGAGTATTTTAATATCTTCTTTAATAAGCCTTTGTCTATTTCGAATTTAGCCTTCTTGATCTCCGGCATTAATAATAGGGTGACGGCGATTGTTGAGATTAGGTTGGATACAAATACATACCCAACTCCGTAGGTGGGGTCATAGAACCAATCGATGCTGCTTGGCGCGCTTTTTATCAGAATTGGACAGATTAAAAGAAAAAATAAATTGAAAAAGATGTTTATACCAATCATGATTAATTTGAGCAATGCAAACCGGATGGCTTTGTTTTCGTATCTTATGTAGGAGAAAGGAATGGCGCCGAAAGCGTCTAACGCAACAGTGATGCACATCATGGCTATGTACTCCGGATGGGAACCATATCCTAATGCATTGGATATCTGAACAGAGAAAGTATAAGATAGAATGGCAAATAGAGCAGAAGTGGAGGCTACGCAGAGAAGAGAACTGCTGTATACGTTGGTAGGGTTCTCCTCCTTCTTATTTACAAATCTGAAAAATCCGGTCTCCATACCATAGGTGAGGATAACCAGCAGCAAGGCGGTCCATGCGTAGATGTTCGTTACGATGCCATATTCTGCCGAACTGGTCAATATATAAGTATATAAAGGAACGAGACACCAATTAAGGAACTTTCCGACGATGCTGCTAAGCCCGTATATGGCGGTCTGCTTAGCTAAACTTTTCATTTCTGCCATGATTGTGAAATTTTTTACAAAGGTATCTAAATGGGAGAAAACACCTACTTCCCAAATCAAATTCTTTTTGTGGAAAATTTGCCCAATGTGTTTCGTATAGTTAACATATTAATTGAGAATTGAAGAAAAAAAATATATTTTTACACTTGTTTATAAAAAATGGATTAGTATTTTTGTAGCTCGACTGCATATTCGTTTTTGCGGGTTGATTTGGTGTGATAAAATATATGATAGGGGTATCGTGTTAAAAAAATTAGTATCATGAAAAGACATTTTTATATTTCGTTGCTGTTATTGCTATGGTCTATAACAGGAGCTTTTTCCCAGAGTATGCTTATTTCCGGTGGAAATGATCATGGAGTGGCCCTTTGTAATAAAGGACAGATTTTTGCATGGGGATATAATGGCGGAAATCGTTTGGGACTAAAATCTCCGTATGATGCGCAAGAAGTTGTAACAAAACCTCAGATGGTTGACATTCCTGCTGGCTTGACGTTTTCTCAAGTAACGGCGGGTTCTGGCGCAACTAATATTGCGTTAGCATGTACAAAAGTAGTTTATGCTTGGGGTGAGAACAAAGTAGGAACTGCAGGACAACCCACAGGAGATGTCATCTCAACGCCAATGCCTGTTTTCTGCGGCGAGGCGACAGATCATGGTTTTGATGTGGATGGAGTTTCCTCGGGTCCATATTTAGGAGGTGTAAAGATGGTGGGGGGAACAACTTCTGCAGGTATAGCTTTGTTGGATGATGGAAAAGCTGTGATTTGGGGAGGAAATGGTAGGTACCAGTCAGGTCCGACATATCCTTTGTTAAAAGCTGAGTCGCATCTTCCTATATATATTAGAGATAAAAATGGAAAACCTTTGGAGAATATCATTCACATCTCAGGTGGAGATAATAACATATTGCTAATTGTTGGGAGTTCTAAAGACGCATCGGTTGGCGTAGCCTATTCTATGGGTTCTGTAAACGGAAGAGGAACTGGTGATGGAGGAAATGGAGATGCATCTACGTTTTATGCTGCGCCTGTTCTTATGATGGATCCTACTTCAATAGCGAATGGTACGTATACGACAAATAATGAACAACTTTTGAAGGTCAAAACTACAGGTATTAGTGACAAAGGAGGTTTTGCTGTTGATGAAAATACAGGATTTTTGTATGGTTGGGGAGGAAATGGTTGGAATGGTTGTATTGGTTTGGAAGTTCAGAGTGATAAATTTGTTTATGCGTCTAAGGTGCTGTCTGGGGAATATGTGGAAATTTCAAATGAACCATATATGACTAATGTCCATCAAGTGATTGGAGGAAATGGATATGGAGCTTGTGTGACAGAAGATCACTATATGCTGTATTGGGGTGTTCATGCTCCGGCATCAAATAGCGGAGGAGTTGTTCCTAATTCTACTTGGGCAAACAAAACAGGTTTTAGTGGAACAAATATAGATCCAGGACCGGTATTTGCAAATTATTGTGCAGGAGAAAAAGGACCGAAAGAAGTTAGAGTAGATGATGCGTTAGCTATAGGACGAGGCGATTTGTTTGGTTTCATGGTTAATATGGATGGTGATTTTTATGTTTGGGGAAGCACAAAACGACCAGGAAATGATACGCCTCAGGAGGTGGGGACACTTGGTCTCGGATTTGCCGGAAAATCTGATGATCCTCAAGGTACTGGATATAGAACATGTTTGTCTAAAATAGAACTTGATTGTGAGCCTCAAGATGAATGTCCTACAGTCTACATGATAGGTCCTCGTTATAAATGCCCCGGAGAATCGGATTCTCTTTATTGTGGATTTACTCCTACAAAGAAGTCAATTGATAGATATTTCTTTCAATGGGAATTCAACGGACAAGTGTTGAATACATCAACTTCAACGGATAGTGAGGCAAAGCGAAAGGCGGATAAGTGGAATAATTGGATAGTCGAAGTTGAAGATCCAGGAACTTATAAAGTTACTATCGTGTATGTGGGAAATAATGTCCCTTGTACAAATTGTCCTGATGCAGTAGGTGAAATAGAGGTGATAGATATGGATATGCCTGTTGATACAATCGTTACAAATATGAATTGTGTGGCAGACCCAGTGAACCCTTCTGCCGTTGATAACATCTGTTTTGAGGCGGTAACGAACGATAAATTTTATAATGCTACGCAAATGACATCGTTTGCGGCATTCTCTACGGCTACCTCAACAGATACGTTAGAAGTATTTAAAGTAAAAGGTGCTGGTGGTACGATGAATTTTTGTGTGTCTGGAGATAAGATAGCGGCAAGTGAGGTACACGATAATAAAGATGAGTCAAGTAAGGATACTATTTATAATGTTTGGTTGGAAGATATAACTAAGTTTGAGACTATTCTGTTTCCTACATCAACTCCTGCAACTGCGAGTGGAGGTTATCAGTCTTATACTGATATTATTTGTGTACATTCTGCTGTGGAGTTAATTTCTTTTGATTTGTATGGAAAAGGTTATGGACAGCCGGTAAATGTTACTGTTACTCCTGTTATTTATAATGCAGGTAAAATGAAAGATGGCCAATATATCTTTTCATCTGAGTATTTTAGAGGCAATCCTCAAATTGTTACTTTTGATGGTACTACACCGACAAAAGCTACAATTAATCTAAATGTTAAACTTCCAGGAAATGCAGCAAGAGGAACTATGTATGTTTTGGCAATGGTAGTTAGTGGAGGAGGTCATAATCTTTATAATTTCAACTTTCCGGATCCCGGTTCTGGTGTCATGTTTGATAAACCTATTGAGGATCCGAACAATTTTGGAATTACGGTGGTAGGTTCCACTGCAAATGGATTTGTTACAGGTAATGGCAATAGGGTATCTGTGTTTACGAACATTACTTTTGGAAAACTTACGGATTACGATTGTGGCCGTATTATGTTGTCGGCTCGTTATGGATGTCCTCCTTGTAACAAACCGGATGCAAATGCAAACGGAAAATATGTGGAGATAGAGCCTTCGCAGTTGGCGGTAGACGATACGGTTCGCCTGTGTAAAGAATCTCCTGCCATTACATTGTCCGTAAAGGATGTGAAAAAAGCGGCTGGCGGTTCGTTCGATATCCTTTGGTTCGGCAATGAAGCTGATATGGCTGACGAAACATTGGCTATTAAATCGGATGTGACCGGTACGGCAACAGCCTCTTCCATTGATGTGAAGTGGACAGATCTAACTCCGGGAGAAACAAAGACATATTATGTGAAAGTTCGTGACCACGAGAAGAATACGGCAGCGGCTTGTTTCGTGTTCGACTCAATAAAGGTGAAGGCTAATATAGTGCCAGTTGTTCCTGAAATTGAGATAGATCCATTCTGTGAAGGTTCTCTCTCTCTTGCTGAGTTACAAGTCATGGCTGATAAATTCTCATTTAAGGGATTAACTTCTGATGTACAGACAGCAGCTGGCATATCTTTGCCTGCTTCTGCTTTGTTGCTGGAATTCTCATCTTTGACTGCCGGTTCTCATAAATATAAGGTGATTGTTACAGATGATGCGACGGGTTGCGTTAGCGAACCTAAAACAGTAGAAATAACAGTTTGGGAAAATCCGGAGGAGACGTTGGCTGCGACAGCCGACTTCTGCGAGGGAGCGAACGTGGCATTGCCGTCGTCGGCAAAATCGTACACGTTGGCATGGTACAAGGATGCTGCGGGTAGTGGCTTGGCAAACGAAACGCTCTCTGCCTTGGCTGGCAGCACAACCCCATATGAATATTATTACACAGTGACGGATGCGAATGGCTGCGTGAGCGACACGCTACCATATGCATTTACGGTGAAACCGATAGCCACGGTGTTGTTTGATACTACGATGGTCTGCGGAAAGACCACGGCGACGAAGAAAAATGACACTCCGGCTGGAGCTAAACTGGTATGGACATTAAATGGAACGGCCGTCTCGACGACGGAGTTTTCGGAGCCAACCTATACGGGTGACCTTGGTGAGCTGGCAGTCTATGCCGAAGCTACAGGTTATTGTAATAGCGACACGGCGCGCTTGACCCAACTTCATGTGAAGGCGGTGCCTACAGCACCGACGGGAACCAAGACGGTGACCTATCTGTTGAGCGATGCAGAGAATGGAACGTTTAAGGATCTTCTGTCCCAGAAGGCGGAGGCTGTGGACATAGAGACCGGATATGATTATAATTGGTACTCTTCGGATGGTGTGAGTCTGGGAACCACGGTGCCTACACCGTCTGTTCCGGCATCTACCGTGACAGAAGACCAGCAGCTTACCTATACGGTGACCCGCACCAATGCGGACGGCTGCGAAAGTGACCCTACGACGGTGAATGTGACCATTTATCTGACGCCGGCGCCTACTACGGTTCCGGTGGAATATTGTCTGAACTCGACGATGTCGGTGCCATTGACGGCTGCCATCAACGATCCGAATGGAGTAGGGGAATTCACCTTGCAGTGGTACGATACGGATAAGACAACGAAGATATCGGCTCCTACGCCGGACGTTACGACAGCAGGTTCCAAAACCTATTACGTGAGTCAGATCTCCACGGCAGGAGCGGAGAGTAGCCTTGTCCCTTTGACGGTGACTGTCTATGATGTCGCTTTGCCGACGTTGGATGCGACGAATGTCTTGAAATATTGTAGCGCAGAGACGGCAACTGCTCTTTCTGCCACATTAAATAGCGATGCCACGACATATATGATGGGAGATAAGCTGGTGTGGACCTTGGAAGGTACAGAGACTGCGTCTGTGACTCCGAACACTTCGGTAACGGCTACGACTACATATAAGTATGGAGTGTCACAGACCTATACGGTGCCTTCTAGCTCGGAGGTCTGTAAGGGAACGGAGGTGTCTACGTCAGTAACTGTCACCTACGTTCCGGTCCTGAAGACGGAGAGCGTGCTCTACCTGAAGACGGACGCGGAGAACGGCACGTTCGCCAAGAACATCAAACAGCAGAACCCGAGCGTGTATAGCGGCGAGGAGGCGGGAGCCACGCTGAACTGGTACGAGTCTGACTGCACGACCCTGATCACCGGCACGCCGACACCGACTGTCGACCCGACTACGCCGGAAGGTACGGACCAGACGGTTACCTACTGCGTGAGCCAGACGGTAGACGGCTGCGAGAGCGGAAGGGAGAAGGTGGAGGTGACCATCAGCGATTCGCCGGTGCCAACGGGCAACGACGTGATCTACTGCGAGGGAGAGACTGCAACGGCGTTGACGGCAACCATCAACACTATGGTGGATGCAGCCTCGAACTATGATCTGATGTGGTATGACGAGGCAGGCACACCTTTGGCGTCTGCCCCATCCCCATCGACAGCGATGAAGGCGGGAGATGCCACAGTGAGTGTGTACAAGTACTATGTCTCCCAGAAACACAAGACGACTTCGGCGGAAAGTTCGAGAGACGAGGTCACTGTGACCATCTATGCGAACCCTACACTTTCCATAACTGACCCATCTGCGGTGTGCGAAGAAACCGTGGACATCAGTGAGGCGGTAACGCTCACGAACGAGGTCGCTGGCAAGGACTATACAAAGACATATTATTCCGACGCGAATGGAGCGACGGCGATTTCACAGGATGTACTGACTTCGGGAACCTATTATGTGCAGTATGCATATAACGTGGGAAGCGAGACGGGTAACACCTGCAAATCCACCATAGATGCAGTCAAGGTCGTGGTGAACAACCTGACCGTCCCTGTGATAAGCGGACCAACGTCCGTGTGCCCCGGCAAGACGGTGACGCTTGAGGCCAATGCAACCAGCACGGATCCGGGCGATGCGGGCATCACCTACAAGTGGGGCGGCGATGCGACGGGCACGGGCAGCCAATTCACGAGCGGAGCCCTGTCGATGACGACGGGCACAAAATACAGCTACACGGTCGAGGCTACGGTGGGAGCCTGCACGAAGAGCGTGGCGGCGGCATACGAAGTCACAATCGGAAACGGTCCGGTCATCGGAACGATGACGGTTGCCGAGACGGACAACGCAGCATCGACGGGATTTAAAGACGACGTGTTGCGTGAGTTCTACAGCTGCGGCGGCAACGTCACGCTGACGGCCGACTACATGAACACGGGGAACAACGACTACGTCTGGTATGAAGGCACGACGCAGGTCGGCATCGGTGCTGCCTACAGCATCCCGGCCACAACCAGCGCAGGGACGAAGACCTATACGGTGAAATATACGAACCAGTGCGAGGCGACCGCCTCCATCACGGTGAACGCCGTTCCGTTGACGGCCGCACCTACCGGCACCGAGCTGCTGAAGATGTGCGAGGAGGAGACCTTCACGACGGGACTGACGTACCAGTGCTCGGAGACACCTGACATCCAATGGTACAAGGACGGCGTGAAGATAGACGGCAAGACCGGCGCGACCTGCACGATAGACAAGGTGAAAGACAGTGACGACGGGCAGTACAGCTACGAGGTGACGAACCGCGGCTGCAAGGCCAAGGGCGACGCGAACAGCCTGGATGCGCAGCCGTACATTAAGGTGACGAACCAGACGGAGCCATACATAGTGACGCGCCATGGCAGCCAGACAATCCAACTGAACGTGACGGTACCGGCCGTCGGCACGGTGGAGAGCATCGATTGGAAGGAGAGCGGAGAGACCGTCAACGGCGGGGACTCATACAGCCTGGCGGACGTCACGGCGGACCACAGCTACGAGATTACGCTGACGGATCCCAACTATTGCTCGGCCAAGACGACGGCCACGGTGTGGGTTGACGCCAAGCTGGTGCTGTCCACCGACTTTGCGGACACTCTCTGCCACGGCGAGAGCCGTACGTTCACGATAGACACGACGGGTACGGGCGCCTTCCGCGACGGCCAGTGCACGCTGACGGTGACGGAGGTCCAGGACGGCGTGACGACGGACGTGACGGGCAAGTTCGCTCAGACGGCGGGCAAGCTTACGGCCAGCCTGTCGCCGGTAAAGGACGCGACATATAGGGTGTACTACGCCTATAAGACGCAGGACACAACGGCTACGGAGTCGATCGTGGTTCTCCAGCCGATAGAGGTAATCGTCCCTGCCGCACAGACGGTGTGCGAGGGAGAGGAGGCCACCATCAAGCTGACGAGCGTGAAGCCGGACGGCACTACCATCCTGTGGGATGCAGACCCGACGATTACGAGCGGCTTTGACAAGGACGAGATTACGGTCGTAGGCAAGTATCAGGGAGGCAGCGGCCACCAGTCAAAATACACGTACAACTTCACGGCTTCGTATGCCGGCTGCCAGAACCTTCCGCTGAAGGCCTATCTGAACGTGGACGAACCGATCACGGGCGCGGTGACGGGTAAAACTCCAATTTGTGAGGCGTCTAGTACAACGTTGGATGCATCTTCGTTTGATGCGACATCTTATATTTGGAAGAGAGAAAATGATAGTTTGTTTATGAAGACAGACGAAATTATTAATGTGATCCTGAATGCAACGACCACCTTTAATATAACCATGACAAGGGGGAAATGTTCTAAAGACACCACCTTCACGGTAGAGGTTACTTCGTTGCCAGTAATCGTTAGTGTGGATTCTATTGGGCTTAGATCTCGTCAGATAGCTATTGAGAGTGGAAAAGGTACGGCTCCGTTCCAATATGCGGTTGATAAGATATCCGAATTGGGAAGCTCTAATTTGATTGAAAATTTGAAATATACTTCTCATGAGGCTTATGTAGTTGACGCTGTTGGTTGTATGGCTCAGTTCCCATTCTATATGGAGGCTCCAAGTATATATCCTAATGGCGTAATTACTCCAAATGGAGATGCCGTTAATGATCGTTGGGAAGTTGCTAATTTGAAAGATGTTTATCCGGATGCTGTTGTTAGAATATACGATCGTTTTGGTAAAAAGTTGGCAGAATATAAAGGTTCTGCTGATGGTTGGGATGGTACCTATAATGGCAAGGATATGCCAACTACTGATTATTGGTATGAAATAGAGATAGAGGAAATTAACAAAACTTATGTTGGCCATTTCACATTGTTGAGGAGATAGTAAATATAATTAAGGGAATCGAAGAAGATGATTTTTCTTCGATTCCCTTTTTGACGCAACGAATAATAACTAAATTACAATATTTTTGAGATGAAAATTAAATTTGTATTTTCACTGTTAGCTCTCTTTTGCTTGCATGGAGTCATGAAGGCTCAGGAGGAGATTGTATATGACCAATACCATTTCAATTACTATTTGGTCAATCCGGCTGTGGCAGGAGCGGAGCGATGTTCGCATCTGATGCTGACCGGTAAATTCCAATGGGTGGGCATGGACGATGCTCCGATGACTCAATCGTTGAGTTTCAGGACAAGGGTTCTGAAAAATGTGGGTTTGGGTGCCTATGCATACAATGACAAGAACGGATATTCTTACAGACAAGGAGGCCAGGCATCGTTTGCCTATCACATCCCGTTGTCAGAAAACAGTGGCTATTTCATGAAGGAACGCTCCATAGACCGTCAGTTGTCTTTTGGTGTGTCTGCGGTGGTAAGCCATTATGGATTTTCTGAAAAATTATTTTCGGATGCAAATTCTTCTGATCCTTTGGTTGGAAATGGAGACACGGATAAGGGCTTCTATTTCAATGCCAACTTCGGAACATATTTCTTGTGGGACAACTTCTTCTTGGGCGTTTCTGCCATGAACTTGATTCCGACCGAAATGACGGAGTTGGGTGCGGGAGAGCCGGTTCGTCCGATGACCGCATTTGCCTTCTTGGGTTACGATATAGACATGGCTAACAACATGACGATAGAGCCGGGACTGATGTTTAAGGCCGATGAGAACGACCAACGTCAGTTGGATGTCAACCTGAAGTTTATGCAGACGTTGCCTGACAATGAGGATTTCTCCTATTGGTTGGAGGCTTCCTACCGTCACTGTTTGGATGCAGGAAACGCTCAGGCGTTGGCCTTCTATCCGATGGGAGGCATAAGATACAAAGGTTTCCATCTCGGTTATGCCTACGCTTTGGGCTTGACGGGAATAAACCACCACAACTCAGGATCGCACGAAATCATGTTGGGTTACTCATGGTGTATCACGAAACATTTCTGTAGATAGTATTTTGCTTCTTATATAAGAAAGTTCATAAGGTTAAAAGGACTCTTTTGGCTTTGTGAACTTTTTAGTTTTTCACTAAACGACTATCTTTGTATGAATAAACGACTGTAAAATCGAATAAAATTGAACATGCAAAATAAGGATGTTTCTGTATCTGTTGTGGATGAGTTGTCTGATTATGAAACCTTCAGACGGGTTTATCATAGACATAGGAGTGGGGAACCATTTCCTTCGGGAGATGCGTTGCTGGAAACAGTAAATCTGATAAGGGCAATCCTTTTCCCCGGTTATTTTGGAAACTCATCGATTGACATGAATACGATTCGCTATCATGTTGGCGTGAATGTGGAGCGATTGGGGTCAATCCTAAGAGATCAGGTCTTCTCTAGCTTCTGCTTCGATTCGGATGATGTACCATTGGAGGATCTTCGAAAAAAGTCGTCGGAGGTTGTGGATGTTTTTATATCCAAACTTCCCCAGATGAGGCAAACTCTGATAACGGATGTGGAAGCAGCCTATTATGGTGATCCTGCCGCAAAAAGTTTTGCTGAGATTATCTTGTGTTACCCGGCAATAAAGGCAATATCTAATCATCGGATAGCTCATGAACTTCTACTTCTTGGTGTGCCACTTATTCCGAGAATGATAAGCGAGATGGCACATTCGGAAACAGGAATTGATATCCACCCCGGGGCTGCTATTGGCAACTATTTCACCATAGATCATGGCACGGGCGTTGTGGTCGGAGAAACTGCCATAATTGGCAACCACGTCAAAATCTATCAAGGCGTGACGTTAGGAGCAAAGAGTTTTGAACTCGATGAATTCGGCAATCCTGTTAAGAATGTATTGCGTCATCCTATTATCGAAGATAATGTCATCATCTATTCTAATGCCTCTATCTTGGGCCGAATCACGATTGGGGAGGGAGCTGTTATTGGAGGTAACTTGTGGGTGACCTCGGATGTGGAGAAAGGTGCGAAAGTGATACAATCAAAAGTGGAAAAGTGATGGTGGAGGAAGGTGTGATATTTCTGAATGAGGTGGATTCTACTAATAGCTATCTTCGTCAACTAATGGAGAATGCGGACGATCCACAGGAGTGCACGATGGTTTGTGCCGGGTTCCAAACCTCCGGACACGGACAGGTGGATAATGTGTGGGAGTCTGAAAGGAATGCAAATCTGACATTCAGTATGCTCTTTTATCCCAATTCGATTCTTCCGTCGGAACAGTTCTATCTTTCACAGATGGTATCGTTGGGGGTCGTTGATTTCCTTTCTTCCTATTGTAAGTTGGAAGATCTTTCGATAAAATGGCCGAATGATGTTTATTGGAAGGATAAGAAGATAGCCGGCATTCTGATCGAAAATTTTATTTCTGGCCATTCTATCGAGAATACGATAGCTGGAGTAGGCATAAATATAAATCAGCAGAGATTTCTCGGTGATGCACCCAATCCGGTTTCCGTATGGCAGATTACCGGTCAGACATACGACGTTAACGCGGCGGCGCTTGCTATAAGGCAGAATATATGTGCACGTTATCTACAACTATTGAAAGCAGAAAAGGGTCTTTTACGGAAAGATTATTTTGAGCGATTGTATAGAAGGAATGGGTATCATAAATATTCCGATGAAAACGGTGCTTTTATGGCGAAAATTGAAGATGTGAAGGAATCTGGCATCCTACTCCTCACGACGGATGCAGGAAATCGCCGTGAGTATGCCTTTAAGGAGGTCGAATATAAGATGGAGGAATAGTCCTTTGTCTGTTTTTTCAGAAAAGCAAATTTGTAATATACACATCATGAACATTATTATTATTAATGGTCCTAATCTCAACCTATTGGGGAAAAGGGAACCGTCGATTTATGGTAGCCAACCGTTTGATGAATATCTTGAGACATTACAAAATAGATATCAGGATATGAGCATCTCTTATTATCAGTCTAATGTGGAGGGGGAATTGATCAATATTATTCAGGAAACAGGCTTTATCTCCGATGGAATCGTATTGAATGCGGGTGCTTATACGCATACCTCCATTGCCATCGCAGATGCGATACGATCTGTGAAGTGTCCTGTCATAGAGGTGCACATATCCAACACACATAAGCGGGAGGAATTTCGCCATCATTCCTACCTTACTCCTGTCTGTCAGGGTGTAATAGCTGGTTTTGGAATGGATTCTTATCGTTTGGCGATTGAGGCATTGGTGGAGTTGTATAAAAATGACTCGGAAGAAACCATATAGTTATCTATCCATATGATATATGAGGCATATTTGTCGGATCCGATAGTGAAAGGTTACCAGACTTATCTGAAGTTGGAACGTTCTCTGTCTGCAAATACGCTGGATGCATATTTGGAAGATTTGGCTAAGCTTTTGAATTACTTTCATGATGCCCATCTCGATTACAAGGAGGCCAAGTTGGAGCATCTTCAAGATTTTCTGATAGACCTTTCTGATATAGGAATTGGTAGTCGTTCGCAAGCTAGGGTGATTTCTGGCATAAAGTCGTTTTATCGTTACCTCTCTCTTGAAAGTGAAATAAAGGATGATCCTACGGAGTTGCTCGAAACTCCGAAGATTGGGCGAAAATTGCCGGAGGTACTTACGGTAGACGAGATAGATAATATTATCTCGACGATAGATTTGAGCCAGCCACAGGGACAAAGGAATAAGGCAATGTTGGAAACCTTATATAGCTGTGGCCTCCGTGTTTCCGAACTAGTCAATCTTCAGATTTCGAATGTTTATATGGAGGAGAAGTTCCTGTCTGTGGTTGGAAAAGGAAGCAAACAAAGGTTGGTGCCCATGTCAGAATCGGCTCGGCGGGCAATGGAGCTTTGGCTGTTAGACAGAAACACTCTGGATGTAAAGAAGGGCAATGAAGATTATATGTTTCTGAACCGACGGGGTGCTAGGCTAAGTAGAATTATGATTTTTAATATTATAAAGCAACATGCGGAATTGGCGGGAATAAAAAAGAACATCAGTCCGCATACGTTCCGCCATTCGTTTGCCACCCATTTGTTGGAGGGAGGCGCCAATCTAAGGGCAATACAAGAGATGTTGGGTCATGAATCTATACTGACAACAGAGATTTACACACATATTGATATGAATCGTTTGCGTAGTGAAATATTGCGATTTCATCCACGAAATAGATGATGTTAGCATACATACAACAATGATTAGACGTTTTTTACTTTTGCTCTTTTTTAGTTCTATGGTTTTGGTGTTTGCTTCTCCTTCGGATGAAGAGGTGGAGTCGAGAATGAATCTGATTTAATCCAATCCATCGAGAAAAAGGTTATGTGCATCTTTTTGTGATTAGGAAGAAAACTTGTTGTGCTCGGAGATTGGAAACAGATGAGTTGTAGACTGCCTTCTCTTAATGTGAAGACTAACGTGGAGTATATATCCTTTTTTGAAGAAAATCTTTAGTTGATAGGAAAAACTATCGGAATGTAAAACTTTCAGGTCAACATCTAATACGGAGACGGGAGAACAAAAGTCCATATTCGGCGCATTCCTATAATGTGGTTGCCGCTCCTTGTTTTTTCTCTGTTACAAAGATGCCTACGGCATTTCGTCAGAATCGTCACAAGTTATTTCTGTCGATTTCTTAGTGAGAATTTAAGGAGATAATTAACAGCCAAAGCGTAGTTTATATGCCATGATTTCTCCTTATGGAAATATTGGCTTCTTCCCATGGAAGTTTGACGATTATTGTAAAAAAAAGCAAACCCTCAGATTCTTTTGGAATCTAAGGGTTTTATTCAAGGTGGTGCCAACGGGAATCGAACCAGTGACACAAGGATTTTCAGTCCTTTGCTCTACCAACTGAGCTATGGCACCTTGTTTTTTGTATGCCTTGTTTTTCTCTTTTGCGATGCAAAGATAGATGCTATTTTTGAATTGGCAAAGGCTTTTTGAAGAAAAAGATGAAAATTTTTTGTGATGTACTCTTTGTTGCTTGATGTGTAGTGAGTTATAATATGAAAAAGGAAAGAGTGTTTTTCTTTTTCTCCTTCGTCTTCCTGTTTTTTTTGTCTTTTTTGTGTTCTTTTCTTTCAAAAAAGGCAGAACATCTCCTTGTTGAAGGTATTTTTGTGTTTGAAAAAAATGAAAAACATAAATTGAGAAGGTAATGTTGAAGGAATATTATTATGAGGATGAAGTCTTGGGTCGAGTTTTGATAGTGAGAAGTCAGAAAGCAAAACATACAAATCTTCGCATCACTGCAGATTCGGAGGTAGTGCTGACTATTCCGTATGGACAAAGTGAGGAGGAGAGTATCTCCTTCATGCGTTCAAAATATGATTGGATTCTTTCTCGTCGGGAGAAAAACCGTTCCTCGGTTGTGAAAGGGTTTGATGAGTCGACAGACTTTTCAACTCTGACATTTCGGGTGAAGATAGAGAAGGGCTTGCATTCCTCTTTTAAATTTGCACTCTCTGATGGAATTCTGGTAGTGAAGTATCCGTTTTCGTCGGATGTGAAATCGGAAGATTCCCAGGAAATCATCCGCATAGGGATAGAGAAGGCAATGCGTATGGAAGCTCAGCGCATTTTGCCGCACCGATTACAAACTTTGGCGGAAAAGTTCGGATTTTCGTTTTCGGGGGTTGCTGTCCGTTCCAGTAAGACGAGGTGGGGCAGCTGTTCTTCCAAGAGAAGTATCAATCTCTCCTATTTCCTTCTTACGCTGCCTCCGCATCTTATAGATTATGTCCTGCTTCATGAATTGTGCCATACGAAAGAGATGAATCATGGCCTTCGTTTTTGGAATTTAATGGATGAGGTTACAAATTCAAAATCAAAGGAATACAGACAGGAGATAAAACAATATGGAACCTCTTTCTGAATTTCCTGCAGCGACAAGAAATGCGTAAAACAGACAGAGAAACGATTAAATAGCATAAAATCCAATTCTGTTAACGTATTTTTTCTAAAATCAATTATATTTGTATTTGCTAAATTGCAATCAGTGTGGTTTGTTGGAGAACTTATTTTTATAGATATATTCATCCATGAGAAACAATAATTAAGTAGTCTGAAACTGTGATTTGCAAGGCCAAATAGTAATCGTGATACGAGATGATTATTTCTTTTTGAATTTTAAAGTAAAAAGATTGGAAATTTTAAATTGATACGTTTTTTGTTCATATTGTCGTTGATGGTTTTTGTGACCTTTGATGTGGTTTCTGGTGGGCCAAATGGCTCTCAGACACCGTCGGACGATCAAGGACAGAGAAGTGAACGTGTGCAGAATACGTTGGATCAGAAAAAGAAGAAAGAGGAGGAGGCCGCACGGAAGCGGGAACAGAAGTTGAAGGCCGAAGCCAAGCGGAAAGCTGCCCAACAGGCCGTCTTGCGAAAGGAACGTGCAGAAAGAAAAGAGGCATTGAAGGAGGAAGAGAAAAAAGAAGAGGAGAAAAAACCGGAATACGCATCCGAAGAAGAACGGATAAAGGCAGAGCAGAAAGCACGTGCGGAAAAGGTGGCGGAAGAGCGTCGTGCCGCATTGGAAAGAGAAAAAAAAGAACAGGAAGAGCGCCAACGCCAATATGAGGCGAAGTTGGAAGAACAGAGAAAAGAACGGGAGGCTCAACTTCAGCGTGATACGGATAGAAAGGAGTTGGCCAAAACGCGTTGGGAGCAGAAGCAGGAGCAGATGGCGCAAGAACGTGAGCTGAAAAAGGAAAAGGAACGCGAGAAAAAACTCCGTGAGCAACAACGCAAAGAAGAGAAGAAAGCTGCCGAACAGGAAAAACGCCAGCGCGAATACGAGAAGAAACAAAGGGAAAAGGAACTTCGTGCACAGAAAAAGGAAAGAGAACGAGAGGCACATTTCCAGAAAAAAGCAGCAGAGCAGAAGCGAAGGGAGATGATGCGTGCTAGGGAAGAAAAACGAAGAGTGTTTCGTGAAAAACTGAGAGAGCGAGAACGCCAACGATTGGAACGCGAACAGCAACGTAAGGCCGTATTGCGTGAACGCCAGAGAGCAAAAGAACTGCGTGAACGCGAACAAGATAGGGAGGAGAAGGCTAAGCGTGACTCCATAAACATACAAAAGAGAGCCGAAGAAAGGGAACGGAACTTGCTGAAAAGGGAACGGGAACGGGAGAAAAGGGCACTGGAGTATGAGAAGAAGAAAGAACAGAAGGCTAGAGAGCTGGAAAACCAAGAACGCAGTGAGGAAGCTCGTGTGAAACGGGAGGAAGCTGCTGAGGATATTCGTGCTAAAAAGGAGGAACGGGCTATCCGTGAGAACCAAAAGATGAAGGAGGAAGATAAACAGAAGGAACTTGAAAAACAGAGAGAAAAGGCCGAAAAACGGGCTAGAAAGATAGCAGAAAAGAAGGTCAAAAATAAATACAAGCAGAAGAAGAGACAAGAGGAGGCTGAAGAGCAGGAGGAACGCATGCGTGAGCGTTATGAGAAGGCTTTCTTGGAAGACTCCATGGACGAGGCGGAGAAAGATTGGAAAGCCAAGCTGATGGATGACTCTGATGAGGAAGACGCAGAAGATGAGATGGGAACTGATAGTACAGCCGCTTCTACGAAAAAATTGACTCGAAAGGAGAAGAAAGAACTAAAACGGAAGGAAAAGGAACGGGCTGAACGTAAAGCTATATTGGCCAAAGGAAAACCGAAAGAAAATAAAACAAAAAAGGATTCCGAAGATGAATCTTCTTCGGATGAGGAGTCTGCGATAGACGAGGAGGTGGATGCCGAAGTTGTGGCTGACAGCACCTCTGAAGTGGAAATAGAGGAGGTCTCCGTTCAGGTAGATAGTGCTATGCTTGCTCAGCAGATGGCTGAAGTGGAAGCTGAAATGCAAAATCTTGAAGATCTGAAGCAGGCACAGAAAGAGAAAGGAGAAAAAGGTGTCATTGTCCGTAAAATACAGATACCTAATTGCCGTTATAAAAATGAGGTTTATTACAAAAGGGACAAGTTCCTATTCATTTATGAATATGATTTTTTCCTCCATTACTTCGATCACAGGTATTTTCACCGTAAAAAATTTTATGACATGGTGGATTCAACCCGTATTGTGGCTCGGCATGTGAAGGAACTAGTAGGCAATACGAAATACAGAAAAGTCGATTTCAATGAAGTGGTCGATTCTGTGGGCGCCATTCTTCCGGATTATCCTGTAGAGGAATATTTGGATTCGGTGATAACGGATCTTAATTTGGAATATCTGGCGACGGGTGAGATCAAAATACGGTACAAGAAAAGGAAACAGAAGTTTATATACGCAAAATATAAACCTTCTAATATGGAACAGGCCTCGCTGGGCGACATTAAATTCTATACCATGAACCGGCGTAAGCTGATTGAGGAGCTGGATGCTTCTGCTTTCGACTCTTTGTTGGAACAACCCGATTCTGCCGATGCAGATATGCAGTTGCTTGCCGATTCTCTGGGAAAACTTAAGATACGGCTTTTTGGCGACACATCTTCTGTGAGTGCGGATAGTTTTGATGTGGTTCTGCAGATGCTGGAAGAACAGCAAGATGAATCGTCTCGTGATTCTTTGATGGAGGCTTTGTCTAAAAGGAATGTTCCGACGGAGTCTTCTTTGAAGTCTGACCGAAAGAACGGCACTTCATCAGATGGTAGGAAGCCGGAGGAGAATGATGTTCCAGAAAATGGAGGAGAGGCGACAAAAGAGGATGGAGATGAAGGCGTGCCTCCCGCTCAGGAGTAAGGCTATTTGCCTTCTCCTAAACATAAAAAAGGAGGATGGTACTAAATGAAGGAAGATTTTAGGAGAATAGAATGTCCACGTTATTGCAAAATGTTGTATTTTCGCCGAGTCTTTTCTAGATGATGATTGTAGAACTAAAAAATAGAAGTTTTGTTTAAAAATTTGTTGATAAGAGCTTTGTCTGGAGCGGTGTTCATTACATTGATGATTGCCGCCATCTTAGTGCCGCCATATTGCTTCGGTGGCTTGTTTCTAGTGGTCACGTTACTTGGATTGAGAGAGTTTTATTCCCTTGCGGATAAGATGGGGTCTGTTGATTTGGATAAGTGGTTGGCTATTGTTGGTGGACTAGTGCTGTATGTTTCCGTGTTTGTTGATTGCTTCTATTCTATGAATATATATGGCTTGTATGTGTTGTGCGTAGTGGCCATTTTTATAATGGAACTTTTCAGAAAGAGGATAAATCCGATAAAGAATATAGCAATATCGTTGATGGGCCATTTCTATATTGCTTTGCCCATGTGTGCCATGACGATGATAGAGAGGGAACATCCCATCTTTGTGATGGCCTTCTTCTTTATGATTTGGGCTTCCGATACGGGCGCATATCTGACAGGTATGTGTTTCGGCAAACATAAGATGTTTGAACGGGTCTCTCCTAAAAAGACGTGGGAGGGTCTGTTTGGCGGGTTTGTCTTTGCCTTGTTAGTCGGGTTCATCTTTGGCCAATTCGTGGATGATTCCGCTTCTTTGGACTTATTTCAATGGCTTGCGTTCTCGGTAGTCGTTTTCGTATTCGGAACGTTGGGCGATTTAATCGAGTCGTTGTTTAAACGAACACTTAATGTAAAAGATTCTGGTGCTATTATGCCTGGACATGGAGGTGTTTTGGACCGTTTTGACAGTGCCTTGTTGGCGGCACCGGTGGTTTCTGTTTTCATATATTACATATTGAAGTAGAAAAGGACCGTTATAAAATATATTAATGTTTAACGCTTGTATGTTAGTACCATATTTATTAACTTTGCAGCGCAAATTATTAGATCAATGACAATACATAAAGAAGGAAAAGGAATATTATTGACCATTTTCGCTGTTATTGCGATGATTGACATCGCAGCGTATTTTCTGTGGAGTGAGGAAAGTCCATTGTTGGTTAAGCTGATTGTGGGTTTCAGTCTTTTTGTTTTTTTGTTCTTTGTTAATTTTTTTCGAAGCCCTAAACGAGATTTCGTAGGTTTTGAAGAAGGGATGGTTGTAGCTCCTGCCGACGGAAAGGTGGTGGTTATAGAACCGACGATGGAGGATGAATATCTAAATGAGAAAAGAATACAAGTCTCTATTTTCATGAGTGTGTTCAATGTTCATGCCAATTGGTATCCTACACACGGGAAAGTGGTATATTATACACATAATGACGGCCGGTTCATGGCTGCTAACCTTCCGAAGTCGAGTACTGAAAACGAACGAGCTACCGTTGTGATAGAGACATCTTCTAAGACGAGGATTTTGGTTAGACAGATAGCAGGAGCTTTGGCACGCCGTATCGTTACTTATGCGATGGAAGGTCATGAGTGTAGGGTGAATGATCATTTGGGCTTCATCAAGTTTGGGTCTCGTGTCGATTTGTTCTTGCCAATGGGGTCTGAGATTCTTGTGAAGATGAAACAGAATGTGGTGGGAAATAAAACAATAATAGCCAGACTTCCGAAAACAGAGGCCTGATAAAATATAACTGAGATGAAAAGCATAACGAGCTACATACCTAATACAATTACTAGTCTGAACCTCTTTTCAGGCTGTGTTGCGTGTGTGATGGCATTTGACGGAAACTTCTTTTGGGCGGCAATGTTTATTTATTTTGCGGCTGTATTTGATTTTTTTGATGGCATGACGGCTCGTTTGCTCAAGGCTTATTCCAATATAGGCAAGGAACTTGATTCTTTGGCAGATATGGTTAGTTTTGGATTGGCTCCAGGTGTCATCATGTTTAAATGGTTGACTCTTTATTCTCCGGATCCAAGGCTGTTGCCGTTTGTGGCATTTCTTATCCCTGTCTTTTCTGCCCTTCGGTTGGCTAAATTCAATATTGACGAGAGGCAAACTTCCTCTTTCATCGGATTGCCAACTCCGGCGAATGCCATTTTTATGGCTTCTTTCATAGCATTGGTAAGTTTGGAAGATTCTGTGTTCGAGTTGCCGAAAGACTCGTTTGTAGTTAACCTGAGTTGCAGCGTCTTCTTTATTGTGCCTTTAATAGTGATGTTCTCATTGTTGTTGGTCTGTGAGTTGCCGATGTTCTCTTTGAAGTTTAAAAATTTGAGTTGGCAAGATAATAAAGTTAGATTTATATTTCTTGGTGTGTCTGTACTCCTGTTGCTTATTTTTTGGCTGGCTGCAGTTCCAATGGTCATTCTGTTATTCATTCTGATGTCTGTCGGAATGTGGCTGAAAAATAGAAAGTGAATTACTCTATTGAGGGTCCTTCTCTTGATGAAGAAGGTTCCACCTTTCCGTCATGTCTTAATTTTTAGATTTTATGTTGCAGTTCCTTAAGTATACGTTGGCTACGCTGACGGGGTTAGTATTATTTTCTTTTGTGGGATTAGTGCTTCTTTTTATAGTGTTGGCTGCGGTACTCTCTTCGTCGGAATCGAAAGAAGAGGTGAAGCCAAATTCTATACTTTGCTTGAATATGGAGGGGACTCTTCTTGACAGAACCGAAGATGACATTTATTCCGTTGTCTTTGGCGACGATGATCCAATGCTAGGGTTGGATGAAATATTGAAGTCTATCTCAAATGCAAAATCAGATTCGTGTATCAAGGGTATCTATCTGAAATCCGGTTTGTTTAGTGCGGGTTATGCCTCCATCCAAGAGATTCGAAGTGCGCTGCTTGATTTTAAAAAATCGGGTAAGTTTGTGGTGGCCTATTCTGGTGCCTATTCGCAGGGGGGGTATTATTTGTCGTCTGTGGCTGATAAGATTTATCTGAATCCAGAAGGGATGCTCGATCTGAGCGGCATTTCCTCCAGTGCGGTTTTTTATAAAGGTATGCTCCAAAAGTTAGGAGTAGAGATGCAAGTTGTGAAGGTTGGTACTTACAAATCATTCACAGAACAATATACGAACACGGAGATGAGTCAAGCTAATCGCCAACAGATGGAGGTTTTGACCTCCTCCATGTGGAATAGCATATTGGCAGAGATATCACAGTCTCGTCATATCCCTGTGGATTCGTTGAATGCGGCTGCTGATGATTTCATGGCCTTTCAGCCCCAGATGCGAGATGTCCGCTTGGGACTAGTGGATGGGTTGAAATATGTGGACGAGGTCCAGTCTGAACTTTGTGCCATGCTTGGTTTGAATGCCGATGAGGAGATAGATATGGTGTCTCCTTCTGATCTGATATTGGATGATGCCGATCAACGCTCCGGCAGCCAGAAGGTGGCTGTGGTCTACGCTGTCGGTGAAATTGACAATGGCAATACGGACGGCATCAACTCTTCCGAATTGATAGAGACGATGAACAAATTACGTAAAGACTCAGATGTGAAGTCAGTCGTGCTCCGTGTTAATTCGCCGGGAGGTAGTGCCTATGGGTCCGAGCAGATATGGCGGGCTATCGAGTTGTTGAAAGCTAAGAAGCCTGTATTTGTGAGCATGGGAGACTATGCGGCCTCTGGTGGTTATTACATCTCCTGCAATGCGACGAAGATTGTCGCCGAGCCTACTACTATAACTGGTTCAATCGGTATTTTTAGTGTCATTCCTAATTTGGAAGGGCTGATGGATAAAGTGGGGGTCGACTATGACGTGGTGAAAACCAACCGATATTCGGATGTGCCGACAATGACAAGACCCATGACCGACTCGGAACGGAGCATGATGCAGTCTTTTGTAGACCGCGGATACCATGTTTTTGTGAAACGTTGTGCAGATGGACGTTCCATGCCTTTTGACTCGGTTGCTAATATTGCGCAGGGACGAGTGTGGAGCGGTGCTAGCGCGAAGGAAATAGGATTGGTAGACCAATTGGGCGGTTTGGATGAAACCATTAAGATGGCTGCAAAGGAGGTGAATGTTGACCCTTATGAGGTGGAGTATTATCCAAAGAAGAAGTCTTGGTTGGATAATCTCTTGGATATGCCGAGTCTTGGAATGGATAAGGTGATTGCGGCATTCTCCCTTAAGAAGGAATATCAGGTGGTAGATCGAGTGACGAAAATAGACAGACTCCAAGCTATTATGCCTTATGGAATGGAGATAAAGTGAGGCTTTTGATTTTATTTCCGAATGGTTAGATTGTAAGAAGGAAAGCTGTTTTTATGTTGTAAAACACAAGTATTTGGATCTCTTTCGGGAAAAACTCGCATTCGAAAGAAAATGTTTATTAATTATTTGGAAATCACCTATGGAAAGATTAATTTGGATGTCGATTTAAATCTGTAGTTCTTTGTCTGGAACGATAAGTTATTGATAAATAGTCCTAATTTGTTTTTCGTCCTTTTCCTTGAAAGAAGGAGAAGTGGCGATATGGATCCGTGTTCGGATCATACTCTTTTTATGAGAAACAATGGCGAGTGATAGTAGGATTTGTATAACATCTAAATTATAGCAAACAATGTCAGTAGTAAATGCATCCATAGTATGGAAAATGTTGCTTTATCCATTTATGATATTATATGGAGTAGGTGTTGCTGTGCGTAATTGGATGTTTGATGTGGGTATTTTGCCCTCAGAAAAGTTTGATACTCCCATTATTTCTGTGGGTAATATAACAGTAGGAGGAACGGGGAAAACTCCTTTCACCGAGTATATGGTGCGTCTGCTCCGGCAGAGCAACAAAGTGGGCGTTTTGAGCCGAGGCTATAAACGTAAGACCTCGGGATTCGTGTTGTCCACTGAAAAATCCACATCGGCGGAGATTGGCGATGAGCCTTGTCAGATGAAACGTAAGTTTCCTGACCTTGTTTTGGCAGTCGATGCCAACCGAAGAAGGGGCATCAGAAAAATGTTGGCAGAGCCTAACAGGCCGGAGGTGATTATCTTGGACGACGCTTATCAGCATCGTTACGTGAAACCGGACATTTCTGTACTTCTGATTGATTATAATC
This sequence comes from Prevotellaceae bacterium, assembly GCA_020636675.1. Classification (GTDB taxonomy): domain Bacteria; phylum Bacteroidota; class Bacteroidia; order Bacteroidales; family Paludibacteraceae; genus RGIG10190. Next base: position 139,273 of record JACJXK010000002.1, read on the forward strand.
GGTTGATAACAGAGGATTCTCTGATGCCCGTCGGACAGTTGAGGGAACCTTTGAAGTCGAAGAACAGAGCAAATATTGTGGTTGTTAATAAATGCCCGTCTGCGATAAAGCCGATTGAATTTAGGATTATAAGAAAGAAACTGAAGCTATTCCCTTATCAGACGTTGTTCTTCACATCTATTTCGTATGACAGATTTAAACCGGTATTCCCTAAATATGCCTCTGATAAGATGCAGAAGGATATCGTGTCGAGAGATAATTATGGGGTGCTGTGTGTTTCAGGGATAGCTTCTCCGTTGCCGTTCGAACATTATGTTTCTTCTTTCTCTAAAAGTGTGCGTTCCTTGACGTTCGGAGACCATCATAATTTCGGGAAAGATGATATTTCTAAAATAGAGAAAACCTTCGCTGCCTTTCCTTCCCGGCACAAAATCATATTGACCACGGAGAAGGATGCAGTCCGTTTACGCGACAACTTGAAGATGCCTGATTCTTTGAAGAAGGTGATGTACTATATTCCCCTCACAATTGATTTTATGTTGGAAGAGGGGCCTGCGTTTGACAAACAAATCATAGATTATGTTGACAAAAATAGACAATACATGCGATTATCTTAGGTCGAAGGTTTCCTTGCGTCCGCAAATCGCAATTATTTTGGGTACGGGCTTGGGCCCTCTTGCTTCTGATTTGGATGTGACTGCTTCTGTCCCTTATTCCGACATCCCCGGTTTCCGTAGCAGCACGGTGGATGGTCATGAGGGAAAGCTGTTGTTCGGCTGTTTGGAAGGTGTGCCGGTGATGGCCATGCAAGGCCGACTCCATTTCTATGAGGGATATTCTATGGAAGAAATCACGTTTCCTGTACGGGTGATGAGCCGTTTTGGCATCCGTCTTCTGATGGTCTCCAATGCTTCCGGTGGGTTGAACCCTGAATATGAACCTGGTGATATCATGTTGATTTCCGATCATATCAATCTATTTCCGGAACATCCTCTCCGCGGTAAGAACTTGGATGAAATGGGACCTCGTTTTTTGGATATGGGGAATGCCTATGATGGTGATTTGATAGAAAAGGCTGAGTCAATATTGAAAGGCCTTGACGTAAAATATAGAAAAGGAGTCTATGTCGGTACGCAAGGACCCACTTATGAAACTCCTGCCGAATATCGTCATTTCCGTAATATAGGAGGCGATGCGGTGGGTATGTCTACGGTGCCAGAGGTGATAGTGGCCCGTCATTGTGGTATGCTTTGTTTCGGTGTGTCTGTAATCTCTAATGTTGTTTCGGATGTGGTTGCTAATGCGCTCTCGCATGAGGAGGTGCGGAAGAATACGGAAAAATCGCAGAAAAATTTGTCCACCTTGTTTAGAAATATGGTCAAAGAATATCCGTCAAAGTGATAAGTGAAGCGAATGTTCCATATCGGTGCCTTTGAAAATTCTCGGCGTGTAGTCTTCCTGGTTCTGTGAATGTTTTTTATCTTTGCCGAAATAAATGTCATTTATGAAATCTAAGATATTGTTATGCCTTGTCCTTTTGTCTTGCCCTTTTGCCTTAGTACATGCGGCAGGAAAGATAAAGGTGAAAGTTGGTGTGGACATGGGCTGCGATTATTATGTGGGCGATCGTCATGATCCTCGATATGTGAAGCAACTGGGTTCTTTTTCCGATAAGGAGGAAACCTATTCCAACTATAATCCGATCTTGGCGGGAGATGGTGTTGATCATCTGCAAAGCTGGTATGTGGGATTGACGGGGGAATTGCTTTTTCATAAGGAGCGGTTTGGGGTGACTACTGGTCTGAGGTATACTCAGTTCATTGACATATATGATCCTGATGCCGCATATTTCTATTGGGATTCTCATGCGGATGGATCGGATGTCTATTATGTGAGGGCCCGAACGCTGCTTCAACGCAACCATTACGTTGGGTTCCCTCTTGAATTTCGCTATCTGGCAAGTAGGCCTGGCCGTATTTGCCGGTTCTATTTCAAACTGGGTTCTTCATGGGGGTTCTTGGTCGCATCCGATAATAAACTTACTTGTTATGATTCGAGTGTGGATGACGAGTTGGGTGGTTATGTAGATGATGTGGGAAAAGATCCGGATCGTTTTGTCGGATCTGTATATCCTGCTTTCGGCTTTCGAATAGGGCGTTACTTTCCTTTGTTCAACATTGATTTTCATCTCCCGTCGTTTTTGATAAACATGCCGGCTTCTTATTTCTATTATGATATGGGAGTAGGCGTGCAGCTGTCTGTACAGTTGCCTACAGACAGGGCAGCTTATGACCGTCGCGATCCGATGGGTATTCCTTATTATTGATTGTTAAAATTTTGATTATGAAATTGCGTACAATATTATTGACGGCTTGTCTGTCTCTTTTTAGTGTTTCTTTCCTTTCTTGTTATGATGAGGAGGCGAAAGATGAATATTACGAAAAAGATCCCATGGATTGGGATTTGCCTGTATATACGGAGAGTGGATTGAACCTTTTTGGGGCACAATATACGGTGAATGATGTGCTTTTTTATGTCCGTTCTTCTGCCGATACGGTTCCTTGCCGAATGGTTGCGGGAGATGGAACTCTTAAGATTTATATGACGGGAAAACGATATAAATCCGATTTCTCTATTTGTTTTGATCTGAAGGTATCGCAGAACATCTCTTCTTATGCTGATTTGTCGGTATTGGAGGGTGATGAATTTTTTATCACATCGGATTCATGTGACATGAAAATCTACAAATCTGGCGAATATATGTCTGTGGAGCCATGGAGTGGTTCCCTTCGCATCAATAATGCAAAGACACTGTATGTGGATAACAAACTCTCCGGTGCTATATTTTCCGGAACGTTTGGCATGGAACTGAAGTTGCGGAACGACACTATAGACATCTCCTATGGTCGTTTTGACTTCTTGATAGATGATGCTAACTTCTCGCTGGAATAGGCCCAACTCTATTCGAACTTGGTGGATAGCAGGGATAGTCGGCTCCATGATGTAATCCCTGAATTCTCCTCGTGGGCTTAATGTTATTGATAGGCCTCGGTAATCAAAAAATTGGTTGGTAGGCAGTGATGCGATCCCGCTCCCATGTATAAAGATACATCTGACGCCTTGATTTCTATTTTATAGAACGGGCATAAAATCGCAAGATTTTGTGTATGTTTGCAGTCTAAAATTTCAGTTTGGTTATGGATATAAAACAGGCGCAGGAAGATGCAGTTTTGTTGTTGAAGTCGCTTGTCGCAATTCCCTCATACAGTAGGGAGGAGGGTGCGGCTTCCGATTTTTTGCAGCGTTATATAGAGGCTCTTGGCTATGCGACAGGCAGAAAAGATAATAATATATGGATATTTGGTCCTGCATTCGATGTGGAGAAGCCTACCATTATGCTGAACGCTCATATTGATACGGTGAAACCTACGGCGGGATGGAATCATGACCCTCACGTTCCCTCAGAGGAAGATGGACGTTTGTATGGATTGGGTACAAATGACGATGGAGCCTCTCTGGTTTCTTTGCTATACGTGTTTTTTATGTTAACGGAGAAGGAGCAATCCTATAATCTGATATTTGCCGCATCTGCGGAAGAGGAAGTCTCCGGAAAGGCTGGAATGGAATCCCTCCTTCTGGAGATGCCGACCATTGATTTGGCTATTGTAGGTGAACCTACCAATATGCGATTGGCGTTGGCGGAAAAGGGACTGATGGTGGTTGATTGCACTGCTGTCGGAAAGTCAGGCCATGCGGCACGAAACGAAGGTGAGAATGCTATCTATAAAGCACTGGACGATATTGAATGGGTCAAGAATGCGGATCTTCCTAAAAAGTCAGATCTTCTGGGACCTGTGAAGATGACTGTTACAATGGTTCATTCAGGTACCCAGCATAACGTCATTCCTGACAAATGTACATTCGTAATAGATGTGCGTTCGAACGAATGTTATACAAACGAGGAGATTTTTAATGTTCTGGAATCCCACATGCAAAGCGAGCTGCAAGCCCGTTCTTTCCGACTCCGTTCTTCTGGCATTGACAGAAACCACCCTTTTGTGAAAAGATGTGTGGATATGGGTGTCTCGACATTCGGATCTCCTACATTGTCAGACCAGGCTTTGATGCATTTTACGAGCGTGAAGATAGGCCCTGGTGACTCCTCCCGTTCTCATACGGCCGACGAATATATTGTTCTGTCGGAGATAGAAGAGGCGATAGTACGGTATCTTAATCTATTGGATGGATTAAAACTAGATTGATATTATGGCGAAACAACGGAAGTTTTATGTGGTTTGGAACGGACGGAATCCAGGAATATATACCGATTGGGCTGGCTGTAAGGCACAAATAGAAAATTTTCCGGAGGCCAGATATAAGAGTTTCGAATCGGAAGAACAGGCGGAGGAGGCATTCTCTTGCGAGTCTAAAAATTATATAGGGAAGCGACGTCTGCCATCCGGAGTGAAGAAGGTGGCGTCTGACTCCAAGCCGCAACTTGAGGCTCTTGCTGTAGATGCGGCATGTAGTGGTAATCCGGGAAAAATGGAATATCGTGGCGTCTATGTCCGTACCGGAGCGGAGGTCTTTCATGCCGGTCCATTCCAACAGGGAACGAATAATATTGGGGAGTTCCTCGCCTTGGTACATGGCCTCGCCTATTTGAAGAAGTATGGGTATGAACATCCTATCTATTCGGATAGTGTAAATGCCATATCTTGGGTCAGACAGAAAAAATGCAAAACAAAGTTGGTCCCCAATGCTAAAAACGCGGTTCTCTTTGATATGATAGGAAGGGCAGAGGCTTGGTTGGCTACAAACTCATATACGACAAAAATCATGAAATGGGAAACCTCTATTTGGGGGGAGATTCCTGCTGATTTTGGTCGGAAATAAATGGTCTTCCAATTTGAATTTTTAATGATTGAAGTATGTCAATAACGGTTCGGAATTTATGTAAAAGTTACGGGAAACAACAAGTGCTTGACAATATCAGTTTCTCTATATCCGGAGGTGAAATCGTTGGATTCCTTGGCAATAACGGTGCCGGAAAGTCTACGACGATGAAGATTATCACCGGATATGTAGAGGCCGACAAGGGTACGGTCGAGGTGTGCGATATCGATGTGGTGAAGCATCCTTTGGAGTCTCATCGGAAGATTGGCTATCTGCCTGAGCATAACCCAATTTATCCGGAGATGTTTGTGAAGGAGTATCTCCGTTTTGTGGCCGGTGTCTATAGGTTAGGAAAGGACGCTAATGCCCGAGTTGACGAGATGATTGAAAAAACGGGACTTACAAGGGAATATAAGAAAAAGATAGGTATGCTGTCCAAAGGTTATCGGCAACGAGTGGGTTTGGCTCAGGCGTTGATCCCGAATCCGGAGGTGCTCGTCTTGGATGAGCCAACAACAGGCCTTGATCCGAATCAGATTCTGGAGGTCCGGAACTTGATTCAGGAGGTGGGGAAGGAGAAGACCGTGATGCTCTCCACCCATATCATGCAGGAGGTGTCGGCCATTTGCGGACGGGTCATCATCATAAATAAGGGTCGTATAGTGGCGGATGATAAGGAGAGCTCCATTGTCTCTGTCTCACAGGATGCTGTGTTGTCTCTTTTTGTTGAGTATTCCCAACCGCAGGATGTGAATGTATTGAAGGCGTTGGACTCGGTGGTGTCAGTATCTCAGGAGTCCGAGTCGTCTTATGTTATCAATAGCTCGACGGACATCAGGGAGTCTGTATTTCGTATGGCGGTTGCCAATGGTCAGGTCATCTTGACCATGAAGCAGCAGGAACGGAGTATGGAAGATGTATTTCGCTCGTTGACCAAATAGAACTGTTATTATGAGATATCATGTGCTTTCCCTTCTGTTCGGAATGATGTTATTATGGCCTAATCTTCTCCTTGCTGCCGAAATTAGGCCTTGCAATGACATTTGGTTTGAGGGCGAAGGTACTCAATATGGAGGAGTGGCAGGCGGCAATGGCGGCAATTGTGGCATATATGTGGAAGATGGAGATTTCTATCATTGTGCCATGAATCATGCGCAATACGATAGTAGTAATGCCTGCGGGGCATGCGTGCGTGTATTGGGCCCTATGGGTGAAATTACGCTGAAAGTGGTAGACCGATGTCCCGAATGTAAGCCAGGAGATATTGACATGAGTACGGAGGCTTTTGCTTCTATTGCCCAAATGAAGGATGGCAGGATACCTATCAAATGGCAGTATGTGCCTTGTGATGTGGATGACGATATAAAGGTGTTGTTTGCCGATGGCACTAGCCCTTATTTCTTTAAGGCCTTGTTCTATAACCTTCGATATCAGATAGCGAAGGTTGAATATAAAAAGACAGATGGCTCATATTCGGAGATACATAGGGAGATGTATAATTATTTTGTGGTGCAGGGAGGCATTGACGAAGATAAGACAAAGACGGGTCCGTACACATTTCGGATTACGGATGTGGAGGGACGGCAGCTGTTGGTGGAGGGTTTGGAATATGAGGCGGGTGTGGAAATTTCGACGAAGGTGCAGTTTCCTCGCTTGAAATGTGCTGACTGTGCAGGAGTGAAAGGTGGTTTTGCTCTTATAGATAATTGCGGTGTCTGTTCGGGCGGTACTACTGGAGTCGAGTTTAACTCATCCTGCAAGAAGGATTGCATTGGCTATTGGCAAGGCGAAGCTTATGTGGACAACTGTGGCTTCTGTGTAGGTGGAAAAACAGGAGGAACTCCTTGTGGTGGCAATTCGTTGGCGGATCCCTTGTCAGAGAAGGAGACAATTACAAAGGTTGAAATCTTCGATATGATGGGCAGACTGCTTTTCGTGTGTAGGAATGAACTCTCTTTTTCTGCGTATTTGTCTGGACATGTTTCTGTGTTTGTGGCAAGAGTATGGCGAGGTGAGGCTTGTGAACATAGGCGGGTGTCCGGCGGTTCTTTAATGAAATGACAATTAATAATATAAAAATGGAAAAACTTACGGTAATTAAGGTGGGTGGTAAGATTGTGGAGGAGGAAGCTACTCTACAACGTTTGCTTTCCGATTTCTCTAAGATAGAAGGTCACAAGGTGCTGGTTCATGGTGGTGGTCGTTCGGCTACGGCAATGGCCACTAGGCTTGGTATCGAGAGTAAAATGGTGAATGGCCGCCGAATCACGGATGCGGAGATGCTGAAGGTGGTTACGATGGTATATGCTGGTTTAGTCAATAAGACGATAGTGGCCCGTTTACAGTCTATGGGTGTCAATGCACTGGGGTTGACCGGTGCCGATTTGAACTATATGCGTTCGGACAAACGTCCGGTGAAGGAGGTTGATTATGGTTTTGTGGGAGATGTGAAGGAGGTTAATTCAGACCTTCTTGCAGATCTTATACATAAGGGTGTCGTGCCGGTACTTGCTCCACTAACACATGATAAGAAAGGAAATATGCTGAATACAAATGCCGATACTATTGCTGGCGAGGCTGCAAAGGCGTTGACCTCTCATTTTGATGTGACTTTGATGTATTGTTTTGAGAAGAGTGGAGTGTTAATGGACGAGAACGATGATAACAGCGTTATTCCTGAGATTACGCGTCCGCTTTTCGATAAGTATGTGAAAGACGGCATCATACAAGGAGGCATGATCCCAAAATTGGAGAACTCTTTCCATGCAATATCGGCGGGTGTTACTAAGGTCATCATAACAAAGGCGGATGAAATAGGTAAAAATTCGGGAACAATGATCCACTAATTGGATGATTGTTTCTTTGAATAGACCAACACCTCGCAGATGACACCTTTGGAATGGCGATTCTCCGGTTTGTTGGCCTATTCTTCTTTTCTTTTATTTTGATTCTCCTTGTCTTTGCCCATAAATAACCCTTATTTTTTGTCTTTGCAATTCCAATCTGTTTCCTTATTCTGAAAAAATGTCTAATTTTGTCCAAAGAGGAATATAAAACAAGAAGTAAACTTATCCATTGTCAATGCAGGATGTTTTCCCACATATCGATTTCGCTTTGCCGCTATCAAATCCTATTTTGATATTTTCGTTGGTTTTGTTTGTCATCTTGTTTGCTCCTCTTATCCTTGATCGTTTCCGTATACCACATATCATTGGTCTTATCATCTCCGGATTGGTGCTGGGGGAGAATGGGTTAAATATACTTTCCCGAGACGAGAGCTTCCGCTTGTTTGGAGCTGTCGGGCTACTTTATATTATGTTCTTGGCTGGTCTGGAGATGGATTTGTCAGACTTTAAGAAGAACAGGAAAAAGGGTGTGTTCTTTGGAATAATGACTTTTGTTGTCCCTATGGTACTTGGGTCTTTGACCGGATTTTTCCTTTTGCAGTATGTGTTGGGGAAGATGTCGTCTGGCGATATGGTGATATGGAATAATGGATTTGATGAAATGCAGTATCTCTATATGGCGACAGTCTTGCTCGCAAGTATGTATGCTTCCCATACGTTATTGTCTTATCCAATCGTGGGCCGTTTTGGTGTGACCAAGAATAGTTCGGTGAGTATTACCATAGGCGGAACGATGATAACGACGACATTGGCCTTGCTTTTGTTGGCGGTGATTGTAGCTATGTCGAAGGGGGAGATAGACGGGTCCTTTTGGGTCCGGATGGTCGTCTCCATTGTTTTGTTCATTTTTGTTGTCGGTTATCTCTTCCCTAGGATAGCAGAACATTTCTTTAAATTGTACGAAGATAGTATCCTTCAGTACATATTTGTTTTGGCGATGGTTTTCTTGGGTGGTTTCTTGGCGGAATTGGCAGGACTGGAGCCTATTATAGGGGCTTTTCTTGTGGGACTTTCCATGAACCGATTTATTCCTAGAATATCGCCATTGATGAATCGTCTCGATTTTGTGGGAAATGCCATTTTCATCCCTTTCTTCTTGATAGGGGTGGGAATGTTGATTAATGTGAGAGTGGTGTTTAGTAGTTTCGATACGCTTATCGCTGCCATTGTGATGACGGGTGTGGCTACTATCTCTAAATATTTGGCCGCGGTGCTCACCCGTAGACGGTTTTCGATGACCAAGGCGGAGGGCTTGATGATCTTTGGCTTGAGTAATGCGCAGGCCGCAGCTACACTGGCTGCGGTGATGATAGGACATGAGATTGTAATGGGACATACTGTTTCTGGTGCTCCCATCTTGCTGTTCAATGATGACATCTTGAATGGCACTATTGTCATGATATTGGTGACGTGTACAATTTCGTCTTTGGCTACGGAGCGGGCTGCCCGCAGGCTGGCCATCCAGCTCGACCATATTGATAATGAGATGACGGAAGAGAAGTTGGTTGACCGTATCTTGATCCCAATTTACAATCCGGAGACGTTGAATAGCTTGATGGAACTGGCTGTCCTGCTGAAGGTGGATAGGAGTAAGGAACCTTTGTATGCGTTGAATGTGGCGAATGATAATACGCAGAGCAACTCCGGTGATATAGCCAGAGGAAAGAAATTATTGGAAAAGGCTGCTAGAATAGCTTCTGCAACGGACAACTCAATGCGGATGATTTCCAGATATGATGTCAATGTGACGAGCGGAATCATCCATACCATAAAGGAAAATGCCATTACAGAAGTGGTGATGGGGTTGCATCATAAGGCCCATTTCGCCGATTCCTTCTTTGGCGCAAAGACGGAGAACCTTCTGAAGTCCACTAATCAGATGATATTGATTTCTAAATCTATTCAGCCGCTCAGTACTATCAAACGTTTGATAGTGGCTGTTCCCGCTAAGTCTGAATTTGAGGTGGGTTTCGTGAAATGGTATGATCGTGTGAAGAATATAAGCAAACAGATAGGCGCTACTACCACCTTCTTTGCGCATCCCGATACGTTGGAGCAGATTCGGATATTGGCGAGACGTAACAAATTTGGAGTAGAGACTTACTTCGAAAATTTGGATGAGTGGGATGATTTCCTGATGTTGACCAGAGAGGTTTTGTCTAATGACCTCTTGGTGGTTATCTCTTCCAGAAAAACGGCAATCTCTTACAATCCTTCGATGGATAAACTGCCGATGCAGCTGTCTAAATATTTCGCAAATAATAGTTTTATCGTTTTGTATCCAGACCAGTTTGATGATGCGTCTGGAAGTAACACATATATAGTCTGATAAATTTTTATAGGAGATGGGTAAAATATATGAACCGACCGTAATGTATAGTTTTTTGCGGGTATATACTAATTTCATTTTCAAACGTTGGTTTAGCTCGGTGGAAGTAAATGGAGAGGCAAACATTCCGGAAAACACATCTGTTATCTTTGCGCCTAATCATCAGAACGCATTGATAGATGCGATGGCCTTGTTGTCGTCGGTCCCTTCTCCGGTCGTTTTCCTTGCCCGTGCGGATTTGTTTAAGAAGAAAGCGCAGGACAGGGCGTTACGTTCGTTGCGCATCATGCCGGCCTATCGCATCCGTGATGGCATTCAGAACCTAAAAAAGAACGAAGACTCCTTCGAACAGTCCATAGAGGTGCTCCTGCATAAGAATTTTCTTTGTCTGATGCCGGAAGGCGGGCAGGATGAACATCGTAGGTTGAGGCATCTGGTTAAAGGTATGTTCCGCATTGCGTTTTCTACGCAGGAGATGCTTCCTGAAAATGATTATGTCAAGATTGTTCCGGTAGGTTTGGACTATGGGAATTATGACCATTCAGGGAGTCATCTTGTGGTGAATTTCGGAAAACCTATCAGCATTAAGGATTATTGGGAATCATATAAGGAGAATGCACCTGTGGCTCAGAACCGTCTGCGTGACGAGCTTTACAACCGTATGGCTCCGCTAATGTTGAACATACAGTCGGAAGCTCATTATGATGCGTTCTATGTCTCGTCCTATCTTTATAATGAACGCATGCTTGACGAATTGTGCGTGGATGACAATGAGAGTAACAGACTTATTGCCCGTCAACGTATAGTGGAACATCTTCAAAAGAAAGAGGAGGATGGTGATGCTTCTCTTTCTGAATTGGATACATTGTGCGGTGAGTGGTTGAAAACGCATCCGGATGTGGCTTTCTCATCGAAGGCTTATGAAGACGGAATTCGGCTGGATTCTGCTCTTCTTCTTCATGTCGCATATTTGGTGGTTACATCTCCGCTTGTCTTATATTCGTTGCTTTTCAATGGCATCCCGTTCGCAATCGTCAAGAGATTGGCGGCGAAGTTGAAGGGTTCTGGGTTTGAGTCTTCCTTCGTGTTTGGGGCTGCGGGGCTGTTGTTCCCAATGTTCTATGTCGTTTATGCTGTTGTGTCGGCTTTTTTTGTCCCTTCTTTGTCTTTTTGGGTGGCTTTCCTGTTTACGCTGCCAATGTCATTCTGTTTCTTTATCCGATATAGGTGGAGGTGTCAATATGTGAAGGAGCGCATCTCCAATATCTTTAGGAAACGGGATGTGGTGCCTGATATCCGTAAATGTTTGGATCGATTGTTCGGAAACGCTCAATAATATATATCTTTGCAGACCATGATTTTGTAGATTGAATAATGGAAGAGGATTTTGATATACGTAACACTTCGGTGAATGAAAAGGAGAAGGAGTTTGAAAATGCTCTGAGACCCTTGTCGTTCGATGATTTTTCCGGCCAGGCAAAGATCATCGAGAATCTTCGTATATTTGTCCAGGCTGCAAAGATGCGAGGTGAACCTCTTGACCACATTCTCTTCCATGGCCCTCCGGGTTTGGGAAAAACTACATTGTCCAACATCATTGCGAATGAGCTAGGAGTAGGTTTTAAACTGACCTCCGGTCCTGTCTTGGATAAACCCGGCGATTTGGCGGGCTTGCTGACCAATTTGGAAAGGAACGATGTGCTGTTTATTGATGAGATTCATCGTCTGAGTCCTGTGGTGGAGGAATATCTTTATTCAGCCATGGAAGATTTCCGTATCGACATTATGTTAGATAAAGGTCCTAATGCCCGTTCCATACAGATAGATTTGAATCCATTCACGTTGGTGGGCGCCACCACTAGAAGCGGGTTGTTGACGAGTCCGTTGCGGGCGCGTTTTGGTATCAACTGCCATCTGGAGTATTATGACATGGATGTGCTGACGGACATCGTACAGCGGTCGTCGTCCTTGTTGAGTATGCCATGCGAACGGAAGGCTGCTGCGGAGGTGGCGGGCCGGAGTAGAGGAACGCCACGTATTGCCAACGCTCTCTTGCGGCGTGTCCGCGATTTTGCACAGGTGAAGGGAAATGGACGGATTGACGTCGAGATAGCCAGATATGCCTTAGAGGCTTTGAATATAGATAAGTATGGACTTGACGAGATAGATAATAAGATTCTGAATCTGATGATTGACAAGTTCAATGGTGGACCTGTGGGCTTGACAACGATAGCCACGGCCTTGGGCGAAGACTCTGGCACGATAGAGGAGGTCTATGAACCATTTCTCATCAAGGAAGGTTTTCTTAAACGTACTCCAAGAGGCAGGGAGGTGACCGATCTTGCCTATCGTCATCTTGGTAAAGTACGTTGCAATCAGCAGGGTTCACTATTTGAGTAGTACGATAACTAACATCTTTTTTATTTGATTCGATGTTGAAATTTTTGAAATACATATTCATCTGTTCGCTTTTGTTTTCTTTACTCTCTTTGGTTCAGAAAAGCGGGGATGTTGTGGCTATTTCCGATCCTCAGAATCAAACGGAATCGGTTGTTTCCCCTGATGATGGCGATGACTCTGAAAAATGTTTCCTTTATAAGGAGGGAACATTCTCGTCCAACTCCTTTGTCGTAGATACTATATCTGGAAATGAATCGTTCGGAAGAACAAATTCGAACTCGTCAAAATATCTTTTTTGGGTGGAGCGGAGCCGGACAATGGCGATGCTGTTGAGAAATAAGGACGGGGAGCTGATCTCTATGTTTGTCTCCATGTCTAAGCGCAGGGCGGGTTATTACATCTATGCTTTGCGCAAAATCATAATATGATTCTATTATTGTTTGTTCCTTTTCATTCGCTTTAGTAAAAGAGATTCATATCAAGACGTAAGTCCTAAGAATCCTCTTTCTTGTTGTCTGGTATTGGCGTCCTCTCTTGGAATGTCCAATGGCAACGTGCCTTCTTGAATGGAAGCGGAACGTCTCTTTTGTTTTTATCACGATAATTATAGAATCATTAAAAATGTTTTTTTTATGGAAAAATATGAAGTTTTAGAATCAGATATACTGAACATAGCCAACGGACAAGTGGCTAAGAAGAAGAGAAGTTTTTTATTGCCCGCCGTGTTGATGCTGGTTGGCGTTGTGTCCATGTTGGTCAATAATCAAAAGATCAGCGCAATAAACAATGACTCTTTGACAATGTTCTTGTTTACGGTTGGAATATTCCTCTTTTTCTCCGGATTTCTGATGCTGTTTATTAGGAAAGACAGATATGTATATCTTCCTACAGGAAAAGAGATTAAGAGATATACTTTAGATTTTGATGTGAAGGAGTTGGATAAGATTATGCGTCTCTATGACAATAATGAGTTCAAGAAGATGAGCAATCTGAAGGTCGCCCATAATTCTGGTTTGCAGCTGAGTCTTATGGGGACGGAAGACGGAGCCATGTTCTATTCCCAGATGATGAAGTATGTCCCTTATGCATTTGTTCCTGCTACAAAAGTGGAACTACATGAGGGGGAAGATTCCAAAGAGATAATGGAATTGATTACTTTATGCCGCAAGTAATAGGAGAATAAAAGAGAGAGGACTGCAATCCTAGCCGCAGCCCTCTCTTCTATATCATAAAAACAAGATTGTGTTTAGAACTTGTAGTTTGCTCCTATTGCAAATGCGAAGTTCTCTCTTGAATAGTAGTCAGAACCTGAGATTCCAACTCCGGCATAGTCTGCTACGTGTTTTTTGCGAGTCTCATAATCAGTGATGAAACCTGCCACGTCAAGTTTCAGATGTTTGGTTAGAGTGAATCTTGCGCCTAGACCGTAGTTGTTTGAACTCTGGTTGAAGTTCATGTCGCTAAGGTAATCGTCAGAAAAGTCATATTGGGTACGGAGGTATCCGCAGCTTATCAGTACGTGCTTTGTTATGTCCCACTCTATACCATAGGCATATTCCTTTGTCCCGTGATTGATTTTTTCCTGTTTGTCGTTTGCCATCTTCGCATCTTTGTCGAAGTAGTAACGATAACCCAAACAGATTTTAAGGTTAGGAAGAAGGTTGCAGTCCATGCCAACTGTCCATAACGCAGGCATGTCGCAGTTGCTCTTCTCCTCGTCCGGATACATCCCGGTCTCGTCGATGACGGTTTTGTTCTTCACACGTATCTTTGTTCTGAACTCGTATCTGGTAGCGATGTTTACATTCCCTTTCTTGAAGTCCAAACCGACGATAGGAGCTAATCCGAAACCATCTTGGGTACAATCAACGTGCTTGTCTTTTGCTTTATTGGCATAAGCTTTCATCTCATTCGCTTTTGCTTCTATCTGAAGGGCTGTCGCTGTCTGGCCGAGAGATGTTAGTTGTTCGGCTGTCTTCTCCAGCTTTTGGGCAGTCTGTTCGAAATAGGTCTCAGCTGCTATTCCTTTGTATCCGTTGCTTTTTGGATAAACGGTGATGTCTTTTATGTAACCTTCATATTTGTTATATGCGTAGGCAACGCGACCTCCCACGTAGGCGGAGAAATTCTCGTTAAATTTGTGTGTAACGCCGAGCGTTGTTCCGAAAATGTATTGCTGCCCCTTCATGTAGCTGTTTATGGAATATCTGCCAGTAGAATCGCCTGCAGCTGTAAGAGCCAATGGAATACTGGAGGCCATGGACTCAAAAGATGGAAGGCCATTGTCGTAAGTGGCTCTTCCTCCACCTCCGGGAACGGAAAAGTTCAAGGAGAAGGCCCAATCGCCCTTTTTATAGACAGCTTGCAGACTAGGCACGAAAGGAGCGGTGGCTTCCCCCTCGTATTTTTTTGTGTCACTGCCGCCATTCATGACGAATGGAGCATACGTTGTCTCTATGTTTCTCTCTTGGAATGCGCATTGCACAGAAAATGCAGCATATAGTCCGTCTTCCATGAACACTAGTCCGGCAGGGTTTGAATAAGCCCCGTCGATGTCGATGGTTGCCTCTCTGGCAAAGTTTCTTTGATAAGCTGCATGCTGATTTGTGTTCGTGTTTATGCCTCCCGCATAAACAATCGATGTTAATGCCGTTGCGGCAATCATTGTGATTATTTTTCTCATTTAAAAAATCTATTTGTAAAAACGTTGCAAATATAAAGATTAACTCTTGGATTACACCAAATTTTTTCTAACGATTTTTAATGAAACGGTAAAATTTTATGTTGTCCAACATATTATTTGTCTATGTATATAATTGTATAAAGTTGGTTTTGCTGGTTTTAATATATTTATTTGTAGATTGTTACTACTTTAAATGGCGTGAAATTTTAATTTTCCAAAGACCGTTTCTCATTATATTAGGAAGGTGAATTGCCCTTTCGGTTGCAGAGAGAAAGGAGGAGATGCGGAGGAGTTAAAAAACTTTGGCTAACAATTTTTTGTTAAAATATGCTTCTTATCTAAAAAAAGGATATATTTGCTTGTTAAACTTAGGGATATAGTAAATGAATTAAGTGAAAAGATGAAATGTTCTCTTTTTTACTTATAAGTAATTGTTTGTAGGTTGATGTTTTGGTTGGCTTTTTCAACCTACAAAAAAATGATTGTTATGAGCCGTAAACTACAATTCTTTAGTTCTATTGATTTAGTGGGCTGGTGTCTACTCGCATCGTCCGAACTTCTTAGAGTAGTGGATTGCTCTTGTGTGCTCTCATCCTCTTTCCTTTTCAGATTAAGAGGAAGCATCTGATCTTTTATATTTATCAGAAAATTTTATTTATCATGAAGATACGTTATAGATTGTTCTGCGTGCTTGTTGCCGTATGTGTGTTTGCCCCTTCTATGCTTGGACAGGCGGCAGCATATGATCCGTCGGTGTTTATAGACATAAACATTAACACCGGTAACCCTACATTTCCGTATCCTCAATTCTTGGAATATAAAGGTGGTGGAAAATCTTTGGCTAAATATAATGCGGAAGGTGTGACCCATGCCGATATGGAAAAAGCGGGAAGAGAGGCTTATGAAATCATGATGCACCGTTGTCGTTATATGGGCGGAACGCATTGTGGAGTGCCATATATAACGTTTAACCATGATGATGTGCCGGGAAACTATGGCACGTTTGTGTCGGAAGGTGATGGCTATGCCTTGTTGGCGGCGGCTATCTTTGCTGACCAAAAAACGTTTAACGGGTTGTATATGTGGGTTCATGATAACCGAATGAGCGGTGTAAAACGTTTCAAGGACGGAACAACGCTTCGTGCGGATTTGAATGATTATGCGGGTCCTTATCTGGCAGGTTGGAAGAATGACGAAACAACCGCCAGTATGTCACCTTCCCATTCGGCAACCGACGGTGATGTGGATATTGCCATGGCAATGTTGATCGCTTATAAGCAATGGGGTGAGTGGATGATACAGGATGGACAAATCGTGAAAGATTCTGAGGGTAATCAAATATCCTTGAAAGAGGAGGCGTATCGTGTGATCACAGCATTGGTGGACACGATGGCGCAATGGGATAAAGGTAGCGGATTGATTTCCGGATATATCTCCGGAGATATAGGCATAGATGGTTATTGTAAAAAAGGTAATTCTTGGGGTGAATTGACTCGTTGGCGATTTTCTGATGCGGCGAATGCTCAATACCCCGGGATGAATGGACCCTATAACGGAGGCCCGAATTTGCTTTCCCAATATGGAACGTTATGGATTGACTATGATGCTCCGTCTTATTTTGATGAGTTTTATCGTTGGTTTAAGAATGGAGATGGTGGTGTCGGGAAGTCTGTCGATTGGCAAATACACCAGTTCCAACGGGCTGCCGCGTCTGGTAACTATCTGAACCGCGAAGCCTATAAACAGGGTTATATCGCATCCATCGGAAATGTAACAATAGGTGACGACGGGTCGAATCCTCAGTTCAATGTATATGTGGACGGTGAGGATTTCCGTTATGCGTGGAGACATCTGGTGGATTATCTTTGGCATGGGAACCAGCAGTATGATTGGGATCCGGCAACCCATCAAGTGATTGCTGGTACCAATTCGTCTGAATATGACATGGCGATTCGTCATGCGGAGATGCTTAAAAACCCTAAAGAGGGAAGCGATCTGATTTGTTCTAAAATGGGAGCATCTCCTGATCCTGGCCAGCCTCAATGGTTTGGTGTTTCTCAGATTCCGCAGCAGTGGCGTTTTGATGGTGGCATCACGTCTCCTTATCATACAAACTACTCTGTGGGTTCAGGTTCTCCCGCAGCAGTTATTTCCGAAGATTTAGAATTATTGGCAGATATCTATCGTCAGTGTGAAATTGCATGGGATGGTAATAATACTGCTGCAAAATTAGATCCGGAAGAGCGTTACATTGGTAGTACTCCGAAATATTTTCACGGGTGGTTTCGTACGTTGGGTATGTTGGTTTGTTCCGGAAACTATGCTGCTCCGGAAGATATGAAGCCGATTGCCAATATGAAAGTTTATATGTCTGTAGATAAAACTTATGCTTATCAAGGAGATAAGATTGATTATACGGTTCAATATCGTAATTATGGTACAGTAAAAGCCGATGGCGTTACGATAACAACGGAGTTGGACCCTAATTATGAATTCGTCAGCGCAAATAAAGGTGGCGTTTTATCTGGTAATAAAATTGTTTGGAACATAGGTTCTGTCCCTGGGTTTAAAACGGGAGGTTTGGACGCAACCATCGATTCTGTCTCGTTTACGGTCATCGCAAAGGATACGTTGAACCCTAGAATCTGTTTGACTAGCACTATCTCTGGTTCCAACTTTGATGATTGGGTCAGCAATGAATATCCTAACCATGCGACTTATACGATGGAGCGTAACTGCGTGGACATCTTGGCAAACCGTTCGTTGTATATTGAGAAAACGGCGAACCGGACAAGCCTGAATCCAAAGGATGTGGTGACTTTCACGGTTGAGTTCGGAAACAAATCGGAGGGAGAGGCCTCTTGGATGAATGGTGGTCGTGATAATGTGCGCATCTCCTATGGTAATTATTATATGTCCGGGTCTGCATATCAATTTTATCAGCTCTACCGTTTTTGGAACGATTCTCATGAGGCATATATCAATATGAATAATTATAGGGTGTCTTACTTTATGAGTGACGCCGCTGCGGTTGGATTGTATGATGCTTCGAAGAATCCTACAGGATGGACTTTTGTGGTAGATAATCAGAATGATTTGGATAAATATGGATACAATCCTGAAAGTGGATCCATTACATTCGCTTATCAGAAAATACCTGTGGGCGAAGACGAACATGGTAAATGGAATCAGCGTTTGATGATCCGTTTTGCGGATGTATTGATGGCTCCGACTACGCATGTTTATGACAAATTGGACTCCGACTATCTGTTACACAAGGGTGTTCGTGGTCCTGGATTTATCCGTGCTCGGTTGGCTTCCAATCCGAATGCTGACTTAACGACGCGTGTTAAAGACGATTGGTCGTTTTCTTCTGATGTTACGGAAAGTTCATTGGACGGACAGGGGACTAC
Source organism: Prevotellaceae bacterium (assembly GCA_020636675.1). Lineage (GTDB taxonomy): Bacteria > Bacteroidota > Bacteroidia > Bacteroidales > Paludibacteraceae > RGIG10190. The sequence goes on from JACJXK010000002.1 coordinate 157,900, forward strand.
GTTTACGTTGATTTCTCCTTGTTGGGCAAATTATGACGATCCGGGTTATGTGATTGATAATTATGCAAGGCACGTCTGCTCTCCAACTTCTGTAAAAAATTATGAAAGGATTCTAGTTGAGGAGTTTGATGGGTATACATGGCGTCGTATTCAGGGTACAGGTCCTCTCCCTGGTAAGGAGGCTTATAATGTGACAATAACAGATACTATTCCGTATGAGTTGGAGTGGGTTGGATGGAAAGATAGTACGGCATTGAAGGATGATGCCGGAAATAGAATTCAAGCAAAGTATACGGCGGCTGCCAATCCTAAATCTGCCGGTTATACGGGTATTGTTCATTGGACGATTCCTGTGATGTTGGTCGGCGAAAATGACAAATTGGTTTATACGTGTAAGGCTCGTGATTTAGGTTGTCCGGATGTGGAAGATACCTATTACGAGAATGTGGCATGGATCTGGTCTGATACCGATTCTCCGGACTCTTCAAAAGTGGACTTGATGACTACTTGTGCAGAATTGCCGCCTGTTATAGATCCGCAAACCTCCTTGACTAAGAAATCAAGTGTAGACAAGGCGGAGACTGGTGATGCCATTTCTTATGAATTGAAATTCAAAAATACGGAGGGAACTCGGGTTGACGCAAACTGTGGATCTATCACAGGATGGCAGGCGTTGGGTTCCGGATCGTTGCCTGCAGTTGGCGACCAAGGTCTGAAACTGAGCACCACTGGTTCCGGTGCTTATTTCTTTGCGCCTGAAAAGTCGTATGGAAAAGATGGTTCTGTCTATTTGACCATTGGAGGTTCTCCTTCTTCCACACAGAGTCTTTTCTTAGTGATGCGTTATGTTAGTGGCACTCCTGGTACTGCCTCTTTTAAGGGCGTTTGTATGCAGTTGATGGTGAACAAGGATGGAAAGAATAATTTTGGATACTATTTGTATAATGACGGTACGCTGATTGCTTCGGAAGGCCTTTCTTGGGCTGACGCTATGCAATATCCTGGCAACAACGAATCTCCTACATTCAAATTTGTGTTGAATGGCGACCATCTTTATATGTACGTCAATGATCAGGAAGAGGAGTGGACAACTGTGTCTAAAGATTGGACAGGGTTAACATCTAATGGACCCGGTTATTTTGGAATGTATGTGAATAGCAATGGTAATTCCAGTACTCAGTTGACCTCGTTTATCACAGAATTGGATTATGCTTTTGACATCACTCTTTATGATGATCTTCCGGAAGAGTTGGGTAATATAACCAACATCTCCGACGGTGGTGTGTATGACGCAACGAAGAATTACATAACTTGGCCTACTATCGCTAAAACAACGGCTACGGCTTTGGCTCCGAATGATTCTGTCGTTTATACTTTCGATGCGGAGGTGGTTTCTTGCGGAAATTACATCAATAACTATGGACTTGCCACGGTTTATGGTTTGGACACACTGAAGGTGTTGAATACTGTAGAGTGTGGAGCTGTCGAGTGTGCTTTAGATACCATTCTTATCTCGGTCAATAAGAGCCGGATTTGCGTTGGCGATAGTACTGTGTTGAAGGCGAAGGCAAATCCTAAGGGCGCCTATAGGTATGAGTACTTCAGAGATGATGTCCTGCTGAAGGCAACGAAGGCGGATAGCATCTGGATTGGTGAATCCGGAGAGTATATGGTAAAGGTCTATGACATAGAGGACGACGCATGTTTCAAGGAGAGCGAACCTGTTACGTTGACGGTAGATACGGTTCCGGTCTTGAACTTGGGTGCAGACGTGACTCTCTGTGCGGGCGAGAAGGCGACTGTCAAGTCGAATGTTGTGGTTGACGCATATGAGTGGAGCGACGCCAGTACGGAAGATTCGTTGGTGGTAGACAAAAAAGGAACTTATTGGCTGACGGTTACAGCAGGTGCATGCAGCGTGAGCGATACGGTGCAGGTGGATATGGTGGATGCCTTGGTTGCTGACCTTGGCAATGACACGACAATCTGCTATGGACAGACGATGATCCTTGATGGTGGTACGGCCACGGAGTATGAGTGGAGCAACGGCGAGACGACTCCTACATTGGAGGTCGGCGAGACGGGCGAATATATATTGAAGCTAATGTCTGGTAGCTGTAGTGCGAGCGATACGATCGTGGTGACAGTTGCCGATGAAATAAAACTTGATTTTGGCGACGATCAGTCCCTCTGCCAAGGTGAGAGCGCAACGCTGGATGCCGGCATTGCCGATAGCTACGAATGGAGCACCGGCGAGACAACCTCGACTATTGAGGTTGATACGGACGGCGAATATAGGGTAAAGGTTACAGTTGGTGAGTGCGTTGCCAATGACACGGTGAACTTGACCTTCGGAACGGCCAATCTTATTGGTGGGGGCTTTACCCTCGATGGCGTGGCTCTGACGGAGAAGAGTGTGAGTGTCTGTCCGGGAACGCAGGCTACTTTGGCTACTACCTATGTGACGGATGCGGGTACGGACTATACATGGACTTCCGTTCCTACGGATGCAGCCCTTCAGGGTAACGGGTCTGAGGCTTCTATTGCGCCGGCGGAAAAAACTACTTACTATGTCCATTTCACGAAGAAGTGCGAGGCAGTGGATAGTATAGTGGTTGATATTGCCAGCCCGATGGTGGTGACTGTCAAGACGGATACGCTTTGCGGTAGCACGATGCTTACGGCATCGACGACCGGTAGCGCAGACGCCGAGTTCGAATGGAGCATCAAGGGGGAGACGGCTGCTGGTACGGGTGCTGCTTTCTTGATAGAGAAGGAGACTGCTGAGTCTGGTACGGCGGTGGTTACTGCCACTGCTCCGGACGCATGTACGTCTGAACCTTTGGAGGTGCCGTTCTCTGTTGTTGATCTGAGCCTGGTGATGGATGGATCACCTAGCGTTTGCCCTGGTGGCACGACGGAGGTGACGGTTATACCGACAAGTACGGAGGTCGCTCCTGCTTATGTCTACACATGGAAGAAGAATGGTGTTTCACAAACGGAGACGGGTGCCACGATGGCGGCATCTCCGGGCACTTACGAGGTGACAGTGAGGACAGCTTATTGCGAGAAGACGTCTATCCACACGGTAACCGAGGGTAGCGGTGAACTAAAGGGACGTTTGAGCATCAACGGAAATACACTCTACGGAATGCCGAAGGAGTATGGTACCTGCGGTGAGGAACTGACCATTGTTGCCGACTACGTAACTACGGGTACGGCTGGCTTCTTGTGGAGCGAAGGTAATGGAACGACTAACACGTTGACGCTACAACCGAACTCGGATATGGAGATATACCTCCAGTTTGAGAATGAGTGTATGGCCTACGATACGATAAAGATTATGATGTTAGACTCTGTGCATGCGACGATAGCGGAGACTCGCACTTGTGGACTGACTACGCTCACGGCTACTGCCGATGCGCAGGGTGCCAAATACGTATGGGCAGAGGGTGTTGATACTACCTTTGCTGGCAAGTTGGAACTTGCGGCAGGAACAACAGCCGGAGGTACGGTGGCACTGTCTGCCAATGCTGATGGCTATTGTCCAAGCAGAACGCAGACTTATGCTTATACGGTAGATACGCTCTCGGTCTCTGTAGATGGAGACGCCAAGGTGTGTATGGGTGGCGACGTCGCACTGACGGCTACTGTGGGCACCTCGGTGACGACGGGTGTGTCGGGTCAGTGGAGTGCAAGGAAAAAGGGCGGCACGTTCGCACCTCTGACGGAGATGTCGACGACGCTTCTGGCAACGGACATTCGTTCCGATATGGAATACGAATATATGGCGACGGCCGGAACCTGTACGGAGTCGGCCCGATTCTCGGTGGAGTTGTTGACTCCGGTTCGGGATGGCCACTTCATGGTGGATGGCGTGGCTGCCGGTGCAGACAAACGCGTGCGTATCTGTAAGGGGGCGTCGGTAGATGTTGCCGTTGACCATACAGCTACGGACGAGGCAAGTTTCGCATGGAGTGTCGAGCCTGCGGATGGTACGATGATTCAGAATGGTAGGACGATGAAGGCAACGCCGGAAGTCACCACGCAATATGTAGTGAGCTACGAGAACGATTGCAAGCTCAAGGATACTTTGACAGTGGAGGTTTCTACACTCAACGTGACGGTAGACTGGAGTGGCATGGGTACGGAGATGTGTGAGGGCGGAAGCTCTTCTGCAAGAATGGAACTTCATGGTTATGATCAGACAGAAACGGACGCTTACATGTATTGGACTAAAGACGGAGTAGAAATGTCTGACACCCGTAATGTGACGGAGTTGTCGATGTCTACGACGAAGCCGTCAGACTCGGGTGTTTACGGATGGAGAGTGAGCAACGGCGTCTGCACGGACAGCTCTACTGCAACTACGGAACACAAGTTGTTTGTCAAACCGTACATTACCTTCACGGCCGATGCCTATGAGTATGAGGTAGGGCGTGGGGGCGACGTGACGATGACTATAAATCCGACGCCGTCTACTGCTTCTGTGGCATGGGACGGAACGGATGCCGGTGTTGCATATACGAAGGCAGGCGTGATGTCTGACTTTACAGTCGCTATCTCGATGACGGCCGTTGGTTACTGTCCTGCCGATACGCAAATGACGGTACGTGTGGATGGTAAACCGGTGATTTCTGCTACGGCAGACAAAAATAAGATGTGTCTTGGCGAAGAGGTCGTTTTGACGGGCGACACTACGGGAACTGGAAATCTGCTTCATCCTCAGACGTATGAGATGGAATGGCAGGCCAAAACGCAGGGAGGAACCTATGCCGTCATCTCTATGGATAAGATGATGGAGGCGCAGAAGCCGTCTGTTACGACGACCTATAGGATGAAGGTTACTTACGGTACGGAAACGATATATAGTGAGGAGTTGGATGTTTTGGTCTACGAACCTGCCACTTATGCGAAGGATGCGAAGACGACTATTTGTGAGGGCTCTTCGGTAGAGACGGGTATCAACGGACTTTTACCAACAGACGCCACGGTGGTATGGGCTGCAGATGGCAGCATTACCTCCGGTACCGATGACCAGAGGCTAACGGTGTCGCCGACGAAGAGTACGGCATATAAGTTCACTGTTAAACGAGAGATAGGCTGTCAAATCACTGACTCTGTACTTGTGGATGTGCAGAAAGAGACGGTTCTTAATCTGCCTGCTGATACATCAGTCTGTGAGGGGTCCGGGGTGACTTTGGCGGCGAGAGCCGATGGCGTGGCTAATAGCTACGTCTGGACGGAGACGACTACAGGTGGTGTGATGGGAAACACATCAGTCATGACGGCTAAACCGATGGTCGACGTGACGTACAAGGTGACTGTGGACGCCGGCGTGTGCGGCGAGAAAACGGGCGAGGTGCGCGTCTTTGTGTCTCCTATGCCACGTATTGCTAAACTGGAGACGTTGAAGCTCCGCGATGTGGAGATAACGGCCGATGGCGGTACGGAGCCGTACGAATATAAGGTGGCAGCCGATGGTACGTATGGGTCGGACAACGTAGTGTCTGTCAAAAAGTATACGGTTTATGATTTCTATGTACGCGATTACAACGGTTGCGAGACGAAACGTCCTTATAAGGTAGAGGCTCCTGGTATCGTGATAGAGGACTACTTCACGCCGGATGGCGATGGTGTAAAAGACAACTGGGAGGTTGTAAACTTGGCTGAGGCTTATCCGGATGCGGTGGTGACTATCTATGACCGATTCGGCAAGAAGTTGTGCGAGATGAAGGCATCCGAGGGCTCTTGGGATGGAACCTATAATGGGAAGGCTATGCCTTCTACCGACTACTGGTATGAAATCAACATTCCGGAGATCGACAAAATGTATGTGGGGCACTTCACCCTGCTCCGCCGTTAATGGATGGATGAAGTGAATTTTTAAGGTTAATAAGTTGAATAGAATATTGATGAAAAAGGAGAGAGGTCTAAGCCTCTCTCCTTTTGATTTATAAGAAAGGATAATCTAAATTCAAAACTTAATTTATACCTTTGTAGGCAAATATTTGCAGATTATGATATGGACTTTAGCTGAGTTCGGGACTGGGAATGGATGGATAAATGTCGCCTCTTCTCTGCAAATGAGAAACTAGTAATACGAAGAAAGATGGAGATAATTGAAGATTTGAATCATTTTAAAAATGATGGACTGATTTTGACCATCGGTTTCTTTGACGGTGTACACGCAGGGCACCGTTATTTGATAAACCAAATGAATGAAATTGCCAAACGGAAAAATCTGAAATCGGCTATATTGACCTTTTGGCCACATCCTAGACTCGTGTTAGACGAAGATTACAAACCAAGATTGCTGAACAATATAGAGGAGAAACAGGCTTTGCTTGCTAATCTTCCTTTGGATTATTGCATACGAATTCCTTTTACAAAGGATCTGTCTAATTATTTTGCTTCCGATTTCATGCGTGAGATATTGAAGGAGAAGCTGAATGTCAAATATCTCCTGATCGGATACGACCATCGTTTCGGAAAGAACAGGGAGGAGGGTTTTGATGATTATTGTAATTATGGAAAAGAATTGGGCATCAAGGTGTCTCAGTCCGAACCTTACATGGAGGATGGTTACACCATAAGTTCCTCTTTTATCCGAAATCTTTTGAATGTGGGAGATGTCAGGTTGGCATCTAAATATTTGGGATATAACTTCAGGATAAAGGGAACTGTCGTTGAGGGATATAAATTAGGAAGGAAATTGGGTTATCCTACGGCCAATATACATCTTGTTTACGATAAGAAATGTGTGCCAAATGTGGGGGTATACGCGGTGAAGGTGAAATTGGACGACTCTGTCCACGAAGGTATGTTGTATATAGGGAATAGACCTACCATCGCAAATGGCGACGACCCTTCTATTGAGGTGAATCTGTTCGATTTTGACAGAGACATCTATGGAAAGAACATAGAGGTCGTTTTTATTGATAGAATAAGGAAACAAGAGAAATTCCCGGATACGGAATCGTTGAAAAAACAGATAGGGAAGGATAAAGAACAGACGAAGAAGGTTCTCCTTTCGTATGGGATTTAAATTGATTTTTTACAAAATAGAATAAATAGAATGGAAATAAATTTCTCTGGAACACATGGATTGGTTCAGGCGGTAGTGCAAGACGAACGTACAAATAAGATTTTGAGGGTAGGTTATATTGACGAAGCAACCTGGAAGAAGATAGGAAACGAAAGTCTTGTTTACCTTCTCAATATGGAGACGAAACAACCGGAGATTGTGACCGGAGGAGAATATAATAAGCCTTTGGAGATGGCTTCTTCTGTGGTTGGAGAGGATGGCGCGGCTGTTATTTTGATGGCTAATCCTGATGGATCGACAACCGGAGCCGACAAGTTTTTGGGGAATAAGAACATGGAAGACCTCTCTTTTCTGTCGTATCTTCAGGACTTCATAGAAAAAAGGAAGAAAGAGATGCCGGAAGGCTCCTATACCACGACTCTGTTCCGGAAGGGAGTGAATAAGATATCGCAGAAGGTAGGGGAAGAGGCTGTGGAGACCATCATAGAGGCTACAAACGGCACTCAGGATCAATTTATTTATGAATCTTCGGATCTGGTTTATCACCTGATCGTTCTGCTTACACAGAAGGGAGTCCGCATAGAAGATTTGGCAAGAGAGTTGAAGGCTCGGCACAAAGAGTAAGCTGATGGGGATTATGGAATTTTTCTTTGCGTAGAAAGACCATGTTAGAGTCTCTCTACGCAATGTTTTTTCTATCTAAAGTATAGGGGGATTGTCGCTTTTTGTTTAGATTTGTATACAATCCTTGTTTTTAAGGATGTTTTTGTTGTTTTAAAACTGAAATGTTATGACTATGGAATATAGTGAAATTTTGCGTTATGTGGCGATAGCCTTGAGCGTCGTTTTCATTGTACAGGCATTGGTTTCCTGGTTCGTGGATTTCGATACGGATCTTGATTTCGATTCTTCATTGAATGTGTCGGATTTCATCTCCTTTAAGGGACTTGTGCATTTCCTGTTGGGCTTCTGTTGGACGGGAGCTCTCAATGGAGTGGAGTCTTTGTCGGAAGTGTTGATAGCGGTAGCTGTCGGTGTCGTTTTCTTTGTTATTCTGGCTTTCTTGTATAAGAAGGTATACTCTCTTGCGGAAGAAAAAACGTATCAGAACCCCAGTGAGCTGATAGGAAGGGATGTGCAATTGTTGAACTTTTATCAGGGGGTGGGACGTGTCAGCGTTAATTTTGACGGACGCCGGACTGATATGAATGTGAAAAGTGAACAGAATCTGAAATCGGGCGATTTTGTTCGTATAATTGATTATAAAGATCATTTTTTAATTGTAGAAACTAAATAATTTTAACAGACGATGGAAGTTTACGGAACATTAGTGGCTATTCTTATCGCTGTCGCTATCCTTACTGTAATAGGTATATTGACACGATATAGAAAGTGTAAACCAGACCAGATTATGGTCATTTATGGTAAAACTGGGAACAAGGAGAGAAGTGCGCATTTGGTGCATGGAGGTGGTGCATTTGTTTGGCCGGTCATTCAGGGTATCGAATATTTGTCGCTCCGCCCATTTCAGATCGACTGTTTTTTGAAAGGCGCCATCTCTGCACAAAACATTCGTGTGAATGTGCCGACAATCATTACGGTGGCTATCTCTACTGATCCTGAAGTGATGCAAAATGCAGCCGAGAGACTGTTGGGCCGTCCTCATGAAGAGATTGAAAACGATGTTAAGGATATGGCATATGGTCAGATGCGTGCCATCATCTCCGACATGACGATTGAGGGTCTGAACAATGACCGTGATAAGTTTGTGGATATGATCCGCAATAACTTGACGAATGAGTTGAATAAATTAGGTCTTGATATCATCAATGTGAACATCGCGGACATTGTCGATGAAGCGAATTATATCGTTAACTTAGGTAAGGAGTCTGCTTCGCGTGCTAAAAACCAGGCTGAGGCAAACATTGAAGAGCAGACTAAACTGGGACAGATTAAGGTGGCCGAGCAGGTCA
>JACJXK010000020.1 GCA_020636675.1 Prevotellaceae bacterium
GTATCTATATCGGGTTTTTCCGCACCCTCCTGTAATAATGCGGCAAAAACATGAGCCGCATTTTCCAAATCGCAACCAGCAATAGCTTTTATCGCCTCATTCTCTTCGTCCGAAGCGTCAATAATCTTTGGGAAGCCCACAATAATCCTACTTGGATATAGATTATCGTATAAGGCCTTGCTCTCCCGTAAAAATTCAGGAGAAAACAAAAGATTGAACTTTTTATCTTTCAACCTGGCGTCCGAAGCAAACCGTTTGGCATACTTCACATAAAGCGACCTTGTGTAGCCAACCGGAATCGTGCTCTTTATCACCATCACCGCATCCGGATTGACGGAAAGGACCAAATCGACTACCTCCTCCACATGACTCGTATCGAAATAATTTTTCACGGGATCATAATTGGTAGGCGCCGCAATCACAACAAAATCAGCATCGGCATAAGCACCAGCTCCATCCAAAGTAGCTTTCAGATTCAGTTGCTTTTCAGCCAAGTATTTTTCTATATACTCATCCTGAATCGGGGATTTCTTATTGTTTATCAAATCCACTTTCTCCGGCACCACATCAACCGCCGTGACCTGATGGTGCTGACTCAATAACGTAGCGATGCTAAGACCCACATATCCGGTACCAGCAACCGCAACTTTTATATCTTTAAATTCTTTCATAACCCAATATTATGCTTAGAAGTCATTATTTTCTTTTTCATTCACTTTCCAACACCCGCCTTTATTGGAGCCAATGCGGGTTAAAAGACCTTTCGATTTAAGAGCTGCAATATTTGACTCAATTTTGCGCTGTGAAATTCCGACCTTAAGAGCTAGATCGGCAGCAGAGTACGAGTTGTTTTCAATCAAAAAATCCATGATCTTCCTTTGATTGACAGAGACCTTTTCTCCGACCTTTTCTCCGACCTTTTCTCCGACCTTTTCTCCGACCTTTTCTCCGACCTTTGTAATATTTAATTCATCTTTTTTATACAGAGTAACAAGCATTCCACCTTGAAAAGCCACAAAAATAGGTTCTGGCAATTCTTCCGTTTTGCATGCTTCAACAATTTTCCCGATACCGCTACCCCAAGAATCAATCAAGATAGCCTTAAAACAGACATCTGCAATTAATGGGTTACGAGGAAATGACGAATGAAATTGTTTCAAATCCGTTTCCAACAGTTGTTCGGGCAAAGTACCAATGTTCCATAGTGTAATTTTTTCATCATAAACCCGCATTTGAATCATTGGTCCCATATAATTTCTATGGACTAAAGCATTGAGCAACATTTCACGCAATGCTTCTCTCGGATAATTTCCTTTCTTTTGTACACGAAGTAACCCTTCTATCTCAACTTCTCGAATAATAAACTTATACTCAAGTATCTGCAACCCATCACTAAGGATTTTAAACAGATTTCCTTCGATTACCTCTTGATATAGAAATTCACTATCGGTTTTAAACCGGCCAATCTTCAATTGTATATTAGGATAGAAACGATTAGGATCTTTACCAAACAGGACAATTGCAGCCCGTTTGAGTTTTCCATCTTCCGTCAACCTCAGTTTATCTAAAATTTGTTCGTCAGATAAACCTTGCGTATCAGGCAAACGGTCTCCCTTGGCCGCCATTTGTAGGAAAGCATGAACGCTATCGAAATCAATATCATTAATAGTAGCGCGTTCCTCCACTATCTCATCCCATGTTTTCCCTGCTCTCTTCAACAAGAATTCATTCAATGATGAGCCTGTCAATTCACACTTTATACTTCCGCTTCGATAATAGTAGCGACCTCGCAAAGAAATTGGGACATTGTATGGTACAACTATTATTTCAATATATGATAGTTTATTGCATTCCAATATATTGACATCGCAAACAATTCCCAAATGCTCACGTATCTTATTAGGAATATCTTCCGACAGTTTTTTTGCTTCATCAATTCCAATAACAACACCCGCATCATTAATGCCAACAAAAATTTTACCTCCCTGAGCATTTGCAAAACCACAAATCCATTTCAAGTATTCATCATGCCACGATTCTTTATATTCAATATTTTGGTTTTCCAACGGCATAACTATCTCAAATTATCAGGCAAGATTTTTATATCATAAAAGTTAGTTGTTTCATCGGAGCGGCCTTTGTCAAAAGGATTGTCAACTATAAACAAATCCCTTAATTTTCTCTACATATACATCTTAGTATTCGTTCAAAAGTAGCTTGTGATGATTTTGACAAAAAAGATGGATTTGATGGATGGTTTAGAATACATCCACACAAGATGTATTGAACCTTTATCAAATCATGATTATTCCTACTTTTTTTGAATCCACTCAGAATCACAACCGGCCATCCACATCACTCCGATTCAAAACCCCTTTCACATCATAAACCACACCACAAGGTTTCAGTAATGAGCGGACAGACATCGAAGAAAACTCTTTATGGGAAACGGCCAACACAACTGCATCATAATGCCCTTTTATTAAAACAGACTGATTACAATCCACAACAACCTCATACTCCCGTTTTGCGACAGCAGCATCTACCCAAGGGTCATAGATGGTAATATTATCGGTATATTCCTTGAATGTGTGGTAAATATCCACCACCTTCGTATTCCGAATGTCAGGACAGTTCTCCTTAAACGTAAAGCCTAGGATCAGAACTGAAGCATTCTTCACTACCACACCCTTCTTGTTCATGCATTTGATGACCTGATTGGCCACATAATCGCCCATTCCATCGTTCAGACGACGGGCAGAAGACATCACACGTGGCAGGACACCATAGACTTGAGCTTTCTGTATCAGATAGTAAGGGTCCACACTGATGCAATGGCCTCCCACCAATCCGGGTTTCATTTTGATGAAATTCCATTTGGAAGAAGCAGCCTCAATCACATCGTTGGTATCAATTCCCATCGCATTGAAGATTTTGGCCAGTTCGTTCATGAAAGCGATATTCACGTCACGCTGCGAATTCTCAATGATTTTAGAGGCCTCCGCAACCCGAATGGAAGAAGCCTTATGAGTCCCATTAACAAGGACAGATCCATATAATCGATCCACGAAATCGGCCACCTCCGGAGTTGAGCCGGAAGTCACCTTTTTTATCTTCTCTACCGTATGTTCCTTATCTCCCGGATTAATGCGCTCCGGAGAATAACCGGCAAAAAAATCTTTATTGAAACGTAGTCCGGAAACCCTTTCCACTATAGGGAGGCACTCCTCCTCCGTCACACCCGGATAAACCGTCGATTCATAAACGACCACATCACCACGTGAAATCACTTGACCCACCGTCGTGCTAGCATCCACTAACGGCGTCAAATCCGGACGGTTATTAACATCTACAGGAGTAGGAACCGCCACGATATAGACATTACATGATTTTATCTCAGACAAGTCTGTCGTACAACGAAACCCCTCATGAAAAGCCTCTTGTAACAAAGCATCAGAAACTTCCATGGTAGCATCATGACCGGCCATCAGGGCATCCACACGAAACTGGTTACGGTCGAACCCCACCGTTTCATATTTTGTAGAGAAAAGCCTGGCTAGTGGCAACCCCACGTAGCCCAACCCTATCACTGCTATTTTTATATTGTCTATCATCAACACAAAAAAACGTTTAATCAAACACGCATCTTCTATCCCCATCAAGAGGGGAAAGAGAAGCATCGTCATCAATGATATTATTCTTTTTTCTTATCGACTTTCTTTCTCGAATAGGATTTTCGCTTCGGCTTAGACGCCAACAGCTCCTTTTCCTCCTTCTTTTTCGAGATAAAATCATTGACACGTTGAGCCAAACGATCATAAGACAAATTCTCCATTTGCACCCGATTCTCCGTAATCATATCAAAAACACCAAACTCCCTAAACTCTGACAACGCATCGGATCCGAACAAGTGGTACTGCCTTTTATACGACTCCATCGCCGTCATCCATAATATAAGAAGCTTTTTTTCCATAGACTCTCGAATCAAATCAACGACAAATCCAAAGGCTCCAAATGTCCAGTCTCCATTTCAGAATAAAGGGAGGAGAGCAACCGAGCTGGAGCACACCACCAAAATCTAGACTCCTCATATTGCAGGGCCCAATATATCCTGGACCTATACAACTTATCTACCGCTTCATCAAACGACATACCATCCCGCTCCATCATAATCCAAAGCATATCTACTATCTTTTGGGTATAGATTCGATTATAGTCTAAAGCAGACTCCGGAAAACCATTTGACAGCTTCATATATTCCTTATTTATACATCATTTCGTAGTATTTCTCATACTCTCCGGAAGTAATGTTGTCCATCCATTCCTGATTTTCGAGATACCACTTCACTGTTTTCTCTATTCCCTCTTCAAACTGCAAGCTAGGCTCCCAACCCAACTCCTTCTTCAACTTGGAAGAGTCTATCGCATAACGCAAATCGTGCCCTGCACGATCCTTCACATACGTAATCAGATGATTGCTGGCACCCTCCGGATTGCCCAACAACTTATCTACCGTCTTTATGATGACCTTGATCAAATCAATATTTTTCCATTCATTGAAGCCACCAATATTATAAGTGTCAGCGATATTACCTTTATGGAAAATGACATCAATGGCACGAGCGTGATCCACCACATAAAGCCAATCACGCACATTCTCCCCCTTTCCATATACAGGAAGAGGTTTGCCATGTCGTATATTATTGATGAAAAGAGGTATCAATTTTTCAGGGAACTGATATGGACCATAATTATTGGAACAATTGGTCACGATGGTAGGCATTCCATACGTATCATGAAAAGCACGCACGAAATGATCGCTACTTGCCTTACTAGCCGAATATGGAGAATGAGGATTGTACTTTGTGGATTCTACAAAGAATGTGCCATCAAACTTTAACGCACCATACACCTCGTCGGTTGAGATGTGATAAAAACGTTTGCCTTCATAGTCGCCTTCCCAACTCAGCTTAGCAGCCTGAAGTAAAGAAAGAGTACCCATCACATTGGTCTGGGCAAACGTAAAAGGATCGCGGATACTTCTATCCACATGGCTTTCTGCCGCCAAATGGATAACTCCATCAATCTGATAAGTTTTGAACAGTTCCATCATCTTATCGAAATCGCAGATGTCTGCCTTCACAAAAGTATAGTTCGGCTTATCCTCTACATCCTTCAAGTTGGCCAAATTCCCAGCATACGTAAGTTTATCCAAATTGATGATATGATATTCCGGATATTTATTGACGAATAACCGAACAACATGGGAGCCGATAAATCCTGCTCCACCCGTAATCATTATATTTCTTTTGAACTGCATATTTATTTTCTTATAAAATTCGATAACACATAACAAAACTCAAAATCGAGTCACAAATATATACATTCTAAAATGAAAACGTATGATTTTCATCCATGCAAGCACACTTTCGGGTGCGCTTCGCGGTTGATAGTAACATTACCATCATTCCGCACTAAAAATTCTAAAACAAATCACAAATTCACAATTCAGGAATCCTACCGAAAGATGAGAACACTTCGATTATTCCAGAAAAAAGTATTATTCAGTTTTCAAGCTGTGTCGCCAACAAATGGCACTAGTTTTTTCATTTCCACACAGCAGTGCAATTTTCACAATATAACCCAAAGCACACGAACATCCCCCAACCGGGAATTTTGAACCCGACTATTTCGCGTTCTTTTCGGCATGGCCTCCGTAACCATAGCCGTAACCATAGCCATACTTGCCATATTTACCATATTTACCATAACCATAACCGTAGCCATAGCCATAAGAAGCATAACCATAACGTTTGCTTTCTCTATCCACCGCATTCACCAAAAGTGTCACATTAGGAAGTTTACCCTCCTCAGACAGTTGGTTAACCATTTCCAAGAAACGCTTGTTCGTATAATCCGCACGGCACACATAAATGGTAACATCTGCCACCCTACTCAACACCAAACTATCCGTCACCAGTCCAACAGGAGCAGAGTCTATAAGGATAAAATCGTATGCCGCCCTAAGTTGTTCCATTCCCGACTCCAACAACTCTTTCGACAAGAGTTCCGACGGATTAGGAGGAATAGCTCCGGAGAAAATGACATCCAAGTTTGGATATTCGGGAAGATGTTGAATCACTTTAAACACATCCTTTTCCGCACCAGACAAATAGGTTGACAGGCCCACATCCCCAGTCTTTTTTATGATCTCAAACAGACGGGGGTTTCTAAGGTCACCGCCTATAATCAACGTCTTTTTTCCCAACATGGAGAAGTTGATTGCCAAATTAGCCGATATAAATGTTTTTCCTTCCCCTAAGATAGAAGAGGTAACAAGCATCACCTTCTTCTTCTCGTCCAAAGAGAACCTAATATTCGTTCTAAGCAAACGGAAGACTTCCGCCATACGTTGTTCAGAAACTTCATCTTTTGCTTTCGAAAGGATAGGCACCTCTGCCACAACAGGTAAAGATGACAACTTCTGCCGTTCTATCTCACCCTTCGAAGAGAAGGTCACATTAAACATATCCTTCAAGAACAGTATACCCACTGGAATACCGACAGACAACACGAAAGCCACCAAATAAATCATATTCCCTTTCGGAGAGACAGGCTCTGATTCCGCCAGAGATTCATCTATCGTTTTCGCTTTATTAGTTGTAGCAGCCATAGCCAATGCGTTTTCCTCTCTTTTCTGCAACAACATCAAGAAAAGGGAAGATTGTATTTGACGCTGACGGTCTATCTCCACATATTTACGTTCCTGCGTAGGCACATTACCCACCTGCGATTTAAACTTATCCGTCTGTTTGTCCAGATTATTCTGCATAATAACCAAGCTCTCCTCTACATTTGCAATTAAAGCCTTCACATTCTCATGCAGAGCAGACAACATCGCATTTTGATTGACAATTATAGGATTATTATCAGAAGTTGTCCGCAATAATCGGTTTCTATCCAGCAACAACTCATTATATTTGTTGATTTGAGACAACAACCCTGCATCAGAAAGACCTATATTTGCAGGAAGAACTTTTTCCTTATTCGGTGCTTTATAGATATATTCCTTCAAGAATCGAATCAAGTTGAGTTGCGTCTCGTTTTCCACACGTTTACGTTCATATTCAGAGCCCTCCTTCATAAAAAGAGTTGCATTGGAAGAAATATCCGTAAGTCCTTCCCTCTTTTTGTAACTCTCAATTTCACGTTCTGAAGTACCCAACTCCTTTCCTATAATCTTAATCCTCTCGTCAATGAAGATAGCAGTGTTCAACGCCACTTTATTTTTATCTTCCACTGCGCTCAAGTTATACATTTCCACTAGTTTATCCAAAAAGTCGGCTCCTCGTTTGGCATTGGTTCCGGTGAAATCAAGTTTCACCACGGCAGATGTTTTACTGGCAGGAGCCACCGTCAATGCTGCCAGATAATTTTTAGCCACACTTATCGGCTTGGATATGGTAATAATCAGTTCGGGGGCTTCGGATAAAAAATGGCCTTCCCTTTGAGAAAGGACGAGGACACCATGATCCGTATTCAGAATAATAGGAAACGAGGTGTACTTTTCCGAAGAGATTTCCTCTCCCTTAAACAAGAGAGTAACCTTCATATCCAAAGAATCCTCCACATTCAGATGCAAGACAAAAGGAGAAGCCAACTCATCCGCTCTAAATTGGGTTTGGTCCACATAGACAGGAGACCGATCATACAAATCCCTTTTTGACAAGAATCCATTTGCCACATACAAGACATTCGCATTGATGGCCTTTACGACATCACGAATCAACGATTTAGAGCGAAGTACCTCCACCTCATTTTCCGTCGTATTCTTTCCCATCAAATCGACGCCATCCAACAAAGTCAATTCAGAAGCCACGGCACCACCCTTCTGTTCGTCTCTAATCATAATAGAAGAAGAGACCTTGTATACAGGCATCGTTGCCTTCAGATACAAGAAAGCAAGAGACATACATACCACCATAGATATAACGAACCACTTCCAATAGGCCAAATACCTAAGAAGCAATTCCCTTATGTTTACATCTTCTTCTATGTTTGTCTTATTTGTTGTCGTTGTAGCATTCATATTACCAGACTTACCTTCCATACCTAATGAACTTCAAAAAATTATTGAAAAAAAACAGCATTATCATTTTGTGATTGTCACCACCAGACTAGCCAGGGACACTAAAATAGAGGTTGCAGAGATCCACAATGCCGTCACATTACTATAACTACTACTCCGAGCCTTTGCCTTATTAGGTTCCACATAAATCACATCGTTCTGTTGTAGATAAAAATAAGGAGAAGAGACCAAACTTTTATCATTGAGGTTCAGCACCACCACCAATTTACTTCCATCCGCATTTTCACGAACCAACTTCACATTCTCCCTTTTTCCGTAAATGGTCATGTCACCAGCCATTGCCAAAGCCTCATAAATATTTATCTTCTCATTGGCAACAGTAAATGTACTAGGCTTTGCGACCTCACCTAAAACAGTGATTTTATAATTGACCATTCTGACATTCACCAAAGGATCTTCTTTCAGATAAACCTTCAACTTCTCCTTCAGCATATTCTCCACCTCTTTCTTGGTCATGCCGCCTACCTCTATTCGTCCCAAAACAGGAAAATCTATCAGTCCGTCATTGTCGACCAAATAAGTTTGAAGCGTAGGTGTCGAGGTGATGGACATATCCGTTCCATTAATAGCTCTGGGCGTCACCAAGTTAAACGGGAGAGAAACCTCCTTGTCAAACGTACTGACAGTTATTGTCAATAAATCCTTTGGCTTTATATGCGCATCATACAATTCCTTTGGGAAAGTATCTTTGAAAGACTCTGCATCCTGCAGATATGCAATCTTTTTAGATGATCCGCACGAAGACAACAATGCTATAAATAGAATAATCAAAAAATTAAACGACCTTACCTTCTTCATAAAAACAGACTAACAAAATTAACAAAAACGATCTACTAAAGAAGATCCTCATGTCATCCTTAAAAAAAGAAATCAAACTTCTAGGATACAACATTCACGATTTCTCTAACACGGCTGCAAAGGTACAAATAAAGTCGGGAACGACATCGTTCCCGACTTTATTTTTTCTAACTATTTAGTCAAGCCCACAGGTTGAGAGAGAAGCACACGTCCATTACTAATACCCAACAGATTAGCTATCTCTTCTCTCGATATATAACCACACACAACTGTCGCCAAATTTTCAGAAGCACAATGCAAATATACATTTTGGCTCACAAAACCGACATCAGTAGCCGAATAGAAATCCCGGCCAGCCTCATCATAATCTGCCATCTTTTTCAAATCAGCCACATAAACCAACGCTATCGGCGCCACCGAAAAGAAATCATTCAATCCCGCCTTTGCCCTGTAATCTCCGGCTCTCACAAAGAACAGATAGTTACGGGCAGCGTCATATTTATACACAGCAACCTTTGTGAAAAGATAAATATCTATCTCCTGACTATTTCTGGAAGAAGGTGCTGTTCTCATGTTTCCATCGATCTTGTTTACCCCATTCGCAGACCATAACAAATCCGAGATCTGTTGGTCGGACAATGGCTTGTCTGAAAAGAGACGATTTGTTCTTCTGTTCTTCAAAGCCTCTTGCAAAGGCATTCCTCCTTTTTCTGTCGGAAACGGAAGGTCAAAACTGTCACGTACCGTCGAGTTCAGAATATAGGTTGGATCGAGAGCCTGAGATGCCACCGCCATATCATTCTCTGAGGTTGGAGACTCCAAGCCGGCAGCATTCTTATTCTGCCACACCAAGAGAAATATCACCGCCAGCAAAGCGATGCATAAAAGCTGATAACCAATTTTTCCTTTATTTGCCATATCTACATTTTTTATTGTCCAAGAAAATCACAAAGAGGCATCCTTTTTCGGCCCTTTCTTTTTCATGCCTTTATATATAAGGTATATTAATACGAATGCACCCATGCCCAAAAACACGAGAGAGATGACATGACTATACTCTTTCACCTTCACCATCAACTGATCTTCCGGAATGAAAGAATGGAGATAATAGCCGATAGCCGCCAAGATGGAATTCCAAACGGCAGCTCCAATGGCCGTATAAATCAGAAAAACATGGAACTTCATCTTTGACAATCCGGCCGGGATGGATATTAGCTGACGGACAGCAGGCACCAAACGGCCCACCAACGTCGAAATGATGCCATTCTCACGAAAATAAGACTCCGCCTTCTCCACCTTCTCCTGATCCAACAAGCACATGTGTCCGATACGACTATTAGCAAATTTATAGACGATAGGTCGTCCCAACCAGTAAGCCAAACCATAATTAATCGCCGCACCAACAGCAGCACCCAACGTAGAAGCCAAAACGACACCAAAAATATTCAGTTTTCCCGCTGCCGCCAGATATCCAGCCGGAGGCACTACCACCTCCGAGGGGAATGGGATAAACGAGCTTTCTATCATCATCAAAAAAGCCACCGTCC
This sequence comes from Prevotellaceae bacterium, assembly GCA_020636675.1. Lineage (GTDB taxonomy): Bacteria > Bacteroidota > Bacteroidia > Bacteroidales > Paludibacteraceae > RGIG10190. Next base: position 10,495 of record JACJXK010000020.1, read on the forward strand.
AATAATTAAGATTTTCTATGCACCACTCAATAAACGATAATGATTCCATCTTCTAAAATTTGGTGTTTTTCAACATTAATAATCTAAAAAGTTTTCTGCTTTTCTTTCGGCATTAGACAAAATAAGGGATTCGCATTGATTTTCACATCCGCATCCGAGCCAATTCCACCAAACCGCAAAACACATTTAACGCAAAGATATTAAAAAAAAAGGACGGATAACAGGCAGTCTCTATTTTTAGATAAATTTTAGATAAGAAGCATTATAAATCCGCTATTTGTTTTTGAATGCTTTATAGCTATCTTTGCCAACAAAAAGGCATCTTTATTCTTGCTTTCCAGAAAGAATAATTGCCCTTGTTTTCTTTCGATTTTAATAATAACAAACAAATATAATTCAGATGAAATATTACAGCACAAACGGAAAATCCGACCGTGCCACATTACAAGAAGCAGTAGTCAAGGGACTTGCTTCTGACAGAGGACTCTTCATGCCGGAGGTTATCAAGCAACTGCCGGCATCTTTCTTTGAAAAGATGAAAGACATGTCGTTTCAAGAGATTGCATATACCGTCGCCGATGCCTTTTTCGGTGAGGATGTAGATGCAGAATCTCTAAAGAAAATTGTGTACGAGACATTGAATTTCGATGTTCCATTGGTCCCTGTCAACGACAACATCTACAGTTTGGAACTATATCATGGTCCGACGCTAGCATTTAAGGACGTAGGCGCCCGCTTCATGTCCCGTCTCCTCGGCTACTTCATCGCCAAAGAAAACCAGAAAGAGGTAAACGTGCTTGTTGCCACATCGGGCGATACGGGATCTGCCGTTGCCAATGGATTCTTAGGAGTGAAAGGCATCCGGGTTTTCGTACTTTATCCGAAAGGCAAAGTCAGTCCTATACAAGAGTGTCAATTCACCACTCTAGGACAAAACATCACGGCACTTGAGATAGACGGAGTTTTTGACGACTGCCAGGCACTGGTCAAATCGGCATTCATGGACGCAGATTTGAACAACCACATGAAGCTCACCTCCGCCAACTCCATCAACGTAGCCAGATTTTTACCTCAGGCATTTTACTATTTCTATGCGGTATCTCAACTACATAAGCTAGGAAAGAAAGACAACATCGTCATCTGTGTTCCTTCCGGAAACTTCGGTAACATCACGGCCGGATTGTTTGGCAAGAAGATGGGATTACCTGTCAGCCGATTCATCGCCGCAAACAACAAGAATGACATATTCTATCAATATCTGCTCACCGGAAAGTACTCGCCAAAGGCATCGATCCAAACTATTGCCAACGCAATGGACGTAGGTGATCCAAGCAACTTTGCTCGTGTGTTAGACTTATACAAAGGTTCGCACGAGGCCATCAAATCCGAGATTTCAGGATGCACCTACACGGACGAACAAATCAAAGATACACTTAAAGAGTGCTACCAGAAAAACGACTATCTGCTCGACCCTCATGGAGCAGTAGCCTATAGGGCTCTATGTGAGCACCTAAAGGGCAACGAAGTAGGTGTATTCTTAGAAACAGCTCACCCTGCCAAGTTCAAAGACACGGTGGAAAACATCATTGGAGAAGAGGTTGTTGTTCCTCAAAAGCTACAAGAATTTATGAAAGGTAAAAAACAAAGTGTTGAACTATCAAAGGACTTTGATGCGTTCAAGGCTTATCTGATGACAAAATAGAGGAATCACTCCACTCATGACAACAAGAAGGGCACAAGTTAAAAACTTACGCCCTTTCTTTTTATCGCTCATTTTTCTCTCCTACCGGAAAAATGCATCACCTTTTCAGCGTGAACTTCCATGAACAGGCACAGGTATCGTCCGTCACATCCGGATAACAGCTCAATGACTCACACTCAAAACGAGAGTCTATCTCTTTCGCAAAATAGGTATATTCCAAAATACCGACTGACTTACACGGATGGAAAGGCATCCCTTTTCTGGCTCTTGCATTCTGCACACGACAAGAAACCGTCCGGTAAATCAACGTATCACCAGCCGTCATGACCTCATCCCCATTCAATGCAGCATAAAACCGAAACGCCAATGCTCTTTTCAGACCATCGACACCCGGATGATCCGACAGATGAAGGAACTCCTTGATTCGGCGGGCCTCCACAACCGTATATCTTCGCCAAGCGTTCCGATCATGTTCCATAGCCTCTTCCATTCCAAGTTTCGACTCGACGGATTGAAACCAAACGCCATCCAACGCCAACATATTTTTGGCATACACATGGAGTAATTCCAACAGGCCCTCTTTACTCAAATCATCTATTCTATCCATACTTTCTTCATTTGATGAATACGAAATAGACAGCCAACACCAAACAGGCGAAGGCTGCGACATGATTCCAATGCAACGACTCACCTTGGAAAAACACAGTTGCCATCACCGTAAACACAACAATGGAGATGACCTCCTGTATCACCTTCAACTGCATCAGGGAGAACGGGCCTCCGTTTCCCAAAAATCCGATTCTGTTGGCAGGAATCTGCAATGAATATTCAAAGAAGGCGATGCCCCAAGAAAAGACGATGACTACCATCAACGGCCAAGTGTCGCTGATTTTGGTCTGTTGTAACTTCAGATGACCGTACCATGCCAAGGTCATGAAAACATTAGACCCAAGCAACAATAAAATTGTATATAAACCCTTCATATCTTTTTTGTAAAAAACCGGACAAAGGTAATAAAACCGAGTTCAAGAAATGCAGAAAAACAGTAATGATCATAAAAATTCATTTTCAAAAAGTCAGGAACGTGAAAAGGCGCATTCCTACAGGATGCCGGACTCCTCCTCGGCTGCTTTCCTGCAAACAGATGATTCCTACGGGACAAACAGCAGATTGCCGTCAATCCAATCAATCAAATCAACCCGTCCATCCATCCTGTTCATCCTGTGTGTCCTGTCCGACTTGTCAAACCATCTTGTCTGATTTGCCAAATGCCGTAGGCATTCTCTCTTTGTAGTAATTTTTGAGGGTAATTGTCCGCATTCCGTAGGAATGTACCATCTCCAATCAATGGTTTCGTGGAAAGGCGCATCCCTACAGGATGCCGGCATCCACCTCGGCTGCTTTCCTAGAAACAGATGATTCCTACGGGACAAACAGCAGATTGCCGTCAATCCAATCAATCCAATCAATCCAATCAATCCATCGATTCATCGATTCATCCTGTGTATTCTGTCCGACTTGCCAAACCAATCAACCCATCAATCTAATCAATCCCGTAGGGTCACAAGTTATTTTTTGACGATTACTTTCCACATTCATACAAGACAAACTGCCAACAAATTCTACAATCTTGACTATTTTTGCGAAGGGAAAAAGAAATAAGATGACAACAACAGAGAAAAAGAGAGGAGTTTGGGCCGCGACATTCGCATCCGTCACATTCGGCATCATGCCATTACTATCTAAAACAGTCATGGACAAAGGCTATTCCGTCAACACGGTGGTAACCTATCGCTATGCGATTGCAGCCATACTACTTTTCCTGCTGATTGCATACAAAAGAGCCTCTTTCCGTGTAACCACCAGACAACTTTTGGAGCTATGTCTGTTGGGAGCCTGCTACCCTGCCGTCACCTCGCTTCTGATGGTCTCATACACCTATCTATCAACAGGCATCAGTACAAGCCTGCATTTTCTATATCCCATTCCTGTTGCATTCCTCATGTCTTTCTTTTTCAAAGAGAAAATCACGAGAAACATTCTTCTTGGTATCATCATATCCATAGGCGGAGTTCTTCTATTAGGATTCAATGGTGAGATAAAACTAAATACGGTCGGCATTCTTCTCGTTTTATTTGCAGACCTCATTTATGCCGTCTATCTTGTATTGATCAACCAACTATCCGTCAGAAGAGTGTCAGGCCTACTCTTTACCTTTTACATACTAATCGCAGCCACCTTTTATTCTTTCATAGGAGGAACAATCAACGGCGATTTGCAGTTTATAAAAGATAGAGATGCGCTGGTTCTTGTTTTTATGCTATCTTTGGTCTCCACTGTCATCTCCAATGTGGCACTGGTGGAAGCCGTGAAACGTATCGGATCCACGCTCACCGCCGTATTAGGGACAATGGAACCCCTGATAGCCGTGCTATTAGGAATCATGATAAACAACGAGCCATTTTCGTTTCGAATAGGATTAGGAATGACGTGCATCTTCTCGGCTGTACTTATCATCATTCTAAGGAAAAAGAAAAGAAAAAACTTATAACTACAGACATATTCATTTATGGTAAAAGAGAGATTTTTAAAATATATAGGATTTGACACGCAATCTGACGAGGATTCTTGCTCTACCCCATCAACGGACAAGCAAACGCAGTTTCTAAAACAAATCGCATCCGAACTCGAACAAATAGGGATGAGCAACATCTCCCTCAAACCGGAGAACGGATACCTGATGGCGACATTACCATCCAATAGTCAGGAACACTTGCCCATTGTCGGATTTATAGCGCACGTAGACACAAGCCCAGACGCATCAGGCAAAGACATCAAGCCTAAATGCATAATATACGACGGCGCGGATATCCTTCTAAACAAAGAACAAGACATCTTCCTCTCGGAAAAAGATTTTCCGGAGATGGCGCAATATAAAGGGAAGGAACTGATAGTAACGGACGGCACCACGCTTCTGGGAGCCGACGACAAGGCCGGAGTGGCAGAGATTGTCACAGCAATGGAGCATCTCATCCAACATCCGGAGATACAACACGGCACCATACGCATTGCATTCACCACCGACGAAGAGATAGGCAGAGGTGTCGACAAATTCAACGTTGAGGAGTTTGATGCCGATTGGGCATACACCATGGACGGAGGCGAGATAGGAGAACTGGAATACGAGAACTTCAATGCCGCAGGAGCCACCATAACCTTCTTCGGCAGAAACATACATCCCGGATACGCAAAAGGGAAAATGACAAACTCAATGACCATTGCCCGCGAGTTTGCCTCCTTGCTGCCCGCCAATGAAGTTCCGGAGAAGACGGAGGGACACGAAGGATTCTACCACCTCACCAAGACGGAAGGAACCGTAGAGGAATGTACATTGAGTTACATCATACGCGACCATGACCGCATAAAATTCGAACGTAGGAAAAGAAAGATAAACGAGATATGCAGTCATCTTCAGAAAAAATATGGAGAAAAAAACATCCATTTAAGCATAAAAGACCAATATTATAATATGTTGGAAAAGATAGAGCCGGAAATGCACATCATAGAATTGGCCAAGCAGGCCATGATAGATTGCGGCATCACCCCAAAAGTTCAGGCTATCAGAGGCGGAACAGACGGAGCGAGGCTCTCTTTTGAGAATCTGCCTTGTCCTAACATATTTGCAGGAGGACATAACTTCCACGGACGGTTCGAATATATACCGGTCAGCTCCATGAAGGCCGCCGTTTCTGTCATCGTCCGCATCTGCACACTGATAAAAACGGACATGAAACTCCAGGAAAAGCAATAAAGAAGATGAACATTCTATTAATCACACCCCCGCTTACACAACTCAACACGCCATATCCGGCCACTGCTGTCCTGAAAGGCTATTTAAAAAGCATCGGACACACTGTTTCTCAAATGGATTTGGGCATCGAACTGGTATGTCGCCTATATACAAGAGATTTTCTATCCTCCCTATTTGAAAAGACTGCGGAGAAGAAAAAAGGCAAGAAGTCGAGACGCATCTTCGAAGACAGAGAGCAATACATCCAATGTGTAGAACCAGTGATTCGATTTCTACAAGGAGAAGAGAAGACCTTGTCCACGCGCATTGCCAACCGCACACTATTACCAGAAGGTCCAAGATTCGACAATCTGGCCGATACAGAATGGGCATTCGGAGTATCCGGGACAGAAGACAAGGCACGATATCTTGCCACTCTCTTCATAGAAGACATCGCCGACTATATCAGAGAGACGGAATCTTCCTACTTCGACCTGATCAAGTATGCGGAGAGTTTAGCTTCCAACTCCATCACTTTCGACGATTTAGACACAGCACTAAAGGGAGAACCCGACACGGTAGACAGACTCATGCTCACCCTTCTGAAAGAAAGGGTAGACAATATCAACCCTCAGATGGTAGGATTCTCCGTGCCATTTCCAGGATGTCTCTACACAGCCCTACGCTGCGGCGATTTTCTAAAAAAGAACTACAAAAACATAACCGTAGAAATGGGAGGCGGCTACCCAAACACGGAACTGCGCAATCTAGCAGACAACCGCATTTTCCAGCACATTGATTTCATCACGCTAGACGACGGCGAATTGCCATTAGAAAGGCTATCTTCTTTCATCTCCGGGACAACAGACAAAAGCCATCTTGTCCGCACCTTCTATTTAGACAATGGACAAATAACCTACAGCGGCAACGAGCAGGAGAACATCGAATTTTCAAGAACTGGCACCCCTGATTTTTCAGAACTGCCAATGAACAAATATCTCTCCATGACAGACATGGTCAACCCCATGCACAAGCTGTGGACCTGTGGCAAATGGAACAAGATGGTCATGGCGCATGGTTGCTATTGGGCTAAATGCGCATTCTGCGACACCACATTAGATTATATCTGCAGATACGATGCACCCAAGGCACAATTGGTAGTCGACAGAATGGAGCAAATCATGGGACAGACCGGGCAAACGGGATTCCACTTCACCGACGAAGCCCTACCGCCCCGACTGCTTCGTGAGGTATCCGAAAAAATCATCAAACGCAGGCTGACTCTCAGTTTCTGGGGAAACATCCGTTTCGAGAAAGCGTACACACCAGAACTATGTGACTTGCTTTCTCAAGCCGGCTGCATAGCCGTATCCGGAGGACTGGAAGTGGCCTCAGACCGACTACTAAAGCTCATGAACAAAGGCGTGACCATTCAACAGACGGCATTGGCAGCCTACAATCTCACACAAGCAGGCATCATGGTGCACACCTATCTGATGTATGGATTTCCGACAGAAACGTTGCAAGAAACCATCAACGCACTGGATGTCGTCCGTCAGATGTTCGACCAAGGATTGGTGCAATCGGCCTTTTGGCATAGATACGCCATGACACAGCACAGCCAGTCCGGCCAACATCCCGACCTGTTCGGGGTAAGGCGAACCACCTTAGACTACAACCCGTTTGCCAACAACGAAGTGGATTTTGAAGAGACACGGAGCTACGACATCGACGCCGTCGGAGAAGGACTAAACTTGGCCACCTACAACTACATGCACGGCATAGGACTAGACGAGCCACTTCACCGATGGTTCTCCATCCGCACGCCGAAACCCCAGAAAATAGACATTTTGAAATAACCATCAAACAAAAAAAATGGAACTGAAAAAAATCATATTCATCCTACTATCGATTGGATACACGCTCTCCCTTTTTGCAGGCAAGAAAGAAGAAATAAAGGAGATGCCGCAGTTCGAATCCATCGAAGACATGCTCACCTTCGCCATGAAACAACAACGCAAGCCCTACAGATCAGGAGCAGAGGGCCCGAATGCATTCGACTGTTCAGGATTCACCCGCTTCTGTTATAGGAAACTAGGAATCACCCTCAGACGCACCTCCATCGACCAGGTGGAGAACGGCAAAAAAATCCGTTTTCGCAGACACTTAAAAGAAGGCGACCTCGTTTTCTTCAAGGGAACAAAAGGCAGGAAAGTGGGACACGTAGGCATCGTATACAAAAAGAAAAGCGGAAAAAGTTTCGAATTCATACACGCTTCGCCCACCCACGGCATCGTGATAGAGAGTAGCGACGTCGAATATTTCAAAAAAAGATACAAAAAAGCCCGTCGAATAACATCTAACAGAGACATAAGGAAAGCGATTCGCCGTTTAAAAAAAGAGTACAAAGAGTTAGAGAAAAGCAAAAAAGAGGTTTACGATGAGAAAGAGGAAGACAAAGTGGACGACATTTACGCAAAGCCATCCGACAACAAGTCCGACTCTGGGAAGAGACATACCGTCAAAAAAGGAGACACACTTTACAACATATCCAAAAGATACGGATGTTCCGTGAAAGAGATACAGACATGGAACAAACTAAAGGGAAACGAAATTTCATTAGGACAAGAACTTATCATAAAGCAATAAGTTCGGAAACATTACAGAAGATGAAAATAAACAAAACAAACGCAGCCAGAATACTCGACAGAGAAAAGGTGAAATACGAGCTGGTACCCTACGAAGTGGATGAAAACGACTTGAGCGCCATCCATGTAGCGGCGCAACTGAACGAACCCATAGAAAGAGTATTCAAGACATTGGTGTTAGAAGGAAACAAGACCGGCATATTCGTATGTGTCATTCCAGGAGAAGAAGAGGTCGATTTAAAATTGGCCGCAAAAATATCAGGCAACAAGAACTGCGACTTGATTCCGATGAAGGAAATTTTAGGACTGACAGGCTATATCCGAGGAGGATGTTCACCATTGGGCATGAAAAAAAGCTATCCGACCTTTTTCCACCAATCAGCATTAGATTTTGACTACATCTATGTAAGCGCCGGAATAAGAGGATTACAGATAAAAACAGACCCGGAATCTCTAATAAAATGCTGCCGTGCCGAAATCTGCGAACTCATCATAAAAGCATAAGGCAAGAGCTCCGACAACGGCATAAAATAGAGAGAAAAGACATGTGGGATTTTTATGAATATGCACGTTTAAAAGAATAGACATTGAATAGTTATATAAAAAAAAAGGCTATATTTGCAGCTTAATATCAAAAAAGATTAATAAATAAAAAAAGATTGTCATTAATAAAGTAAAGTATCAAAGAAATGCAAAACAAAGGATTTGTTAAGATTTTTTCTGTACTACTTACCTTGGTATGTCTTTTTTACCTTTCTTTCAGCATCGTTTCCCGCTATCATGAGAACAAAGCGGAGAAGATATCTGGAGGTAACGTAGAAAGATATAACACCTATCTAGATTCCCTAGCGGGTGAGAAAGTATGGTTGGGGTACACATTAAAAGAGTGTCGCGAACAAGAGCTCAATTTAGGTCTTGACCTAAAAGGAGGAATGAACGTAGTTATGGAAGTGTCCGTTGCTGACATCCTGAAATCATTAGCAGGGAATCAAGCGACTAACGAAACTTTCACAAATGCGATTAAACTAGCCAAAGAGAAGCAAAAGAACAAGCAAGCCGATTTTGTGGACCTCTTCTCTGAATCATTCAAAGAAGTAGATTCAAAAGCAAAGCTTTCCAGTATCTTCTCTACTTTCGAGTTGAAAGACAAAATCAATGGTAACTCTTCGGACGAAGATGTCATCAAAGTATTAAAAGAAGAAGTAAAGAGCGCAGTAGACAACTCATTCAACGTTTTACGTTCTCGTATAGACCGTTTCGGCGTAGTACAACCAAATATCCAACAGTTGGAGATTGCAGGTCGCATCCTCATCGAAATGCCTGGCATCAAAGAGCCTGAGCGTGTACGTAAGTTACTACAAGGATCTGCAGACCTAGAATTTTGGGAAACAGAGAACTTCTCTGATCTCTATCCTAACGTAATGGCCGTCAACGAAATGGCGAGGGAGATGAACGAGTTGAAATCAAAATCACAAGAAGGAGCCGACGACACCAAAGCAACAGCAGAAAAAGCAGAAGAAACCGACACTACGGCGACATCGGCAGACAGCCTATTGGCAAAGCTTGCCAACAAAAGCGACACTGTCAAAAAAGACGCATCTTCTGAAGATTATGCAAAGAGCAATCCTCTATTCGCCATCTTCATGCCAAACACAGACCAACAAGGTCACATCGGTTATGGAGCCACAATGGGTAGAGCACTCGTAAAAGACACCGCAAAAGTTGCTGAATATTTCAGATTGGCAAAAGAGAGACACATTTTCCCTGCCAACATATTCCCTAAATGGTCAGTAAAAGCCATAGACAAAGGCGAGACCGTTTACGAATTGGTTGCCATCAAGTCAAGAAGAAGAGACGGAAAAGCACCTTTGTCCGGAAGTGTAATCACAGACGCAAAGGCCGACTTCGGACAGCACAGCGCAGAAGCGAACGTAAGCATGGAGATGAATCCGGAAGGAGCAAAGACATGGGCTCGTCTGACAAAAGAGAACATAGGCAATCAGATTGCTATCGTGTTGGACGGATACGTATATTCATACCCTCGTGTAAATTCGGAAATCACAGGTGGACGTTCCGAAATCACAGGTAACTTCACAGTAGAAGAGGCAAAAGACTTAGCCAACGTATTGAAATCAGGAAAGATGGCAGCACCTGCCAAGATTATCCAAGAAGACGTTGTTGGTCCATCTTTAGGACAAGAGGCTATCACTAGCGGTCTCATCTCTTTCGCAATAGCTTTTGTCATGGTACTTTTATACATGATACTCTATTACGGATTAGTTCCAGGACTCATCGCCGACATCGCCTTATTGGCCAACGTATTCTTCATCTTTAGTGTATTAGCATCATTCAAGGCTGTTTTGACACTGCCAGGTATTGCCGGTGTTGTTTTGACACTAGGTATGGCTGTCGACGCCAACGTATTGATTTACGAACGCACACGAGAGGAGTTGAGATCAGGAAAACAAATCAGAAAAGCCGTAGCCGATGGATATAGAAACGCATTCAGCGCCATCATCGACTCCAACGTCACTACCATCCTTACAGGTATCATTCTGTTCTTGTTCGGAACAGGACCAATCAGAGGATTTGCCACTACGTTGATCATCGGTATCGTCTGCTCATTCTTTACTGCCATATTCATCACCAGACTGATTTATGACAGATTGTTGAAGAACGACAAACTCCAAGACTTGTCATTCACAACAAACATAACAAAGAATTGGTTCCAAAACATCAACTTCGATTTCATCAAGAAACGCAAGACATTCTATTTCTTATCTACTGCGTTCGTTGTTATCGCAATCGCATCGTTGTCATTGCATGGCCTCAAACCAGGCATCGACTTCAGTGGAGGACGTAACTACATCGTCAGATTCGAGAAGAACGTAAGTACTACAGAGATAGCAGACAAACTGAACGGCAAGTTCGGAGAAGACTATGCCAGCGTCATCACGATTGGAGACGCCAATCAAGTTCGTATTTCCACCAACTACAAGATTGAGGACGAAAGCGACAATGTGGATGAAGAAATAGACGGAATACTTTATGAGAACCTAAAAGATTTGTTGAACACGAACGTAACAAAAGACATGTTCGTCAACAGATATGTCACGAATGCCAACGGAGAGGTCGCTCCCGCAGGCGACAGTGACAACACTTACGGAATCCAGAGTTCTCAGAAAGTAGGTCCAACCATGGCAGACGACATTAAGACTTCAGCTTATTGGGCTGTTCTCTTCGCCGTAATCGTTATTGGCCTATACATCTTGGTTCGATTCAGAAACATAGCGTTCAGTATGGGTGCCATCGCATCTTTGGTACACGACACGCTGTTCATTCTAGGTCTCTACTCTTTATTGTACACGGTCATGCCGTTCTCATTAGAGATAGACCAGTCGTTCATCGCGGCTATACTTACCGTAATAGGTTACTCCATCAACGATACTGTGGTCATCTTCGACCGTATACGTGAGAACATCGGGTTGTATCCAGGAAGAGACAGCAAAGACTTGTTCAACACATCCATGTGTTCAACACTTAGCCGTACTTTCAGCACATCATTAAGTACATTAGTGGTTTTGATTGTCATCTTCCTTTTCGGAGGCGAAACAATCAGAGGGTTTATCTTCGCAATGTTGATTGGTGTTATCGTAGGAACATATTCAACTCTATTCGTTGCAGCTCCAATCGCATACGATTGTTTCAATAAGAGAAGCAAAAAAGAAGAGACGAAACAATAACAACAAGATTGTTTGTTGCAGAAAGAGGTTGTCGGGCTATCGGCAACCTCTTTTTTTTCATCAAGCAAACCAATCAGTGAGAAGGCAAACGAAAACAGAAAGAGTCATTGTCATTAGACACAAGAACAACCAATCATCAAAATCTATATTTTTCGAAATCTTTCCCTGTATTTTAGTATTTTTGTGAAATAAATAAAACAAGGATGGAAAAGAAAACAGAATATACATCTTACTTGCAAAACAGCGCAGACGACGCTCTGTTTAACTATCGCAAAAGAAAATCATCAGAGGTCAAAATAGGAAAACTCACATTGGGAGGGGAGGCCCCCATACGCATACAATCCATGGCCAACACAGACACGAACGACACTGAGTCTAGCGTAGCCCAATGCATACGCATCATCGAAGCAGGAGGCGAATTGGTACGGTTTACCGCACAAGGAGTAAAAGAGGCCACCAACTTGAATGCCATACACACCCAACTAAGAGAAAAAGGCTACCAAACACCGCTCGTGGCCGACATACACTTCAATCCGAAGGCAGCAGACACCGCAGCCCAATACGTAGAGAAGGTCAGAATAAATCCGGGCAACTTCATCGACAGCGTGCATACCAACAAACGATTTGAGTACACAAACGAAGAATATAAACAAGAGCTGGACAAGATACGTACAAGATTGCTTCCCTTCCTTCAGATATGCAAAGAGCACCACACCGCAGTCAGAATAGGAGTAAACCACGGATCCCTGTCAGACAGAATACTAAGTAGATACGGAGACACGCCACATGGCATGGTAGAATCATGCATGGAATTTCTGCGCATCTGCAAAACCGAAAATTTCAACGACGTGGTTATCTCCATCAAAGCATCCAACAGCGTCATCATGGTACAGACAGTAAGACTTCTGTCTGCCTCCATGCAAGCGGAAGGCATGTCATACCCTCTCCACTTAGGCGTGACAGAAGCAGGAGATGGCGAAGACGGACGAATTAAATCCGCAGTAGGAATTGGAGCTCTTCTTGCTGATGGAATAGGTGATACCATCCGCGTATCCCTCAGCGAAGATCCCGAATGCGAAATTCCTGTCGCAAAACACCTGGCATCGTACATTTCAGAGAGAGCAGGACACGAACACATTTGCGGAAGCGACAGCAGAAAAATAGACCCATTCTCTTACCACAAGAGAGATACGGAAGCCGTCAACAACATCGGCGGGACAAAACAACCTATCGTCATCGCTCCTTTTGCCAGATATACAGGACTGACCCCGGACTACCTATACTGCGGCACGAAAAGAAAAGGAGAAGAAGAAGGAAAGCAGACAGGAAAGCTCATCATGGACTTTGACCAATGGGAAGGAGAAGAAAACACCTACCCTCTTTTCAACAACTCCAACATGGGGAAAATAAAAGAGACGGATGCAGCCATAAAATTTCTGGAGACATCCTTATCGGAAACAGATGACAAGTTATTTGACAATATAGACAAGAAGGTCGTTCTCATTCTAAAGACGAACCACAAAAACGGAGTTGGCGAACAAAGAGCCATTTTTCATCTACTCCTCGCCAAAGGGATAAAGAATCCAGTTGTCATAAAAAGGAGTTATAATGAGGAAAGCATCGAGAGTCTGCAAATCAAGGCAGGTGCAGACAGTGGACTATTCTTCATCGACGGTCTTGGCGACGGAATTTGGATTGACGATACAAGGATAGAACCCCAAAAGACGACATCCGTCGCTTTCGGAATTCTGCAAGCCGCCAGAGTAAGGGTCAGCAAAACAGAATTCATATCTTGCCCCAGCTGCGGCAGAACGCTATTCGACCTACAGAGCACCATCGCCAAGATAAAGGCCCGCACATCACACCTGAAGGGTCTCAAAATAGGCATTATGGGATGCATAGTAAACGGTCCGGGAGAGATGGCCGATGCAGATTACGGATACGTAGGATCAGCCAAAGGAAAGGTCAACTTATACAAAGGACAAACATGCATCGAAAAACTGATACCCGAAGAGCAAGCCGTAGAGCGTCTCATACAGCTCATCAAAGAGAACGGAGACTGGACGGACAAATAAATATTGTTCACAATCGAGTAGGAGCATAGGGATTAATTCCATATGCGACCTCTCACACCACCACGCATGCCGTTCGGCACGTGGCGGTTCCTCGCTTTGACACCTTTGACAGTGGGTTTGCTGTTGTTTTCTGTTATCTATCCAAGCTCTGCACTTCTCTGTATATTTCGGATTCAGTCCTATTTCTTTAGAGATAGCAAGTACTTTAGTACTTAATTCGGCATTCTATACTCTTCGAGTAACATTCATTTACTTACAAACTGCGAAGTTCAGTCCTTCCCCAATCATCTCGTGATTGCGTACTTCGACCTCGGCTGACTTCTCACAACAAGCTTTACTCCGTGCGTAATACGTACGTCTGTGGAACCTCCCCAGATAAGAACGTAATCTTTCCATCTTATACCCGCCAGATTTACTGTGTGTGATTCCGAATAGTTATCGGGCTTTGTTTTGTTTAGCAAACTTACCCTCACACTTTAGCCTTATATCTGATTTCTATTCGTCGGGTCAGACTTTTGCCGCCGGCTTCCTTCAGATTCCACATCGCTATGGACACCCTTGCTATTGGCTACACGATTCCCACTATTAGGGCTCGTTAGGGACTTGCACCCATAAGATTACGCCCATGCTGGGCGTACGAAAAAAAAGAAAGCGCCGGAGACCATCCGATGCTTTCTTTTTCATCCGGGATTTAGGAGCGGCAGCTTCTTTCTAATGGCAGTAATTTTCTTCCTCCGCAGCCAAAGCCGAGTGTCCGCCTGCCAACGGCATTGCTAGTGTTTACATCACCTACACATTTGTTACGGAATGTTTTGCTACAATGCAATACTTAGTAATGATAAAAAAAATAACTTCCGCAACTTTAAGTGATCATGAAAAGAACAACTTACTAAAGTTCAAAACATCTTGAAAGTATGCTTTCCAGGCATTTCATTGACAGCAACCATTTCGTAGATTTTTGAACGTGATTTCTAAAACGTCTCTTTTTCAACAGGCGTACATTCGCCTTTGGCCGCGGAGGAGGGGAGGTGCGTGCCGCAGCGTGAAAAAACCTTTTTGCCCGAGGTACGAGGAAATAAAAAAGGTTTTAGCGGAGGCACGTGCCGTACCTCCCGGAAAGCGGGCAACAGCGCAGGCACTTTTGCTTACTTTTCTTGCCGGAGAAAAGCAAGTGCCCGTCCGGCAGGAGGACGGAAATAATTGTCGTGTATGGTGCATTCCTCCGGAATGCGGTTGCCGATGCCTATCTCCCCCTCTACAAAGAGATAATGCCTATGGCATTTTGTCAAAATCGTCATAAGTTGTTTTATGGCGATTACTTAGTAATGGTTAAAGAATAATTTCCGCAACTTTTTGACAGAAAACCCTTTGCAATTAAATCTTGGTAAGCAGAAATCTGCGGAAGTTATTTTTTTACTATTGCTTAAAAGCATCAGAACAAAAGGTCATGCCAATGTAGTCAATTTTATTGTCATGGCATATTACATCAATGCAAACAATCGTTCTCTTTTCCATTTTCGAAATGGAGCAAAAAAAGAGAGGAGATATGCAACGGCACACCTCCCCTCTTTATATTATGACTTATTTCGTTTTATTCAGCAACGACTTCGAAAGCAACTTCTGCAGTCACCTCTTTATGAAACTTAACAATAGCTTTATAAGAACCAATTTCCTTAACAGCATCTTTAATTACGATAGTCTTTCTGTCTATTTCAAGACCCTGTTTAGCCAAAGCCTCAGCAATCTGAATGTTATTGACAGAACCAAAGATAGTGCCAGTAGCACTTGTCTTTGCACCAATGGTCAATGAGATGCCATTCAACTTTTCAGCCATAGCAGCAGCCTCAGCCTTCAACTTCTCCAACTTGTGAGCACGTTGCTTCAAGTTTTCAGCCAACACTTTCCTTGCAGAAGGAGTAGCCAAGGTAGCCTTTCCCTGTGGGATTAGGAAGTTACGGCCGTAGCCATTCTTTACGGATACTACATCATCCTTGTATCCCAAGTTATTTATGTCTTCTAATAATATGATTTCCATTATTTGTCCTCCTTCTTGTTATTTCATCAAATCGGTTACGTAAGGGAGCAATGCCAGATGACGAGCTCTTTTAACAGCCTGAGCAACTTTTCTTTGATATTTCAAAGAAGTTCCGGTAAGGCGACGAGGTAATATTTTACCTTGTTCGTTCAAGAATTTCTTTAAGAATTCAGGATCCTTATAGTCGATATACTTGATTCCGCTCTTTTTGAAACGGCAATATTTTTTCTTCTTAACCTCTACTGATGGAGGTGTTAAATATCTGATTTCTGATGAATTTTGTGCTGCCATTTTTTAATTCTCCTTTTTTGATTTAAGACTTCTTCTCTTAGCAGCATACTCTGCAGCATGCTTGTCCATTTTAGTTGTTAAAAAACGAATGACTTTCTCGTCACGACGGAACTGAATCTCAAGATTCTTGATTACCGTTGGCTCTGCATCAAACTCCAGCATGCAATAGAATCCTGTTGATTTCTTCTCAATAGGATACGCCAACTTGCGAAGTCCCCAGCACTCCTCGTTGACGATCTCTGCATTTGCGCCAGCGAGGATGTTTTTGAATTTGTCTGCCGTTTCCTTCATCTGTGCATCAGATAAAACGGGAGTTAAAATGAAAACGGTTTCATAATGATTTAACATAAATCCTCTAATTTTTAATTAGTTAATTAATCGTTATCTCTAAACGAGTTGCAAAGATAGTCGTTTTTTACTTCTTTTCAAATATTTGCGGCTTAAATTTTGTTCTTCGAGAACCACAACACCGTCATGGATTCCTTTCCTTTTCTTTCATCCTGTCAGATAGGATTACCTTCGCAGATGTCTTCCCTTAATTTCCAACTTTTATTTTTCGGAACAGACTGCAAGAGTTCTTCACCCCCTCACACAGTCTAACCATTTCAGATAGCACACGGAACAAAAACCTATTCTTGCACAAGAAAACCAGTGCCGCACAAAAAAGGTGTCCGCCCACTACTCCACAACACCTCACATCGTTCATCCCAGAATAGTCGTTTTTCCTTAATGACATTTTCGTAAGATTATAATTGCACTTTCCAACTAGACGTCTATTTTCCGACTTGTCCAAAACCGGATGATTTCTCAGAAAATGAAGTTTTATCTTCTCCTGTTCTATCCTTCTTTCTACTAGCCTTGCATCTATTCAAGATGGAGAGCCCGGACGGAAAACTAAGCATTCTTTCCTCCACCATCACATCCGACAGGCACTTGAATTTCCCGTACAGACTAGCGGCCAGCATCAACGGCAAAGAAAATTCGGACGACGGCGGATTATTCATGAGTGCGACATCTTTCATCACCTCTCATCCGAGGCAGACAGAAGAGGGGCAACAATTAAGCTTTCCCCTTATTAGCAAACCACATTCACTCTCGTCCGGGCTCGGAGTCTTTGTGTTTGGGTCACGGAAAGAGAGGCTACTCTGCACCAATATCCTATGATTGGTATAAACCAAACTATATTCGGAGTTACACTCTAAAAAATCGACCTGACGCTGCAACTTCAAGGGATTAGACCAATAGTCAAATCCACTGCAAAATGCAAGATATCGCCCAGTCGACATTTCGAAAAGCTTTTTATAAATGCCACAAACATCAGCAGAGCCATTCTCAGGGTCTGTGTTGAATCGTGTGGGTAACTTAATGAAAACAGTTGACTTTGGAACATTAAGAGAAGTGAAGAATATCTGCCTGGGGTTGAGACTGCTTCCAAGTCATGTTTGACGGAAAAAATCAGACGGCAATAAAAACCTTCATTTCCAAATCGATCTCCAAAGATGTAGAGGGCTTGTCAATGATATTGGTCAAAAGCGCAAGGCCTATGACACGGAGAACAGAAAGCACACTAGTTCGGTATAATCACCAATTTCACGTACTTGGGGGTGGGTGAACAACGGGATTCTTGAGTGACTTAAATTCTAGATACAATTGGTAAAACAGAGAGTCAGAGGATTTGCCGACATTGACAACTTTATGAATATGGTGTGCTATATCAATGGAGGCGAGAACTTTTTCTACCCACTCAAATCAACACAGACCCAGTTTTTTTCCAAAAGCAAGAAGACAAAGGAACAATAAGTCCGCAGAACAATCTGACGAACATTCATTTTTCAAAGCAATACATCATTTCCATCCGAATTAGCATCCCATCAAAACAACTCCGTCAATAAGTTTCGATTTTCAACATATCATTTTCAAGAATTGCGTGCCCCACAAAAAAAAAGAGAAGGGTTGTTCCTTCTTATGACGAACAACCCTTATTTCACACCAAAGACAATCATTGTCCGAGCAACGCCTTCATAAATTCATCTCCATTCAACACACCATAAGAGCCTTTTTTAGCAGACTCCTCGTCATACTTGACAACAGAATCGGGAGTTGTCCCAGGTTTGTATATCAAGAACGGGATCGGAGCCGATATATGCGTACGGATACGGCATGGAGTCGGATGGTCAGGTAGAATGGCGATAGTCACCGGTTCATTCCACTTTGACACTTCCTCAAAAATTGGTTTCACCACCCTATTCTCCAAAAACTCGACCGTCTTCAACTTCAGAGGAACGTCGCCCTCATGACCAGCCTCATCGCTCGCCTCTATATGTAGATAAACGAAATCATTCTCTTTCAGAGCATCCAACGTAGCCTGCATCTTACCCTCGTAATTAGTGTCGAACAAACCAGTTGCGCCCTCCACCTCTATTGGTTTCAGCCCGGCATAAACACCTATGCCTTTTATCAAATCGACGGCAGAGATGACAGCTCCGTTTTTCAGGCCATAGGTCTCCATCAACGTCTGCATCTTAGGTTTATATCCTGCAGACCAAGGCCAGATACTATTTGCAGGATCCTTGCCTTCCGAGACTCTCTTCACATTGACAGGATGCTTCGACAACAAATCTTGGGAACGAAGGATAAGGTCATTCAACAAATCTGCCGTAGGCTGAGCCTCCGGACAGTCGGCCTTCACCATCACATCGCGGAACGGAGTGCCGGGCACATCATGAGGCGGAGTACAGCTCACCCGTTTGTCCCCTTCTTTTATCTTCAACAGATGTCGATAAGAGACACCAGGAAAGAAGCGCACCATGTCATTACCTAGTTTCTCGTTCAAGAAATCAATCAACTGGTAAGCCTCCTCGTTGGAGATATGACCCGCGGAGTGATTCTTTATCTTATCATTCTCAATGCAGATGATATTGCAGCGCATGGCCATCTCCCCATCCTCAATAGGCACACCCATGCTGGCAGCCTCCAAAGATCCTCGACCCTCGAAAACCTTTGCCACATCATAGCCCAAAACCGTAAGATTAGCGATTTCACTGCCCGGATGGAGTCCCTCAGGGACAGTAGTCAGCAGACCATTGCGCCCCATCGCAGCCAACTTATCCATCGTAGGAATGTTGGCGGACTGCAATATAGTTTTATTTCCAAGTGATGCGATAGGCTCGTCGGCCATTCCATCACCCAATATAATCAAATACTTCATAATTCTCTTTATTTAAAGCGAGGGAGGCACGCACGCGTTCCTCCCTCCTAAAATGCCAAAAAGGAGCAAATACTATCGAATATTCGCGATGCTGATAATATCGCCGAACACACCGGCAGCCGTCACTGCGGCTCCTGCTCCATAACCACGAATCATCATCGGATCCTTATAACGGGCCGTATTGATGATAATAAGATTATTACTGCCCTCTAGGTCGTAGAATGGATGTCGGCTGTCCACAGCCTGGAGTCCGACGCTAGTCTTACCATTCTCCAACGTCGCCACAAAACGCCAACGTTTATTCTCCTTCTCAAGCAACTTACGTTTCTCTTCAAACTCGGCGTCAAAGCCTTCCACCTTCTTCCAAAAATCATCCAACGAGCCTTCGAAGAAATCGGCAGGGATAAAGAGGTTCTTCTCCACATCATCCTGCTCCACTCTGATGCCAGACTCTCGGGCCAAAATGACAAGTTTACGAATCACATCCTTACCGCTCAGGTCAATACGAGGATCCGGCTCCGCAAAACGAGCCTCCATCGCCATACGGATTGCCTTGCTCAACGGAACATCCTTACTGATCGTATTAAATATAAAGTTCAATGTACCCGAAAGAACTGCCTCTATCTTTAGGATTCTATCTCCCGAATAGATTAAATCATTAATCGTATTAATGATAGGGAGTCCGGCACCCACGTTTGTCTCAAACAGATATTTGACACCACGTTTACGTGCTATATTCTTCAAATCCATATAATTGTCATAATCACCGGAAGCGGCTATCTTATTAGCTGCCACAACCGATATGTTATGAGAAAGAAGATCCTTATAAATACTTGCGATTGCTCCACTTGCCGTACAGTCGACAAATACGCAGTTATAGATGTTCAACTCTATCAACGCCTTTTTCAGCGTCTCAGGATTAGATGGCGTACCATTCTTCAACAACTCACGATAACAAGTGAGATCCACACCCTCTCGACTTAGAATAAAGTTGGACACATCGGCGATGCCGATTACCTTCACCTTCAAGCTGTTCTGGTTCATCAGCAGATCCTTCTGCGTATGCAACTGCTCCAACAAGCTGCCGCCCACGGTACCTGTACCTACAACGAAGAGGTTCAGCTCCTGATATTCCGAAAGGAAGAACGATTCATGGATTGAATTAAGAGCCTTCCTTAAGTTTTCGCTTTTAACGACACAAGAGATGTTCGTCTCTACCGAACCTTGCGCCAAAGCTATGATGTTGATATTATTTCTACCAAGAGCATTGAAAAGTTTGCCGGCCGTTCCCGTTGTCTGCTTCATGTTATCACCAACGATGGCAATCGTAGCCAAGTTGCTCTCCGCAGAGATGGAGTTGACAGAACCCTGAGACATCTCCTCCACAAACTCATCGCCAAGGATATCCAAAGCCACACGAGTATCCTCGTCCCTTATTCCGATGGAGATAGAGCTGCCGGAAGAAGCCTGAGAGACAAAGAAAGTCTCGATGCCATTGGCGTCCAATGCCATAAATATACGTCCGTTTATATTATGTACGCCTAACATACCCATACCTTGAAGCGTAATCAGCGTCGTATGGTCAATGGAAGAGATACCCTTGATTGTCTTCTCCTCCGCATCCTTATCATTAGATATATAAGTACCCGAAAAATCAGGATTCATCAGATTCTTGATTCGGATAGGCACACCAGCCACAAACGCAGGATAAATAGTTGGAGGAAAAATAACCTTTGCACCAAAGTTACAAAGTTCCATGGCCTCCGTATAGCTCAACTTCACGATAGGGTAAGCCTTGCTTATCACCTTCGGATCGGCAGTCATGAATCCATCCACGGTTTTCCATATCTCCACTTCATCCGCATGTAGGGCAGAAGCCACCAAAGAAGCCGTATAGTCAGAACCACCACGCCCAAGTGTAGTCACCTCCTCCGACTCTGTCGCCGTAGCGATATAGCCTGCTATGACAACCCGCTTCGGCATATTCTTAAATGCTTCTTTAATCAAACTATATGAGAGGTCAAAATCGACATTACTTCTTACAAACGAAGTATTTGTCTTTATAAAGCTACGGGAATCGAATAATGTTGCGTCAATAAACTTACTGACAAAAAGGGAAGATATCCTTTCTCCGTAAGAGAGGATGGCATTCTCCGTCTTCTCCGTCAGGTCCTTTATCAGATACACCCCCTTCAAGATATTGCCCAACTCCTCATGTAGCAAGGCAATCTCGCTCAACACGGATTCCCTCATCGAGGTTGAAATAATACCCTCTACTATATGATTATGGACATTTACTATTTCATTATATTCGTCGATGTAGGTAGCTGAACCCTGAGCAGCAAGTGTCGATGTTGTTATCAACCTATCTGTCATGCCATCAACGGCAGAAACCACCACCACTACGGGTTCTTCAACACTCTCGATAACCTTTTTAACTTGCTGTAAGTTCTTTATGGAGCCTACGGATGCTCCATCAAATTTTAAAACTTTCATACGAATATTTTAAATAATTATTAATTAAGTTCCAATGCAAGGATTCTTCCGAATCCACAAGAAAAGCAAAACGCACGGCATCCGACGACCTCACTTTTCCCATTTTAATCCGCAAATATAGCGAATAAAGATGATTATATCATGTTTTTAATTTGGATTTTCGCCGATGTCCGGCCTCATAATTCTCCCTCATCGACCTCGACCATTGAACTTTTCAGAAAGGAGGACTCCAATCTTGCTGAAAAACCAGCAATCTTTTATATATTTGTAGTTAATTCTTCACACCCATGCTAAGAGACAGTTTTTTCTCCATAAAAGAGATGCGGGCAAACGAAAACGGAGAAGCACACTTCGCCGTCCGTTTAAATACAGAGCATAGAATATATGAGGGGCATTTCCCTCAAATGCCGGTTGTCCCCGGCGTATGCACCATACAGATGGTCAAAGAATGTCTCCAAACCACAAGAAACGAAGAGCTGCAGTATACGAACATAATCAACTGTAAATTCCCGGCAATGATAGTGCCTTCGATGGTACAGGAGTTGCTTATCGACATAACCACCATCGAAGAAGACGGTGCAATCTCGATGAAGGCTTCCGTCAAAGGTGACGGACATAACTTTTTATCACTAAAAGCCTCTCTCAAAAGGGAGGATTAACGAAAAGTGGGCTCTCTTGGAAAACAACATTTCTGACATAAAAAAAGAATTAAAAGAGACCGGATGCTGCATCATCATCCCCACCTACAATAATTCGAAGACAATAGGAAAAGTTGTCTCCGACGCCAAGTCATATTGCGACGACATCTACATCGTCAACGACGGATCAACGGACGACACACCAACCATATTAGCCTCAATACAAGGGATTACCGTCATCGGATACGACACGAACAGAGGCAAAGGCTACGCCATACAGAAAGGATTTAAGGAAGCCGCCAAAGATGGATTCAGATATGCCATTACAATAGACTCTGACGGACAGCATTTTCTGGACGACATCCCTCTTTTTATCGAAAAGATAAAAGAGAATGACGATGCCCTTATTGTCGGCATCCGCAACATTAACCAAGAGAACATGCCGTCCAAAAACACATTTGCCAACAAATTCTCCAACTTTTGGTTCAAGGTCGAGACCGGCATTTCACTTCCCGACACGCAATGCGGATTCAGGCTTTATCCATTACGGAAGATGGCGGGTTTGACCTTTTTCACCAACAGATACGAATTCGAGCTGGAGGTGTTGGTACGCTCCGCATGGAATGGAGTACAAATCATAGAGCAACCGATAAAGGTCTATTATGCGCCAAAGGAGGAACGGGTTTCCCACTTCAAACCACTAAGGGACTTTACCAGAATAAGCATACTAAACACCATATTGGTGTTGGTCGCATTCCTTTGGGTCAAACCGTTTCACTTTTTCCATTCTCTGACGAGAGAACGAATCAGACAATTTTTCAGAGACAACTTCACCGACTCGAAAGAGAGCAACGCAAGATTAGCATCAGCCGCAGGCTTCGGAATATTCATGGGAATTGTCCCATTCTGGGGATACCAGATGATTCTGGCCTATGCACTGGCCCGCATATTGAAGATAAACAAATGGATTACGCTCGTCGCCTCCAACATCAGTTTGCCTCCATTCATCCCATTCATCCTATTCGGCAGCTATGCTTGCGGCGGTTTTCTACTAGGCAACGATATGATTCCCGACATAGGCAGCATCTCTTTGGCGTCCGTCCAACAGGACCTTTTGCAATACATACTAGGAAGTTTCGCATTCGCCATCCTATGCGGAGCATTCACCTGGGGCGTCACCTACCTTACGTTATCCATAACGAGAAAGAAGAAGGGGAAAAAAGACAATTCTAAATAGACACAAATTGCGAATACATTAACAGGCCCTCGGTTTCCTTTCTGAAATCAAGGGAAACACCTACGACACTTCATCAAAATCGGCACAACTCACCTCCCGTAAACCGTTAAAAAGAAAATAATTACGTTCAATTCAACAATCATTCGTTCTTATTTTCTATCTTCACCCAATTTATTCACTAAATTTAGATTACAATGAAAAAGAAAATCGCATTATTGCTTATGTCTTTACCTATTGCTTTATTGGCACAAGCAGAAACCGTATCCGGTTCATACACGAGCAACGGGGTCGGAGAGAAAGGAGTCAAGGTATGGTCCTCTTCCGGACAAAGTACGCAGACAAACAAAAAGGGAAAATTCAGCTTAAAAAAAATCAATCCGGAAACAGACACTCTTTATTTTGAAAAGAAAGGAGTCAAGTCTGTGATTGTACCATTGTCAGGAAACTCGACAGTGACAATCAGCATGAAGAACGGTTCCTCAAAAGTAGAACTATCCATTCCAGAAAAGAGACCGTCAGGATTATATGGCGGGCTCATCTACACACGTGAAGAGCTGGAAAAAACGGGAGAGATAAGCGTGTCAGGAGCCCTAAGCATAAAGAATCCGCAACTTATCCCAAGTACTTTTACCGGCAACACCACACCTCTATATTTTGTTGACGGCACAGAAGTCTACTCCATAGAGGGCATCCCCGTCAAAGAGGTAGGATATGTCGAAGTAGTGAAAGCATCCAACGCCGGCAATGCGGCATGGGGAGCACGAGGAGCAAACGGAGCCATCGTCATAACCACCGCTGTCAAGATGAGCTCAAGTAAATAAAAAAAGAGAGAAAGGCAAGAATACGGCAACGAAGGCTTGCCTTTCTCTTTCATTAGGGCAACCAGACTAAAAATAGTCATCCCTGTTTTGTTTTGGCAGTTTTTATCTTAAACCATAAAACAGAGCAAAACAATAAACGCAAAAAATGAAATTATCACCATGTCTTTATCTAACTAACTGGGGTTAAGTAATGTGAGAAGCAAAAAAAATTGGAATTTTCATCATGCCGCACAAATAAGGAAACTCAAGCACAACAAAAACGCCCAAACAAAGAATCTCGATACATCTTCAAAAACAACATTCAACCAAATACTGTTCATCAGGAATCAGCCACACACGAATTCAAAAAAACAAGCAAAAACCATGCCATTCAACGAAATATCGCTATTTTTTTATCGCATCCAACATCTTCACTTCTCTTTTTTTAGATATTGTAAACTACCGCTATTCAAATCAACCACGAACTCAGACAAATTAAAAACCCCTTTCATCAGAAGCATGGAAACACCATCTCCATACCAACACAGGGAGGCAGAGTAGTCATCTCTTTGCAACGACTCCATCGCCCAAACCACGAAATAGGAGTTGGATCTCTTGTCATATGCCAAAACATCACCATACGGGAATGCAACCACCTTATACCTTTCACTCTCCAAAATACGGACACCAAAGACACTCACTTTCAGAGGTGCAAACGGTTCCTTATAGAAAGGAAATTCAATCTTCCCACGTTTTTCCATCCTTCCTCCTCCATTCAGAAAATTCCAGTTCAATCCATAATTCTTTACGCTTTTCAAATCCAAATCAGAGAGCGGTTTAATAAATCCCGTTTTCTCCACCTGCGTTTTCAAGTAATCCAAAACACAAGCATTGGCAGAATCGCTAGCCGACTGGAAAAAACACAAGAACACATAATCGGAAGAGAAATTGGACGTCCGCAGCTTGACATTCAACCTCCGCCCCTTACTATACAGTTCGTAACAACGGCCATCAGACAGAGAGAGCATCGCAGCCACTATTTCCGTATTCATCACGCTGACATGGGAAGGCTCCCTTTCATAGAAAAAGAAGAGATACGGATTTTCACACACCGTATCAACCCTCGGATAATGCAACCGCTTCATTGACAATTCCGCCACCGAAGGATTGTTTATCCGATAAATAGAATCCCGTTTCAGGAGCAAAGAGACCTTTCCGTCAGACAGATTTCTTTTATAGACAAAGAACTGGCGGGTATACGTTTCCGGCAGAACCGTATCCTTAATAAATATTTCGCACTCTCTTCCTCCCTCCCCATAAATACAAGAAGGAGTCTCCGCACACAGGGCGGAACAGAGCAGAAGGGAAAGCAAGGCGATCAGAAATCGAATCATAATAAGTTATCGTAAAAAAGAGGGAGAGTGCATCAAAACGACGCACTCTCCCCGTAATATACCTATCTTTTCAGACTATTACATACCAAGTTTCTTCTTCAAAGAATCCAATCTTTCACGAAGTTCCTTAGGAAGGTGCTTGCCGAATTTAGCATAGTGCTCTTCAATCAAAGCAACCTCAGCCTTCCAATCCTCTGGATTTACAGCCAAGACCTTCTCCATTGACTCTTCGTTAGTACCGTCGGTCAAACCAGCGATGTTGATTTGTCCGGCAGCAGGAACTTTACCGATGACAGTGTCAACAGTCTCGCCCTTACCGTCACAACGGTCGAAGATATAAGCCAATACACGGCTGTTATCTCCATAACCTGGCCACAAGAACTTACCATTGTCCTTACGGAACCAGTTAACGAAGAATATTTTAGGAAGCTTAGTTTTGTCTTTAGCAGCTGCTCCTACGTTGATCCAATGTTGGAAGTAGTCACCCATGTTATAGCCACAGAATGGCAACATAGCGAATGGGTCACGACGAACACCAGCCTTCAAACCGATAGCGGCAGCAGTAACCTCAGAACCTACGATAGATCCCATGAACACTCCGTGGTTCCAATCGTCAGCCTCGTGAATCAATGGCACAGTGCTAGGACGACGGCCACCGAACAAGATTGCAGAAACAGGAACACCTTCCGGATTCTCCCATTCAGGATCGATAGCAGGACATTGCTCAGCAGGAGCTGCGAAACGAGAGTTCTTGTGAGCTACTGGATTCTCATCCTTGTCACGAGAAGCAGGATCAGCAACAACATTACCCTTCCAATCGATTGTACCTACCGGACAGTCATATCCGATACCTTCCCACCATACGTCACCATCAGGAGTAAGACCTACGTTTGTGAAGATAGTGTTGGCACAGCAAGAGTCCAATGCGTTCTTGTTAGTTTTCTCAGAAGTATAAGGTGCTACACCAAAGAAACCTGCCTCTGGGTTGATTGCACGAAGTTGACCGTTCTTGTCATATTTCATCCAAGAGATATCGTCACCTACCGTCTTAACTTCCCATCCTGGGATAGTAGGGATCAACATAGCCAAGTTTGTCTTACCGCAAGCCGATGGGAATGCAGCACAAACATACTTAGTTTCCTTAGTAGCCGTTTTAGTAAGCTTAAGGATAAGCATATGCTCTGCCAACCATCCTTCTTCCTGAGCCATCTTAGATGCGATACGCAAAGCGAAGCACTTCTTACCAAGAAGGGCGTTACCTCCGTAACCAGAACCAAATGTCCAGATTTCGTGCTCTTCTGGGAATTGAACGATGTATTTGTCGTCAATTGGAGCGCAAGGCCATTTTGCATCCTTCAAACCTGCAGGCAACGGTTTGCCTACTGAGTGGACACAAGGGATGAAGTTACCGGTTTTCTCGATTAACTCAAGAGCACACTTACCCATACGGGTCATAATCTTCATAGAACCAACAACGTATGCAGAGTCAGTAATCTCAACACCAAGCTGAGAGATAGCACCGCCCAAAGGACCCATTGAGAATGGGATAACGTACATAGTACGACCCTTCATGCATCCGTTGTACTTGCTGATCATGATATGTTTCATTTCAACAGGATCCATCCAGTTGTTAGTTGGTCCTGCATCTTCTTTCTTCTTTGAGCAGATGAAAGTACGGTTCTCCACACGAGCCACGTCACTTGGATCTGACTGGAAATAATAGCTGTTCGGACGTTTCTTCTCGTTCAACTTTTTAGCCAATCCGTTAGCCACACACTCGTCCATAAGACGTGTAAACTCTGCATCAGAGCCATCGCAAAGGACAACCTTCTCTGGCTGCATAATGTCAGCCCACATCTTGACCCATGCGTTCAATTTTGCATTCTTTGTATTGATCATAAAATTTAAAATTTTGAATTATATGATATTATAATCACTTTTTTCGTAAAATATTGAATTTGAGATTTTTAAACATAAACCATCTCTCGCTTCCAAACTGGCGCAAATATACGAAAAAATAATTTATTCCACAGATACAGACAACACAAGTTTTTATCCAAATCTCAAATTATTTCGGAGAAAAATTTCATCATCTTCCAAACATTCCTCACAAATCAAACTTTTCAACAGCAGATATAAAGCAAGACGGCATAGGTAATTGTGCGAAACTGAATTTTGCCAACTTTGGAGTCCACGGAAATCTCATTCCGCGACATCGAACAGAACACAACAATCAAACAAGTAACCCAAAGCCGAAAATTCAAATGCAGGACAAGGAAGTGAACAATCGCCATTCCTTATTGTTTTTAGAAATAAAGGAAAGAGTTTTTCCCATTTAATAGATTAACAACTAAACAATATCATTATGACTACTGCACCGTTGCAAGGCATTAAAGTTATCGATTGGACTCAGGTTCAATCAGGTCCGTCATGCACTCAAATGTTGGCATGGCTGGGAGCCGACGTAATAAAAATAGAAAGAGTGGGACTTGGCGATCCAACACGTACGGAACTTCTTGACAAAGAGGGATTGGACGGCCTATATTTTTTGCAGTTGAACTGTAACAAACGCTCTATCGAGCTAAACGTCAAGACAAAGGAGGGACAAGAAATACTTACCAAGCTCTTGAAGGATGCCGATATTTTCGTGGAAAATCTACATCCGGGAGCTGCCGACAAACTAGGTTTTTCTTGGGAGAACCTGCACAAACTGAATCCAAGGTTGATTTACGGAACAATCAAGGGATTCAACGACGACTCTCCCTTTGCCGACGTCAAGGCATTCGAACCCGTAGCCCAATGTGCCGGAGGTGCCGCCGCTACAACCGGCTGGTGGAGCGGAGAATGCAACATTCCTACGCAATCCGGCGCTGCTCTTGGCGACAGCAATACGGGTATGCACTTAGTGATTGGTCTGTTGGCCGCTCTTATGCAACGAGAAAAGACAGGCGAGGGCTGTTTCGTACAGCAGTCCATGCAAGATGCCGTGCTGAACCTCTGCCGAATAAAGTTGCGCGACCAATTGATTCTGGAGCACACCGGCGACTTGAAGCATGCGCCTAGCTATCCGAAGATTAAAGGAGGCAACACCGTCCCTAGATTTGGAAACGCCGAGGGCGGACAGGTTTTGGGCTGGTGCTATAAATGTAAAGGTTGGGAAACCGACCCTAATGCATTCGTATACATCGTACTTCAGAACGAAGCGAAGCCATTTGCCGAGGCTTGTCAAGCCCTTGGAAAACCGGAATGGATTAACGACCCGAAATACAACACTCCATTGGCCCGCAATTTGGTCAAAGATGAAATATACAAAGGGGTGGAGGCCTACACCATCACCAGAGACAAGTTTGAAGTGGTGAAAGAACTAGGGAAGGCGGGGGTTCCCTGCGGACCGGTTTTGAGTATGCTTGAAATCGAGAAGGACGAATCTTTACGCAAGTGCGGAACCATCGTTGAGGTTGACCAACCTAAACGCGGGAAATTTTTGACCATCGGCTGTCCTCCGAAATTTTCAAACTACACGCCAAACATCAAATCAGCTCCTCTTCTGGGCGAAAACACGAACGAAATTCTAAAAGAGATAGGATATTCGGACGGAGAGATAGCTCAATTACGGTCTAACCATATCGTTTGCAAATAAGCAAAAAAACGCAACCGACCATCTTTGAACAATATTCCTTCATGAGAATCGGAGGAAAATGGACTTCCTCTCAATGACAGACATAGATGGTCGGTTCGTTTTTGATTATAAACTTAAACATAAAAATAAAATGCAAAATACACAGAATCAAGAAATGACGGATGGCATGCACATCATGGTGGAAGCACTGAAGATGAATGGGTTGGACACTGTGTTTGGTGTCATTGGCATACCAGTGACGGACATGGCGAGGCACATGCAGGAGGTAGGTCTGCGCTATATCGGATTCCGTCATGAACAGAGTGCCGGAAATGCGGCTGCCATCAGTGGTTTCATGACACAAAAGCCGGGCATCTGTCTGACAGTATCCGCCCCCGGATTCCTCAACGGATTGACGGCTCTTGCCACGGCAACGGTAAACGGATTCCCCATGATTCAGATCAGCGGATCCAGCGAGCGGCCCAAAATAGACCTGCAACAAGGCGATTACGAGGGACTCGACCAGATGAACGTCGCTAAGCCATTCTGCAAAGCCGCCTATAGAATCGATCGGCCTGAAGACATTGCCATCGGATTGGCAAGAGCCATCCGTGCGGCCGTCTCCGGCCGTCCCGGCGGGGTTTATCTGGACCTCACAACTGCCTTGTTGGGTTCCATGATAGACAAAGCGTCTGCCACTAAGACTTTATTCAAAGTCTTGGAACCGGCTCCAAAATCAATTCCAGCCTCCACATCCATAGACAGAGCCTTAACTTTGCTCGCCGCGGCAAAGAAACCTCTAATTATCATCGGAAAAGGTGCTGCTTATGCTCAAGCTGACGCAAACATAAAAGCATTTGTAGAAAAGACCGGGATTCCATTTCTGCCCATGTCTATGGCAAAAGGGCTTCTTCCGGACGACCATCCGCAAAGTGCGGCTGCCGCCCGCGGATTGGTCATGAAGGAGGCGGATGTCGTGATGCTCATAGGTGCACGTCTGAACTGGCTGTTGGCACACGGGAAAGGCAAGCATTGGAATCCGGACGGCAAATTGATCCAGATAGACATCGAGCCTCAAGAGATAGACAGTAACCGAAGAATCGACGCACCGATTGTCGGAGACATTGCCTCGGCCATGGATGCCATGGTGGCAGGATTGGGCACACACAACATCAAACCGCAGTCTGACTGGGTAGATTCGGTAAACAAGGAGAAAGAGCAGAATTTCGTAAAGATGGATGCGAAATTGAACTCCACCAGCATACCGATGAATTACTTCAATGCGTTGAAGGCCGTTCGTGACGTACTGGACAAGAACAAAGACATCTATGTGGTCAACGAAGGAGCCAACACGCTGGACGATGGCAGAAATGTGATCAACATGTACTATCCAAGAAGACGGTTCGACTGCGGCACATGGGGAGTCATGGGCGTTGGCATGGGCTATGTGATAGGAGCCGCCATAACCGGAAAGAAACAGGTGGTGGCCATCGAGGGCGACAGCGCATTCGGATTTAGCGGCATGGAGGTAGAGACCATCTGTAGATACCACTTGCCGGTCACCATCCTGATATTCAACAACGGCGGCATCTATAAAGGAAGCGACCCCAATCTTGGCGGAGGTGTTGACCCGTCGCCTACCACCCTGATGGCAGACGCACATTACGAAAAGATGATAGAGGCTTTCGGAGGAGTGGGCTACCACGCCACAACACCCGACGAAATCAAGAAGTATCTGGAACAAGGTATTGCTTCTAAAAAACCGACTATCATCAATTGTGTCATCGACCCGGCTGTCGGAACGGAAAGCGGGCACATAGGAAACCTGAACCCGAAATCAGCCGTCAAAGTATAATTAAAATCACAAACACATGATTAATATTATATTAACAGACATCATCCCAATTTTTATCATTATGATATTGGGATTTATCGCCGGCAAACGTAGCGTATTCAGTCCGGAGAATGCGCGCATCTTCAACAAACTGGTTTTGACCTACGCCTTGCCAGCGGCTCTGTTTGTATCTATCGTCAGAGCCGACCGCGAGATGCTGTTTTCAGACCTCAAGTTGACCATCGTGAGCCTTGTATTCATCATTGCTCTATTCTTATGGGCCTACTTCTCCTGTTACAAATTTTTCAAACATACGCAAAGTGAAGCTGCCGTCTGTGCTCTGATTGCAGGATCACCGACCATCGGATTTCTTGGATTTGCCGTATTGGACCCCATTTTCGGAGACACAGCCAACACGGGGTTGGTGGTAGCCATCGTTTCGATTGTCGTAAATGCTATCACGATTCCCATCGGGTTGTCTCTGCTTGCCGCCGGGAAAAAGAAAGAGAAGATGAATACCGGAGCAGCCGCACAACCGTCTACCAACGCCACCCAAACGGCCCAAGAACCGAAGGAAAAGGGATTGATGGCCACCATCCACAAAAACGCCGTACTAAGTGCCCTTTCTCAACCAGTGAGTTGGGCTCCCATCTTGGCCGTTCTGCTTGTTCTGTTTGGAGTCCGATTTCCTAAAATCTTAGATCCGAACTTTGAACTGATAGCAAACGCCAACGCCGGCGTGGCAGTCTTTGCCGCAGGACTAACCCTCTCCGGGCTGAAATTTCAGATGGACTGGGAAATTGTCTACAACACTATCGTCAAACTGATTCTCATGCCGGGAATTCTGCTTTTGGTAGGTTGGTTGATACACATGGATGCAGAAAAACTTCAAATGCTAGTTTTGGCAGGTGCCTTGCCTCCTGCATTTTCCGGCATCATCATCGGCAGTCATTTCCAAACGTATGTCCGGGCGGGAACCTCATCATTGGCATTCAGCGTATTGTTGTTTGTCATAACGGCTCCGTTCTGGATTTGGTTCACCAGATTGATTACCAGTTAATAGCTCGTTTAAAATAAAGGCAGGAGCCATTTCCTACCTTTTTTATTTCCATTAAAACAAATGTCATGAAATTAAAAACAGAAATAATAGACGGATGTACGGCATCTACCTACATCGCCTATGCCTTGTCCGACGTGGCCACCATCTATCCCATCTCGCCAGCCTCAGACATGAGCGAATTGGCAGACAAATGGGCCAGTCAAGGTCGGAAAAATCTAATGGGGCAAACCATGGTAGTCCGCGAATTGCAATCGGAAGCCGGCGCTGCAGGTGCGGTGCATGGCAGTCTGTCGGGAGGTGCGTTGACCACAACATTCACGGCATCCCAAGGACTTCTGCTGATGATTCCGAACATGTATAAAATTGCGGGAGAACTCCTCCCTGCCGTCTTCCACGTCACGGCCAGATCGTTGTCCACGCATGCACTCTCCATATTTGGCGACCATCAGGACGTAATGGCGTGTCGCCAAACCGGGTTTGCCTTCTTGGCATCTTCGTCCGTACAAGAGTGCATGGACCTTGCGCTAGTATCACATTTGTCGGCCATTGAGGGTTCCGTACCGTTTTGCCATTTCTTTGACGGATGGCGCACTTCTAGCGAGATGCAAACCACAAAGCTGATAGACTATGAGGACATACGAGGGTTGGTAAACTGGGACAAAGTACGGGACTTCCGACGTAGAGCCATGAACCCAGAGCATCCGGACGTGCGTGGAACGGCACAAAACCCAGACATCTATTTTCAAAACAGAGAAGCTGGAAACCGTTTTTACAACGCATTACCGGACATAGTAGAGAAGAACATGAGAGCCGTGGAAAAAATCACCGGCAGATCCTATCATCCGTTTGACTATGTAGGACACGAATTGGCAGAACAGGTCATCGTCGCCATAGGTTCCAGCTGTAATGTAATAGAGGAGACGGTCCGTCATCTGCTGAAGAAAGGAGAAAAAGTGGGTCTGATAAAGGTTCGTCTCTATCGTCCTTTTTCCAAAGAGCGGTTTCTGGAAGCCATTCCAAAAAGTGCCAAAATAATTTGCGCGCTCGACAGGACAAAAGAGGCGGGAGCACAAGGCGAACCACTTTTTCTGGATGTTTGCGCAGCCTTGCATTCGGCCGGCTCATCCTTACCCGTAATAGGCGGACGTTACGGTTTGAGCTCCAAGGATTTCACGCCATGCATGGCGAATGCAATTTTCGGGAATATGAAGAGCCCCTCTCCAAAAGCGACGTTCACCGTAGGAATCACGGACGACGTCACCTCTCTTTCCCTTTCGACTGGAGAGAGTATAGAAACCACGCAACCCGGCATCATACAATGCAAGTTCTTTGGCTTTGGATCGGACGGTACGGTTGGCGCAAATAGGCAAGCGGCCGACATTGTAGGCAAAAACACAGACCTTTACATCCAAGCCTATTTTTCATACGACTCAAAGAAATCGGGAGGATACACCGTTTCTCATCTTCGTTTCGGAAAAGAGCAGATACAATCCTCCTACCCTATCATCCACGCAGACTACATAGCATGCCATAAAGATTCTTATGTCCGCAAGTTTGACGTATTGGACGGCATCAAAGAAAACGGCACATTCGTGCTCAACTCTACATGGTCAACCACAGACGACCTGGAACGTGAACTGTCGGCACAGATGCTACGTACCATCGCTCAGAAACGGCTAAAGCTATTCAATGTCGACGCAGTAAAAATAGCCGGTAAGGTAGGTCTTGGCGGACGTATCAACATGATTATGGAGACAGTATTCTTCAAACTTTCCAACGTCATGGACTTCGAGAAGGCGGTGTCCTCTCTGAAAGAAAACGTGAAGAAAATCTATGCCATGAAAGGCGACGCCGTCGTCCAGATGAGCCTGAAAGCCATAGACAACACAATAGGGAAATTGACAGAGATAAAATATCCCGACTCTTGGAAAGAAGCGTAAGAGAGAGAAGAGGCAGAGCGGGATGTGCCTGACTTTGTCCGTCAAATAGCAGAACCCATCCTAGCGTTAAAGGGAGACGGCATACCAGTATCCAAACTATCGCCTGATGGCATAGTGCCGGTTGGCACCACCCAATACGAGAAGCGGGCGGTGGCCATAAACATCCCGATATGGGACAACGGCAAGTGCATACAATGTTGCCAATGCTCCATGGTTTGTCCTCATGCATCCATCCGTGCATACTGGGCTAAAGAAGAGGAGACCAAGGATGCACCCATCTCATTCACCACAAAAGAGGCCGTTGGCGGCGACACGCTGAAGAACATGAGATTCCGCATACAGGTATTTCCGGAAGACTGCCAAGGATGTGGATCCTGCGCAAACGTGTGTCCGGTAGACGCACTATCCATGCAGCCGCTGAAAGAAAATTGCGGAAAGGAGAAATTGAATCTGGATTATGCACAAAAACACATCCGGCAGAAGGAAGGATATCTTCCCCGCAATACGGTGAAAGGATCGCAGATGTATCAGCCACTGTTTGAATTTTCGGGAGCCTGCGCAGGTTGCGGGGAGACCCCGTACGTGAAGCTAATCACCCAACTCTTCGGCGAACGCATGATCATAGCCAACGCCACGGGTTGCAGCTCCATCTATGGCGCCAGCATGCCAAGCATGCCATACACCACCAACGGCGAACACCACGGTCCGGCATGGGGAAACTCTCTGTTTGAAGATGCCGGCGAGTATGGATACGGCATCCATATAGCCATCAAACACCGGCGGAACCGGCTAAAAGCCATGGTGGGCAATCTCCTCAATCAGGACGCCGTCTCCGAAGAGATAAAGTCGGCACTGGCAGAATGGGAGAAGGCAGAGAATGAAGGGAATCCATCGTCTGACGCCGGAAAGAAAATATCCGAACTTTTGAAGGAAGAAGATGCCGAAGGGCCGTTAAAGGAACTATCCGAGTTGGCCGATTTGCTCGTCAAAAAATCAGTATGGATTGTAGGAGGAGACGGTTGGGCCTACGACATCGGATTTGGCGGGTTAGACCACGTCTTGGCTTCCGGCGAAAACATCAACGTACTAGTCCTCGACACAGAGTGCTATTCCAACACAGGAGGACAAACTTCCAAGGCAACACCATTGGGTGCGGTGGCGAAATTCGCATCTTCAGGCAAACGTACAAACAAAAAAGAACTTGGCCGGATGATGATGACATACGGGAACGTGTATGTAGCATCCATCGCCATGGGAGCAAACAAACAGCAGACCATCGACGCCATCTCCGAAGCCGAGGCCTTTGACGGCCCGTCTGTCGTGATAGCCTATAGTCCATGCATCAATCATGGCATACGAAAAGGCATGGGCACCAGCATGGAAGAAGAGCACCATGCGGTGGCATGTGGCTACTGGCCACTTTACCGATACAACCCAAAACTGGCCGAAGCCGGGAAAAACCCGTTGACCGTGGACTATAAACAACCGGACGGCACCATGCCTGCATTCCTGAGCGGAGAAGACCGATACGCATACCTGTCGGCTATTCTGCCAAACGATGCGAAGGTTCTGAATACGGCACTACAAAAGGAGTGCGATTCGGAATATCGGACTTTGGCGAGAGAAAGTTCACTTCTTTAACCTCCACATCTTCTTGATTCTCATTTCCACCTCCAAAGAAACTGCAATGAAAAAAATCACTGCGACGAAGGAAAGGAATGAGAATCAATGAAGATTTTTTCTCGGCATGTTAATCCAATAAGTACCGGCAAAATCACTTGACCATGCCGAGATTATTTTTTTCAAGACAGGCAACGACGGAAAACAGGGAACAAAAAGCTCACCTATTCCCTCACACACCTATTCAACAACAACGCATCCAATATCACCATAGCAGACATTGACTCCACAATAGGGACGGCACGAGGCAACACGCAAGGGTCATGACGGCCCTTTGCCTTGAGCAACAGACTATCACCATTTTCATTCACCGTCTCCTGTTCCCTCAAAAGGGTAGGTATCGGTTTGAAGGCCACACGGAAAAAGATATCCTCTCCGTCGGATATGCCACCCTGTATGCCTCCCGAATTATTTGTCCGCGTATGGATTCCTTCCTCGTCAGAATAATAGATGTCATTCATCTCAGAGCCTCGTCGGCTCACTCCGTCAAAACCCATTCCATAATCAAAGCCTTTGGCCGCGTTGATGGAAAGCATGGCCTTTGCCAGTTCGGCATGAAGCTTGCCAAAAACAGGTTCACCCAGCCCTACCGGGCAACCGGAGATGACACAAGAGACCACGCCTCCGATGGTATCACCCTCCTCTTTCACCTGCTTTATCAATGCCACCATCCGTTCAGAGACCTCCGGATCAGGGCAACGCACCAAGCTCTCTTCCGTCAGGGAGAAATCCAACTCGTGATAATCCTTCTCCAACTTAACGGGACCTGCCTGTGAAGTATAGGCTTGGACAGTGATGCCACATTGTCGGAGATAGAGTTTTGCAATTGCGCCACCCACCACACGGGCTATCGTCTCTCGGGCAGAAGACCGTCCTCCTCCTCTATAATCGCGGATGCCATACTTCAGCGTATAAGTATAGTCGGCATGGGAAGGACGATAGATATTCTTCATCTCATCATAATCGGAA
Source organism: Prevotellaceae bacterium (assembly GCA_020636675.1). Classification (GTDB taxonomy): domain Bacteria; phylum Bacteroidota; class Bacteroidia; order Bacteroidales; family Paludibacteraceae; genus RGIG10190. The sequence goes on from JACJXK010000020.1 coordinate 47,654, forward strand.
GAGTGTTGGTTCGTATTCCACACAGAGAAGGCAATCGGCGTCCCAGTCGACTTCCCTTCATATATGCCAGAAAGAAAATCCACCTTGTCGGCTTCATCTCTTGATGTTGTGATGGAAGACTGTCCCGGCTTGCGTCGGTTCAACTCTTGTTGCACAAACTCCTCATCAATCTCAATGCCGGCAGGAAATCCATCAATGACACCGCCAATAGCCTTACCATGCGATTCGCCAAACGTGGTCAATCTAAACCTTTCTCCAAATGTATTCATAAACATTTCAAATTAAAAAACGCAGTCTTAACCAAAGCCAAGACTGCGCCGTATTTTAACACTCTGTTTATTTATCTTTACAAACAGACCAACCTGTCTTGTTTCTCAAAAACCAGATTCAAGGTTACTCTCCGCAACCGCCGCAATTACCGCCACACTCCGAAGAGCAATCGTCACAGCTGCCGCCACAACCACCACAATGGTGCTTATTAGTCACCACCGCGATTTCCTCCTCCGTAGCATCCCGAACTTCCAGTACCTCGCCAACAAAGTTCAATGTCTCGCCAGCCAATGGATGGTTAAAGTCCATCTTCACCTTGTCTTCGCTCACTTCAAGAACGATACCATTCATTTTGTTACCTTCAGAATCCATCATAGGAACCAGCTTTCCCTCTGCGATGCTCTCGCCATCAAACGCTCCGTCTACCACGAAGATTGACTTATCAAGGTCGATGATACGCTCATCCTCGTAATCGCCATAAGCATCTTCCGAATTTATAGTAAAATTGAACTTGTCGCCTACAGACAAACCCTTCAAATTGTCTTCAAATTTATCCAGCATCATGCCCAATCCAAAAGTGAATTTAAGAGGACGTTCCGCCGTAGCCTTTTCCATTAGTTCAGGTTTACCATCTTCTCCGCCCACGAACAAGTCGTAAGAAACACCCACGAATTTTTTGTCTGAAATAGTCATTTTTTTATATTCTAATTAATAATCCGTATAATTTGCACTGTGCAAAGATACGAAATAACTTATGAGTTGCAACTCATGTGGCAACTTCAGAACGTAACATTCACAAAAAATAAGGATACGAAGATTTCTTTTCTGACCGATTAAATTTCATCCCGCGTCAGCATTACCAAACGTCTTCACAGACTTCTGCCAAACACACCCATCATCCATTTTATTGCCTTTTTCCCTTTCCATCTCTCGTGCATTTGTATTATTTTTGTCCGGAACATATACAAACAACATGGAAGTAAAGATTGAGCCATCATGGAAAGCCGTTCTCCAGTCGGAATTCGGCAAACCCTATTTCGAGATTCTAACCGGTTTCGTAAGAAAAGAATACCAGACACAGACCATATTCCCGCCTGCCAGCCTCATCTTCAATGCGTTTAATCTATGCCCATTCGACAAGACAAAAGTCGTCATCATAGGACAAGACCCTTACCACGGATACGGGCAGGCACACGGGCTATGTTTCTCCGTTAACGACGGCATCCAGTTTCCCCCATCCCTCGTCAATATCTTCAAAGAGATAACAGACGACCTGCACGTGCCCGCACCCGCCTCCGGCAACCTAGAGCGTTGGGCAAAGCAAGGCGTGTTACTGCTCAACGCCATCCTTACTGTGCGGTCAGGGCAAGCCGCATCCCACCAGAACAAGGGCTGGGAAGAGTTCACAGACAGTGTCATAAAGGAACTTTCGGACAAAAGGGAAGGATTGGTCTTCCTGCTTTGGGGATCCTACGCACAAAGAAAGGGATTGGTCATAGACACAAAGAAGCATCTGGTTCTGAAAGCCGTCCATCCATCGCCACTCTCCGCCTATCGCGGATTTTTGGGATGCCACCATTTCAGCCAAGCCAACGCCTATCTGCAAAGCCACGGACAGACGCCCATTCAATGGTAGACCCGGCAACGGAGTAATTTCACGCAGAAGGAAACCATTTCCCGTGCCATTTTGTTATCACTCCGACAAGTGGCAGAGCAACCCACGCTACTGCCTTGCCATCTATCATTCCTATTCTTATATATATGAAAGAACTACCCATTGAAAACATGCCCGGCAAGGGCAACAGGAAGCGCGTGGTTGTCATCGGCGGCGGATTTGCAGGGCTGAACGTCGTGAAAGGGTTAGACAAACGACTTTTTCAAATCGTACTGATAGACAGACACAACTACCATCAGTTTCAACCTCTATACTACCAAGTGGCCACCTCCGGTCTCGAACCGTCATCCATCGGCTTCGCTTTCAGGAAGACATTAAGGAAGATGGGAGAAATCCATTTCCGAATGTGCACCGCACTATCGGTCGACACCAACGTCAACAGACTGGAGACCAGCATAGGCTACATAGACTACGACTACCTCATCATCGCCTCCGGCACTTACACCAATTACATGGGCAACAAGGACCTGGAGCATTGCACCATGTCACTAAAGACTCTGCCAGAGTCCATCAACGTGCGCAACAACGTGCTACGCAGCTTCGAGAAAGCCATCAACTCGCACAGCGAAGCAGAAGCGGAGAGCCTGCTAAGTTTCGTCATCGTAGGTGGCGGGCCAACGGGAGTAGAGTTGGCCGGAGCCTTATCCGAATTGAGGAGATACACGCTTCCAAAAGACTACAACCAAGACAAGAGCCTCTCCCAAATGAAGATATACCTGCTAGACACCGCACCACGGCTTCTTGGCGGGATGAGCGAATTCTCGTCAAAAAAAGCATATAAATACCTGCAAGAGATGGGTGTGGAGATAATGCTCAACACAATGGTAAAAGGATATACCGACGGAAAAATAGAACTAAACGACGGCAGATCCATCGCTTCCTGTAACGTATTTTGGGTTGCCGGCGTTGCCGGACGCATTTTTCCCGGACTAGACAACGACGTATACGGAAGGAACAACCGCATAAAAGTGGACGGATGCAACCGAGTAGAAAACAGCAGCAATCTATTCGCAATAGGCGACGTATGCCTCATGACTTCAGACCCCGCCTACCCACACGGACACCCACAAGTGGCACAAGCCGCCATTCAACAAGGGAAAAACCTCGTCCATAACCTGAACAAAGGAGATCAGAAACCATTCCGCTACACAGACAGAGGCAGCATGGCCACCGTAGGCAGGAACAAGGCCGTAGTGGAATTCAGAAAAATCCATTTCGGAGGTTTCGTCGCTTGGATTCTTTGGCTCTTCGTACACCTCATGGCCATCGTTGGCGTCAAAAACAAAACTTTCGTATTGCTCAATTGGGGATGGAGCTACTTCACACACGACACATCTTTACGGCTACTCATCCGGATGGACAATAAAAACGCGGACAAATAACAGACAAGACGACAAGATTCATTCCTCTTCCACACAACAAAAGCAGGCCATACAACCTGCATCCGCAAAAGAAGAAACGGAAACAATCAAAAGCGTCGGAAAAACAAAAAGACAAAAAAAGTTGGAACTTCCGAACTATATTTTGTTACTTTGCAGCCGTTTAATAAAAGAACAAGCGCAACAGAGTGTCTTATGCAAAAAAATTTAGTAATAGTCGAGTCCCCAGCAAAAGCAAAAACCATTGAAAAGTTTTTGGGGAATGACTACACGGTTCTATCTAGTTTCGGTCACATCAGAGATTTAAAGAAGAAAGGCTTCGGAATAGACGTCGCCAATAATTATACTCCTGATTATGAGATTCCCTCAGACAAAATAAAGTTGGTAAATGAGTTAAAGAAAAAAGCCAAAGAGTCGGAAATCGTATGGCTAGCATCCGATGAGGACCGCGAGGGAGAGGCCATTGCTTGGCATCTATACGAAGTACTTGGTCTAAACAAGGAGAACACGAGACGAATCGTATTCCATGAGATTACGAAAGACGCCATATTAAACGCGATCAAAACTCCGAGAGACATCGACGACAACCTGGTCAGCGCACAGCAAGCAAGACGAATACTCGACCGAATTGTGGGTTTCGAGCTATCTCCCATTCTATGGAGAAAAGTAAAGCCATCACTCTCTGCCGGTAGAGTACAGTCGGTAACGGTAAGGCTTATAGTAGACAGGGAACGCGAGATACAAGCATTTCGGGCAGAACCTTCCTATCGCGTGCTTGCCATCTTCAACGTACAAGACAAAGACGGGAAGAACTGGGAGCTAAAAGCGGAACTACAAAACAAGATAAAGACAAAGGAAGAGGCCCAATCTTTTCTTGAACATTGCAATAACGCCCACTTCTCTGTTGAAAGTGTGACGATCAAACCATTCAAAAAGACACCGGCCGCACCTTTCACCACCTCCACACTACAGCAGGAGGCGTCCAGGAAACTCGGATTCTCCGTATCGCAGACCATGATGATAGCCCAAAAGCTATACGAATCGGGAAAGATAACTTATATGCGTACCGACTCCGTCAATCTCTCTTCTTTGGCCATCAACACATCGAAAGAGGAAATTCTATCCATAGCCGGAGAGCGTTATCTGAAGATAAGACAATACCACACGAAGAGTTTAGGAGCCCAAGAGGCTCACGAGGCCATCCGTCCTACATACATGAACCAGCAACATATTGAGGGTGCCGCTCAGGAGAAGAGACTATACGAACTGATTTGGAAAAGAACCATCGCTTCGCAAATGGCAGATGCCGAGCTGGAGCGCACCTCCATCAACATAAACATCTCCGGAGAGAGCCGAAAATTCATCGCAGAAGGTGAAGTCCTGAAGTTCGACGGCTTTCTGAAGGTCTACATGGAATCGACAGACGACGACAACGAGCAGGAAAACGAATCCTTACTCCCGCCACTGAAAGCCGGTGACGCGTTAAGCCAAATGGACAACATAGTGGCCATGGAACGTTTTTCGCAACGTCCGCCACGCTACACAGAAGCCAGTCTGGTAAGAAAATTGGAAGAGCTTGGCATAGGCAGGCCATCTACCTACGCCCCCACCATATCTACCATACAAAACCGAGGTTACGTGGAGAAAAGCGACCGTGAAGGTGAAATCAGAAACTACAACGTGCTCACGCTGAAAGGCGGAGAGATAAAAGACGAGACAAAATCGGAGACAACCGGAGCAGAACGGGCCAAACTATTCCCGACAGACATAGGCATCGTTGTCAACGATTTCTTAATCGAATATTTTCCAAACATCCTAGACTACAACTTCACAGCGAAAGTAGAAAAGGAGTTTGACGACATAGCGGAGGGCCACGTGAAATGGACCACCACCATCGACAGCTTCTACAAAGGATTCCATCCAAAAGTAGAAGACACCATCCAAAACTCAGAGAGAAAAGTTGGAGAAAGACAAGTCGGCGTTGACCCTCAAAGCGGCAAGCCTGTCTTTGTAAAGATAGGCCGATTTGGCCCCGTAGCCCAGATAGGAACCGCAGAAGACGAGGAGAAGCCAAAATTCGCCTCCCTACATAAGGACCAGCACTTGGAAACCATCACCTTCGAAGAGGTCATGGACCTATTCAAACTGCCAAGAGACATCGGCGAATACGAAGGCGCCACGCTCACCATAGGCATCGGCCGATTTGGCGCATACGTAAGGCACAGCGGCAAATTCTTCTCGCTCAAAAAGACGGACGATCCAATGTCCATCACGGAAGAGAGAGCCATTGAACTGATTGAAGAGAAACGACTGATAGAGAAGAACCGTATCATCAAAGAGTTTGCTGCCGAAGACATTCAGATATGCAACGGACGTTTCGGTCCTTACATCGCCCATAATGGCGCCAACTATAAGATTCCGAAAACGAAAGATCCGAAAGAACTGACTTTGGAGGACTGTCAGTCTCTAATCAAAGAGCAGGGAGACAAAAAACCTGCAAAAAGGAAGGCATCCACAGCAAAAGCCAGTACGGAAAAAACGGCATCCGACAAGACATCGAAGGCTAAAGCAGCAACAAAAGCAAAGACGACAAAGACGACAAAGGCAAGCACTGCCAAAAAGTCTACGAAGACAAGCAAAGCCGCTGCCGAAAAATAAACAGAGACGACACAGCGACAAGTGGGCACGTTGGATCTCCATTAAAAAGGGGGTTCTTTCCATGACTCGGCAACGTCCATTTATATAAAGAACCATGTCACCACTCAGAATAGAGGTTGACATGGTTCTTTTTTTTCGAGTGATGGGATTGACAATTCGGACG
>JACJXK010000021.1 GCA_020636675.1 Prevotellaceae bacterium
CCTTCCTCTACCCACTCAAATCAACATAGACCCGTTTTTTTAATCATTACTAAGCCCTGACTTCCATATATTTTAGTTATATTTGTGCTTGACTTTGTAAGTTATTGAAATACAATCGTAGATACTTTTAAGGAAATTACTGCGGGGGTTGCACAAGCAAAGACCAAAATAATCAATTGTTCAACACGATTGAAAAATCGTATATTGCAAACTTTAATAATCAAGTAACATGAAAAGATATAACGACATTTGTTATACTCCCCGCAATTACAACACCATAGAGTTATGGAAAAATGTCAGTGAAGAAGAGTGGCAAGACGCTGACTGGCAATTAAAAAACAGCATCAGAAGCGTTTGTCAACTCAAAAAAGTAATCAAGTTAAACCACTATCAAGCCGAAGAGATCGAACGAACAATTAACGAACTCAAGGCTCAGGGCAAAGAAGCTTTACGCATAACACCATATTACGCATCTTTGATGGCGGCCGACCCGTTCCATCCGTTAATGATGTTTGGGGAAAAATCGTCAAAACGACTTGATCCAATCTTTTGGCAAAGCGTTCCCACACCTGCCAACCTACTTTTCCCTGACACCGGCATAGAAGGTGCTATGTGCGAAGACTCAAGAAGTTACGGGGCAATTTACCAACGCTATCCTAACAGGGTAGCCCTTTTCGTGGCCGAGAATACCAGCTGCGCTTCATATTGCGTTCATTGCCAAAGAGCCAAATCGCTTGACAGTACCACCCACATCAACAAAGAAGAGATCGACAAAGGCATTTTTTATATAGGTTGGAACAAAAACATAAACGAAGTCCTTATTACCGGTGGCGATGCGCTTCGCATAAGTCAGGAACGCCTCCAGTATGTCCTTGAAGAACTGAGTAAGATAAAACACTTGAAAGTAATACGAATAGCTTCAAGAGTGCCCGTCGTATTACCAATGGCTATAACCAACACTTTACTAAAACTCATAAAACATGCAGCCAACAGACATTCGGGGACAAGCAAGAAGCATGTTTATTTCATGACACACGTCAATCATTATCAGGAGATAACCGACGATTTGGCTAAAGCAGTAGAGCGCATCAACAATCACGGGTTTACTATCAGGAATCAAACTGTTTTATTAAATCACGTGAACGATCATTACAAGACTCTTGCCGAGACGTTCAGACGCATGTTCTGGATTGGCATTCACCCCTATTATCTTCTTCAATGCCACAAGGAAAAAGGTATCGTTCATTTTATAGTACCAATACAAGTAGGGGAAATCTACATGAAACACCTACAAGGGTGGATGTCTGGAATAACGGTACCGCGCTACGCCGCCAACATCGAGGGTGGTGGCGGGAAAGTACTACTAATGCCATCAGGACATGACACGCTAAACATTGGCAACAACATTGAAGAGAGAATATCAGAAAGCCACGCCACCATCAACACTTGGGACGGACGAGAAATATTAAAATACGAAGCCTTGGGAAGGACAACGAGAGAAGAGTATGACAACGCCATCAACGTAATGAACAAATTTATCGGAAGGAAAGGTGCTTTTCTGCCAAAAGTCATCATAATTGACCACCAAGGCAACCACATAGAAACCACCAACCGCACCAAGCTACCAAGTTTAGAGAAGATGAAGAAAGCTTCGCTACTCAAGTACGAACTGAGCAACAACAGCGACATGCCCATCACGAATCCTGCAGAAATAAGCGGCGAACTTGACAAGGCATTTCTTGAATCACGGGGAAAATAGTACATTCTATAAAAATGTCACTTTCCATTGTGACCTTCCAAAAGGACTATATAAAAAGGAGGCTGTGTTGAATTGAGATGGTAACGACTTAAACAGAAGAAACTACCGGATTGGAACTGTTCAAAAAGATTAGATTTTGTAGAAATGTGCCGGATATGACAATTCTTTCCAACCCCCTGCCCTCTTACTTTTCTCCGGCAAGAAGAACCAACCGTTGAGTGGAAATTCCTACGGGCTTTCTGCTCAACGACAAGTCGAATTGCCATGTCCGATCCTTCGTGACTATCCACTACATGTAATTTTAAAATTGCAAATCACTTCGCAAATTGCCTCACCGATATGTGGCACTATGTATAATGCTCCCCAGAATTTAGACAAAAACAAAGGTGGCGGGAAAGGCTTATCTTTGTAAAAAAATGGAAGAAATGGGAAGGAAAAGCAAGTATGATTCCACGTTCAAGACCAAGGTCGTATTGGACGCAATGAAGGAAAGTGAGACATTGAGCGACTTGGCCAAGAAGTACGAGATAGCGCCCAAGCAGATCACGGAATGGAGAAAAGAGTTCATGGAGAAATCCGGCATCGTCTTCGAGTACAAGGAAACGGAGAGTAAAGAGATAAAGGCGTTGCGGAGCGAGCGTGACAGACTTCTGAAGAAGGTCGGACAGCTGACGGTGGAAGTGGATTTTTTTGCGGAAGCCTGCGAGAGAGCAGGCCTGAAGAAGAAATAAGGAAGTTGGAGCAGAAACGTCCGTCCGGCATGAGCAGGCACAGGTTCTGTAAGTTGACGAAGACAAACCGAAGCACATTCTACTACAGAAAGAAAACGGAGGCGCAAGGCAACATAGACGTCATGAACAAGATGGACGAGTACTACAGCGAACATCCCACAGCCGGAGTCAGGACAATGCGGAGCATGCTCCTCATGCAGGGAATCGCAGTGAACGAGAAACGTGTCAGACGGCTGATGAGGAAGATGGGCATCCAAGCCATCTACCCGCAGAAGAAGCTGACGAAACAGGGTCAGGCCAAGTACGTCCATCCGTATCTATTAAAGGGAAAGAAGATAGACAGTCCCGACCAGGTATGGAGCACGGACATCACATATGTCCCCATGCGTCATGGATACATGTATCTGTATGCAGTGATAGACGTGCACAGCCGTTACATCGTCGGATGGAGGTTCAGCAACACGTTGGACAAGTCCAACTGCATAGAACTCATGGAAGAATGCATTGCCAAGCACGGGACGCCGGAAATCGTGAACACCGACCAAGGAAGCCAATATACATCGGCAGACTGGATCAACACATTGGAAGGGAAGGGAATAAGCATAAGTATGGATGGCCGCGGAAGATGCAAGGACAACATCTGGATAGAGCGTTTCTGGCGGACAATAAAGCAGGAATACATCTACCGATACCCTACGGATGTGGTGTCGGATCTGCGTGCCGGAATAGGCAGATATATGGAGTTCTACAACGAACTCCGTCCACATCAGAGTCTAGGAAACGCAACCCCGCCATCCAAAATATACCGCATCAAAGATAAGGCGGCATGATTTTTTTTATAACTTTGCGAAAAATTAGTTCCCCAAGGAGTTGGGGTACCCCAACTCCTTGGGGAACTAAAAAGAGATTAATCAAGTATTAACACTTGTCTAAATATGGGGAGTACCATAATGAGACAGCTATATGCAATCAAACGACTTACAACATTGAAAAGTGATTTTTGCAAATATTATACAAACCGACACAATTACATCAACAATAGAAATGTGATGTTTCTTCGAATGAATTATTTAAGTGCGGCACTTCATACCACTAAACGATGCACTGTATGAAACCCCACTAAAACACTTTATGACAACGAAAGGCAAGACATCCGCAAAGCTTTAAGAGCGGAAAACAAACTTAAAGAAACTTCCGTAAAAGGACGGAAATAAAGCAAAAATAGAGATGGAAAGATTGACAACAAACAGAGGTTTTTGGTTGACGCTATTACTGACAATTGTAACATTTGGCATTTATGGGTTGTATTTGATTCATGCTTTTGCCAAGGAAACAAACACTGCATGTAGGGAAGATGGAAAACAAACACAAGGATTAGTGGTTTACATCCTGCTTTCCATTTTTACTTTGGGTATCTACGGTATCGTTTGGAATTGTGGGTGGATAGTGCGTTGTAATAACTATCTTGTGAAACACCACAAATCGGAAGGCTTACAAGTCTCAACTTACTTGCTGACTTTGTTCCTTTTAGGTTGGCTTACTCTTGGCATTATGTACATTGTTGTTTTTTGCAAGACATTGTATTTGCAGAATGCAGTAAATTCTACTTATAACGAGTTGAATAAACTGTAAAAGAGAACGAGCAGCCAGTGTCAAAAATACCAGCAGCCAACAATCGGCATAGTTATTTGTCTGTATAAGCCCATTCTATCAGGTACAGCCCGTATCAAAAATAGCAGTAACTTGACAGGAAAGTACTTCGAAATCGACAACGGACGTCGGTATGGTTCGTAGAGATGAAAGCCCCGTGACTTTCATCTCTACGGCAAAGTGCTTGTGTTCTTCAGAACTGTCCACTACAAGCGACTTACAAAACCCAAATCACTTCGAATATCGCCTCATCATTCCTATAGAATGCTGTTGCCGGCACCTGCTTTCCCTACAAAGGGATAATGCCTACGGCATTTATCAAAACAGTCACAAGTTATTTTTTTGACAGTCACCCAATATATAGATTCATAATATAACCTGACACCAATTCTGTTGAGTGTACGATGAAAGGTTGTTCTGTGAAAATTGACAGGCAAAGGAACTCATTCAGCTGAGAATAAAAATGTGGTCTGTATTGAATCAAGTTTGCAACGATTTTAGCATAATTGAAGAAAATAGACCATTTGCATCATGATAACACACAAAGAACAAGACAAATACAAAAACAATAGCCATAGCCTTTGTAAAGAAAAGGAAAGATTGGAAAGAAAAAAACAACACGATTCGACGTTCAAGACATAGTACTCACCTTTGTTGAACCTCCAATTTTCTCGGAAAATAAAGTTTCCATACAAAATGAAAAACAAAAACTTCGCAGACACAATCTTAGCTCTTTTTCCTAAATTTGCAAACAAAACAGAAAAACTTACAAGAACGATATGGAAGTAAAGATAAATCCGGCCGTGAGTCAAATGACATCCTTCATTGTGATGGACGTATTGGAGAAAGCCGTTGAGATGCAGAAAAAAGGCATAGACATCATACACCTTGAAGTGGGAGAACCCGACTTCAACCCTTCCGAATGTGTCATAGACACTGCCAGAAAATCTTATTTGGAAAACAAAACACACTACACCCACTCCCTGGGCGACCTTGGACTAAGGGAAGAGATTTCCAAATTCTACCAGCGCGAATATGGCGTACAGGTAGGTACGGACCGCATCGTGGTGACTTCCGGGTCGTCGCCCGCCATACTTATGGCCCTGATGACTCTTTGCGAAGCCGGAAGCGAAGTCATCCTTTCCAACCCGGGCTATCCTTGCTACCGCAACTTCGTGCTGGCATGCAATGCGGTGCCCGTCTCCGTAGACCTCTCCGCCGAAGATGGATTCCAATATCCGACAGAGGCGGTCAAAGCCGCCATCACACCAAAAACACGGGCCATCTTCGTCAACTCACCAATGAACCCCACGGGAACGTTGGTCTCCGACGAGGTTTATAAAGAACTGGCAAAACTGAACATCCCGATCATATCGGACGAGATTTACCACGGATTGGTCTACAACGGCCGCGCCCGTTCGGTGCTCAAATTCACAGACAATGCCTTCGTACTGAACGGATTCTCAAAACGCTACGCCATGACCGGCCTCCGACTAGGATTTCTGGTCGCGCCCCAACCCTATATGAGAGCGTTACAGATTTTGCAGCAGAACCTATTCATCTGTGCGCCAAGCAACTCGCAGCAGGCGGGCATAACCGCATTGAGAGACTCCGAAGCGGAGGTCGACAAACGTAGGGAAATTTACAACGAGCGCCGCATCTTCATGATCAAACGGCTCCGTGAGATGGGATTTGTCATAGAGAAAGAGCCTCAAGGCGCGTTCTACATCTTCTGCAATGCGAAGAAGTTCACGACAGACTCCTACAAATTTTCGTTCGACGTACTGGAGAACGCACACGTGGGAATCACTCCTGGCGTAGACTTCGGCTCAAACGGCGAGGGATACGTACGCCTCTCTTACGCCAACTCCATCGAGAACATAAAGATAGGCATGGATAGATTGGAAACTTATCTGAAAACTCTAAAATAGTATATTCCGAAACAATGCTATTACGACATGAAAAACCTAAACTTTTTTGAAGGAGAAAAGGGTGCTAAGAGGATACGCTATGTAATCTCATCGCTCATCATATCTGCAATGGTATGCTTTGCATCCATCTTGGACAACAAGGAGGCCATCTTTCCTGAGGTGGCGGCCCTGACGATAGGATGGCTGGTCATGGACAAGAAGGTTTGGAACGTAAGCACGTTTGAATTCATCATCATGATGACCATCGGTGCTTTTGCCGGACTGTTCATCTCCAGATACTCGCCATTCCACATCTATTTCAGCCTACTGTTGGCCTTCGGCTTCGTAGGAGTGGTGCTAATGACCTTCCGCATCTCACTCCTACCCATGATTTCGGCCTGCATGTTGCCCGTGCTTCTGCATTGCAGAAGTTGGGCATATCCGCTGTCCGTCTTCGCAATGTCTGCCATCATTGGCGCAACACGCTTTCTTCTGGTGAAAAAAGGGCTACACATGAACATCGCATACAAAGCGCAACAGATGGACATATACAGAGGCCTATTCTATTGGGGACTGCTTTCCTTCGTTCTTGCCATATTGATGGTCATTCCCGTCTTCGGCGAATACAGATATTGCATACTTCCCCCTTTAGTGGTCACATACGTGGAGTTTGCCAATACCAAATCCGGATTCAGAGACCGGCCTTTTCAAGTATTCACCTCCATCGTAGCGGCAGCCATCATAGGCGCCACCTCCCATTTCGTCGGGATACAGATAGGGATGCCTGCCGCCATAACGGCTATTTTCATCTCGACCTGCATATTCTTTCTGTTCGAGAGGTTCACCACCCCCTTTGCACCTGCCGCAGCCATCGGATTTATTCCTCTGATTGTCCCACAAGAGGATTTACTGATACTTCCCTTACAAGTAACCATCGGTGCGGCCATACTGATTACGGTGGCCTTGCTGCTATACGTCATCTACCCTAGCCGACTTACAGCCTAAAACGAAAATCATGACAGACCCAAACAATCTACGACAAACGCTCCGCGACCGACTCGCAACAGCAGCAGACGAGAAGTGCAGAGAGAAGGCAGAAAGGCTAACATCAGGAGCTAAATGCCTCGGCGTGACAGTTCCTCAGATACGGGCAACGGCAAAAGAACTCAAAAAAGAGTGGAGCGAATTAGATTTCGAAACCATCTGCCAAGTAGCCGACCTATGCTTCGAAAACGAATGCAGGGAAGAAATCCTCTGCGCCATCTTTCTTCTAGCCCTCCATAAGAAGAGGCTGAATGAAATAAAATGGGACAGGATAAACAGATGGACCTTGCATTTGGACAACTGGGAGACTTGCGACCAACTTTCAAGCAACATCCTGACCCCAATCCTTTTGAACAACACCAATCCATTTATGCCTTTGGAGCAGATGGCACTATCCGCCAACAAGTGGGAAAGGCGTCTGTCTGCTGCAACGGCGGCCAACCTTAACCATGGTGGCAGAACCTATCCTACGGAGACATTTCGTATCTGTCAACAACTATTGACTGACAAAGAACCAATGGTAAACAAGGCCGTAGATTGGGCACTTCGAGAGATCTGCCAAAAACCGCCGGAAGAGGTCACTTCACTTCTCAAACAAAACAAAAATACGGCCTTAGAAAAACGGCTGGAATCATATTTGGCAAAAAGGAAATAGTCCACTATATTTTCCCACACACCTTTTTCCTTATCATGAACGAGCCATCTTTTAACCAAAGAAAAAGAATCACAAAAAAGAGTATGCTCAAAACATTACACGCTCACGCTTGTTTTATCTACAAAAGCGATACAAAAGCATTTCAAAACAAAAAGATAAAACAGATAAAACAAGGAGGATTCTATTATGACAATGACACCTGCAAAAAGGAACCAAGACTGGATGCCAAACATCTTCAACGACTTTTTCGGAAACGAATGGCTCGACACGTTCAGCCACAAGGTCAATCCGTCCGTTCCGGCAATGAACATCATCGAAACAGACGATGAATTCAAAGTCGAGTTGGCAGCTCCAGGATTGAAGAAGGAAGACTTCAAGGTACATGTGGACAATAACGAGCTCATCATCTCCGTGGAGAAAAAGACAGAAACGGAAGACAAAAAAGGCAAATATCTACGACGTGAATTTGGCTACACACAGTTCAAACAGACCCTGCTCTTGCCAGACAATGTAGACAAGGAACACATCGAAGCAAAACAAGACCATGGAGTGCTCTCCATCAACATCAAGAAAAAGAACAAAGAAGAGCACCCTAACACAAAACCGATTGAAGTAAAGTGATACGTGCTGCTTACAGCGCTGTGTAGTCGGAAAGCGCAGAACCTTTCCGTAGTTACCAAAGAACCTTACTTTTACGACATCACGTCGTGGGTGGGATAATCGAGGAAGACAACTGTCTGTATTGTCCAGATTCCCATCAATTGGTTGCTATTCCCTCCGGAACGAACGACATTGGTCTGAAATTCCGAAGGGGATAGTTTTTTGTGGACAGACATGACCACGAAATCCGATCAGTTTTAACCTGCCGTTTTCGACACCCAACTTTTTTATTCTACAAAAATTCTTATTTTTGCACCCCAGAAAAACTGAAAGAACAAAAAAATGAGGACAAAACATCCAAAAGGTCTATACCTACTGTTTGTCACAGAGATGTGGGAACGGTTCAGCTACTACGGAATGAGAGCCATATTCACACTATATCTGGTCAAAGCCATGCTCCTCGACAAAGATATGGCATCCAACCTATATGGCAGTTACACCGGGTTCGTTTACCTCACGCCGCTCATCGGCGGATACGTGGCAGACCGATATTGGGGCAACCGGAGGTCCATCTTCTTCGGCGGCATATTGATGGCCATCGGGCAACTGATGCTCTTCATCAGCGCCTCCTACTACACCAATTTCGACATTTCCAACATATTCCTCTACGGCGGATTGCTTTTTTTGGCCATCGGAAATGGATTTTTCAAACCCAACATCTCCACCATGGTGGGTCAACTCTACCCAAAGAACGACGAACGGAAAGATTCTGCCTTCACCATCTTCTACATGGGTGTCAACATCGGAGCCTTCTTCTCCCCTCTTGTCTGCGGTGCATTGGGCGACACAGGCAGACCCGAAGATTTCAGATGGGGCTTCCTCATGGCATGCATCGGCATGATAATCGGAACTTTCATTTTCAAAATACTACAAAACAAATACATTGTCACGTCAGACAACCAGCCTATAGGTACAAAGCCCAACCGCAGCAGAGACCTCCAAACAAAGGGCATGGAGACAAAAAAGAATAAAAAAGACATAAAAAAGACATTTATGTTCCTCCTCATCGAAGGCATACTCCTAAGTCTATTCCTACATTTCGGCTCCGACCTTTCAGGAGCCTGTATCTTCAGCTTTTGCATCACCATTCCCCTATTCATCATCACAGACAAGTCGCTCAGTATGGCCGAGAGGAAACACATCTGGGTGATATTCATCACTGCCTTTTTTGTCATCTTCTTTTGGGCAGCCTTCGAGCAGGCAGGAGCTTCCCTCACCTACTTTGCAGACGAACAGACGGATAGGAACCTCTTCGGATGGGAGATGCCGGCCAGCTATTTCCAATCTTTCAATGCCATATTCATCGTACTATTAGCTCCACTATTCTCCATGCTCTGGCCTTGGCTTAAAAGACGAAAGATGGAGCCCTCCTCACCCTCCAAACAGGCATATGGATTACTACTACTTGCAGTCGGGTACCTAATCATAGCCATCGGCGTGAAGGATGTTGAGCCCGGCATAAAAGTAAGTATGATATGGCTCATCAGCCTCTACCTCATCCACACACTCGGAGAACTCAGTCTGTCGCCCATAGGACTATCCATGGTCAACAAACTCTCGCCTGCCCGATTCTCATCCCTACTCATGGGCGTATGGTTCCTCTCGACCTCCACCGCCAACAAGTTTGCGGGAACATTGAGTTCTCTCTATCCCGAATTTGACCAGCACGGACAACTGACGCAAGCAAAAACTATTTTAGGATTCCAGATAGACAGCCTATGCAGTTTCTTCATGATTTTTGTCGTCATGGCAGGCATCGCATCATTATTTCTATTCATCATCAGCAAGAAACTACAAAAGATGATCAATGCGGCAGACCGATGAATCCATAAAAAATTCAATAAAAAAAGGAGGCTCGAAAAAATCGAACCTCCAAAAACCATTCAAAATAAGAAAAAATCCTCGTTCCTCGGACAAAGATGTCCTGAACTTTTTATGATTATCAAGAACCTTCGTACCATATCAATGTAAATCTCATATTTTCGCCAAAGCCTGATCCAAATCGGCCAAGAGGTCGTCAATATGCTCCGTTCCGATGGAGAGGCGGACAGTTCCCTGTTTGATACCCTGCTCCGCAAGCTCCCTTTCGTTCAGCTGAGAATGAGTAGTGCTGGCAGGATGGATAACCAAAGACTTCACGTCCGCCACATTGGCCAGAAGCGAGAAAATATCCAACGCATCGATAAACTTCTGCGCCTCCTTCGCGCCACCCTTCACCTCAAAAGTAAAGATAGAACCGGCTCCGTTCGGGAAATAACGGTTGTACAGCGTATGGTCAGGACTATCCGGCAAAGAAGGATGGTTGACAGCCGCCACCTTTGGGTGGGCATTCAGAAAATCGACAATCTTCAAGGCATTCGATACATGACGCTCCACCCTTAGAGACAAAGTCTCCAGTCCCTGTAAAAGGATAAATGCATTGAACGGACTGATAGCGGCACCCGTATCACGGAGCAAGATTGCCCGAATACGGATTGCATAGGCTGCGGGTCCGGCCGCGTCAACGAAGCGAATGCCATGGTAACTAGCATCGGGCTCCGTCAGTTGCGGAAATTTGCCGGAAGCTTTCCAATCAAACTTTCCGCCATCCACAATGACACCTCCCAAAGAAGAACCATGTCCGCCAATAAACTTGGTGGCAGAATGCACCACAATATCCGCTCCATGCTCTATCGGACGGATAAGATAAGGAGTACCAAACGTATTGTCCACAATCAACGGTATCTTATGGGCATGTGCGATAGCAGCAACCGCCTCTATGTCAATGATATTTGAATTAGGATTGCCCAATGTTTCAAAAAACAGAGCCTTTGTCTCCGGCCTAATGGCCTTTTCAAACTCGGAGATGTCATTCGGATCAATGAAGGTAGTAGACACTCCATAGTCCTTCAGCGTATGGGCCAACAAATTGTATGTTCCGCCATAGATAGTCTTGGCCGCCACGATATGATCGCCCGCCTTGGCAATGTTCAGAAACGCGTAAGTGATGGCCGCCGCGCCAGAAGCCACCGCCAGACCGGCCACACCACCCTCCAACGCAGCCACCCGTTCTTCAAAGACGCCTTGCGTAGAGTTGGTCAGACGGCCATATATATTACCCGAATCCTGTAGGCTGAAACGGGCGGCAGCATAGGCCGAATCATGAAACACGTACGAAGTGGTCTGGTAGATAGGCACCGCCCTTGAATCCGTAGCCGGATCAGCATTCTCCTGTCCCACATGAAGTTGTAAAGTCTCGAAATGAAGTTTTTTATTTTTTGTATCCATCTTACATTTTTTTAATATTAAACAAAAGAGTCCTTGAAAAAGAAACTCAAAAAAAAACTCAGAACGGGAAAATTGAAGAATGAAGAAACGTTGTCCGGTTCAAAGTCGGAAACGTAAGCCCCAACCATTTACCACATTCTAGCTAAAAAGAAACCATTCTAAGCTTTCGAATAGACAATGACCGACCACGTCTCAGGAAAGAGACGTACAGAAAACGATCATAAAGGATATTCATCGAAAGCGTAAAGAATGGAAGACAAATAACGCTCGCCCGTATCCGGCAAGAGCGCCACGATGGTCTTCCCCTTATTCTCTGGACGGAGAGCCAGCTGATAAGCGGCATAGACAGCTGCACCCGAAGAGATGCCCACCAGCAGACCTTCCGTAGAAGAAAGCTCCCTGCTGGTGCGGATAGCATCGTCGTCCTGAACCGGGATGACCTCATCAATCACCCCCCTATTGAATGTAGACGGAACGAAACCGGCACCGATGCCCTGAATCTTATGGGCACCAGCCTTACCGCCAGAGATAACAGCAGACCCGGCAGGTTCGACAGCCACCACCTTAACCTTCGGATTGTGAGCCTTGAGAGCTTCTCCCACACCGGAGATTGTTCCACCAGTACCTACTCCGGCAACAAAAATGTCCACTTTTCCGTCCGTATCACGCCAAACCTCCTCGCCCGTCGTTTTCCTATGAATAGCAGGATTGGCAGGATTCTCGAACTGCTGCAAGATGATAGAGCCGGGAATCTCCTTCTTCAACGACTCCGCCTTCTCGATAGCTCCGGCCATACCCTTCGCACCCTCCGTAAGCTCCAACTTGGCACCCAACGCCTTTAATAGACTGCGACGCTCAATGCTCATCGTCTCCGGCATAGTCAAGATCAGCTTATACCCTTTCACCGAAGAGACGAAAGCCAAACCAACACCCGTATTTCCGCTCGTCGGCTCGATGATGGTTCCTCCCGGTTTCAGAAGACCCCTCTTCTCTGCATCCTCTATCATGGCTACCGCTATACGGTCCTTCGCACTTCCCGCCGGATTAAAATACTCTAATTTAGCTATAACTCGGGCTTGTAACCCTTTTTTCCCATTAAAATGGGACAACTCCAGCAATGGCGTGTTGCCAATCAAATCTGTCAGTTGTTTTGCTACCTTTTCCATATCCGTAACATTTATTTGTTTAACATACGTTTCATATCAAGAGAAGCAGTTTGCTTTTCACATTACAAACTTACAGCAACCGCCCATCTTGGGCAATACCCCGATAAGGGTATTCGGGCACGCACCTCCTACCCAACAAAGGAAATAAGTCATAACAAGCATACCATTCGGAGAGTTTATGATATTTTGCACGTCGGCATCTTTATATATTTAGTACTTTTTCTTAACTTCGCATGATTTTTAACCCATGGAGAGATAAATGCCGAATCTTTCTTATAGAGACACATAACTCACTATTGGGCAACAAGATATACATCACACAGATGCATATCCTCACATTATAGACAAAATTTATTCATGATGAAAAAATATTTCATTAGCATTTCGTTATCTCTATCATTGTTTTTCCTTACAAACGCAATGGCACAAGAGGCGACCTACAAAACTAAAATCATTGACGGAAAAGAATATTACGAATACCACGTCCAGACGAGCGAAGGGTTCTATTCCGTCTCGAAAAAGTTCCATGTTACAGAAACAGAAATAAAGGAAGCCAATCCCGGCTCGGAAAAAGGACTTTCAAAAGGTTCCACCATCCTGATTCCCGTAAAAAGATACACGTTCCACAAAGTAGAGAAA
This sequence comes from Prevotellaceae bacterium, assembly GCA_020636675.1. Taxonomy (GTDB): domain Bacteria; phylum Bacteroidota; class Bacteroidia; order Bacteroidales; family Paludibacteraceae; genus RGIG10190. Next base: position 13,482 of record JACJXK010000021.1, read on the forward strand.
AGCGAGACACTCTTCTCCTTAAAAGAGAAATACAACACCACCTACGACGAACTATACAAGCTAAATCCGACGTTAAAGAACGAAGGACTTAAATACGGCATGGAGATAAAAGTACCGAAGAAAGCCCAAACCAGCGGACAAGCCACCAAGGTTCAAACAAAAAGCCCAGAGGTAGCCAGCGTAAAGAAAGAGACAAAACCAGGGTTTACCACACACGAGGTGAAAAAGGGGGAAACACTATCCAGCATCAGCCGCACATTCGGAGTATCCACAGAAGAGATTCTACGGCTCAATCCAGATGCCAAAGACGGCGTAAAGGTAGGAAATATACTGATCATCCCGCCAGCCCATGCCAACACGGCAGTAACAACAAGCAGCAACGCCTCCTCTACGCCCAAAGCAAGTACGGAGAGACCTAAAATAATGTACAGGACACATAAAGTACAGAAGAAGGAGACGCTATTCAGCATCAGCCAAGACTATGGCGTGAGCCGAGAAGAGATTATCAAACTCAATCCAGGAGTGGATAAAGAGCTGGAGGTAGGGAAAGTGCTTACCATTCCAGAAAAGAGCCAGACAACAGCCGCCGCCGCTCCAAGCGCAAAAAGCAACATGTACAAAATCCATAAAGTACAGAAGAAGGAGACGCTATTCAGCATCAGCCAAGACTACGGCGTCAGCCAAGAAGAGATTATCAAACTCAATCCAGGAGTGGATAAAGAGCTGGAGGTAGGCAGAATGCTCTCCATCCCAGAGAAGGCACAGACGGCAGCAACCACAGCAACAGCCAGCAAAAGTAACATGCAACGCATACACAAAGTGCAGAAGAAGGAGACACTCTTCAGCATCAGCCAGGACTACGGAGTCACACCGGAGGAGATTGTCAAACTCAATCCAGGTGCAGACAAAAAGTTGAAGAAAGGCATGACATTGACCATACCACAGCCTACCCCTCCCGCACCTAAGGTTATGCACTACGGCACGCACACTGTAAAGAAAGGAGAAACGATCTTCAGCATCAGCCAGCAATATGGCATCGGAAAAGACGACATCATCAAATACAATCCAAGTGTAGCCCAAGAACTGCAGGAAGGAAAAGTGCTTTTGATAGCACAAGAAGAGGGCAATCAAGGTGCGACAGCTCAAGCCAACGGATACAAGTTCCATAAGGTGCAGAAAGAAGAGACGCTTTTCAGTATCAGCCAAAAATACAACGTCACACAGAATGAGATCATAAGTCTGAATCCGGACGTCAAAACCGAGCTGTTAAGCGACAAAGTGCTTCTGATTCCAGAAATCAGCTCCGCTGATATGGCGACAGCTCCCAAAAACGAGGTGAATGTGGCATTAGCATTGCCGTTCAACTTCTCAGAAGTGACAGAAAATTCCGCATTGGACGGAAAAACGGAAAAATTCCTAGAATTATACCAAGGTATGCTCATTGCCATAGACAGCCTAAAACGCAGGGGATTGTCCATCAACTTGCACGTATACGACTCTGGCAATGATGAAACAGACGCAAAACTGATGTTAGCCCATTCCGAACTGAAAGACATGGATTTCATCATCGGTCCGGCCTACGCATCCCAGATAAAGATATTGGCAGACTATGCAGCCATCCACAAGGTGAAGCTCATTGTTCCATTCTCTTCCAAATCAGAAGAGACCGTCAACAATCCTTACGTCTTCCAGATTAACACGCCCCAGGATCAGCACAATTACCTGACGGCGAAAGCCATCATAGAGACATTCAAGGGAGCTAACATCGTACTTCTTAGTTTCAAGAACGATGTCTACAACACAAAAACAGCATTAAAAGACACGCTGGGAAAGATGATGACCGCCCGTAATATAAAATTCAGGACGATAACATACAGCAGCATCGAATCACTGAAGAAGGAACTATCGGCGAAGGAGGAGAACGTTATAATCACCCTCACCAACAACCAAGTGGCCCTCAATCAGATACTACCGGTCATCAACATGATGGGCGACAAGTATACGGTGAGCACCGTAGGATTTCCCGAATGGCAGAGCTACCAAAGCATCAGCAAAGATCTGTTCCGCGTCAACACATACATTCCGAGCACCTTCTATATCGAGTTTAAGAACGAAGATGTGAAGAGGTATCTTAAGTCATTCAGAGAAACATACAATGCGGAACCGGAGAACCTGCAACCCCAATACGGCATGTTAGGCTACGACCTGATGATGTACTTCTCCGATGCCGTATCCTGCTTCGGACATAACTTCGAAAATAAACTTACGGAGGTGAAATACAAACCCCTACAATCAGGATTGACATTCAAGAAAATCAGTGGCAACGGAGGCTATTACAACGGCAGTGTCTTCCTTACTAACCACAATCCACAAACGGGACTCTCTGCCGTTAAATTCGAATAATAAAAGGAAAAGAATATGCGCAAGATACTATTTTTCATCTTCATATCCCTATTCTGTTCTGCTTCTGCCCAACGCAGCAAGTTCAAACAGGAAATTCAACTTGGCGTCAATGGTGGCGTCAACTTCGCGAAAGTCAGTTTTCTTCATAACGACAAGAACAGTAACAGTAGATATCTAGGGACACTAGGAATGCGACAAGGCCTGAAGGCGGGAATTTCGGCCAGATATATCTCGCAGAAGCATTTTGGAGTACTAATGGAGCTCAACTATGTGGAAGGAGGATGGAAAGAGAAATTCAAAAACGAAAACATACTGAACGATGTAGATGTCAGAGGTTTAACCTTGGAACGAAGTCTGGGATACCTCGAACTCCCTATCCTAGCGCACATCTATTTCGGAAAGAACTTCAGATATTTCTTCAACCTCGGACCGAAATTCGGAGTACTTGTCAACAGCGGAGATTTGAAGACGAACTACCCGGTAGACAGCAAAACCTTTCAGGTAGGGAAACTGGACGACCCAAGAATAGACAACAACGCCAGCTACCGTAAAGTAGATTACGGACTCTCCATCGGAGCCGGCATAGACATCCCTATCTGGCGCACACGCACCACGTTGGAGGGAAGATACACATTCGGATTCGGAGACATCTATTCCAATTCGAAGTCAGACCTCTACCAACGTTCCAACAACCAGATGGTAGCTGTCACGATGACAGTTCTTTTACCCGTTCTGGAATTTTACAGATAATATTTATAAAAATCACGCAGCAACAAAAAAAGACAAGGATAGAAATATCCGTTCCCGTTTCTGCCTGACTTTAATCAAAAAAAAAGCTTCGTCTGGAATGACGAAGCTTTTTTGACTCATACTGTTTTCTATACATTCTTCCGCTCTATCTCATGGAGGTTCTCCATCTTCTTTTTCTTCAAGAAGCCATAGATGGAATCCAAATGTTCTGTGACACGCTTGTTTCCAAACTCATAGACCTTAGTAACCAGTCCATCCAAGAAGTCACGGTCGTGAGAAACGACAATCAGCGTTCCGTCAAACTCCTTTAACGCCGCTTTCAGAATATCTTTCGTCTTCAGATCAAGATGGTTGGTAGGCTCGTCCAAAATCAAGAGGTTGACAGGCTCCAGCAAAAGCTTTATCATGGCCAAACGAGTACGCTCACCACCGGAGAGCACCTTCACCTTCTTGGTCGAATTGTCGCCACCAAACATGAATGCGCCCAACAAATCCTTTATCTTATTTCTGATATCCCCTTTCGCCACATCATCGATGGTCTGGAAAACCGTCAGTTCACCATCCAAAAGAGAAGCCTGGTTTTGGGCAAAATAGCCAATCATGACATTATGACCCAACGTCAAGGTGCCGTCATGCTCTATCTCTCTCATAATGCACTTCACCATGGTAGACTTACCCTCACCGTTCTTACCTACAAAAGCCACCTTATCGCCACGCTCTATCGTAAACGAAGCGTTTTGGAAAACGAGATGGTCTCCATAACTCTTAGATACGCCATCAGCAATGACAGGATAGCTGCCAGAGCGCGGAGATGGCGGAAATTTAAGTCTCAAAGCGGAAGAATCCTCCTCGTCCACCTCAATCAGCTCCAACTTCTCCAACATCTTCACGCGAGACTGCACCTGCAATGTCTTAGAATAGGTGCCTTTAAACCTCTCGATGAAATCCTTCGTATCGGCAATAAACTTCTGCTGCTCCTCATAAGCCTTCTGCTGCTGTTCGCGGCGTTCCTTTCTAAGCTCCAAGTAATGAGAATAATTTACCTTATAGTCATAGATACGCCCCATGGTCACCTCTATGGTGCGGGTAGTTATGTTGTCCACGAAGGCACGGTCATGCGAGATGACAATCACCGCCTTCGCGCTCTCCACCAAGAAATCTTCGAGCCACTGTATAGACTCGATGTCCAAATGGTTGGTAGGCTCATCAAGCAGAAGCACATCCGGTTTGCGCAAAAGCAGTTTTGCCAATTCGATACGCATGCGCCAACCTCCACTGAAATCCTTCGTCTGTTTCGAGAAGTCCTCACGACTGAAACCAAGGCCTAAGAGAGCCTTCTCCACGTCGGCCTCGTAATTGGTCTCCTCTATGGAATAGAACTTCTCGCTCAGAGTAGAGACTTTTTCTATCAGTTCCATATAGCTATCGCTCTCGTAATCTATACGTTCCGCCAACTCGTTATTCATCCGTTCTATCTCCTTCTCCATCGCAAAGAGTTCCGAAAAAGCAAGAGAAGCCTCCTCAAAGACAGTATGCGTATCTTCCGTCATCAAGTGCTGCGGCAGATAAGCAATTACCGTACCCTTAGGCGCAGACACGACGCCACGCGTAGGCTGCCTTTCTCCGGACAAAATTTTCAGGAGGGTTGATTTTCCCGCCCCGTTCTTTCCCATAAGGGCTATTCTGTCCTTCTCGTTTACCTGAAACGAAATGTTTTCAAACAAGGTTGTTCCTCCGAACTCAACCGTCAATCCATCTACTGAAATCATATTTACTATTTTTACGGGCGCAAAGATACGATTTTCCAACGGGAGGACAAAACGCAAAACGAGACCAGAACAAGTTGACATCTCCATTCCTCATAAAGTAAAGAGCCTCGTTCCTCTGCCTTCTGATTCGTACAAATCACTTTCCTCTACCAAAATCGACACCCACACGATTCAACACAGACCCATTTTTTTCTACAAAGAGTAATGCCTACTGCATTTCATCTAAATTTGCCACAAGCCATTCCATATTCACTTAACAACTGAAAACAAACACATTATCAAGGAAAAAACAATCGGCATCTCCTTTTAATGTTCTTATATGAAAAAAAACACACTGTTAAAATAATTAAATTTACATTTTTATTTGAACCAAACCTATTAGTGAATGTTTATATCAGTGAAAAAAGGGAACAACAACGCTCCACTAGAAATGGAGGGATGAAGTTTCGAAAATGGAGACAAATGAAATGGAAGTCATCGAACTAAACAATACGGTCAACAAAATGGCAGAAATCATAACCACAGATTTCTTTAAGATTAAATATTGTATATTCGATGCGGGGAAGGGATTGTTTGGCAATTCCGCCAACGGAATAGCCACCATCTACGTGATAGAGGGGAAAATAACATTTGTCATGGATGAGTCGGAAAAGAAATTCGTCATGGAAAGAAACTCCATTTTGGAGTTTGACGCACAAAAAAAACATTCGCTCATCGCCCACGAAAATTCAAAGATATTAATGACAATTGTGCCGATTAAATAATTTCAGTTCGTTTTATGTGATTAATTTTAACGGGTATCACTGTGTGAACAATGATACTCGTGTTTTAAAAAAACGACATTTTATGTTTTTTTAAATTCATGTCAAGAAACATATTAAACGATCAATACATTGGTACGGTAATTGATATCATAATAAGGAAAAGAAAAACAAAGACAAAATATTTCAGTTCGTTTTATGTGATTAATATTGACGGGCATCCTTGTGTGAACAACGATGTCCGTTTTTCGTTCACTCCCCACAAAGATGACAGATAGGTAGATTAGAGAAATGAACAAGAACGAAGGATTGTTTGTTTCTTTAAAAAAATAAACAAAAGGGACTTATGGTCTTAAAAACAGGCCATCAGCCCCGTAAGAAAACTACTATGAAACTCTTAAAATTTACAATCATGAAAAAATATGGTCTAATTTTCATTCTTTCGCTCATATCCTGTCTTTGCATGTCACAGACCGAGCTTGGACAGGTGCAGCAGTTTCTGCAACAAATGAGTGCCGACGGCAACAATACCAATGCCCAAAAACTAAAGATACAGAATCTAAACAAACCCTCCTCTTGGAAAAACGTGGTTTACAAAAACGGCAATTTCATCTCCATAAAATGGAAACATAACGACCTTGCCGGGACTCTGTCTCTATCCGGGTTTACCCAGCTGCAAGAGTTGGACCTTTCGGAAAACAAAATAGACTCCGTCAACATATCCAACTGTCCGTCACTCACCAAGCTCAACATCAGCCACAACCGGCTGACAGGGTTCTCCATCAGCAACAGCACTGCCCTTACCGACCTCAGCTGCAACAACAATAAAATCGCCAGCTTGGACCTGACCAACCTGCCTAACCTGAAAAACGTAGACGGAAGCAACAACGACATACGGACCCTGGACTTCACCAATTGTCCTGACATCCAAACAATAGACTGCAACGGCAACCGACTTGTGTCGCTAAACATACAGAACTGTTCCAATCTTAAAAACTTAAATTGCTCCTACAACGCCATCGCCGCACTCAATTTGACAGGCACAGATAATCTGCAATCGCTCATCTGCGAAAACAACAGCATCAACTCCCTATTTATGAACGGGCTACAGATGCTCTACACGATAAGCTGTTCGGGCAACAATATGGTCAACCTGGAAGTATCCAACTGCCCCGCCCTACAATCGCTCGACTGCTCCGGCAATGCGCTGAACAACCTGAACCTGACAAACACCATGAATTTCAGCAGCATAGACTGTTCGTGGAACAACCTCACCTACCTCAACCTGAGCAACAGAGACATGCTAGAACGAGTAGTCTGCAACAACAACCAGCTGCAGGTACTGGACCTCTCTTTCTGTCCAAGCCTCAGCTACGTAAACTGCAGGAATAACAATATCGTAGAATTAAGGCTCGCAGGAGACCAATACCTCTATGCCAACCAAAACCTACCGATGTACAACAATCCGGAAAATCCGGGCTTCATGGACAACGACCAACCGGTACCACCGATGCCAATCAACCAGATTCCGGGATCATTCTCCCCGCAGGGAAACATATATCCGAGAAATTCGCTCAACAACATCCCCTATTTCGTGAACAGCACCAACATAAGAGTAATCTACTGTGGAGATCAGGAATAAAGACACATCCAAACAATACAATGGAAATGCACACCCTAATATTGGACACACACACGGTAAAAAATCTTGACATTGAGAGATACATGGGGAAATGGTACGAAATATCGAGATATGACCACGATTTCGAAAAAGGTCTTTCCCATGTATCTACCGAGTACACGCTCAAAGACGGAAAAAACATAGAAATCGTGAACCGAGGAATCAAAGAAGACGGAATAGCAAAGGTAATAAAGGGCAAAGGTCGCATACCAGACATTAACGACCCCGGCAAACTGCAAATTTCCTTCTTCCTCTGGTTTTACTCGAACTACTACATATTGGAAGTTGACGACAAGAACTACAAATATGCAATGGTAGGATCTAATACGAACAAATACTTATGGATATTAAGCCGCACGCCAATCCTACCCGAAACCATTCGACTGATGCTGCTGAACAAAGCAAACTGGAGAGGCTACGACATCGGTAAACTGATATGGGTAAATCAGGAATGAAAAAAGGTAGGCGGAGAACAAACTACATCCATTTATTTTCCGCCTACCTTCCACACTGCTTCCGCATAAATGTCCAACTAAAATACCGACCTCGAACAGATCGGTATTTTTTCCCTATAGGGCAAAGTTAATGTTTCATGCTTACGGAAGACTTTTTCAGCAAAAACAGGGAATTAAGACTTTCTCACTTAACCTGGCCAATGGTTCGATTGATGAAATTTTCCTTTATTTTTTCCGGAAAATAGAACTAGAAATTCTATCTTTAGAGAGAGAAAAAGGAGAATATCCTTCCTTGGATTTTTCTTTTAGTTTACTTATTCTTTTAATTTACTTATTATGATAGGTTTGTGTTTGAGCGGCGGCGGTGCTTTAGGATTGGCTCATATCGGAGCATTGAAAGCATTGGAAGAGAAAAACATTTATCCGGACTATATCTCCGGTTCTAGCATGGGAGCCATTATTGGGGCATTATATGCCAGCGGGCATTCTCCTTCCCAGATGGAATCCATTATAGAGAAAGAGGAATTGTTCAAACCCCTCAAATTGATAAATCTGCATTTATTCTCGAAATCCGGCCTATCTTCCCATAATGCTTTGCGTAACATACTTCGGAGATATATTCCCCAGAACGATTTTTCTGCTCTGAAAAAGAGACTCGCAGTATGCGTGGTCAACCTAAATAGCGGTCGGTGGGAAGTGAAGGAAGAGGGCAATTCATTACACGAATACATCATTGCATCAGCTGCCATACCAATGCTCTACGAGGCTCAAACCATCGACGGAAACGTATATGTGGATGGTGGTGTACTGAACAATCTACCGGTCAATCCGCTCAAACATTCTTGTGACAGAATTATCGGCATAGATGTCATGCCTTATTTTGAACACCATAATTTCAAAAGCAAATGGGACATTGCAAGTTCCTTCATTTACCTACAAAGCCACAGCAACGCCAAACGACAATATAAATATTGTCATGATTTGGTTTTGGTTAACAGCATAGAGAAATTCCATGCCTTCAATTTTGACTCGTACAAAGAAATCATACAAATGGGCTACAACTGTACCATCAACCACTTCATCGAAACGGAGAGGGAAAAATCAGTCTCCGAAAAGGAACTGATTCACGCCTGACAAGGGGGGGGACGGCGACAAGGAATGCGATTAAAATTTTTTCAGCTCCGTGTACAACCGTTGAACAGGAAGTCCCATGATATTGTAGAAGCTGCCGTTAATATGTTCCACTCCGACATATCCTATCCACTCTTGCACGCCATACGCACCAGCCTTGTCAAAAGGGCCGTATTTATCCACATAAAACTCTATATCTTCTTCTGCCAGGGTTGAAAAAGTAACATCAGATGATGCCACAAAAGTGACCTCCTTCAATATGGTTTTTATGCATACTCCAGTGAATACCTTATGTGTTTTTCCGGACATGGAGCGAAGCATCTCCAACGCAGTTTCACGGTCTTTTGGTTTCCCTAAAACCCGATTCTCATGCCACACAATAGTATCGGCCGTGATAATCATCGTCTTGTCATTCAGCAATGAGGTATAAGCAGCACCCTTTTTTTTTGCTAAGAAAAGAGGTATTTCCTCTCCTTGCAGCGATTTAGGATAAGACTCATCCAACCCAGCAATCGTCCTTACCTCGAAATCAAGTCCAAGACCTTTCAACAACTCATGCCTACGAGGAGAATTGGAAGCTAATATGATGTGATATTTTTCTAACATATACAATTTTACCTTTTGAGACTACAAAAGTACAATACCACATCAGATTTTAAAACTGCTTTCGTCTATATTATCAAAATATTTACGCAATCTATCTTCTGCCATTTTCCTAATTTCAGGGGTAAATGAATTTTTCATCTTGGTGATTACAAAAACAATAAGAGCCAAATCATCGCTATAACCCAACGGGAGTAGATCCGGAATCAGATCTATGGGCGAAATAAAATAACCCAAAGCCCCTATTATGATGCTTTTCTCCTTAACATTCAGGTTACCATACATTAGCGCATAATAAAGCAACAATACATAATACACTATCTTTATTCCTGCATTTTTGGCAACCCTCGCCAACTTAAGGAACAAGCTTTGAGGAGAATAATGCTGTCCATACTCTTCCAATTTCTCCAACAGATTGGGCACTTTTTCTTCTTCCATATTCTTCTATTTTATTTTGTACTAATGTACAGATTGCTTGTATATGAATGTCTGGTTCAAATCAATCTCTGCTAACAAAGAGATCGAAGCTTATATTACCCTATTTCATAATTCATCTACTTCCTCTAATGAAAATCCGGTTGCTTTCATGATCATCTCCGTCGGAATATTCAGGATTTTCAGATTTTTAGCCATCTGTTTCCGTTCTTCCAACTGACCTTCTTGCTTACCCTGCTCAATACCCTGCTTAATGCCTTCCTCCATGCCTTTCTCCATGCCCATGGCCATGCCTTTCTCCAATGCGTTGTCTATGAGAGTGCGTTCCACGCTGACCGCGTCCCAAAACTTGTCGTAGCCCATAAGTTCGGCTTCGGTGAAGGCCGATTTGCGGATGATCTCCACCGCCTTGTTGATTTCCGGATTCTGCGTCAGGTCTGACGACACCTCCGTTGTGCGGTCGCTTATCTCCGTGAGGAAACGAAGCCATAGCACGTGCATCTTCTTCTCCGCAAATGTCTTGGGAGTAAACTTGGGCAACTCCACCGATACGATCTGGATGTCCTTCATCGCGATCGTTCCCGCCTCGTTGCGTGGCAGGATCACGTTGTAGTAGCTCTCCTCGTCCGTCGCCTTGTCGTTTATCAGGCATAGGCCGTAGACGGGCTTGAGGATGGAATAAGAGGAGCCGGGAGACAACTGCCTGCTGTATGTTTTAGACAGGTTGAACAGCATCCGTTGGAAGAAGTCTTTCGTCCAGTACATCTGCATCTCCACGATGAACTGCCGACCATGGTTGTCCCGGCAGCACACGTCGACGATGCTGTTCTTCTTGAGCGGATCTTCCGACAGCAGTTCGGTCGGCAGATACTCGATTTCCTCGATGACGCGGTCCTCCAACGGCAGGAGCGCATTCAGAAAGCTCTTCACCAAATCGGGGTGTTCACCAAATACCTTTTTGAAGGTAAGGTCTGCCTTCGGATCCAAATAATGCTGCATAGAGATAAATTTTTAGACGTTATACTTCACAAAAGTAGTATTTTATATGTGCATTTGCAAAAAATAGATTTAGGATACGATTACTTATCTTACACAAAAGTCCGTAAATGAGATTATGTGACTAACTGATCTTTTTAAGCAAGCAGCCTACATTCAGAAGGGAAACAACATCTTTTATAAAAAAAGGAACTAATCCTTTGATTTTTCTGCAATCCTTTCTAATATTCAAACATCTAGACCAAGTTATGGATAGGATTAACATGATTTTATTCTATCCACAACCATAACATCAGCAGGCAACCATTCAACAGAATTCAGTTCTTCCACGTGTAGCCATTTTGCTGCCTCATGTTCCAATAATACGAAGCCACCACCTATCACTCTACAACAATAGCAATACATTATCAGATGAAATTTGGGGTAATCATATTCCACCGTACAGAATAGTTGATCCACGTATATCTCCATTGCCAATTCCTCGCACATCTCTCGTTTCAGTGCAACTTCCGGCGTCTCACCGTCTTCTATCTTGCCACCAGGAAACTCCCAATAGTGCTTCCACTCTCCATACCCTCGTTGTGTCGCTAACAATCTTCCTCCATCCTGTATAATGGCAGCAACTACTTGAATACATTCATTTTGTGACTGTATAGACTCGCCTTCCTCATACATCTCTTGCTTCATTAGAGGGGGGTTCTATTAATTCGAAATGCGGAAATTTCAAAAAAACAGGCATCATATAAACTGCCGAAATTCATGAGAACTCCGACAATCTGCCCGCTGGTTCCCAAAACTTGCCTTAAGTTATAGGAAAACGCACTGACGACACATGCCTTTCGCTTATGTTTTCTCCATCATTGCTTGCTTTTTTGACTCTTCAACACGACACGACCCACTCATCCGATGAAATGTGGCTGACGCCTTAAAATCTGTTCGTATCTAGAGATGTTATAGATAAGACAGGTGAGAGCGACGTTGGCCTTAGCCCTCGCAATCCCTATCGTCCTGACAACCAGTCCTTTCATGCTCTGTTCCATGAAGCCGAAGACATGTTCCACTCGGCATCTGACCTTTGACTTCCGACGGTTGTTCGCCTTCTGTTCCTGTGTCAACGGTCTGTTCCTATACCCTTTCTCGCATATCACGGCCTCGACTCCGTACTTCTTGAAGACGGCCTCCGTCCCCACGTACCCCGCATCGACAAAACAGGTCTGTCCTCGGTCCGTTTCGTCAAGAAGGGGTTCGAACCCCTTTGAGTCGTGCACGTTCGCCGCCGTCGTCTCATATTTGGTCACGAACTTGTGCCTCTCGTCGACCTTGGTGTGGCTCTTGTAGCCGTAGAAGGTCTCCCCCCTTTTTTTCGTCCAACGTGCGTCTATGTCCTTGTGGCTCTTCTTGTGGGGGGTGTCGTTCCATAGTTCGTCCCCATTCCCTTCCTTTATCTTCTGGTTCTCTTCCCGCGTGTTGCGTTGCCGGGGTGCCACGACAAAACTCGCGTCGATCATCTGGCCTTTGTTGAGTTCGTAACCCTTCTGGCGGAGCATTTCCGTGAACTCGTCGAAGAGCTTGTCGTAGGCATTGGCCTTAGTCAGCTCCTCTCTGTATTTCCATATGGTGCGGGCGTCTGGCACGTCGTCCACATTCTCGATGCCGACGAATCTGCGGAAACTGCCTCTGTCTACTATCTGATATTCAGTCTGTTCGTCACTGAGGCCGTAGTAGCGTTGTAAGAAAAGGACTTTGAACATCATTACGCAATCTATGGGACGACGTCCGGCGTTGCTCTTCCTCTCCTTTGTGAACAGGAGCCCTTCCAATGTCGCCCTGAAGGTCTCAAAGTCAAATATGCGGGTGATGTTCTCCATCGGATTCCCCATCTTGACCAGTCTGTCCTTGCTGTTGTCCTGTTCGAACAGCCCCGTACTCTTTGCCGTACGGAATGCAGTGAGTTTATTCATCGCTTTCTTCTTTTATGTACCACATATACAGCAAAAAACGTACCAAAAACTCAATTAATTATCTGATTTTTAAATATTTAATTTATAGAAGTCCCCTAGATAGCCATCGCTCATTTAGCATAAATTCCGAATAAAAAAAAATCACAACCGCCCTCGTCTATAAAGAACCGTAGTCGTTATCGCACTGACTGCCATTCCGACCAGAATCATTGTACCTTGATTAAATAAAGCTCCCATTCCACCGAGATGACCAACCACACACAACAAGATGCAAAGGACAAAGGGCGCCGCAGCAACTTTCAGATACCGACTTGCCAACACACATGACAACCCACCAAAAATGGCCGGCACGACATAGGGAGAAATGGGCAATAAAAGATCCACTATCTTCTTCTGAAATACAACCAACGGAATCAAGCCCAATACGATTACCAACGTTGTCACAATTGAACAGACTGCAATAGAGACTGTTGTCACAATCTCCTTCTCTTCCGTTCCATTCTTCACGCCGGCGATAGCCTGCGAATTAAGCGCACACGGCAACTTCAAATTAGAAATGTTACCCGTTATAAAAGACAAATATTGACCTCCCGTACCCAATAACGGCGCATAACTCAAAGCCTCAACCAGTCCAATCGCCAAATAACCTAAAATAAACATCAAACATTCAGGTATCTTGCTCCATATAGGCTCCACCTCCGCCGTCAGGCAATAACAGACGGGCAGCAACGTTATCAGCCCCAAGGCAATCCAAGTGAACAATCTGCCCAACCGGTGCATTTCATCATTATATTTATTATCCATCTTTGTCATCTTTCCATTTTTTAACAAATACTATTTACAAAACCCAACCGCAATATATGCAGCTACCATTGCTCCCACTATCGTACAAGGCAAAGCATAGCTCTCCATCCACTTCCAATGGAAGATTTTCATGCACAACCCACAGATAACCATAATCACACAGCTGACAATGAACGTGACCAACGTCACCTCTCCATAGGTAGCGACACCAGTATCCTTAGCCACGACAGGATGCCCTATGGAGAAAGCTCCAGACACCAACATTGCCGATAAAATACCGGAAAACAAGCCACCCAACAACGCACCTGTCAAAATCTCCATCAGATGGGAATTTCTAGTCTGCACATCAGCCAACTTATGTTGATAACGCCGATAAAACAACGCATTAAAAACAGGCCCAGACAGAATGCTCAACGTCATAACAACCAACGCAGTAGCTACATACGCATGAGAAATTTCCTCTCCCGGAGAAATCACCTGATTCATCGCAATAATCTCATACTGCAACGCCCCAATCACCTCCAATCGAATCCATGAAATACCCAGCCCAAGATACTGCATCATAATACCTATTCCTATCACAATAGGAATACTGGGAATTATCGAGAAAATAGCACTATTTCGGATTGTTTTCTTTATTATGGACATATCCATACCAATCTCTTGGGCTCGATGAATTGACTTGAGAATAAAAAAAAGACTCATCGCCAATATCAACAATGCAATGACTCCACCCAAGAGATAAATAACCGCAAAACTTTCTGACATATATATATAAATATTTTCTGCAAAAATACAAAAAATAAGATGCAAAACATTCTACAAAAAAGGAGAAAAGGGCTCTATTTCAATCTGAGGGAACAACAGAAGCAACCATTTCCATTTATGCAATATGCCATATCTATAAACTTATCACTTTAGCATAAACTCTTGCCATTCTCTTGACTGGTTTAATTTTTGGATTAAGATTTTTCCGTACACCTTTGGTTAATGATCATGAATAAACAACTTACTAAAGTTCAAAACATCTTGAAAGTATGCTTTCCAGGCATTGCATTGATAGCAAAACATCACGTAAATTCTAGGACAGGATATACAAGATGAAACAGGATTCTTCAAACGTCTCTTACTTAGTAGGCTAGCACTCGCCTTTAGCCGCGGATGATGGGACGTGCCGTACCTCCTGAAAAGCAGGCAACAGCGCAGGCACTTTTGCTTACTTTTCTTGCCGGAGAAAAGTGAGTGCCCGTCCGGCAGGAGGACGGGAATAATTGTCGTGCATGGTGCATTCCTCCGGAATGCGGTTGCCGATGCCTATTTTCCCCCTCTACAAAGAGATAATGCCATAGGTATTTTGCCAAAATCGTCATAAGTTGTTTTTTGCCGATTGCTTAGTAATGGTTAAAGAATAACTTCCGCAACTTTTTAACAGAAAACTCTTTGCATTTAAATCTTGGTAAGCAGAAATCTGCGGAAGTTATTTTTTTACTATTACTAAAATTACCATGTTCGGAATAAATCAGTGAAACTGCAAATAACATAAAGATGAGACAAATACCTTCTAAATATAATTTCTTTTACAGCATCGCTATCTCTTCTTTTGAAATACCAGAGACTTCCTCTATTGTTTCCATTGGGACATTCATCATCTTCATCTTTCTTGCCATCTCCTTTTTAGCACTGACTTCACCTCTTGCCATGCCTTGTTCGATGCCTTGCTGTATACCTTGCTGTATGCCTTGTTCGATGCCCTGTTGTATGCCCATGGCCATGCCTTTCTCCAATGCGTTGTCTATGAGAGTGCGTTCCACGCTGACTGCGTCCCAGAACTTGTCGTATCCTATCAGCTCGGCTTCCGTGAAGGCCGATTTGCGGATGATCTCCACCGCCTTGTTGATTTCCGGATTCTGCGTCAGGTCTGACGACACCTCCGTTGTGCGGTCGCTTATCTCCGTGAGGAAACGAAGCCATAGCACGTGCATCTTCTTCTCCGCAAATGTCTTGGGAGTAAACTTGGGCAACTCCACCGATACGATCTGGATGTCCTTCATCGCGATCGTTCCCGCCTCGTTGCGTGGCAGGATCACGTTGTAGTAGCTCTCCTCGTCCGTCGCCTTGTCGTTTATCAGGCATAGGCCGTAGACGGGCTTGAGGATGGAATAAGAGGAGCCGGGAGACAACTGCCTGCTGTATGTTTTAGACAGGTTGAACAGCATCCGTTGGAAGAAGTCTTTCGTCCAGTACATCTGCATCTCCACGATGAACTGCCGACCATGGTTGTCCCGGCAGCACACGTCGACGATGCTGTTCTTCTTGAGCGGATCTTCCGACAGCAGTTCGGTCGGCAGATACTCGATTTCCTCGATGACGCGGTCCTCCAACGGCAGGAGCGCATTCAGAAAGCTCTTCACCAAATCGGGGTGTTCACCAAATACCTTTTTGAAGGTAAGGTCTGCCTTCGGATCCAAATAATGCTGCATAGAGATAAATTTTTAGACGTTATACTTCACAAAAATAGTATTTTATATGTGCATTTGCAAAAAAAATCTACCATAGGGAAATAACGTCCACTCTCTTTCCTAAGTTTTTAGCATCTGCGGAAAAAAACAAAAGAAAAGGACGATGTCCCTTCCATGTAAAATTTGTATTTTTGAAAAATCTTTTGGTTCTGACTATTTGAGCAGAGACCATTTTCATTTATAAACAGACGGACACAATGATAAACAACTACGGATTCATAAGAGTAGCGACTGCCATCCCTAATGTTAAAGTGGCAGATTGCCGTTACAACGTTTCTCGAATAAAAGGGCTCATAGATGAAGCTGACAGTAAAGGAGTTCAATTGATATGCTTTCCTGAGTTATGCATAACGGCCTACACTTGTGCAGATTTGTTTCTACAAAAAAAACTATTAAATGCCGCAGAGCAAAGTCTATCCTCCCTATTGGAGGAGACCAAAGACTTGGATATCCTTTTCATCGTAGGTTTGCCAAAAACACAGACAAATAGACTATATAATATCGCAGTTGTTTGTCAGCATGGGAAAATATTGGGCGCAGTTCCAAAAATGTTCATTCCCAATTACAATGAATTTTATGAAAAACGTTGGTTTTCATCGGGGAAAGACATTCTGGAACCTGAAATATCCATCTGTGGACAAATTGTTCCATTCGGTTCGAAAATACTATTTGAACATGAAGATTTTCGCTTTGGAATAGAGATTTGCGAAGACTTGTGGTTGCCTCAAGCCCCCAGTTGCCAACTAGCTCTTGCCGGTGCGCAAGTCCTATTCAACCTTTCTGCCAGCGATGAAGTAATCGCAAAAAATGCCTATCTTAAAACGATGATTGCGCAACAGTCGGCCAAATGCATCGCCGGTTACGTTTACGTATCATCCGGATTTGGAGAATCCAGCACAGATCTTGTTTTTGCAGGAAACGGACTAATTACAGAAAACGGCAGCTACATAGCCCAATCGGAACGGTTCAAGTTTGAGGAGCAACTGATCATAGGCGAAATAGATACGGAAAAGATTGACGCCGATAGATTGAAGAGCTCCGCTTTTTACGTCGGAGCGACAGATGTCCGTCCCAATGAGTTCAGGAAAGTAAAGTTCGAACTGAAAAAAGTCAGCATAGACAGACTGTCCAGGCAAATCAATCCGCAACCATTCGTCCCGTCCACCGAAGGAATGAGGGATCGCTGCAACGAGATATTCTCCATACAAACGAGTGGACTCGCCACCAGACTTTACCATACGGGCATCAAACAGGCGGTCATCGGAATATCCGGCGGACTAGACTCCACCTTGGCTCTTTTGGTCTGCGTGAAAACATTCGATAAATTGGGCATTTCCAGAAAAAACATCGTAGGCATCACCATGCCGGGATATGGCACGACGGGAAGGACCTACAACAACTCACTGAAGATGATGCGGGAATTGGGCATCTCGATAAAAGAAATAAGCATCAAACCTGCCTGCGACCAGCACTTCAAGGACATCGAGCATGACCCTAGAGTAACAGACATCACTTACGAGAACACACAAGCAAGAGAACGCACACAGATTCTGATGGACTATGCCAACAAGGTAAACGGGCTTGTCATCGGTACCGGCGACCTCTCTGAACTGGCTTTAGGATGGGCAACCTACAACGGCGACCACATGAGCATGTATGCCGTCAATACCTCCATACCCAAAACGCTGGTCAAATATCTTGTCAAATATGCGGCCGAATACGAGATGGAAGAAAACGCAAAAGAGACCCTTCTCGATGTGGTGGACACTCCTATCAGTCCCGAACTTCTGCCGGCAGACAAAGACGGCAAGATTGCCCAAAAGACCGAGGATTCGGTGGGGCCTTATGAGTTGCACGATTTCTTCATCTACTACACGCTGAGATTCGGGTTCTCTCCTAGCAAGATATTCTTCCTCGCCCAGCAAGCCATGGAAGGACGATATGACAAGGCAACCATAATAAAATGGATGAAAACGTTCTACAGACGGTTTTTCAATCAACAGTTTAAGCGTTCCTGCATGCCGGATGGGCCGAAAGTAGGATCCGTATGCCTCTCCCCTCGAGGAGACTGGAGGATGCCAAGCGACGCATCCTACTCCGAATGGATGAACGAATTGGATGAAATCGAAAAACTTTTTTAAAAACAAGAAGGAGAACTCAAATTGAAAGTCTGTATAGCAGAGAAACCGAGCGTTGCCCGCGAAATTGCCGCCATTCTTGGTGCCAATAGCAAAAGAGACGGATACATCGAAGGAAACGGATACCAAGTGACTTGGGTGTTCGGGCATCTCTGTACCCTAAAGGAACCGCACGAATACAATCCGGCATGGAAAAGATGGTCTCTGTACGACCTTCCGATGATTCCTCAACGTTTCGGAATCAAACTCATAGCAAATCCGGGGTCGGAGAAACAATTCCATATCATCGAGAAATTAATCAATAGCGCCGAGGAGGTAATCAACTGCGGTGATGCCGGACAAGAAGGAGAACTGATACAACGCTGGGTGATGCAAAAGGCCGGTTGCAAATGCCCGGTCAGAAGACTTTGGATCTCTTCACTGACAGAAGAAGCCATAAAAGAGGGATTTAACAGCCTTAGACCACAATCGGACTTCGACAAGCTATACGAAGCAGGAGCCATGCGAGCCATCGGAGACTGGCTTTTGGGCATGAACGCCACCCGACTATACACACTACGATACGGACAAAACAAACAAGTCCTTTCCATCGGAAGAGTCCAGACTCCAACACTTGCTCTGATAGTAAACAGACACTTAGAAATAGAGAACTTCCAACCGGAACAATATTGGGAACTAAAGACACTCTATCGCGACACCACATTCTCTGCCACAAAAGGCAGATTCACTTCCGAAGAGGAAGGTCGAAGATTTCTGTCCGAAGTCATCGACAGCGAGTTCGAAGTGACCGACATCTCCAACAAGAAAGGCACAGAATCGGCACCTAGGCTGTTCGACCTCACTTCGCTTCAGGTGGAGTGTAACAAAAAGTTCGGATTCTCGGCAGACGATACGCTAAAATATATACAATCCCTTTACGAAAAGAAGGTAACGACCTACCCTCGTGTAGATACCACTTATCTGAGCGAAGACATCTACCCTAAAGTACCAAACATACTCAAAGGGTTGAAAAACTACGATCAATTGGTGCAAAGCGTATTGCAAAACAAAATTCCAAAAACGAAGAAAGTATTTGACAATAGCAAGATTACCGACCACCACGCCATCATCCCAACAGGCGTCAATCCTGTCAATTTGACCGCCGAAGAGTGGAAAGTATTCGACATCATTGCCCGTAGGTTCATCGCCAACTTCTATCCCGAATGCCAAACTTCCACAACTACCATTATGGGTAAGGTGGACAAAATCGAATTCAAGACTTCCGGCAAACAGATTCTGTCGCCCGGATGGCGCGTAGTATTCGAAAAGGAGAAAAACGACGAGGAAAACACCAATGAAGACGAGGAAAAGACATTGCCTATCTTCACCAAAGGCGAACATGGCCCCCATAAACCCGACCTGAACGAGAAATGGACACAACCGCCAAAACCATACACAGAAGCCACACTGCTGCGAGCCATGGAAACAGCAGGCAAACAGATGGAAGACGGTGAACTGAGAGACCTTCTCAAAGAAAACGGCATAGGAAGACCTTCCACGCGCGCCAACATCATAGAGACGCTCTACAAACGCAACTACATGCGCAAGGAGCGCAAAAACATATACCCCACGCAGACAGGTATAGACCTCATACTGACCATACAACAAGAACTGCTCAAATCGGCAGAACTGACCGGACAATGGGAGAAACGGCTCCGTATGATAGAACGCAGCACTTATCAAAGCAACACTTTTCTTGGCGAACTGAAACAGATGGTCACCTCTATTGTCCAAACCGTAAAAAACGATACGGGAAAGAGCATCACCATCGAAGAGAAAAAAGAGGAGGAGAATAAAAAGAAAGGCAAGGCAAAAGCAGAAAAAACGGACAAACAAAAAAGTGCGCCAAAAGTTTCCGTACTAAATATAGAGGGGACAAAATGTCCTATCTGCGAGAAAGGAAAAATACTGAAAGGGAAGAACGCATATGGCTGTTCCGAATGGAGAGCAGGCTGCAATTTGCGGATACCATTCTCCCTATTCGGGCACGATTTCACACCGGATGAGCTGTCCTCCCTCCTACAAAAAAAGGCAATCGGGATAAACGACAAAAAATTTCAGATAGGAGAAGACGGCATCTTACGGGAAATATGACACACCTCCAACGCTTACTTTTCTCCGACAAGAAAAGTAAGCAAAATTGCCTGCGCTACCGTCTGCTGTCCCAGATATAAAGACGCCACTCCGCCTCCGCGGCCAAAGGCGAATTTCCGTCTACCGATACCGAAGAGGTTTGAAACATACACCATCTCTCGCCATATCTGCATGAAAAAAATCATCCAATGCCATCGGATTTGTGCGAGAAAAATAGAAAATAGATGTTCTATTTCTGTTTCTATGATTTACCTTTGCGCCTAAAATAAAAATTCCATATATGCTGAAGATTAATCGTTTTATGTTGGAGAATGGGTTGAGGGTTGTTCATCATGAAGACCAATCGACCCCGATGGTCGTTATCAACACACTTTACGACGTCGGATCAAAAGACGAAGATTCCAACCATACAGGATTCGCCCATCTATTTGAGCACCTGATGTTTGGTGGTTCCGCCAACATCCCCTCATTTGACGACCCCATTCAGCAATCAGGCGGAGAAAACAACGCATGGACCAGCAACGACCTGACCAACTACTACGAAGTACTTCCTCACCAAAACGTGGAGATCGGATTCTGGTTGGAATCAGACCGTATGTTAAGTCTGGACTTCAGCCAGCATAGTCTGGACGTTCAGAAACACGTCGTTTGCGAAGAGTTCAAACAGAGGAACTTGAACCAACCATACGGAGACGTGAGCCACCTGCTGCGTTCCATGGCATTCGCCAAGCACCCATACCGATGGCCTACCATCGGGTTGGAACTGTCTCACATAGAGAATGTGGATTTGGAGGCAGAAAAAGCCTTTTTCTTCTCCCACTATGCGCCCAACAACGCCATTCTTTCCGTTGTAGGAAACATCAGCTTGGAGGAGACCAGACGACTGGTGAACAAATGGTATGGAGATATTCCTCGTCGGGAAATACATAAACGTCAACTAGAAACAGAACCCCAGCAAACCGAAGCCCGGCTACAAGAGGTGGAACGAGATGTGCCCGTAAACGCCATCTACAAAGCCTACCATTCGGACAAAAGGAACAGTGAGGGTTACTATGTCACAGACGTCATCTCTGACATTTTGGCCAACGGAAACTCATCCAGACTTTTTCAAAGTTTAGTGAAAGACAGCAAACTATTTGTCGATGTAAACGCCTATATCTCCGGAGATATAGAAGAAGGCCTATTCTTTCTGACGGGAAAGCTATCTGACGGAGTTTCGTTTGAAGCGGCAGACGAAGCACTCTGTGCAGAGGTAGAGAAGCTCACCAACACACTAGTTGACGAACATGAACTGGAAAAAGTAAAAAACAAATACGAATCGAGCCAACTATTCAGCGACATGAGCTTGATGGGAAAGGCAAACAACTTGGCCTACTTCGAGCTGCTTGGCAACGCGGAGATGATGAACAACGAAATAGCCAACTACCGCAAAGTATCAGCCAAAGAGATTCAGGCAAAGGCAAAGGAGATTTTCCGCAAAGAAAATTGCTCCACACTCTACTATAAAGCAAAGGGAAAGGAATAGTACAAAAAAGTCGGAATTGCAATTTATTGACAATTCCGACTTCCATCCGTTTTTTCCCTAGCAATTAAGCATTTTCTATCTCAGCCTCTATCGCTTTTGGATCCGGGCCATATTGGTTCTCATGACGGTCTCCTTCTATCACACTTAGGATAAAGAGAATTATACTTCCTACGTACGGAACCAAACAGATTAAGTACCACCATCCACTCTTATTGGTATCATGAAGACGCCTAACTGTAACAGCAATAGACGGCACTAAAAAGACTAAAAAAAACGGTACTAATAAAAAGATCACAAATGGTCCTAATATAAATACAAGTAATGACATTAAGGATCCAAACAACAATGCGAACAAACCCACAAAAAGCATATACATCCAATACTCCTTGCGTCTTGCACGTCCATTAAACGTAGCATAATTCTTCATACATTTTATAAACCACTTCATCTGTAAACAAACTAAATGACTCCTACTCTTTTATGGCTTTTCGGAAATACGCCCTTATAATAATATCACATTAAATGCCATCTATTGGAAAATTCAAACGGCAGGTTCCTTTTCCAAAACCTGAACTTGATAGTAATAATCGTTTCTCACCTGCTGAAGGAACTGTTTGTCAGACATATCCGAATTCTGTATACCCATCCTCTTTCTTATCAAGCGAGCCACCTGATCCTGCTGAGAATAGAACTTTTTATCATAAAGCGCACTTTTCACATACCCCATATCCTTTGAGGTAAGTAACAGCACATTTTCAAAACGAGGCTTATACTTCGGATCCGTGTATTTGTAATCGTCTTCCAACGACACCTTGACCATCTTATTCGTCTGCTTCTTCACCACATAACATCCGCTCGCAATATCTCCTATCCTTTGTGATTTTTTATTTATAAGCACCACGCCAACCACCCAGAAATCTATCGGGTAAAGCAACCACCTGATAACACATTGGCTGAAACTAGGTGGAACGCCATCATCAGAAACAACCGTTATACGCATCAACATCTTACCTATCGTCTGTCCATGGCTAAGGTATTCGATGAATACGTTCATGCAAGATATAAATATATAAACCAATACAATAAAATAGTAAGGATTTACAAATGATGAAGACACAAAAATTCCGCACAACAAGATGATATATTGCAGAATCCTATCCATTACAATAGCCAATATACGCTGCTCAATATCAGCCACCTCGTAACTCAGCTTAACATATTGTCCGGTCGTAACGTTAATATTTTCTATCATAATTGAGCAACAGAATTTAACTAAAATAACCAAATATTTTCAAATAAGAGGTTAAAAACAGGAATTCCTTTCATAACGAAAAAAATCCAACCAATAATTGGCAAACCTCCACTAAACATTTGCAAAGATAAAGATTTAAAGTATATTTGTAAATATATTTTAACGAGTAATTTTGAACTTTTCACTACAACAATGAAAGAGATTATCTTTATCCGACAAAACAAGACAAAATGGACAAACTACGAAAATAAAATAAAAAGCATTGGCACACTATCGACAGACGAGCTATCTGACATATATCTCGATGTCACATCCGATTTCGCATACGCCCAATGCAATTATCCAAACGCCCGCATCACACCCTATCTCAACAATATGGCGCGGACTTTACAGGACTTCATCTACACCCCAAAGAAAAAGAACTACGCCAAGATAGTCTCCCTATGGAAGGACGATGTGCCCGAAATATTGGCAGACGCGCACAAAGAGATGTTGCTATCCTTCTGTATTTTCGTTGGGTTTGTCATCATTGGCGTCATTCTAGCAATACAAAGTATAGACAACATTGTCAGCACATTAGGGTCTAGTTATGTCCAAATGACATTGGAAAATATTAAAAACGGAGTACCAACGGACGTTTATGGCAATGAAGGTGAAACCCAAATGTTTCTGGGAATCACCTTCAACAACATCTCCATCACGCTGAAAACATACGGATTTGGCATCATACCTATCATCGGACCGGGTTACATACTGATGGTCAATGGCATCATGCTGGGCGAATTCCAGACTCTATTCTTCAAATACGGAGTAGGATTGGACTCCATGCTAGCCATCTGGATCCACGGCACATTAGAAATCTCATCCATCATCATTAGCGGAGCGGCCGCTTTGACTTTAGGAAACGGATGGATATTTCCCGGCACCTACTCCAGAATGGAATCGCTTAAAAGAAGCGGATTGAAAAGCGTCAAAATACTACTCACAATCATCCCTATGGTCCTGATGGCCGGTTTTTTGGAGAGCTTCGTCACCCGGCACACAGAATTCCATACCATCGTCAAACTGGCAATCATATTCGGCTCACTAACCTTCATCCTCGTCTACTACGCATACATTCCTTATAAGATAAGGAAAAGAAGGGCGAATGAGAACAGGAAAACATTCCTTTCAAAAATTGAGATGTAATACATTCAGGAAATGAGAAAGAACAGAAATAAGAGATCATCCGCAATGCGGTTTCTATCATTGCTCTTGCTAATCGCAGCGCTCCCCGCCTGGGCGGAGACCGAAGATGAGAATCAGGCAGATGCGATAGCAGAATTCTACACACAAGATACGCAGGACCACAAAGAAAGCGATGGAAACGATAGCATCTCCATGACAGAGAAGGTCAGCAAGAGCATCAATGACCTGAAGAAAATACCCTACAACCAATACGGTCCATACGGAAAGTTGGAAAAAGTGTCCGCATCGAAGAAAATCTCCATGGACAACGATTTCAAACTTCCCCATTTTGACATCAACAGATACATCATCCTCTTTGTGGTGATATTGGTCGTGATATTCTTTTTCATAATATTGATTATAAATATATTCTGCATGTCAAGTTCTAAAAGGAAGAAAAAGAAAGACATCACTAACGAAGACGACATCCACAACAGAAATTTCAATACAGAGCTACAGATGATGATTAAAGAAGGAAACTACAAAGAAGCCATCAAAATCGTATATCTCGAAACACTGTACAAACTGAACGAAAAACATCTGATAAAATGGGAATTGGCAAAAACCCCAGCCGAATACTATTACGAGATAAAAAACAAAAACATAAAGACAGACTTTCTCCAGATGACATCCATCTTCCTATCTGTAAGATATGGCAACAAAGAGGCAGACAAGGATATGTTCCTGCAGGTAACAGGACAAAGAGACCGCATATTAAAAATCAATTCACAATTGACCATAAGACACTAGAATGATGAGAATTTCAGACATAACCCGCAGGTTTTCGCTATATACGCTATTGGCATTCACTCTTTTCTCGTGCTACGACAACAAAATCATTCACGAATGGACCCCTACTTTCGACGACAATAGCAGCGAGCCTTTCGGCTGCCAACTGATGGACAACAACCTCTCCGTACTCTTCAAAGAGAACAATCTCCATTATCAGACAAAGATTCTTGCAGAACCCAAAGAGACTTTAGATCAAGAAGGAGACCAGTTATGGACAGACTTGGACAACATATATTTAGACTCGGAAATGATCAATATCCTATGGAACAGAATAGGGAAAGGATATTCCACCATCATCGCTACGGAGACGTTCAACGGGCATATACAGACCACAGCAGACAATTTCAACTTCTCCCGTTTCCTAAAAGAGGTCAATACGCAAGATAAATATGAGGTTTCCGTAATCGTCGATGAAATGACAGGCAAGGATTATAGTTTTCCGAAACAGCTATGCGTCAAACGTTTTCTCAACGAGTCTGAAATGCGAAACATGGGCGAGGAAGAGAGGCAAGTGATAGCCAGAGCCGACGGACAACCAATCGCCATACGATATAGGAGCTACAACGGAGCCTGCATTCTTGTCATCAGCACGCCATTGCTGTTTACCAACTACGGACTGCTACACGAGAACAACGCCGAGCTACTTGTCGACCTCATCAAACAAGCCGGAATAAAGAACGGATTAACTCGCATATTCTACAAACAGAAACAGATTGACAGCAATCGATATAAAGGCGACATACTGTCGACATCCAGCGACTTCTCTATTCTGAACGACCTATTTAAGGCTCTTGCCACCAAGATTGCCATCATCTTGGGCATCCTTATCTTCATCTTGTTCCTACTCTTCTCCGCCAAAAGGAGACAGAGAATCATACCCGTCAGGCAAGCTCCATACAACAAGACATTGGATTTTATCCGCCAAGTCAGCAAATTGTACTTCTGGAGAAACGACTATTCCAATATGACAAGGAAAAAGATTGTCTATTTCTTCGCCTTCATCAACGAAAGGCTCCACATCCGTATGGACGACGAGAGCCTACTATCAGACAATTGCAGCATCTTATCGTCCGTCTCCGGTTTACCAAAAGACTCTATCGAGAAACTGACAAAGAAACTTCTTTCCATACATCTGCATAACGAAGAGGTAAACGAACAGGATATGACGCTCTGCATCGACCAGATGAATGCCATTTTAAAGAAACTAATGTAAAAAATATATAACAAGAAGAACATGGAAGAAAACAACGACAATTTCTCAAGCCACCTATACGTGGATAAAATTCAAGAGATGAGGGAAAAGATATCATCCGTCATTTCAGGACAGGAAAAAGTATCAGACCTTATACTCACCGCCATCTTGGCAGACGGACATATTCTGATAGAAGGCGTTCCAGGCGTAGCAAAAACGCTGACGGCCAGACTTGTATCCAAACTAATAAGCGCAGATTTCTCCAGAATGCAGTTTACTTCAGACCTGATGCCATCCGATGTGTTGGGCACCAACGTGTTCAACATGAGCACCAACACGTTCGACTTTCATAAAGGTCCGGCATTCGGCGACATTGTCCTCGTAGACGAGATAAACCGAGCTCCGGCAAAAACACAATCGGCACTATTTGAGGTCATGGAAGAGAGACAGACCACCATAGACGGCCAGTGCTACTCCATGGGCGACGTCTATACCATCATCGCCACTCAGAACCCGATTGAACAAGAGGGTACCTACCGACTGCCGGAAGCGCAGCTCGACCGTTTCCTCTTCAAGATAAACATGGGATACCCTAATCTGGAAGATGAAATAAAGGTATTGCAGGCCCATGACAAGACAAAGAAATTCACAAAGCTGAACGAAATAGAGCCTATCATATCCAAATCGGAACTTTTGGAATTGAGGGAAAAGTCGCATAGAATATTCATCGACGAAAAGATGATCAGATATATCGCACAGATTATACAAGAGACCAGATGCAACAAATCCATCTACTTGGGAGCATCTCCACGTGCTTCCATCGCACTGATGGAGACGTCCAAAGCCTATGCGCTGATACAGGGAAGATTATTCGTCATCCCTGACGACATCAAATTTTTGGCATACTCCGTACTCTGCCACCGAATCATACTGACAGCCGAAGCCGAAATGGAAGGCATCACCATCGAAAACGTAGTAGGCAATATCATTGAGAAAGTGGAAGTTCCCAAATAAGAGACAGAAGTAAGGACAAATCCGCCATCATTAAAAAAAACAATAAAAACTCCATTCATTAATGTTTCTAACTAATAGATTCATCTTTTATCTGGTCGCAGCAACAGGAGTGCTGGCACTGACACACTTCTGGTCATGGTTCCTTATTATAGGAATCATCTGCTTGTGCATCACCACCCTGCTGTTTCTGTATGACCTGACAAGCCTATACAAAAGAGACGCAGAGATAAAATGCTGGAGGTCTTGCGACGAACGCTTCTCCAATGGCGACGAGAACACGATCTGCATCAACCTGCTCAGCGAATACAGCAAACCCGTGAAGGTCAAAATAATCGATGAGATTCCCGTCGAATTTCAGGAACGCAACTTCCTGCTGCAAACCGAACTGCTGCCAAATACGCCCAAACAGATACAATACACGCTCACTCCTAAAAGAAGAGGCGAATATGTATTCAACGACCTGCATGTCTATGTCACTTCCAAACTCCATCTATTGGAACGGAGATTCTCATTCAAAGAATCAAGCAAGGTGAAGGTTTTCCCATCCTTCTCCATCATCCACAACATGGAACTGCTCTCCATCAGCAACAAGATGCGGGAATGCGGAATAAAAAGCGTGCGAAGGATTGGACACGGAAAAGAGTTTGAACAGATAAAAGAATACGTGCGTGGAGACGACTACCGAACCATCAACTGGAAAGCGACCGCCCGCAAACACGGACTCATGTGTAATCTCTATTGCGATGAGCAGTCGCAGCAGATATACAACATCATAGACAAAGGCCGAGGCATGCAGCACGCATTTCACAACATGACTTTGCTGGACTACTCCATCAACGCAGCTCTGGCCTTGTCTTACGTCACTTTGGAGCACAATGACAACGCAGGGCTCATCACCTTCGAAAAAAGCATAGACTCCCATGTTCCGGCATCTAAAGTACCCAAACAGATGGCGAAAATCATGGAAGTTCTCTATCGGGAAGACACCTCGTTCATCCAGAGCGACTACTCCACCCTTTACGAATATTGCAACAGAAAGATAAACAAACGCAGTTTGATGGTTATCTATACGACCTTCGACAGCATGATAAGCATGGAACGACAGTTGCCATATCTCCGCAAACTATCCGTAAAACATGTAGTCCTGGTCGTATTCTTCAAGGATAAGGAATTGGACGAACTGATTGCCAAAACACCAGCAACCAAGTTAGAATATTTTGAACACGTCACAGCCGAGAAGTTCGACTTCGAAAAAAAACTGATAGTGAACAGCCTACAACGTCATGGCATCTACTCCATCCTCACCGAACCGGAAAGACTGACCATCAACGTCATCAATAAATATTTGGAGATGAAGGCAAGGCAAATGATATAGACAGATACATTTTTTCGTTACAGACAATTCTTAGTTAGTAACAATAAAAAAATAACTTCCGCAGATTTCTGCTTACCAAGATTTAAATGCAAAGAGTTTTTCTATTAAAAAGTTGCGGAAGTTATTCTTTAATCATTACTTAATTATTCAAATTATCTCAGTAACGAAAACACTTCTGCGTATGCAAAAAAGATAATAGGACAATGGGGTTATGGAAAATGTATTCAAAATAATGATCTTTTTTTTGTTGTTTGCTTGCAACAAAGAGGACTCTGTTGAAGTGAAAATCACTGAAGTTTCAACTAATCTGGAGAGAAATGAAAATTTGGGTTTCCCTGATTTGGTTATTTCTTATTCAGTGTTTAATAACACTAAAAAAGACATTCTTCTATCAGATGAATATGTGTATAAATCTGAATTTTTAAAATTTCCGTATTTAGGACATCTTGTGTTGAAAAATCCAATTTTCATTTTAACCGGTGACACTTTATACGGAAGGAGAATGAATGTAAGGGAGAATGAAAATAATCTTAATTTTCAAATCCTTAAATATGGAGAAATATCAAATGTCAAGTTTGAAATTTTCTATCAAGAAATAAAAAAATTATATGAAGAGAAGTATGTGAAAAAATTTGATAGAATACAGGATTTTATGATATTTCTTGTGTCGAAAGGTGTTTTAAGTGTGCAATATATGGAAGGAAAAGAGATAAAAACGAAGCAGTCCTGTGGTATGAATTTAAAGTTTCGTAAATATCGAGAATATGATGATATAGAGGAATAATCGGCAGTGTACCATGTGATGTTTTTTTGTCTGTAATCTATTATAGATCAACACACGAGGATAGAGGCACGGCCATCCTCCGCGGCCATTGACGAGCGTATGCCTAACTATGGCGAGGCGTTGCTCAAAAAATCATGTAGTTCGGGAATCTACTACGTCCGAAACAAAAGACGACGGACAAGGCGTCTATGTGTCTTCACGAGAGAAGATCATTCATAACGAATAGCCTCTATCGGATCCAACTCCGAGGCTTTCTTTGCAGGATACCATCCGAAAAATATTCCCGTAACTGTACATACGGCAAAAGAAAGTACAACGGAATAGAGTTGTATATAAATAGGCCAATTGAGCAACAACTTCACAGCAAAAGAACAAAATACGCCCAACACCACCCCAATAATACCACCTGTGATGCTAATCAACACCGCCTCTATCAAGAACTGAGACAATATGTCACGACCCCGCGCTCCGACAGACATCCGCAATCCGATTTCACGTGTACGCTCCGTCACAGAGACATACATGATGTTCATGATACCGATACCGCCCACCACCAAGGAGATGCCTGCAATACAAGCCAGAAGGACCGTCATCAAATCTGTCGTTGAACTCATCATGGAGCTTAACTCCTCTTGTGAACGGATGGAGAAATCGTCATCTTCCGAATCCTTCAATTTATGGTTGGCTCGCATAATCTCCGAAATCTCTTCCGTTGCCTTGGTGGTCATCTCCTCCGAAACTGCCGACGCATAGATACCCTGGAGATAAGTGACTGCCAAAACCCTTTTTTGTATCGTCGTATATGGGGCCAGAACAATATCGTCCTGATCCATGCCCATACTGTTATACCCCTTCGCCGCAAGGACTCCCACTATACGGAACGGTATCTTATTGAAACGGACAACCTTTCCTATCGGATCATCGCCTGAGGTAAAAAGATTATCGACAACCGTCTTGCCTACCACACACACTTTGGCCGAACTCCGGATGTCCTGGTCGGTAAACATATCCCCCTCTCCTATAGAAAGTTTTCTTATCTCCAGATACTCCGTAGAGACACCATAAATGGAACTAGGATAGTTATTGGCTCCATAAATGAACTGACCATTACTACTGACGGATGGAGATGCCACAGACACGTGTTTGGCCTTCTCTACGATTCCTTTGTAGTCTTCCAGCTTGATGGTCTGCATACTGGATGCACTCTGCCTCACTCCTCCACCTCGCTTGTCCATGTTGCCGGGATTAATCATAATCATATTAGACCCCATCTCTGAAATCTGCGCTTGGATGCTTCTTTTTGATCCTTGACCAATGGCAAGCATGGTGATGACAGAACCAACTCCGATGATGATTCCCAACATAGTCAAGAAACCTCTCAACTTATTGTTGTTCAGCGCACGTAAGGCTATCTTTAATAAATTTGCTGCGTTCATACATTAAAATTTGAACATAAATTTGAACAGACAACGATGTCCAAAACAAAATCAATTATCCACTTTTGGCAAAGAATCCAACACCTCTTTGGCCGACTTGACGGCATCATTATGCGTATCTTCTACAACACGGCCATCCTTCAACACAATATTACGGCTACTGAACTGCGACAGTTCCGGATTGTGGGTCACAAAGATGATGGTACGTCCCTTCGCATGAAGTTCTTGGAATAACACTAAGATCTCATAAGATGTCCGTGAATCCAAATTTCCAGTGGCCTCGTCCGCCAAAATGATGACGGGATCGTTGACCAAAGCTCTGGCAATGGCCACGCGTTGTTGCTGTCCGCCAGACATCTGGTTGGATTTATGGTTCAACCTATCGGCCAAACCGACAGCCGTCAAAGCCTCTATGGCCTTGTTCTGCCTCTGCAGAGCCGACACCGACGAGTTATACATCAACGGCAACTCCACATTCTCTATGGCAGTCGTCTTTGCCAATAGATTATAACTCTGAAACACGAAACCGATCTTTCTATTTCTAAGAATGGCCCTATCGTTCTTATTCATTGTCCGGACAGAGACGCCATCCAAAAAATAATCGCCGAAAGAAGGGGTGTCCAAACACCCCAAAGTATTCAGCAACGTGGATTTTCCGGAGCCACTAGTACCCATAATGGTGACAAACTCTCCGGCAAAGATGGAGAAGGTGACACCACGCAACGCATGTACCTCCTCTTCTCCCACCTTGAAATCTCGACGTATGTCACGAAGTTCTATAATAGCTTTTTTTGTCTCCATACATCCTCGTTTTATTTTCTCTTGTTTCCTCCCCCCGGACGCTGTGGCATAAACGGGCTCTTCTCGCCCTGCGCACCCATCTCTTTTGGAAAATCACCGTCCATCTCGTTCAGTTCCATAGACGAGACGATGACACGGTCGCCCTTGTTCAATCCCGATTTTATCTCCGTACGGGTTCCATTGGTCACACCTATTGTAACTTGCTTTTGTATGGCCTTGTCACGGTCAAGCACCCAAAGGGTTTTTCCCTTGATTCCTTCTGGAAGTCTTTGGATATCCATATTAGGAGGCAGCAACGTGGAGTCCATCACAAAACGGAAAGCTTTGTTGGGCAACGTAAGCACGTTGTTCATCTCAAACGTATAGATGTTGATGTTGGCCGTCAGACCCGGCTTCAGCTTCAAATCCGGATTGGGAGCGTTCACGATTACCTCGTAAGTCACCACATTAGAGTTGGTCGTGGCCTCCAGACGCACCTGCGTAACCATACCCGTAAAGGTATCTTCGGGATAGGCATCCACCGTAAACGAGACACGCAGGCCCTCCTTCACCTGACCAATGTCGGCCTCGTCAACATTGGCCACCACCTGCATCTTGGTCAGGTCGTTGGCAATCGTAAACAAGGTTGGAGTACTGAAGCTCGCAGCCACCGTCTGACCCTCATCCACCGAACGGGAGATCACAACGCCGTCTATCGGCGAATAAATCATCGCATAATTCAGATTGGTCTGTGCCTTATTCAAATCAGACAAAGACTTATCCAACGAATTCTTCGACTTTTCATATTGATATTCATAAGTCTCGAAATCCGAATCGCTGATCAGCTGTTTGTCATGCAGACCTTTATTTCTCAAATACGTCTTCTTCTGATATTCGAACTCCGTTTTGCTGGTGTTGTAATCGGACTGTTTTGACTTCAGTTCGGAAGAGAGCACGCTCTTATCCAATTCGGCAAGAAGCTGTCCCTTCTTCACCTGCGAGTTATAATCCACATACAACTTACTGATTGTACCGGATACCTGCGTACCGACCTCCACCTGCGAAATAGGTTCGACCGTACCTGTTGCCGTGACCGAATTCCGGATGTTTCCAACAGAAACGACTTCCGTATCCACTACCGAGGTTGGTTTTGGTCGACCAAAAAGCAAGAAATAGACGGCAACGGCGACAAGCAATAACATCACCAGCCATAACATCATCTTCTTTCTATTCATAATAACTATCTTTTATTTCCTTAAAATTTCACACACGCAAACTTAAACAATCCGTATCCATACCACAAAAAAGCCAAACATATTGCCATATTTCATCGACCAAACAGAAAGAAAACCATACAAACGGGAAAAACGACAACCATCCTAAAAGGAGGGCCCCACTCTCTTAAAGCGGGGCCCTCCTTATTATTTTCAACGGAATCCGATTATCATTTGGCGTCGTTCTCCACAAGGTAGCGTTCTGCTTCCATGGCAGCCTTACAGCCGCTAGCGGCAGCCGTTATTGCCTGTCGGTAACGAGGATCGGCCACATCGCCGGCAGCAAAGACGCCCGGTACGTTCGTTATCGGCGTAGCACCCTCCGTCTTTATATAACCCTCCTTGTCCGTATGGAGATATTCTGAGAATAGTTTCGAGTTAGGATTATGTCCAATGGCAAGAAACAAACCATCGATAGGCAAAGAAAGTTCCTCCTCTTCACCCCCTCTATTTTTCAACAACATGGCACCCTCCACACCATTCTCCCCATAAAGGCCAATCACCTCATGTTTGAACATGACCTCTATGTTTTCCTGTTTCATGACACGATCCTGCATGACCTTCGATGCTCGCAAGTAATCTTTCCGGACCAGGAGATGGACTTTTTTGCATAGACCGGACAAGTAAAGCGCATCTTCACAAGCAGTATCGCCACCACCAACAACGGCCACCGTCTTTTTTCTGTAAAAGAAACCGTCGCAAGTAGCACAGGCAGAAACGCCCATACCTGCATATTTCGCTTCGTCCGGCAAGCCTAGATATTTGGCGGAAGCTCCAGTAGAGACGATAACCACCATTGCCTCTATCTCCTTCTCACCGTCAACAATGACGAGATTATGGTTTTGCTTGAGCTCCACTTTAGTCACTACACCAAAACGGATGTCCGTTCCGAAACGTAACGCCTGGTTCCGCAAATCCTCCATCATCTGAGTACCTGATATTCCGGTAGGATAGCCGGGAAAGTTTTCGATGTCTGTGGTGGTGGTCAACTGTCCGCCAGGAAGCACACCTTCATACAATACCGGCATGAGGTTGGCTCTCGCCGCGTAGATGGCTGCCGTATATCCGGCAGGTCCTGATCCAATGATCAAGCATTTTATCTTTTCCATGATTATCTGTTATTATTAATATTCACACAAAAAGGGTATATAAATCAAAAGATCAACGCAAGTCAACCACTTCAATACCTTTCACCGAAGATGGATTGAAGACAAACAGAGAATCGGGCAAGGCGGTCGCATCCGTCTTGGTCACCGTCAGCATGGTATTCACGCCACCTTTACCCTGCATACGGATAGAGTGAAAAGCCATACTCTCCTTTTCTATCGTAATGGAGATGATGGAATACTCTCCTTTCAGATTGTCAGGATAGAGTTCGACCACATCATACGTCTTGCCGCCTTCCTTACGGGCACCCATGTACTTCATCTTATAACCCTGCTGATATGACTTCATCAACAACAAAGGATTGATATCCTTCAAATCGGCGGCAGACGGATTGGAGATGGTCACTTCATTAGCATCCTGCATAAATACAGATTGTGTTTTCCCATCAAAATAAGTAACAACACCCGCCACAGAAAGTTTAAACTTATCCCCCTTCAACTGAATTTTTCCGGGAATGCTCTCCTTCTTGTCATTACGGGTATTCTCGATGAGAACCATAAAATCGGCAGACAAACCGTTCTTGCTGTCGAAATGGGCAGTCGCCTTATCCAATAGGGCTTTCGCCTTGGGGTCCACCACCTTATCGCTCCGGTTTTGACCCAACAGAGAATGACCGCAACAGAAAAGCGCGATCAGAACAAATATTTTAAAAGCACTTCTTTTCATAACTTTTTGTATTTAAAGGAGATCATCTACAGATCTCCGTTATCTGTTTTTCATTGAAGACAACATCATATCCAGTTGGGTAAGGTCAACAACAAGCACCTCGCGCGCCTTACTACCCTTGGCCGGACCCACAATATTGGCAGCCTCCAGTTGGTCCATGATACGTCCTGCACGGTTATAGCCGATGGAGAACTTTCTCTGAATCAAAGAAGTAGATCCTATCTGTTCGGAAACTATAAGTTCGGCAGCTTGATCAAACATCGGGTCACGGTTGGAAAGATCCACACCACCAACCGAACTTTCACCACCTTCGCCGCCATCATACTCAGGCAACAAGAAAGCGGTAGGATAACCCTGCTGCACACCGATAAAGTCGGCTATGCGCTCCACCTCCGGCGTATCCACGAACGCACATTGTACACGCGTCAGGTCGCTTCCCTGAAGGAAAAGCATATCTCCACGTCCTATCAGCTGGTTGGCACCCGGAGCATCGAGAATGGTACGCGAGTCTATCATGGAAGCCACACGGAAAGCCAAACGTGCAGGGAAGTTGGCCTTAATCGTACCGGTAATGATGTTGGTCGTTGGACGTTGGGTGGCAATGACCATGTGTATGCCCACCGCACGTGCCAACTGGGCAATACGCGCGATAGGGAGCTCCACCTCCTTGCCTGCCGTCATGATCAGATCGCCAAACTCATCTATAATCACCACTATGTATGGCAGATAACGATGTCCGTGCTGCGGATTCAACCTACGGTTGATGAATCTATCGTTATATTCCTTTATGTTACGGACCCTAGCCTTCTTCAATAAATCATAGCGGCTATCCATCTCCTTCGTCAGCGAATTGAGGGTCTCCACCACCTTGGTGACATCGGTCACGATGGCCTCGTCCATGTCCGGGAGTTTGGCCAAGAAGTGACGTTCTATGTTAGAATAGACGGTAAACTCCACCTTCTTAGGATCGACCATGACAAACTTCAGCTGCGAAGGATGTTTTTTGTACAACAGAGAGGTGATGATGGCATTCAGTCCGACAGACTTTCCTTGTCCTGTAGCTCCGGCAACCAACAAGTGCGGCATCTTGGCCAAATCTGTGACAAAAACCTCATTGGTAATCGTCTTTCCGAAAGCGACAGGAAGGTCGTATTTGCTCTCCTGAAACTTTTTAGAAGCAAGCACGCTCCTCATTGGAACAATCTGCGCATCTTTATTCGGCACCTCTATACCTATCGTTCCCTTTCCAGGAATAGGCGCAATGATACGGATACCCAAAGCCGAAAGGCTCAATGCGATATCATTCTCCAGATTCTTGATTTTAGAGATACGCACACCCGGAGCAGGAACAATTTCGTAAAGGGTCACCGTAGGACCAACCGTCGCTTTTACCGTATCAATTTTTATACCATAATTTTCGAGTGTCTGGACAATCTTCTCCTTATTGGCATTCTGTTCCTCCATG